>CAKUYO010000003.1 GCA_934716995.1 uncultured Bacteroidales bacterium | reverse complement strand
ATAATCATCATTGCTGCCGTCCAGAAAAAAGGTGTTCATAAAACCTACTGCCGACAGGTCAATCGACAGATTGTTGATGGCTATATCCACCGTATCCGTAACCGCCGACGAGGAAACAGGGTGATACATGTGCAACCGGTAGAGTATGGAGTCCATTCCTAACATTGAGATGTCGAAATGGTAAGCCCCTTTGTCTATCGACACCACCGCCGAGCAATCTATGGCGTCCACAAAGGTAGAATCACCCTCGTTAGGCTTGTTCGGAAAACGCACAAACGTACTGTACACCATCTCAAAGTCTTCCGAGGTGTAAGTCCCCACGATATTGGTCGTATAGATAAGCGCGCTGGCAATCACTTCTCCTTCTATCTCTCCGTCTATCACCACGGCACCATAGCCCTTTTGCAGGTTAGTCTTGGGAATAGTATAAACCACCGTATCTTTGGGCAGTTTTCCGTCCTGCAATGCAGCCACCGAAAGTGCAGAACGTCTCGGAGCAGCCCACGCAGACAGCATCATACATACAACTCCCAACAAAGTAAAAAATCGTTTCATAAAGCGAATATATTTTGGATGGTTATGACTAATGCGGCAATAGGTATTATCCGCAAAAATACAAAAATAGCCAAGCGTTTATTGTATGCTTGGCTTTTTGTTGTTGCCTAACCAGGATTCGAACCCAGACAGACAGAACCAGAATCTGTAGTGCTACCATTACACAATTAGGCAATACCTTTCTCTCGAAAGCGTTTGCAAAATTACTGCAAATTTTCGATACGTGCAAATAATTCTGCAAAATAATGCTATTTTTCTAATAAATAAGGCAGATATTCGTCCCTGATATACCGGAAATCGGGTATTTCACTCAATATCGACCGGCATTCGTCAATCGCCCGCTGCGTATCACCCGTCTTCTCATAGCATTGGGCAATACACATACGCAGCGACGCATAGTTCCACAGATGTGTACAGTCCATATTCTTCAGGAACAGGTTGCGCGCACGCGTAAACATATTCAGTGCTTCCTCCTTGTCGCCTCCGAATGCCGACGGGGCATAGAAATCCACATTCGCTTTCAGCGTCAGCACGAACGGGTCGTCGGGAGCCAACTCGGCGGCACGCTTTACCAACTTGAACGACTGCAGTCCGGCGGAAAACAGACGCGACTTGTTGAGCATAAAATCGTATGCATTCACCGACGACATATACATACAATAGTGTGCCTCCGATATATGCCCCTCTTTGTATTCGTCCTCTACATGTTTACGGAAAGCCGACAGATATTCATCGGCGTGCGGGTCTTTCTGATCTATTGCCGCCGCCAGAAAACCGTATTCGTAGTTAATCAGTCTCTTGCGATCTTCTACGGACAATTCGTCCCATTTCGAAGTCGTTACAAAGTCTCTCCATACCGACATATCCTGCTGTAGAAACGCGTTATACAATTGTTCGTCGGTGTATTGCGCAAAGCACAACGCCGAACAAAAAAGCAGACAAGCCAAAAGTGTTGTTGTAATCATCATTGAAATAAAAACTGACAAAACCATACAATATGCGTGCCAAAAAAATATCCAAGCGTGTACAAAACCACAAAAATGCAATCCGACACCACCTATAACTTATCAAACGGCAATTCCCACCCCCCCCAAAAAAAAAAACTTATTTCCTACATATTTTTGTCAATATTCTTCCATATTTTCTTGCCATAGAGGTTTATTTATTTTGTAGAGCGAGGAGAAATAGGCTTGCGACGAGGCATAGGATAATACTTTTGTGCCCACAGGGTAAACACTATACAAAAGAAAGGAGTGGTAGGATTGTGGTAGGGCGACCCGTCCAATATACGGCACTAAAGTAATTTTGGAAGACCTGCGTTTAAGGATAAAATGCACCGGTATTTGCATATTTCATAAAAAAGATGTACCTTTGCACGCTTTTTCGAAGGAAAAGAACCGGAAAGATGGCGGAGTGGTCGATCGCGGCGGTCTTGAAAACCGTTGACCTGCGAGGGTCCGGGGGTTCGAATCCCTCTCTTTCCGCAGAAGCAGAGATGTAAGAACATCTCTGCTTTTTTATTGTAAAATTAGCAGTTGTATCTGCTTATTTTCTACGATTACAATCTACAAATTCACAAAAACACAATTCCATCCCCCTATGAAGGGAGGTCGGAAAGGGCTTTTTACAACTTTACAACTCGAAAAAACCGCTATAGTTGATGCTCAAGGCGATGTAGGGCTCGTTGTTGTAGGTTGTCTCCGAATGGGGGTTCTGGTTGAGAATGCCGTAGCCGAACTCGCCTTTGACCACAATGTGCGGAATGGGGAAATAGTTGAAGCCGCAGGAGATCTTCTGGCGTCCCGCCCAGTAGTTGCGGCTGGCGTCAATCTTTGCCTGTGCGTCGTAGATGTCGTAGCGGGCAAAGAGGTAGAACTGCTGTTGCTTGTCGCGCAAGGTCTTGCTGAGCGAGAAGAAATCATACCCGATCTCTGCACCAGCACTATAAGCGTCGCTCGCTACGTTCTGGCGTTTCGAGACAGAGGTCTTCGGCATCGACTTGTTGTAGGCGGTAATCTTGTCGGCATCGCTCAGGTGTCCGTAGATAGCCGAGCCGCGGAAGATAACACCGTGCCCCTTGTACCGCCAGTCGAAAGCACCGAGGGTTACCAGTCCTTTCACACCCTCATACTTGGTGTTGTTGGTCGGCTGCAGGTTGTTGCGGAACGAGGTGCCCGCATAGCCGCTCACAGACAGACGCAGCGCGTCCGAACCCTGCTTGTTGAGCGGATAGAAATCCAAGCGTGCCAGACCCGCATAGCAATTGGCGAGTTTGAACTCGTACGCCGAAGCCGAACCGTAGTGAATCCAGTACTTGTTGCCGAACTGTGCGCTCTCCAGTCCGGGGAGGAACTGCGCCGTATAGCCAAGCCACTTGTAGCGTCCGTGGAACTGGATACCTATGTCGTGCCACGTACAGGGGATAATCGTGTTGTCGCCCTCGGGACGATAGACGCCGAAGAACTGGTCGGGCTCATGGTGGGCATTGGTGCCGCCGAGCGGCACGATGAGCATCCCCGCACGCAGGTTGGCATAGCGGTTGAACGACTTCTGCAGCCAGAACTGCTCCAAGGCTACTTCGCCGCCGCGTTCCACCTCGGTCTCGTACTCGCCGCCCTCTTCGTCCTCAATCTCCACAGCCGCCTCGGTGCCGCCGTGCTCGAACTCAATCTCCGTACCCATCGACCAGCCCTTGCCGAAGTCGTAGCCCATATACACCACCACGTGCGGCAGGTCGAACTCGCCGTATTGGTCGTTCTTGTACTTCTCGGGCGAGGTGTAGCGCAGATAGTTGTTGGAGTAGAAGCAGCGTTTCATCGTCGCCTCGCCGTACCCGCCGATAGTGAGACGGCGGGTGCGTTCCTGTGCGGGCGTAACCTGACCTGTAGTTGTTTTTTGGGATACCTCCTGTTGATTTTGCGTCTGCTCCAAACGCTCCACGCGCTCCAGCAGTGCTTTCAGATCGGTTTGCGACACCACAATGGAGTCCTCGGCGTGCAGCAGAAGAACGCTCGCCGAAAGCAGCAAGAATGAATAAATATATCTTTTCATACTAATACCTGAATTGCCTGTTTGCCGATGGTTCGCGGTGCATTGCCTTGCCGTGGCGGTCTGCCGCCGGGTCTGCGCTTTCGGCAGACAGAACCGCCCCTGCAAGACTTTGTACAATTCAATAAACCATCTTTCAAAAAACAATGCAAAGGTACAGCCTTTTGCCGGTTGCTGCAATCCCGCCTTTTCGGTAAACTTAATCCCTAATTGTGGGTATATATACAAAAAAAAGAAGAACCGGACGGCTCTTCTTTTGCTGCAAAGAGGTGCAGACAGGCTGCACGAGGTATTGAATTACTTACGGATACCCAACTCTTTGATGATAGCACGGTAACGCTCGATGTCACGCTCCTTGAGGTAATCCAGCATACGGCGACGCTTGCCGACGAGGTTGGTCAGCGCACGCTCTGTACCGAAGTCCTTGCGGTTTTGCTTCAGGTGCTCGGTAAGGTGGTTGATACGGAAAGTGAACAGAGCGATCTGGCTCTCTGCAGAACCGGTGTTCTTGGCATCATTGCCATACTTGGCAAAGAGTTCTGCTTTTTTCTCGGATGTCAAATACATGACTAAAAAAGATAATTTAATGAAACAATCATAACCTCGCCCGATGTCCGCCACTATGGACAGTGCTTCTATCCGGACGATGTTACATCTACCGCCTTTGACAAAAATTCAAAAGCGGGTGCAAAGGTACGACTTTTTTCTGATATACACAAAAGAAAATGCGTAATGCATAATGCACAATGCATAAAAAGTGCATATTCTGCATAAAAAGGCGGATTATCCTATCAGTAAAGTGCAATTCTTTCTACGTCCTTTCTACGTCTTTTCTACGTAAATGGTAGCACGAAGTTCGCTTGTTGCATACTCTGCATATTCTTTGCATATTGTTTGGCACGGGTTTTGCGGATTATGAGCAAAACGGTTCCCTGCAGAGAGGGGACGAAAAAGAATATATACCTTAAAAACGAAATGAACTATGGCAAATTTAGGAAAAGTATTGGCTGCATTTGCAGGCGGCGTATTGTTAGGTGCCGCCGGTGCATTGTTGTTTGCACCGAAGAGCGGTGAGGAGACACGCAAACAGATTGCCGATTTGGCACGCGAGAAAGGACTGAGCCTTAACAAAGAGGAGTTGGAGGCGTTTGTCAATAAAGTGATGGCAAAAGTGAAGGACTATTTCACAAGCGAGGAGTTGGAAGCCGCTGTGGATGAGGCTATTCACGAAGTCAAAGCCTGAACGGTATGGACGAGACGCAATATCAGAAACTGCTTGACGATTGCAAGTCGTATCTGAATACGCGGTACGACTTGCTGCGTCTGTCGCTGCTGGCGAAACTGAGCAAGATACTCGGTTTGATACTGCTGGCGTTAGTGGTTGTGCTGCTGGTGTTTGCGGTGCTGTCATTCGGTGCGCTGGCATTGGTTTTTGTGCTGGCACAATGGATTCCCGTGTGGGCTTCGTTCCTGAGCATCGGCGGAGTATTTTTGCTTTTATTAGTGGTGGCAGTCGTGTTCCGCAAGCAATGGTTTGTCAACCCGCTGGTGGGGGCATTGAGTGCCATCCTGTTCGCCGACAACGCTGCACAGGACAGAGAGGAGGTGAGCCATGACTGATCTGAGCCGGTTGCGCACTTTGGAGCAGTTGGAAGCCGAGCAGGCACGTTTGGAGCAACAGGCGGACAAACAACTGCAAGGATTAGCGAACGATACGCAAACTATCCGCAGGACATGGCAGAAGCGTATGGCAGGCGTGGAGCGTTTTGCCAATATAATGAGTCTCGTGCTGCCGAAAGTGGGGAAGGGGACACTGCTGGTAAGCCTGCTCAACCGCCTGTTCCGCAGGTTCAGGAAATAGGCTGATTGTACAAACAAAAAAGAGACTGCCGGTGTGGCAGTCTCCTTTTTTATTGAATGGTGTTGTTTATTTGTCTTTTTGTTTTTCCAATTGGCGATCCAATGCTACGAGACATTCGTCAATGGCTTGCTCGAAGGTGTCGCAGGTCTTTTGTGCGAAGAGTTCCGCTCCCATACCCGTAATGCGGACGGTCGCCTCTTTGTTCAGGTTGGTCTCGGGTTTGACCAAAGTCATACGGATGTCCATTTCAGCGGAAGGAGTCAGCAGTTTCTCGTAGCGACGGGTTTTCTTGGCGATGTGTTGCTCCAAACGGGTTGCCATCTCAAAATTAACGGCTTGCGTGTTCAGTTTCATAGTGAATCCTTTCTGTTAAGAGTTAATGTTTTTCCTGTAAATTATAGATTATCTATGGTAGATAGTTCTATGTAGAAATGCACAAATTGCGTGCCAATCTACTGCTTGATCAACAAACGGAAAGCGTCCGTAACCTTTTTGACAGGCACTACCTCGATCTTGTATTTCTGCGTCAGTACTTTCTGGTCGGCAGGAATGATGATACGCTTGAAACCTAGTTTTTGTGCCTCGCTGATTCTCTGTTCGATACGGTTAACCGGACGTATCTCGCCCGCCAGACCGACCTCGCCCGTGAGGCACGTGTCGGGGTCGAGCGCGATGTCCATATTCGATGACAAGACGGCTGCCAATACTGCCAAGTCGATGGCAGGGTCGTTCACACGCAGACCGCCCGCGATGTTGAGAAAGACATCTTTCTGCAGCAGTTTGAAACCGACGCGCTTCTCCAACACGGCAAGCAGCATGTTCAGCCGGCGGGTGTCGAAACCCGTGGACGACCGTTGCGGCGTACCATACGCAGCCGAAGAGACGAGGGATTGCACTTCTATCAGGAACGGACGCACGCCCTCGACAGCCGCGGCGATGGATATGCCCGACAGTCCCTCGCGGGCAGTGGAGAGCAGCAGTTCGCTGGGGTTGGCAACCTCGCGCAGACCGTCCTGCTGCATCTCGTAGATGCCAAGTTCGGACGTGGAACCGAAGCGGTTCTTCTGCGCCCGCAGGATACGGTACATATAGTGCTGGTCGCCCTCGAACTGAAGCACGGTATCGACGATATGTTCCAGCACTTTCGGACCCGCCAGAGAGCCCTCTTTGTTGATATGCCCGATGATGAAAAACGGCACGTTCTTCTCTTTGGCGTACTGCAGGATACGCGCCGCGCACTCGCGCACCTGGCTGAGACTGCCGATGGTGGCTTCCACCGAGTTGCAACCGATGGTCTGTATCGAGTCCACCACGACCACCTCGGGCTGTATATCCGTAACATCGTCCAGGATACGCTCCAGCGAAGTCTCACTGACGATAAACAGGTTGTCGGGGTTGCCCGCCAGACGCTCGGCACGCAGTTTGAGTTGGCGCACACTCTCCTCGCCGCTGGCATAGAGGGTACGCCGCTCGCCGAGTTGCATCAGCACCTGCAGGGCGAGAGTCGATTTGCCGATACCCGGTTCGCCGCCCAACAGCACCAGACTGCCGGGTACCAACCCGCCACCCAGTACGCGGTTGAGTTCGCCATTGTGCATATCGATGCGCATCTCCTCGGTGGCGGTAATATCTTGGATACGTTGCGGTTTCGCACCACCGCCGATAGACGACAGCGGACGTTTGCCCGCGGGAGCGGCGACAACGGTGTTTTCTTCATACGTGCCCCATTCGCCGCACACGGGGCATCGCCCCAACATCTGCGGGGCTTTCGCGCCACAGTTGCTGCATATATATTCGATAGTCTGTTTTGCCATTTTTGATTATGCTATGGTCAGGGTAAGAACAGGGAAAGACCAGGGGAACGGGACTTAAAACTCGAAGGTCTTGCGCTCCTCCGCCAGGGCGGTATTGGGGAATACCTCCTGTGCCTCTCTGAGGAACAGATTATGGTCGTCCACCCGCGCGGAGAAATGTCCGATGAGCAGTTTGCCCACGTGCGCTTTTTCGGCTATCCCGGCTGCCTGCCGTGCCGTGGAGTGCATGACTTGTTTGCACCGTGCGGCGAACTCCTCCAGAAAAGTAGCCTCGTGGTAGAGCATATCCACACCGTTGATAATCGGCACGATCTTCTCCGTGTACATAGTGTCGGAGCAGTAGGCATAGCGTTTGCGGATGTCGTACCGTTTCTCGCCGTTCTCCATCCGGCGGTGCCGCTCCGAGAACAGGAAACCGCAACACGGCACCGTATGTTTGAGCGGCACCGACTCCACCATTACCGTCCTGTCCTCGAAAATGACCTCGTGCTTGCGCGGGTTGATGGGGTGGAAAACGACCTCGTAGGGCATATCGGCGCAATAATAGTCCAGCCACGGGCGCAACAGCCGCTCCAGATCGGGGTGCGAATAGATGTGCATCGGCTGGGTACGGTGCTGCATTCCGAGCGAGGAAAGCAGCCCTATCAAGCCGAAACAATGGTCGCCGTGGAGGTGGGAAATAAAGATGTTGTAGAGCCGCGAAGTATGCACGCCGAGACGCTGCATAGTGATCTGCACGCCTTCGCCGCAGTCCACGAGAAACGACTTGTCGCATAGTTCGACCACCTGCCCCGACGGCGAATTCTGCATCGTCGGTCGTGCGCTTCCGCTTCCTAATATGGTTACTTTACCCGGCATCATACCTGCTCCATACAAACTTTATGCCACACCGCGTGGCTTCGTTAAGCCTTTATTAAGACTCCATTAATGCCCATTAATTAACCATTAAAAAGGCATTGCCGGATATAAGTCTTCGTTAATAATTTTCCTTAATTTCTTTAATTTCTCTCGCACCGCATTCGCGTGTGCGTAGGATATTAGTTTCCTGCTCGCTTCGCTCACGAAAAATTAAAGAAATTAAGCGAAAGTTGTCTTTAACCTTGTCTTTAATCTTTTCTATTTTTCTTGCCGCTTGCGGCATAGGAGCCTTTATTGAATGGATTGTATTTTTTTCCGTATCTTGTCGCCGAGAGCCGTCTTGCGATCAATGTGTTTCAGCACTTCCTGCACAAACGAGTTGCTCTCGAAACTGCCCCGAACCGACTCAAAGTCAGCCACTTGCTGCGAACGGTCGCCGTCCACGCCAAAGCCTGTCTGGCTGTTGAGGTTAAACTCTTTCTTTGCATCTTCGTACACCATCTTGTCCAGTTTTATCACCGCATCCTGCCAGCGGTTGATGCTTTGCAAGACCAGATCGAGCGATACCTTGTCCACGCTGCAACCCCATATCTGCTGCAGTTTGTCGACCGCCCATGTCCATTCGTAGATGTAGTAGTTTTCGTGCATTTGTCGGAAGCGGTCTTGTATCTGGATGTAACTCATTCCGCCCTTTTCGATGTCGTCCATCAGGCGCGTAACCTCGCTGCGCGGGGCAATCAGTCCCGCCAGATCCACCCAGTCGCCCAAGCCGACCTCGGTATCGGGTCTCAAAGCCTTGTGCAGGTCGTCCAACGAGCGGATGTCTGCCTGCTCAATTCTGGAAATAAGCGAGTTGCCGAGGAATTTGGTAATGCCTATCGTATAGAGCATATCGCCGTGTACGAGCGATGAATTGCGGATTTTGCAGTTGTTGTAGCCATAGACCTCGGTATTCATTCCGCTCAGCGTCTGCAACTCTTTCAGTATCTCTCGCCCGCGCCACATCTTCTGTACCGTATAGGGCGACAGCAGGTTGAAATTGATAAAATCCAATTGGTCGGGATCCTTGCGGTTGTCGCGCTTAGGCCATTTCTGCGCATCGCGTATTGTGCCCACCGTACGCAGGTTGGCACCCGGCACAAGGTACGATTCGGATTGGTTTTCAATCAGATACGAGAATGGCAGTTCGCTGGTGTCGGCGTGGTTGGTGTGCCGCCCCATCACGAGCGAGAATGCCCCGATCTTCGACGGCCACAGCAGGTAACTGTCCGAAGTGGTTTTCGCCCCGCGTTCCGCCACGCCCTGATGGATAGGACCGAGTTTGTACATGTGGTTCGACTGGTTGCTGCCCGAACCCGCATTCAGAAACGAGAACATACCCGCGATGAGCAGGGTCGATTTGTGGTGCGTTACCGTGTAGGGACCCGCAAAGATCGCACACGCCTCGCCGTGCATACCCTGGCAGTTGCTGAAAAACAGCGATTCCCCCGCCGAATAGTGCTTATCGAAGATACAGCCTTGCCCTACAAAACATTTGTCCACCAGGGTTGAGTCGCCTATTTCCACACCCGAAGCAATGATAAAATCGGTACATTTGACGCCCGAACCGAGTTTGGTAGGCGCAAACTTGTTGGAGTTGACCGTGCCGTTTTTCAGGCGCGACACACCCGTCAGTTCTGCATAATCGCCGATACGTGTATTCTTGATACTGCCGCAGTTGAGGATACATACGTGTTCGCCGATTTCGCCGATTTCGCTAGCCTGCGACTCGGCGTAATCGTCTATCATCTTGTCGAGAACCGCGATCATCTTCGGGCGATGGCGGTAGAGCGTCATCACGTATGCCAGGCTGGCACTCAGATGGTTGAAAATCGGTATCTCACGCCCGCCGCCTTCGTTCATCACGGGCACACGCACCCCGTTGCCGAATGTCGTGCGTCCGTCCACCAAAATAGCATTCACATTTTCGATACACGTGTCCGCCCCGATGCGATAGTTGGCTATATAGTTGTGTATATTATATAGGTGTACGTTGTCGCCGATCTCGCTGTTGTGGATGGTGGCGTGGTTGATACCCGAATGGACGCTCAGCCCGCCGGGCAGTTCGAACTCTCGCACAAAATTACCCATTTTTACTATGCCCGAGAAATGGGCGTCACGCACATACTGCGGGTCGAAACCG
Source organism: uncultured Bacteroidales bacterium (assembly GCA_934716995.1). GTDB lineage: Bacteria > Bacteroidota > Bacteroidia > Bacteroidales > Paludibacteraceae > Colicola. The sequence goes on along the minus strand of CAKUYO010000003.1, from coordinate 122,606 downwards.
GCTTTGACATATACGTCCGCCCAGTTCTTCGCATCACACCCCTGTGCAATCAGTTGCTGCTGCTCTTCGTTTGTTAAATTTCTATACATGTTGGTTGGAGTTGAGAAGTTGATAAGTTTAGAAGTTTAGGAGTAGTTGAACAAGTTAAAAAGTTGAATAAGTTTAAGTTGAGAAAGGTAAACACTGATTAACTTTCTAAACAACGCATAAACCCATAAACATATAAACTCATAAACGAACTACTTCACCTTGTTGAGATACACCCTTGTGCAGACCTGCTTGGTGTAAGCGGGGAAATCGCCCCCGATGATCCACCCGTAGTACCCCGGTTCGCGGCGGAACACGTCCGTCAGACGCTGCCCTTTGTGCTGCCCGAAATTGAACACCTCGTACCCGTCTTTGTCGTAGGCAATGCGCCCCGCAAAGTCCGCAAACCGCACACTGCCCGCCGAATAGTCCGCCAGCCCCTCTACCGTATCGGGCAGGTCGTAGCGCTCCAACTCAGCCATCAGCACCTCATAGGTCGCCATCGTGTCCGCATTGGCGGAATGGGCATTCTGCAGATCCTTGCCGCAATAGAACCGGTAAGCGGCCGAGAGGTTGCGCTGTTCGTTCTTGGTGAAGATCGTATAAGCATCCACCATATTGCGGCGTTTCAGGTCTATGTTCACTCCCGCCCGCAGGAACTCCTCCGCCAGCAGCGGCACATCGAAATGGTTGCTGTTGTATCCTGCCAAATCGCTGTCTTTCAGCACATCCGCTATCTGGTGTGCTATCTGCCGGAAGGTCGGGCAATCTGCCACGTCCTCGTCGGTTATACCGTGTATGGCGGTCGAAGCCTCAGGGATATGCATAGGCGTCTCCTCAATCATCGGTTTGCCGAACGGGTCGGACATATGGCGAATCACGGTCGGTTTAACGCGCAAGGTCTTCCCCTCGGCATTGCCGTTGGGGAAGACCTTGTAATAACTTATCTCGACAATCCTGTCGGTCGATATATTCAGCCCCGTTGCTTCCAAATCAAAGAAAACCAGCGGGCGGCTCAGTTTCAACTTCATTTACAAATGGTCAATTTACAAATTTACGCATTTACAAATTTACAAATTGTCTCATCAGTCATTGAGCAGCATCGGCATCAACAGCAGCAGCAGGTCTTGATTCTCCTCGTTCTCGGTCGGCAAAATCAGTCCTGCGCGGGCGGGGTCTGCCAACTGCAACTTCACATCGGTGGAAGAGATGGCACTGAGGATCTCAATCAGGAACGGTGCTTTGAAACCGATTGACATCGGCATTCCACCATACTCGCAAGCGATGGTCTCTTCTGCGCTGGTCGAGAAGTCAATATCCTGTGCCGAGATCTTGATCTGGTTTTCGCTCAAAGCCAGTTTGAGCAGTGAGGTACCGGTGTTGGCAAACACTGCCACACGTTTGCAGGCGTTGATCAGTGTCTGGCGGTCAACCACTACCACGTTCTGATTGTTCTGCGGGATAACGGCATTGTAGTTCGGGAAACGTCCCTCAATCTGGCGGCAAACCACCGTAGTCTGTCCGAACTCAAACTTGGCGTTCTTCTGCCCGAAAGTGATAACCACATCGCTGTCGTCCTTGCTCAAAATGTTCTTCAGCAACACAGCGGGTTTCTTCGGCAGAATGAAACTTGCAGGTTCTTCCGATGAAACGGATGTGTTGGTGTAGCGGACAAGGCGATGTGCATCGGTAGCGACCATCGTGATTTTGTCGGTAGCAATATCGAAATATATACCATTCATCACGGGGCGCAACTCGTCGTCTGCCGTGCAGAAAATGGTCTTGTTGATGGCATCGAGCAACATTTTCGACGACATCGTAATAGAATGTGTATCTTCCTCTGTAGCAGGCATTTCCGGGTACTCGTTGCCGTTTACGCCTACAAACGAATACGTACCGTTCTGGCTCACCATATTCACCGCGAAGTTCTGCTCGTCAATTGAGAAAGTCAGCGGTTGCTCCGAAAATTCTTTGAGGGTCTCGAGCAACAGACGTGCGCCGCTGGCTACTTTGCCTGCCCCCTCTGCATTCTCCACGTCAAGCGATGTGCGGATGGTGGTCTCACCGTCCGAAGCCGTCAGCGTCAGTGTACTGCCGTTCAGGTCAAACAACACGTCTTCCAATATAGCCAAACTGTTCTTCGAAGCGATTACGCGACTTACTGCCTGCAACTGTGCAAACAATTTCGAACTGGATACATTAAATTTCATATCTCTCGTAGTTTTTTAGATTTCTATTTATTAGGGAATAATTATACGGATAATTAATGGTCAATTATATATTCTCTCAAAGAATTAACGTTCCCTTTAGTTTGCAAAATTACTCATTTTATCTTGTATATGCAAATTATTTGCCAAAAATGCCGCCGTTTGCCGCTTTTTCTTTTCCGAACGGATAATTTTGCGTACCTTTGCGGTGCAAACGAATGAAAATCGGCATTTTCGACAGCGGCTATGGCGGTCTCACTATCTTGGAGCAGATCCGCCGCCTTCTCCCAGGGTACGACTATATCTACTTGGGCGACAATGCCCGTGCACCGTACGGGTCGCACTCTTTTGAGGTTATCTACCAATATACGCTGCAGGCGGTCAACTATCTCTTGCAGCACGATTGCGCCCTGGTCATTCTGGCTTGCAACACCGCCAGTGCCAAAGCCCTCCGTACGATCCAGCAACACGATCTGCCCGCCTTGCGCCGTGGAACGGAGATACCGAATGTGCTGGGGGTAATCCGCCCGACGGTGGAGCAGGTTATCTCCCGTACCCGCAACGGACACATCGGTATCCTCGGTACGCAAGGCACCATCGACAGCCTCAGTTACCCCATCGAACTGCAAAAAGTTTGGGACAATTTACACATTTACACATTTACACATTTACACATTTCCCAACAAGCCTGCCAGATGTGGGTGCCTCTTATCGAATCGGGCGAACACCTCCACGAGGGGGCGGACTATTTCGTGGACAAGTACCTGTCCGCTTTGTTCGCGCAAGACCCGCTGGTTGATACCGTCATTCTCGGCTGCACCCATTATCCACTGCTTAAGCCGAAGATTGACAACTGGTTATCCGTCCATTATCCGCAAGCGCAGTCCATTGCCCAAGGCGACATTGTTGCCCTGTCTCTCCGCGATTATCTCTTGCGCCATACGCCTATCCGCGACGCCCTCACTACGGGCGGCACGTGCGAATACCTGACCACCGAGTCGGCACAGAAGTTCACTGATTCCGCTTCCGTCTTCCTCTCCTCCCCCGTCCAAGCCCGCCATATCTCCCTGTAAAAAAGATTCATTATGCATTGTGCATTACGCATTGTGCATTGTGTATTGCAAAGTAAGGTGGATAGGTGTGCCTTACCTTTTCTGTATCGGTCATCTGCTTGCTTTTTCAACCCTCATCCTCTCCTATTGACAAAATTCGGGATTTTGCCCGATTTTGTCAATAGGGACTTTCCCTGTCCAACAGCCAGTCCACAGCATTGACTTTTTGCACCCCTTGAATAACGGTTGTATCGTAATCAAGTGTCAATAGATATTTCGGATATGCATCGCGGATACGTACCAACGAGGATAGTTCACGTTGCAGCGTCTTTTCGTCGCTTACCGTAAATGCCACTTGATAGTATGCCATTTGCCCATTGGGGTGTTTTACTACAAAATCAACCTCACCCGTATCGGATTTTCCCGCATACACCTCACCTCCCCTGCGTAGCAGTTCAAAATAGACGACATTCTCCAACTTGTGCCCTAAATCGGCATCATATCGATTGGTTTGCAAGATATTACGCAAACCGAGATCTACTACATAATACTTGTAATTATTGCGCAATAGTCGTTTGCCTTTGATGTTAAACAGCCGGACAGGATAAGTCAGATACGACATACTGAGATAATCCAACATCTTTTGTACGGTATTGTGAGACAGTTTGTGGGTGGTTGATAGTTCCGCAGCGATATTGTTGGCAGACACCACACTTCCGATACTATCATAAATAAACGGAATAATGTTTTGCAACTGATTCCCTTTCCGCAACTGATAGTGCCGGATAATATCTTTGGTTACAACTGTATCGTATAAGGAGCGCAAATAGGTATTCACCATATCGGGCGCACTGCGTTGCAAATTAACGGCTTCGGGAAAGCACGAAGAGTTAAGATATTGACGGAACAGGCGATCAGTGTTGCGTTCTTCGGGGAATGCCGATACGTATTCCGCAAACGAGAATGGATGCAGGTGCAAGGCTATGTACCGTCCGGATAACAAAGTGGCTAACTCGCTGGAAAGCAAATAGGCATTCGAACCGGTAACGTATAAATCTACATCGGGCAGAACAAACAATGCGTCTATCAGTTTCTCAAACTGCGGCACCTGTTGTACCTCGTCCAAAAAAACGTAAGTTTGTTTCGTCTTGTTGATATGTGCGGCAATGGCATCGTAAGCATCCTGCCAACGCTCGTATTCACTATGCTGGCGTTCCTCGAAATTAACGGATATGATTTGTTTTTCGTTCACTCCCTGCTCAAGAAGCATTTGCTGGTATGCCTGCATCAGCGACGACTTGCCACAGCGTCGGATACCGGTAATCACCTTTATCATATGTTGATCTTTCAGTGCCTGCAGTTGTTGCAGATAATGTGTGCGTGTAACCATCATAGTCCTGTCTTTTTTTCTATTGACAAAATCTTGAAAAAATCATACTTTTGTCAATAGCTATAGTTTGTATCTTCTATTTGCTAATTAAAATATGCCGCAAAAATACTAATAATCTTTTAATTATGCAAATTTAGTCATTATATTTCTTTTACTGACATAATATGTTAAAATTGTCAGATTATGTCAGTAGAAACTTTTATTTGCATAAATTAAAACTTTATCGTATCTTTGCACAGCGAAACCCACAGAGTGTGTCTGCATTTTCGTGAGATGACCTTTTACCATTGCTGGTAACCGGTTGATAACGAGCAGATATTTACCGAGCGGGTTTTGCAGACATAGTTATAAGGCGTTATTTGGCGCTGTATTCTGATGTATTGAAATCTCGCAAGTTTCTATCGTCAACAGAATGCTGCAACGATTGACGCCCGCGGAATGTAAGTATTCTGCTCGTTTGGTCGTTCCTTTATGGGAACACCTGTGTGTATCCGTACCAGATGGACACAAGTAGGGTGTTCAGATATGTCAGGTGTATAATCGCACCTGTATTGGGGATAAACACAACGGGTTAGTTTCTTGTATTAGCGTGGGTTTCGCGTTGCCGATTCTTTTGACGATGGGCAATGCGAGAGCCTCAATACGTGGAGTCGGCAACAAATCGAACTCCACGCTTTTTGTATGTCTGTATGTATCATTTTATAATCCCCTATGTGTCTGGAGTTCGTGCATCGGAAAAAACTATATTTTTTTATGTTACAATTACAAATTACAAGAACAGCCCAAGGCTGGAGTGCTAATCAAGAAATTAGCAAAGAATTATTCAAGGGTAAACCATGTTCACTCCTTACGGTTTGCTGTCAGCCCCACTACTATGGCACGGCAAAGCAACTAATGAATGAAACTTGCGAGTTCATCAATTCCTTAGAACTTGATGGAGTCAGTGTTAAAACTGATTATGTTGTTATTGAACAAAACTCAAGAGTTAATTCTAACAGTCGTTGTGTTGAACACCTTGTTTTTCAAATTATATTCTAATGCTCTAATTAGAAGACCAGATTGTGATTACATTCATTAGTTTATAACTATGTAAATACAAGATAACCTTAAGTCTTTATCTTAGAGGTCACCTTGTGTTTCGCTAATTTTACGAAAATATGAAAAACAAACTCTTTTTATTATTGATAGTATTATCAATATCATTAGTATCCTTTGCAGGTGCGCCAATAGTTGTTCGAAGTGGAAATGTTATATATGGTCAAACATCTGTGGACAGTCCTATAGGAGTATTAGGTATTTTACCTAATAATGATGGAACATATCCTTCAAGTGTAAATATACAACCTTCACTAAAAGAACTAAAAACTTATGGTTATAATGATGTGACTGCCATTTATAATATCACAACAGGTTATTATTACAATGAAAGAAAAGAAAAGGTTCCTTATTGCACTCCTTCTGCAATAACAATTCCTAAGACGATAACAGATATAAAATCAGATGCATTTAATGGTTGTTCTAATCTTGATTCTATTTTTGTAGAACAAGGGAATGCAATTTATGATAGTAGAGACAATAGTAACGCTATTATTGAAACAAAAACAAATACACTAATAGTGGGGTGTAAAAATACAAAAATTCCCCAAAGTGTTACTAAAATCGGTGTCAATGCGTTTAGGGATAGATCTTATTTTACAACAATTTCAATTCCACATACTATCAAAGAGATAGGTGCATCGGCATTTCAAAATTGTGAGTATGTAGAGGAATTAGTATTAGGAGCATGGATAGAGAAAATGGGAGAAAATGCCTTTGCCGAATGTCCTCGTATATATTCAATAACCTGCTATGCTGATATCGCACCCACTATTGAGGCGAATACTTTTGCAGATGTTAGTAGCAATGCTGAACTGCACGTACCGGTTGGGGCTGTAAAGAGATATAAAATATATGACTATTGGGGACGTTTTAACATTATGCCAATAGAAGCAGAAAATACCACTAACGGAAACTTGTCGGTACGTCCTTCCGGTAATAACGCGGTCTTTACTTGGCCTGCCAATAGTGAGGCGGACAGTTATACTTTGACTATCAATAAAGGAGATACCACATTCTGTACGCTGATTTTTAATGGTGAGGGACAACTGGCAAGTATTGCTTTTGCTCCAGCACGCAATGGTGAAAGACATACACCGGCTGCGGAACTGACTACAGACGGCTACCGATTTACCATAACGGGATTGGAGTTAGATGCATACTATTCATACCAAATTGTTGCAAGAGATTGGAATAATAAGGTTTTGAACACCTATAAAGGAGAATTTACGACCAATAATTCCACAGCAATAGATAACATCTCCGCATATAATAATATTGTGGTGAGAAAGTATATCCGTAATGGACAGATAGTGATACAACGTGGAGACCGAGTGTATACGACCACAGGTATCGAAATAAAATAAGTACCGCTTTTTGTATGGATACAGATTGTCCTGAAAGACAAATCTGTATCTTTTTATGCGGCTCTATCTCGTTAGAAATGACTTATCCGATCAAACTTATTTACAAATTTACACACTTACAAATCATTTCTTCTTTGCTCTCGGGTGGGCGGCATCGTATTCCTCTTTCACTTGCTCGAAGGTGGTGTGGGTGTAGATCTGGGTCGTGGAGAGGCTGGAGTGTCCCAGGAGGGCTTGTATGGTGCGTATGTCCGCCCCATTGTTGAGCATGGTGGTGGCAAACGTGTGGCGCAGCACGTGCGGCGAATGTTTCTTGAGCGTGCTCACCTCCCCCATACGCCGCCGCACAATCGAATACAGCAAATCCGTACTCATCGGCGCAATGCTTCCGTCCCGTCGCATCTTGCGCACCAGAAACGCCGGCGACGGAAAACCGTTTAACAGTTCTGCCCGTGCGTCCAAGTACGTGCGTATCTGCTTGATAAGTGCTTCTCCGATAGGCACCACCCGCTCTTTCTTTCTTTTACCGAACACGCGTATCTGCTGTTGCCCCAAATCGACATCCGTATCTTTCAGTCCCACTATCTCCGCCTCACGCATACCCGTCTGATACAGCATTTCGATAATCAGGCAGTTGCGTATCGACTCGAAATCGTCCGCTGCATCATCCATCTCCGTGGCATGCTCCATCTCGGCGGGCTTGAAAAAGACAGGCAGCGGCTTGTCCACTTTCGGTGGCACCACGCGGCGTGTAATATCACGCTTTACCAGGTTCAACGAGAGCAGAAAATGATACAGGCTATGCACACTGGTCAGTTTTCTGCGTAGGCTGCGGGGACGATTGTGCTTCTCTTCCGCCAAATGCAGCAGCCAACCTTTCACATCGCTCTCGTCCACCAACTGCGGATTGAACTCCGATATATCCTGTAGCCCCAGGTACTTACAAAAATCTCGCAGATCATCGTGATACGCCTTCACGGTGTGCTGCGAGTATTTTTTCTCGATGGCAATATAGTCCAGAAACTTCTGAATCACCCTAATTACGCATTGTGCATTATGCATTATGCATTACATCAGATCTCTTTCCCTACCTCGTCGGTTGTCTCAAAGGGGAACAGACCGAACAACTCGGCATCTATCTGGTCGGTTATCTTGCGGAAATCGTCGGGGTTCTCGCCGAACTTCACATTGTCGCCATCCACAATCAGCAGTTTGCCTTTGTATTCACTGATCCATTTTTCGTATTTGTCGTTCAGTCCCTGCAGGTAGTCAATACGCATACTTGCCTCATACGCACGCCCGCGCTTCTGTATCTGCGCCACAAGGGTCGGAATCGACGCACGGATATAAATCATCAGGTCGGGCATCTTCACGAGCGACATCATCAAGTCGAACAAGTCCTGATAGTTGTCAAAGTCGCGGTCGGACATAAACCCTTGGTCGTGCAGGTTCGGTGCAAAGATACGCGCATCTTCATAGATGGTACGGTCTTGAATGATGTAGTCATTCGATTTACCGATCTCCACTACATCCTTGAAACGTTTGTTCAGGAAGAATATCTGCAGGTTGAACGACCAACGCTTCATATCGGCATAGAAATCCTCTAAGTAGGGATTAAACTCCACCGTCTCGAATGCGGGTTTCCAACCGTAGTGTTTCGCCAGCATCTTTGTCAAGGTTGTCTTGCCGCAACCGATATTTCCTGCAATCGCTATATGCATATCTTTGTGATTTAGTGTTTCTTGTTATAGTCCTCTTCCCGGTGGAAAAGTATCAAAATAGTCCGAACAACTGCGCATCGATCTTGTCCACGATATATCGGAAATCCTCCGCCCGATGCTCAAAGTCCAGTTCGTCGGACTCTATCACCAACACTTTGCCGTCGTATAGCCGGTAGATAAAGTCCTCGTACCGCTCGTTCAGGTCTTTCAGGTAGTCTATCTGCATACCTTTCTCGTAGTCCCGACCGCGTTTCTGTATTTGGGCGATCAGGCTCGGCACCGACTTGCGCAGGTAGATCATCATATCGGGGCGTTTCATCTTCAGTTTCATCAACTCGAACAACTCCATATACGTGTTATAATCCCGCTCCGATAGGTCGCCTCTACGATAGTTGTTCGCTACAAACACATACACTCCCTCGAATATGCTGCGGTCTTGCACGATGGTCTGTTCCGTTTGCTGTATGGCGAGCATATCCTTGAAGCGCTCTTTCAAAAAATAGGTCTCTAAGCAGAACGACCACCGCGGAATATCCGTATAGTAGTCCTCCAGATACGGGTTAAACCGCACGCTCTCAAAGCGCGGCTCCCACCCGTAGTGTTTCGCCAACATCTTTGTCAGCGTGGTTTTTCCTGCACCGATATTTCCTGCAATGGCTATATACATAGTTCCGTCTGCAAAGGTAATCTTATTTTGCTAATCTCGCAAATTTCCGGCATATTTTTTATTTGCCCAACCGTATAAAAACAATACTATACACTTTATGCAACACATACAATGTATAAAGTGTATAAAAGCACCGCATAAAATGGTGGTTACCCAGCAGTTGGCACTAATGTCTCCTATGCCGCAAGCGGCAAGAAAAATGGAAGAAAATTGGCAAAAGATGTCCTACGCACTCGCTATGCGGTGCGAGAGAAATTAAAGAAATAAAGGAAATTATAAAACAAAACAAACAAAACCTTGTCTTGCGGCGCAACACGCGCCGCGCTCATAGGTCATACAGACACTTGGTGTCAACTCCTGGGTAAACGCCCATAAAATGCAATGTCGTTGCCGTCTCGTTGCCGTAATTGGTACTATGGGGTACGGAAAGCATAATCTCTGCATATTATTGGAGAAATACCATTGAGTGCGCAGCACGTGCTATGGTTATCCTCTGCCATTTCTCTTTCATTTCGTAACATTTCGGAATATATATTACAAAAGTAAAACTATTATAATATATTGATTATCAATACAATATGTAGTATTATTCTATTTTATGTTATTCAGCATATTTTATTTCGGAATAAAAAGGGCGGAAAACGGTAATTTTGCAGCGAAAACGAAATCTGAATTATTAAGTTAATCCTTAACCCTGATGAAAAAAATCTACTACTCTTTCCTATCGGTTGCCTTGTTGGCAACCACGCTGTCCGCGCAGGCAGCGATAGTGTACGTTTCTCCCGACGGTACGGGGACGGGCAAGGCATGGAACAATGCCCTGTCGTCCGTCAAGTCGGCAGTAAGCAGCGCACAGAAAGGCGACACCGTCTATGTGGCTGCCGGCGTATGGAACGAACAGATCGTTATCAAAGACGGTGTGTCCGTCAAAGGCGGCTTTGATGCCGCCACGGGCAAACGCGACATAGAGAAGAACCCGACCATCATAGACGGTACGGGGCTTGAGACCTATATCCTTATCAAATATGACGAGGGCTGCACCACACCTACTTATATAGACGGCATCACTTTCCGCAATGCGCAGCACGCACAATCGTACGGCTGCGGCTACTTGCGCAAGAATGTGATTGTCCGGAACTGCATTGTCACGGCGTGTGCGGGCAGCAAGGTAGGGGCTTTCTACAACGAGGGCGGCATCATCCGCAACTGCGTCATTGAACTATGCTCCGCCGGCAACGACGCCACCGTTCGCAACGACGGCGGACTGATACAGAACACCATTTTCCGTGGCAACCAGGGGCGTTTCGGCGCAGCCGTATATAACGAGAACGGCGGCCGTATGGAGAACTGCCTCGTACATAACAATGCCGCCACCGTTACGGCATGGCCCAACTCGGGCGGTGCGTACAACCCGACGGGAACCATCACCAACTGCACCTTTGCCTGCAACTACGGCAGCCAGTATGCCGGACTGCACAGCGACGGCGTATGTATCAACACCGTTACATGGAACAACCTGCCCGAAGAGGGCTTCGGAGACCCCGCCAACTATGTAGCCGACACCAGCCGTCTCTCGGGCAAGAACGCTTCGGACGACGGTTTCGCCTATGCTTACTCGGCTATGAAACTCGAGCGCCGGAATATGGCGGCTAACGGTCCGCAGTTCAAAGCCCCGACCCATTTCGTAGGTCTGCCGGCTACGGATGCCGACATAGCCGCTATGCGTGCAGCCGATTTCTCGCTGATGAGCACTTCCAAACTCATCGACCTCGGTCAAACCAAAGGCGCAACCGCCGCGGACATCAACGGCACCAAACGTCCGTTGGGCAAAGGCGTGGACGTGGGCGCTTACGAATACAACCCATCCGCTCCGACCGTAAAAGTATCGGGTGTTGCCATTACGCTTGACACCCTCCGTATCGTAGAGGAGCAGCAAGCATGGCTTGCCGCTGTCATCACCCCGAAGAACGCTTCCGACAAACAGATCACGTGGGCGTCAGCCGACAAGAAGATTGCCACCGTCAGCGACGAGGGGCAGGTTACCGGCATCAGCACAGGCAAGACCACCGTTACCGTAACCACCAAAGACGGCGGCAAAAAAGCATCGTGCGTAGTGGTAGTGGACGCCAAGCCGGTGGTAATCATCCACCACGAGGTACTTGCAGCCGACACGCTCTACCCGATGACAAACTACACCGTTCCGTCGTTCATTCCTTTCTGGGCAGCCAAAGAGGCGGCACGTGCCGACAGCACCGAGGAGAACCTGCAAGCCATGCGCGACGCTATACCCGCATTGGTAGGAAAAGCATACCCCTATTGCGTGGTAGCGAATATCAACGGCGACCCGACCACGCAGATGGGTTTTACATGGTTCACCAACGAGGGGCAGAACGACGGCAAAGTGCAGTTGGTAGCCCAAGCCGGTGCCACAGACGCTGACTTCAAAAACGCAATAGAGTTCGCCGCAACACCTGTAACTACCAAGCCGCTGCGCTATGCAGTCAGCCTGAGCGGTGTGATCAAAGCCACAGGTATGCCTACCAAGACCGCCTATCGCTACGTAAGCCACAAGGCATTGGCTACGGGACTCCAACCGAACACCACCTACAGTTACCGTGTCGGCACCGACAATGCATGGAGCGACATACGCACTTTCACCACCGCCCCCACGGAGAAAGAATCGTTCTCGTTCCTCTATATGACCGACTCCCACCTGCAGGACGAGGAGTATGTCAGCAAGGCGGAGCAATGTGCCATGACAGCCGCCAAATACTCCTCCGATGCACGCTTCCTGCTCTTCCCCGGCGACTTCGTGGAGACAGGTACGGCAGACAACTCCGAATGGGAATGGGAGCGTTGGTTCGAGCGTTCCATGCGCCCGATGCTCAACATAATGCCGTGTGTACCGACAGACGGCAACCACGACGACTCGCCCAACCTGAACTATTCCTATCACTTCAATACCGACAACTCCTTCAAGAGCAACGCAAAGATAAAACCGCAGTTCGACGGCACCACCTATTCGTTTGTCTATGGCGACGTACTCTTCCTGGTCTATAGCCATCAGGACTATTGGAAGGGGCAGTACAATATCCTGTCGGGCACGTGCGAGTATCTGCAAAACGACGTAGCCCAATGGATGCGCCGCGAGGTAGCCAAACACCCGAACACCAAATGGCGCGTGGCACTGGTGCACAAGAACCTGTTCTGCGGCAGCGGACACCAGATAGACGAGGAATCGCAACTCTTCCGCGCCATACTGATGCCTGTCTTCAAGGAACTGCATATCGACCTTGCCCTGCAAGGGCACGACCACACCTACGAGGTCATCGGTCCGGTCAACCCCGAAGACAAGACCCCGCTCCTTACCGACATCAGCGGTGTCAAAACCGTGGAGCAGGACGCTTCCACCAATATGACGGGCAAAGAGGGCGGCACTTTCCGCACCGACAACGGTACACTCTACTTCGTAGGGGCTACCTGCGGACGCAAACGCTACTACCCGTACAGCAAAGAGGAGATGGACGCCAACTACAACAAGACCAAAGTCGAGAACTACTACGACCTCTTTACGGGCAAGTTCGGGCAACCGGGCGCACCCGCCTACACCGAGATAACCGTCAATGCCGACTCTATGGTCGTTTCCACCTATAAGACCTCGGTCTTCAAGACCCGCCAACTCTATGACGAGATAGTCATCAAGCGCAATGCGGACAACACCTACCTGGATATCCATACCCTGCCTGCCGAAACGCAGAACGATGTATTCAAAACACTCTACAAAGGGCAGTTGCTGATTGCCAAAGGGCAGGATTTCTACGACATTCTCGGCCGCAAGTACTCGCGCGAAGAACTGGAACAATAAAGACCTTAAGGACCCTAAGGACGTTAAAGTCCTTAAGGTCCCTTTTCCGCAAACCATAAACAACACTAATAGTATGAAAAAACTTTCCTTTTTTGTGGCAACGTGCCTTGTGGCACTCTCTGCCAATGCAGCCGTGGTAACACTCAACCCCGGCGACAATATCAACGATGCTATACGCAGTGCCGCAGCAGGCGATGTCATCGAACTCACTACGGGCGCGTACAATTTAACAGAAACCGTCAAACTGACCAATGCGCTTACCCTCAAAGCCGCAACTGATGCACAACCAGTGGTTAATATCCACCGTATCGAACCAAATGCGGAGTTTGCTGCGCAGGATATTGAGTTTGTCGGTGATGGCAGTTCGCATATCTTCCGCACCACCACCGGCGGCGATTTCTCGCTCCGTTTCGACAGATGTACATTCAAGAACGCGGGTGCCAATACGATGATCTACCTCAGCAGCGGGCAATCGCTGAATACGCTGAGCGTAACGGATTGTATCTTGGATGGCTCCACATACGCGGAATACGGCGGCATCAACCTGTACGGCACCGCCAAAGCGTTTGTTTTCAAGAACAATACAGTATTGAATATCTCCGGTCGTGGAGCAATCAACATCAAGAACACGGCTTCAATCACCATAGACCACTGCACCTTCTACAACAACGGTCCACGTCCTATAAAAGTGGAGACAAGCGACAACTATGCATTGGTCAGCAACTGCGTCATCTCCAATCCTGACGGTGTGGATATCGAGGCAAAAGAGTACTGTATCTCTGTTTATAACGGTGCCGTAGGCAACTGTGTCTATTACAACACCCAAGCCCCGCGTAGCAGTGCCGAGACAACAGACGTAGTCAATGCTGACCCGCAATTTATTGCACCGGAGAACGGGAACTTCAACTTTGCACCGACCTCCCCCTTGGCAGGCAAGGCAACCGACGGAACGAATATCGGCGACCCGCGCTGGAAAGCGGAAGGCGGCGAAACGGCTTTGTCAGCCACCCTTAGCAATACTCCGGCAGAGAAACGTATCGAGAACGGACAAGTGGTGATTATCCGCGCGGGTGTCCGCTACAATACGCTTGGCACAATGGTAAAGTAACATCTCCCTTACATCACCTTATCAAGAGTAGGTGATTAGTGGGTGATTAGTGGGTGATTCCTTATACCTTACATAGTTTTTTACAACAATGAAAACAATGAAACTATCCTTTTTGGCAATGGCGTTGGGCTGCACTATGTGGCTCAATGCCGCTATGGCACAGGAAAACTATACGCTGCTGAAAGTGCCGTACAGCATGTCGCCGACCACGAGCAGCGTGCGTATCCTGTGGCAGACCACAGACACCGTCTCCATGGGACAGGTGCGCTATGGCACATCGCCCGACAAGTTAGACAAGACCTTTGCTTCGCGCGGCGGCTGGAACATCGAAGGCGAAGGCTATGTACATATAGTGGAACTGACCGGTTTGCAGCCGTTTACACGCTACTACTACTCGGTAGGCGACGGCAAGCGCAAAAGCGATATTGTCAGCAGTTGCAAGACCGCTCCTGAGAAGAACACCGCTTTCCGTATGTTTATGATTTCGGATATCCACGAGAACTCGTGCAACAACTGGCAGAACGAGCAGACTTTCATCACCGAGACGCTCCGTCCTGACTTTGCGATGTTTATCGGCGACTTTGTCAACCATGGTTGGGAACGTGCATGGAACGAGGCGTTCTTCAACCCCGGCAAACCGTTCCTCGGCAGCGTTACCTTCTCCGGGGCTATCGGCAACCACGAGACCTATCTGCGCGATGAAGTACACCCAACAGGATTTACCAACTACCATACCTATTATGACTATTTCTCGTCGTTCTCCCACGGCGAGAGCGAAGGACCGGTAATCGACCCGCGCGGCGAAGCCTATTTCACGTTCAACTACGGCGATGCACAGATCATCTGTCTGAACCTGAACAACAACTTCGACGCCAAGTACGACAGTCCGTCGTTTGCCAAAGGTTCGAAACAATACAAATGGCTCGACAACCAACTGAAAAACAGCACCGCCAAGTGGATACTCATCTATGCACACGTAGGTATCACCACCTCGGGTTACCACGGACAATGGAACGAGGAGAACCATACTATCATCCGACCGCTATTGGAGCAGTACGCCAAACAAGGCAAGCATATCATCTGCTTTGCAGGTGATGACCACAGTTTTGAACATGCACAGAAAGACGGTATCAACTATGTGCGCCCCGGTTGCGGCAGGAACTCCAACTATGCGCAGGTAACCACCCTACCCGATGCGGCTTATACGCTGATGTACCGCAAGGTAAGTTGTTTCTCCACCCTCGATATGGCTGCCGACGGCAACTCTATCGAACTGAATGCGTATGACTCGGTAGGCACGAAATTCTACTCCTATACGTTCTCGCTGAGCGACAAACCGCTTCCGTCGGTGTATATCAGCCAGCCCAACTCGGGTACGGGCGAGCAGAGCGACTCGGTGGTGATCCGTTACTCTGCATCGAGCACCACTCCCGCAACGGTAAGCCTCTGGTACACCACGGAGAACGAGCCGAAGAACGGTACGCTCATTGCCAAAGGCTTGAGCGGAGCCAACGGTATGCACGCCTATACATGGAACGTGCGTCATCTTACGCCCAAAGGTACATATTATATCTACGCTGCCATCACCAATGCGGACACCACTGTCTGCAAGATGGCATCGGCTCCCGTTGTTTTGATTTCCGATACCGTAGCCCCGCCCGCTCCCACGCGTTTTGCTTACGCCCGTGAGGGTGAGCAACTCACGCTCTCGTGGTGGAATCCCACTCATCTGATTCATAAAGAGCGGGTACTGGCTACCTTCGCCGACGGCTTGGACAATACGTTCCAAGCCATCGACGATGAGGACGAGGGGAACGCTTCGCTTTCGTTGGTAGAGGGCAGAAACGGCGGCAAAGCGGTGCAGATCGACTACACCGTAGCCAAAGCATGGGGACAAGGCTCCGCTGCGTATATATTCCCCGAGCCTGCCGACCTGAGCGACACCTACACGCTTGATTTCTGGTACAAAGGCGACGGCAGCGGCAACTCGCTCCGTCTGGTAGTATATAACGATATGGACGGCAACAACAAAGTAGCCGACAGCGGCGACGACTGGTGGTACAATGAGTCCGTCTCCCTCAAAAAGACCGCTTGGACACACGTCTCTTTGGATATGCGTGCGTTTGCCTCTTTCGACTGGCACAAAAACCAAGAGTCGCACAATGCGTGTAATAAGGTGAAGGGTATCCATTTCATCATTCCGAGTGCTTCGGCTTGCACGGGTTCGATGGCTGTTACCGACATCCGTCTCGGCGGTGAGGTATTCCCCGCCCCCGACTATGCGGGAACCGTCATCGTACGCAAGCAGGACGCTGCACCGGAGAGCATCAGCGACGGCGAGGTAGTCTATGAGGGAAACAAAGAGACCTGCACAGACAAGACATTGGATGTAACCAAGCCCTGCCGGTATGCCGCTTTTGCCTACGATGACCTGTACAACTACTCTCCTGCCGCCACGCTCTACTACGACCCCGACGTGCCGTTTACGGCTATCGGCAACACCACCGTCCAGGCTGCCCCCCGCAAGGTACTGTGCAACGGAGAAGTATGGATCATCTCCGGCAACAAGGTATATTCGACGCTCGGTATTCACAGGGAACTGACTGCTGAATCACCCGTTAATCACCCGATAATCACCCGTTAATCACCCGATATAATCAACGCAAAGTAAACGCATACACAATGAGAAACACCTTATTTACCCTCTGTGCGGCATTATTGCTCTGCTCGTGCAACCTCAACTTCTTTCCGTCCGACGAATTGAACGCCGATATGCTCCTGAGCGACGAGGCTGGAGCCGAGTACCTGATGGACGGCTGCTATGCGTTGCTCAAAGACGAGGTAACCTACATAGGCTATTCGAGCGGCAACAGTTATGTGAAGCACTTTTTCCAGATGGCGGAAGCCCCGTCGGACAACACGAACCTGTCGGGCAAAACCACGTCGGCTATCTACCAGGCGACAACCTATATGATGACCGACAACCTCAAGAACGTGGGTACGATGTGGATGGTGGCGTACAAGATCATCTATATGACCAACACCGTCATCGAGTCCACGCCCGAGGGGCAGAACGACCAACTTCTCGGCGAAGCGTATTTTATGCGCGGAATGTTGCATTTCCATCTGGCAACGTTCTTTGCGAAAGCCTACTGCTACGGTACGGACAACCCCGGTGTGCCGCTGATGACCTCCACCGGCAGTCCGTCGGTGCGTGCGTCTGTGGGTGCCGTCTATGAGCAGATAGAGCGTGACCTGAAGAAAGCCGCATCGCTGATGGGGGCTTCGCGCGGCGACAACGGCTATCCGTGCCGCAATGCCGCTCTGGGCTTGCTGTCGCGGCTGTACCTCTATATGGGGCGCAACGAGGACGTGGTCTCTACCGTCAATACGCTGTTGGGCGACAAGCCCGCAAGCAGTGTGCTTATCTCGGGTGCGGATTTTGCACGCACTTTTGCCGACGCACGTACGTCCAAAGAGGTGCTTTTCTGCGTAGCACACGAACTGACCGACAACCGCGGGCAAGGCAGTATCGGCTCGATGTACAACGGCGACGGAGGCGGCTGGGGCGAGATATATCCGTCCGACCCGCTGCTCAACCTCTACGAGCGTTACCCCTCCGATGTGCGCTACGCCTCGTTGATTCAGCCGCAAGTGCAAGAAGGTGCAGACCCTGCAGAGCGGTTGGTTTATTTCCCTGACCCCACCGCCGACAATCCTGCGGAGGGACGGCTCTGCCTCTCTTATCCCGTAACCGCCACCGCTGACGGCTACACGTTCAAAGACGGGGACAAGACCTACACCGTGGAACCGCGTATTGTAAACGGCGAATATACCGAGTACCACGTGCAGTATCCCGACAAGAACGGGCAACTCACCGATTGTGCCGCACGTATTCTGCCCACAATGAAGATGCGCTTCGGGTATCCGAAGTATTTCTCGTCGAAGTTCAGTTACCAGGACGGCGAACCGCAACTCTCTTCGCCCATTTTCGTACGCTGGGGGGAGGTGATACTCAACCGTGCCGAGGCATACGCCAAACTCGGAGAGACCGACAAAGCCCTTGCCGATGTCAATGCCATCCGCAGCCGTGCGGGTATTCCCGCCGAGGGGCTGTTTTCCGCCGCAGCGATGCACGGCTACACCTCCGTAGAGGACATTGTAGCCGATGAGCGCCGTATGGAATTAGCCTTCGAGGGGCACCGATTCTTTGACGTATTCCGCAACGGGCAGGATATGGACCGCCGCTATCCGGGGTCGCAACCGTGGACCGTCATCCGCCACGACGAGCCGCATATCCAGTTCCCCATCCCTAACGCCGAATGGACGGTCAGCGGGATAGAACAGAACCCGGGATACTGAATTAATTATGAATTATGAATGAAGAATGAGGAATTACAACACATAACTACCCCAATAGCGTGAGTTCGATATAACGAAAGAAAGAGACTTTGTCGGTCAACAACTGGCAACAACTATTAAACAACAGATAACCATATAGTAATGTGAGTTCGAAATAAGAAACTCCTTTGCCACGTCGAAATGGACTTGCGACATTGAAACTCGTTGCACGAGTTTATGGTCGCCGTCATTTCTCCTCTCTGTCTAAGGAGTTCTACTCAAGCCACAGGCTTTCGTTTCGGAAATCCGCAAGAAAGCGGTATTTCCTTCACCACAAAATAAATTTTGCGGAGCCACTATGGGCAAGAAATCCAAATAAATCTTTGTTGTTTACATCCATAAATTGCCATAAATCTTATTCGCCTACAGCGGAGAAAGCGGGTAACAGTTATATATTTGAGGAATTACAACACAAATAACAACTAAATACACAAACATCATGAAGAAATGTATTCTTTTTTGTGCAGCCGTGTTGGCGGCTGCAAGTATCAACGCCACGGAGAAAACCGTAACAGTTGATTTGGCGAAGTACACCCTTGCCGGGTATCAGGCAGAAAAAGCCACCCCCGCACTCAACGACGCAGGCGACGAACTGACCGTAGCCTACGACTTAGGCGCATGGGAAGGTGCGGGTGTAGAGTACGCACTGGATAACTTGGATGTTACCAACATCAGTTTTGAGTATATCGGCGGTGCAGAGGCTACGGAATGGACATCGTTCCAAGTGTATCTCACGGATGCCAACGGTGTGCGTTTCATCAGCGCAGCAGCCGATTTGGCTATCTCAAGTTGGGTCAGCGAGTGGACTGCCGAGAAGTATATGCCCGCCGACGAACTCTGGGGCGACGCTTCCAATCCGCACACTCCGCAAGCCCCTTACACGGCTATCGGTTTCCTTGCCAACCCGAGCAAAGCCACAGCATCGACTTTCGGTATCCGCAATGTGAAAGTGTATGTGAACGACACCGAGACGGCTCTGCAAACGCCTGCCGTGTCGGGGAGGGTAACGAAGACTGTTGAAAACGGACAAGTTTACATTCTTCGTGACGGTTTGCGCTACAACACACTTGGTGCCGTAGTGAAATAAAGGATTATCCGCCTGCTGTATCCACAAATAGGCTGCCCGCTTGATCGGAGCAGCCTATTTTGCTAAAAACGTGTCTTTGCTTGCGGGTTCCGGCAAAAAGCAGTATCTTTGCCGTACCAAAGAGACACAAGATGTACAAAAAAGAACTGACATACTATTTCTCCACGCCCATCGCCTACATCGTCATAGGGCTGTACCTGCTGGCGATAGGGCTGTTTCTGTGGGTGATCCCTGGAGAGTGGAACATTATCGAATCGGGATATGCCCAAACAGACGGGCTGTTCCAGTTGTCGCCGTGGCTGCTGATGCTGCTTTGCCCCGCACTCACCATGCGGCTGTTTGCCGAGGAACGGCAGACCGGCACATGGGACTTGCTGCGCACCAAACCCGTATCGCTCGCCCGTATCGTATGCGGGAAGTATTTCGCGGCATGGACTTTGGTCTTGATTGCCCTTCTGCCCTGCGTGGTACACTATTTTGCAGTAGCCTACATAGCCGAACCGATGGGGAACATAGACGGCGGCGCGTTTGCAGGGTCGTTCATCGGTCTGGTGCTGCTCAGTGCGGTTTTTATGGCAATAGGACTTCTGGCTGCCACTTTCAGCCGCAGCCAGATAGTCAGTTTCATACTGGGCGCATTGGCGTGCTTTGTTCTCTATTGGGTAACATTGCAAGACCACTACCGCAGTCTGTCGCGCGGAGTGATAGACCTGCGCGATGTGGTTTACCTGCTGAGTATCTGCGCCATATCTGTTATTCTGACCACGGTTATCATAGACCGTCTTACCCGCAAATGATATGACACGTATCGGACTGTTGAGCGACACACACGGGCTGTTGGACCCGCGTGTATTGGAGCATTTCAAAGATGTGGACGAGATCTGGCATGCCGGCGACATAGGCAGCGAAGAGGTGTTGCGCCGCCTGCGCGAGTTCAAGCCGACACGCGCCGTGTACGGCAATATGGACAGCGGTGATGTACGCTATTCGCTCTCCGAGTTTTATCATTTCCGTGTGGAAGAGGTGGAAGTGCTGATGACCCATATCGGCGGCTATCCGGGCAAGTATAATCCGTGGCTGCTGCCGATGTTCCAAAAGAGTCTGGATGCGCTCAACCACCCCGAGAGTTCACAGAGCGCGCGCATAGACCTGTTCGTATGCGGGCACAGCCATATATTGAAAGTGCAGTACGATTCGCACTACCGTTTCCTGACAATGAACCCCGGAGCGGCAGGCAAACAGGGGTGGCAAACCGTACAAACACTGCTGCGTTTCGTGATTGACGGCTCGCAAATCCGCGATCTGGAAGTCATTGAACTGGAACGGTTATAGAACGCACCGATTGTCCAAAAGGCAGCATAGATGTGCGTTTTAACACATACAAGGCGGGAGCAATCTGTTAAATAAGGTCGAAATGACGTAAAAAGTGCAAAATACATGTTGCAAAACATACAAAATGCTATTGTGGGTATCAGCAAAAAGCAGTACCTTTGCACTCGAAATCAAAACAACACAATCTTTTTTGTACCTTAAAAAAACAGACTAATACCTTAGAAAAAAGTCGTCGTGATGACGGCTTTTTCTGTTTTTATAGGGAGTGCCGGTTGACTATGTTCCTATAGTAACGTCAGGTCGATATAAGTATGGGAATTGCACACTTTTCCGCCGTAGGCGAATAAGATTTATGGCAATTTATGGATGTAAAGACAAAGATTTACTTGGATTTCTTGCCGCTTTGCGGCAAAGGAGTTTTATATAGAACGTTATAGTAAGACCATTCATCCGAGCGGATGAAAAATATCCATACCGAAAGCAGGCGTAAAAGCGTCTCTTGCACGCAGCGCATCGGGGGTATCCAGAGCAATACCTTGGCGGGGTGTCATCAGCAGTATGCGGTCGGAAAGCGAGAGAGCCAGATCGAGTTCGTGCGTGGAAATAAGCACCAGTTTGTTTTGCTCATGCGCGAGACGGCGCAGGAGTTGGAGAGTGCGGATACGGTTCGGCAGATCGAGATGTGCCGTAGGTTCGTCCAACAGAATAACCGGCGTCTGCTGCGCAAGCGCTTTGGCAATCAGTGCACGCTGTTTCTCCCCGTCGGAATGGCTGTTGAAGAATGTCTGTGCGTCGCGGGAGAGCCCCACAGCCTCCAACGCCCAAGCGATAATCTGTTCATCATTGTCTGATAATCCGCCCAAGAAAGAAGTATAAGGATATCGCCCCATAGCCACCACATCGTGGACGGTACTGTTCTCAAGGCTGATCCGCTCGGTCAAGACCAAGGCTGCATAGCGTGCGATGTCGGCTTGCGGGGTGGTATCGCAAATGGTATATTCCCCGCCCAACGCAGGCTGCAGCCCCGCCAATGTACGCAGGAGCGTGGACTTGCCGCAGCCGTTCTGCCCCAACATACAAACCATTTCCCCCCGCTGCAAAGCAAACGTAAGGTCAGCCTGCACCACGTGCGTGCCGTACCCGATACTGAGGTTTGTACACCGGATAGCCGTCATTGATTCAACTATTTTTAGAGAACATATAATTGCCCATATAATTAAGCCATTAATTTATAAGTATTTATGGTCAATTAATGGATAATTATATGTTTATCTTATTCATAGAAATACACGCGTTGCACACGGCGGGAAACCGAGGTCAGTACCTCGTAGGGTATCGTACCGAGTTTGTCGGACAAATCCTCTATCGGCAGCCGGTCTCCGAATATCTCTACCGCATCGCCCACTTGCGCATCCGTTCCCGTAACATCCACCATCGCCTGATCCATACAAACATTCCCCACAACCGGACAACGCTGCCCGCGGATAATCACTTCACCGCCATAGTTGGAAAAGCGGCGGTCAAACCCGTCGGCATACCCGATAGGGATAACGGCTATCTGCCGCGGTTCAGTGAGTGTGGTATGCCGCCCGTAACCGATGGTTTCGCCCGCTGCCACGGTCTTGAGGCTGAGGATTGTGGTGCGCAATGTGCAGACATTCTGCAGGTGTGCACCCGCAAAAGAGATGCCGTACAACCCTATACCCAGGCGGCACATATCGTACTGGTACTGCGGGAAACGCTCTATACCCGCCGAGTTGCATATATGTTTCATTACCGGATACCCCAGTCCCGCTTTGAGCGTCTCGGCACAATCGTTGAAATACTCCGCCTGTTGTCGGGTGAAATCGTCAAACTGTGCCTCGTCGCTCCCCGCAAAATGCGAGAACACGCTCTGCACCCGCACGGCTTTCTGTCCGCAGAGACGGGCAATCAGCGCAGGTATCTCTTCACGGTAGAAGCCGAGACGGTGCATACCCGAATCTATCTTGATATGTATCGGATAATCCTCCAATCCTTTGTTTTCGGCGGCGGCAATGATATTCTCGAGCGATTGGAAGGAATAGATATTAGGCTGCAGGTTGTTTTCCATAATCAGGTCGAGGGCTGCCACTTCCGGATCCATAATGATAACCGGCAGGTTAATCCCCGCACGGCGCAGTTCGAGTCCCTCGTCCGCTACCGCCACCGCCAGATAATCCACCAGTCCGCTCTGCTGGAGTGCCTTGCTTACCTCTACGCTCCCCGCCCCGTAGGCAAAAGCCTTCACCATACAGGTCAGTTTGGTGGCGGGTTTCAGCAGCGAGCGGAAATAGCGCACGTTGTTCACCAGCGCGGTCAGATTGATTTGCATCACCGTCTCATGGGTCTGGTGCAAGATACGTTGCGCAATAGTGTCTTCGTCATACCCAAGCGCACGCATCACCGCCGCGCAAGTACGCACATTCTGGTGCGTCGGGTCTTCTATGACGGTCGGACAATGCTTGAAAAGCAACATCTTCTCCGCCCGTTTGGCTTCTATAGACGGGAAATTCTCGCCGTGTTCCGCACCGATATACGTAATCACCCCTATCGTCGGACGGATAATCCGCTCCAACCGCTCCATCTCACCGGGTTGCGAAATCCCCGCCTCAAAGATAGCAAGTTCCGTCTGCTCGTTCATCTGCCATACCGAAAGCGGCACGCCTATCTGCGAGTTGTACGATTTCGGCGAACGGGTAATACGGTAGTCGTCTTTCAAAAGTTGGTAGAGCCATTCCTTGACAATCGTCTTTCCGTTCGACCCCGTAATGCCAATCACGGGGCAATGATATAGCGAGCGTTTGTACGCCGCCAAATCCTGTAATGCCAGCAACACATCCGCCACCATAATCCATTGTGCATTGTGCATTGTGCATTGTGCATTGTATTGGCTTTCTGTCAGCACAAAGACGCGGACACCTTTCGCATAAAGGTCCTGTATATACTTTGCCCCGTCGTCCTTTTCGGTGCGTAGCGCAAAAAACAGCGTCTGTTCCGGAAACGCACCCACATGGCGGCTGTCCGTCAGCAGGTAGTTGATATCATACTCCTTTGGCAGTCCGCCTTCTGTCCGCAGAGGGTGGATCGCCTCGATGATTTGATG
Organism: uncultured Bacteroidales bacterium; assembly: GCA_934716995.1. Classification (GTDB taxonomy): domain Bacteria; phylum Bacteroidota; class Bacteroidia; order Bacteroidales; family Paludibacteraceae; genus Colicola. Next base: position 98,163 of record CAKUYO010000003.1, on the reverse strand, counting down.
CAGTTGCATAGTCTTCTATTTTGCTGCAAAGGTACGAAGATTTCGGGATATATGCAAAACAAAAGCGGCTACCCTTTGCCGGATAGCCGCTTTATGCGATGTGGTTTGCAAAACCAATGAATTTACTTGAAGAACTCTTTTACGTTCTCGTTCAGGACAATCTCCTCCTGGAAGAAATAAGCACCCGTCTTCGGGGATTTTACCATCTTAATGCACTTGCTGTGTGCACGACCGGAATTGTCGGTCTTGAAGGTAGCGACCGCTTTCTTTGCCATAGTTCTAAGCCTTTCTAATTACGGTTAATTACTTAATCTCCTTGTGAAGAGTATATTTCTTCAGATAGGGATTGTACTTCATCAGTTCCAAACGATCAGGAGTGTTCTTGCGGTTCTTGGTGGTGATGTAGCGAGACATACCGGGAACGCCGCTGGCTTTTTGCTCCGTGCACTCAAGGATTACTTGAACGCGTGCTTCTTTTGATTTCTTTGCCATTGTCTTACCTCCTTAATTATTCGTAAAGATACCCTTTTTCGGCAGCCTGCTTCAATGCAGCATCCAAACCGATTTTGTTAATTGTTCTCAGACCGGCTGCACTCACGTTCAACTCGATCCATGTGTCTTGTTCTACCCAGTAGAACTTGCGGCGGAACAGGTTCACATCAAACGTCCTCTTCGTGTGACGTTTTGAGTGAGACACATTGCATCCACCCATGGCTTTCTTGCCTGTAATTTGACAAATCTTTGACATTGTAGTATATTATTTTATTATTTTCAATTTGGATAGGAGTATCGTTCCCCGCATACAACCGCCCCTGAATACTCATTCGCAACTATGCTTTTCCTCGATACCCTTACATTTTTGCGTACACATTATACTGCTGATATTCAGCAGTATAATCACCAACCCACGGCTGAAGAAAGCCTACTCTACGCGAAAAATCGTGCAAAGTTACTATAAATTATCCATATAGGCAAATTTTTTTGTCTTTTTCTTCTCGCAAGACCTCATTTTATCCCTTCCAAACATCTCGTTTTGCAAAACCAAGTTGGCAAAAAAAAATACTTTTTCTACCTACAAAAAGAGGCTGTCTGACAACCTTTGTCAGACAGCCTCTCAGTATTATTCCTTATAGAATATCGGCACTATGTTATGCACCGAAGTTATCGAAGCGGATATCTTCGTCGCTTACACCCAGCGAGTGAAGCAAATCGATTACGGTCTTTGCCATCATTGGAGGACCGCAGAGATAGTACTCAATATCTTCAGGCGCGTCATGCTGCTTGAGATAGGTGTCGCCCAACACAGGAGCAATGAAACCCGGAGTGTATTTCACACCCATTGCATCCGCTTTCGGATCCGGACGGTCAAGTGCCAAGTGGAAGTGGAAGTTCGGATATTCCTTTTCCAACTCAAGGAAATCGTCCAGGAAGAACACCTCGTCAATAGCACGTGCACCATAGAAATAGTGCATCTCGCGATCACGTGTGTTGAGGGTTTTGAGCATATGCATAATCTGTGCACGGAGCGGAGCCATACCGGCACCACCACCTACCCAAATCATCTCCTTCTTGCTGTCGAAGACAGGGTGGAAATCACCGTAAGGACCCGACATCGTTACCTTGTCTCCAGGTTTGAGCGAGAAGATATAGGTTGAAGCGATACCGCAAGGTACATCCTGGAACTCCGGTCCGTTCGGACACTGGTCTTTCGGCTTGAAAGGCGGAGTCGCAATACGAACTGTCAGCGTAATAATATCACCCTCGTCGGGATAGTTAGCCATCGAGTATGCACGGATGGTAGGCTCGGTGTTCTTCTGATGAAGTTTGAACAGACCGAATTTCTCCCATGCAGGTACATACAGATCGCCTATCAACGAGCGGTCGAAATCATTGTAGTTGATGTCGTAAGCGGGAATCTTAATCTGCGCATACGATCCGGGCAGGAAGTCCATATGCTCGCCCTTGGGCAAAGCCACCTTGAACTCCTTGATGAACGTAGCCACATTCTTGTTGCTGATCACGGTGCACTCCCATTCCTTGACACCCAATACCGACTCCGACACCTTCATCGAGATGTCGTTCTTCACTTTTACCTGACAGCCCAAACGCCAATGGTCTTGTTGCTGTTTGCGCGAGAAATGCACGGTCTCGGTCGGCAGAATCTCTCCGCCGCCTTCCAGTACCTGGCATTTGCACTGACCGCACGAACCCTTTCCGCCGCAAGCCGAAGGCAGGTGAACACCCGCTTCGCCCAAGGTATTAAGGAGCGTGCCGCCTGCCGGTACATCATACACCTTGTCGCCATTGATGGTAATCTTCACATTACCCGAAGCCACAAGGTACTTCTTTGCAACCAATAGGATGATTACAAGCAGCAGTATCACCGCCAAAAAGACGCCTACTGCATAAAGAATTGCTGTTATATTCATTTTCTGTTTCCTCTTATTAGATATTAAGACCCGAGAAACACATAAACGCCATAGCCATCAGACCTACAGTGATAAAGGTGATACCCAGTCCCTGCAGAGGTTTTGGCACATCGTTGTACTCCATTTTCTCACGGATACCTGCCAGGCAGACAATAGCCAGCATCCAGCCCAGACCCGAACCGATGGCGTATGCAAACGCATCGCCGAGGTTGGCAATCGCTTTGGCATTCTCCGGTGCAAGCAGAATACGCTGCTGCATAAAGAGCGAACCACCCATGATGGCGCAGTTTACGGCAATCAGCGGCAGGAAGATACCCAGCGATGAGTAGAGCGACGGCGAGTATTTCTCCACCACCATCTCCACCAACTGCGTGATAGCCGCAATAACGGCGATAAACAGGATAAACGACAGGTAACCCAGGTTCAGAGGATTGAGCACATATACCTGCAACAAATAGTTGACAGGCAGCGTGATAGTCAGCACAAATGTAACAGCCACGCCCAAACCTGCACTCGTTTTAACGTCTTTCGATACTGCCAGGTACGAACACATACCCAGGAAGTATGCGAAAATCATGTTGTCAGCAAAGATGCTGCGAACAAATAGACTTAATGCATGTTCCATATTACTTTTCCTCCTTATTTATGCCTCTGTGAGCCCAAATGATACAACCTACCAGAATCAGAGCCATTGCCGGCATCATCATCATACCGCAGTTCTCGTAGCAACCGCCGTTGGCAACATACCAACTCTCGGGAATCACACGGAAACCGAGCAGCGTACCCGCACCGAGCAACTCGCGGATGAAAGCAACGATTACCAATACGATAGCATAGCCGAAACCGTTTCCGAGACCGTCAAGGAACGAATCCTTTACGTTGTTGGTCATCGCGAATGCCTCGAGACGTCCCATCAGAATACAGTTGGTAATGATAAGTCCGATATAGACGCTCAACTGCATTGCCACATCATAAGCAAAGGCTTTCAGCACCTCGCTCACGAGCGTTACCAACGCCGCTACAACGACCAGTTGGACAATGATACGGATACGCATCGGGATAGTCTTGCGCATCAGCGAAATGATCACGTTGGACATTGCCACGATAATCGTTACCGCGATCCCCATCACCAATGCAGGCTTGAGTTGCACTGTTACGGCCAGTGCCGAACAGATACCCAAGATTTGCACAACCACAGGGTTGTTCTTATTGAGCGGTCCGAGCAGGACATCTTTTGTTTTTTGTGAAAGTGCCATAGTTATTCCATTGTTTGTTCAACCTCGTCACCCTCTTGAGCAGCCTCACAGGGAGCAGCGCAGTTGTTGGTTTTACAATCATTCAGAAACTCGGCGTACTCTGCAAGGTTGTTCACCAGCATATCATTCACACCCGTCGAAGTGATGGTCGCGCCAGAAACGGCATCCACCTGCTCCTGTCCGTTCTCCGCCGTCTTGCCGGCTTTCAACACAGCCACCGAGCAAATCTCGCCCTCGGCGTTACGGATGTGCTTTCCGTTGAACTGGTTGCGGAATTTGGCGGTAACGATCTCGGCGCCCAAACCCGGAGTCTCGCTCTCGTGGTTGAAGTTAATGCCGAAGATGGTGTTCTTATCCGCATCCAGTGCCAGATAACCACCGATACCGCCCCACAGACCCGTTCCGTGAAGTTTGAGTACATACTTGGTCTCGCCGTCAATCGTTGCCACATACAGCGGCAGACCGTTCACGGTCGAGTCTTTTACCAACTCCTTATACATAGCCGCAGGGTCAGCCTTCGAGTAGTCCTGATTGAGGGCTACCAGAATCTGTTTTTGCCGGTCAAGCAGCGCATTTGCCTGTTGGCGCGGACTGAGCACTTGGCTCACTACCGCCAGCAAGATAGCCACAATCACCACAATCACCGTTGCATAGACTATGGTATAGACATTGCTGTTGGTGTCAAGTCCTTTTTTCTTCTGTTCAGTAAACACACCTTTCTGGTGGCACTGCGGGCACTCCTCGGGTGCATTATCACCGGTGTGGACATAGCCGCACACGGAGCATACATATTTCTTCTGTGCCATATTTCTTAGATTTTAGCGCGTTTCATACGACGTTTGATATTCACTTGCACTACGCACCAGTCGATAAGCGGAGCAAAGGCGTTCATCAGCAGAATGGAGAGCATCATTCCCTCGGGGTAACCGGGGTTGAGCACGCGGATAACCACTGCCATAAAACCGATCAGAAAACCGTAGATCCACTTGCCGCACTCCGTACGGGCAGACGTAACAGGATCAGTAGCCATAAACACGGCACCGAAAGCGAAACCGCCCGTTACCAGATGCATATACCACGGGAAATGCGCAGCAGCCGTATCCGGACCGCACACATTGAACAACCACGCAGTCAGTCCGCCGCCTACAAAGATACTGAGCATCGTCTTCCACGAAGCCACACCCGTCGTCAGCAGCAACAGCGCACCGAGCAGGATAGCCCAGCAGCAGGTCTCACCCACCGAACCGGGGATCAGACCGTTGAAAGCCGTCCAGAAATCCACGGGCATCAGATGGGTGTCGGCAGTGGTGGCTATCTGTGTCAGAGGCGTTGCCCCCGAGAAGCCGTCCACGATGGTCTTGCCGCCGTCCCAGCCCCAAGTGCCGCCTGTGCGGACGAAAGCAGTATCACCCGTCATATGCGTCGGGTATGCAAAGAACAGGAACGCGCGCGTGATAAGAGCCACGTTGAAAATGTTATACCCCGTACCGCCGAACACCTCTTTGGCGAAGATCACCGCAAAAGCGGTAGCGATAGCCACCATCCACAGCGGAGTATTGATCGGCACAATCAGCGGAATGATGAAACCTGTAACAAGGAAACCTTCTTGGATCTCTTCTTTCTTCCATTGCGCTACCGTGAACTCAATACCGAGTCCGACAGCATAACTGACTATGATATAAGGCAATACAGCCAGCAGACCGAAGCCGAATGCTTTCCACCACAAGGCGCAAGTCATTCCGCCGCGTACCAACTCGCCCGTAGCCAGCAGGTGCTGGTAACCGACATTGAACATACCGAACAGCATAGCGGGAACGAGTGCCAAAACCACAAGAATCATCGTACGTTTCGAATCCGAACCGTCATGAATCTGTGTGCCCACGCGCTTCGAAGTCGTGTTAGGCGTAAACAGGAACGTGTCAAAACCGTCGAACACCGAATGGAGAGCGTGCAACTTGCCGCCCTCATCGAAGGTCGGGCGAAGTTTCTCTACTAATTTATATAAACCGTTAAACATCACTCAATCTCCTTTTTTAAGTTATCCAATGCGGTTCTTACAATAGCCTGAAGCGGCATCTTCGAGGTGCAGACATACTCGCAAAGCGCAAAGTCTTCGGGAGCCACTTCATACACGCCCAATGCCTCCATCTTGTCGATGTTTCCGGCAATCATTGCCTTGATCAGGTACTCGGGATAGATATCCATCGGGAACACTTTGTCATACTCGCCGCTCACGATGATCGCACGGCGACCGCCTTTCAGACGTGCATCCCACTGGTAGTGTTTCTTACCGAAGAGCCAGCGCGTAAAAGCGCAGTCGAACATCTTCGCGGGGTCGGTCTTGCTTGCATTGAACGAGCCGAAGCGCGGCATTATCCAACCCATAAACTCGTGGTTCTCCGTACCCTCGTCCAGTACCGTAAACTGGTTGTCGTAGATACTGATCATCTCGTCCAAACCCACTTGGTGTCCGCTCAGCACATTGCCTGCCACGTAGCGGACGGGCTCACCCGTCATCACATTGCTGCGGAAAATCTCCGTTACAGGCATACCCGGCAGTACATTGTAGTATTGTGCGCCGTAAGCCAGCGGACCCGTCAGAGCCACTTTCTTCTGCATATCCACAATACCCTTGGTCAGCAAGCGGCCAATCAGGTCAAGGTCTTGTATGTTGATTGTCCAAACCGTCTCGCCTTTGGCAATCGGTGCCACATGGTTGATCTGTACACCCACGTTGCCTGCAGGGTGCGGACCGAACACTTCATACAAAGTGCAGTCTTTCAACTCGCGGAACTCGGTGGCTTTTGCGCCGCCTTTTATTCCGACATACACCGGAGCCACACTGCTCAGCGCACTCACAGCCGCTTGCAGTTCTGCCAGCCGCCCTTTCAGCACCCACTCATAATCCGGTGCCACAGGTGCGCTGTCGAAAGTCGAGATGAAGATAGCCTTCGGCTGCTTGCTCGGCATGGCAATGCAGTCGTAAGGACGCTGCTTGATAAGACACCAAAGACCCGACTGGAGCAGCAGGGTCTTGATATCAGCAGACTTATCAAACGTCTCATACGCAATGCAGGCATCTGCCTCAATGTCAATCGACATCACTTTCCGGCGGTCGCCGCGGACAATAGCCGCCACCTTACCGCTTACAGGCGATGTAAACAACATCTGCTCAAATGCCTTGTCGTGAAACAGGGGCGAACCTGCCTTCACGCTGTCGCCTTCGTGCACCATCAGTTTCGGTGTGATGCCGGCGAAATGGTCGGGCACGATATGATAGACCGCAGGACGATTCACGCTACCGAGCGTCAATGCTGCCGCGCCTTCAAAAGGTATGTCCAAACCACGTTTCAGTTTGATTTGTTGCATAAATGTTAATGTATTTTTATTTTATATTTTCGTTCCGTCTTCCCCCAAATCGTTATAGGATGCGCTTAGGATACGCATAGGATAGTATATCCTTGACTTTAGAAAGCCCTTGCAAATTTTAACACATCCAACCCAAATAATCACTCCGAACAATACCGGTCTTTTCAAAAGAAGATCTCGACCTCTTGAAGAAAGTGTCCCCGTTGCGGGCTTGGCAAGCCCGCCTACATCGCCCTCCGTCTTCGCGGCAACCGTATTTGGCTGCCCATCCTCCACTTTGTAGGAACGATGCGTCCCGCGTCGTCCAAAATGTCAGGAAGCACCCACACCTCTGCACATAAAATGCGTGCAAAGTTACGATATTTTTCCGATATACGAAAATTATTGCCTTTAATTCACAGAAAAATTGCCAATGTGTAAAATTCACTTTACCTTTGTGGATAAATTGATATTTTTATGTTTGCTCTCATAGCCCTAATCGCCACATTTACCGTCGAAACCAACAAAAAAGTATCCGCAAGCGGTATCCTTCCCGAAAATGCTACCACCCAATACATTTGTACGGGCAGAAAAGGGCAGATGACCGCAGGGCAATCCGCCACGCTCACCCTGTCCGGCTGGCAAAACACAGAGATCCAATCCGTTACCGTCTCTATGCGTTCCAACAAGTCCGCCGGTGCGGGCACGCTGCAAATGACCATAGACGGACAAACCGTCTGGAACATCGCCGACAGCGGTTTCGACCAATGGAGCGGCACCTACACCACCGACTATACGGACATCACCCGCACTTTCAACCCGATAATCAAGCCCGCCGACGGCAACATCACTATTCGCATTGACGCCACTGCCAACTCGCTATACATTGCCCGATACGACATTGTCTGGCAAAAAGCCGCCTTACGTCCGTATTCCGTTGATTTGCAAACAGAAACAGGCTCATACACCCGTCTGACAGAGCCCAAAACCGGTGCTGGCATCATACTACCTGCCCTCCCGAATGAAGACGGTTGGAAATTCCTCGGCTGGACAGAAAGTCCGGTTGAGAAAACTACCGTCCGCCCGCAGTTCTATGCCCCTGAAACGGTCTATTACCCCCGCGGGGACGGCAGTCTCTATGCGGTCTATTCGGATGACCTCCAAACGCCCGACCTCCTGCAGCGCACCGACTGTCAAAGCGGTTATTACGCTATGGCATTTCCCGTTCTCAACGCCGTTTATGCAGGTGCCATATCCGCCTCTGCCATTCCCGCTCGGGAAATCACTCTCGCCACCACCGACAACCAGTGGTACGAGCGCACGTTCGACATTGCGCCCGAGATGGTCTATTACATCGATTTTTCCGCCGACAGCACCGCCACCATCACCCATCTTTCGTCCTCGCAATCAATCGGTTGCAAAAGCGGCAAACTGTCCGACACCCCCACCCGCTGGCGCTATCGTGTCTTGTCCGACGAAACCGTTGCTTTCTTCCTGCCCGACGCCGACGGCGATATGGTGTCCGCCCTGTGGCTGGATGTCGATGCCGACAAAAACTATTGCGGCAAAGTCGTACGCCTCAATGGCAATACATTGGTTTACCAAACCCTTCTTTACGAAGCACCGGTAAACGAATCACCTACCTGCTACACCTCCTACCCGAAACGCTCCGATATCCACTTGACAACCGGCGGAAACGACATACAGCAAACCCTGCAAATAGGAATTTACAAATTGTACATCGTAAATGGCAAAAAGACCATACATTTGCATAAATGATTTATTTTTCCTATCTTTGCGCAATGGTTGAATTGTCAGGTGGATGTCGGGTGGATACCCTGTGGATAAGCCTCACCTGCTCATTCAAAAATGTTGTATTTTTCCAAACCGAACCTATAACTATTAGTGCCAACTTCTCCGCCGCAGGCGAATAAGATTTAAGGCAATTATAGGAATACAAAATGTAAAAGATTTATTTAGATTTCTTGCCGCTTTGCGGCAAAGGAGAATACTTATGAAAAAACGGATATACACGCTCCTTCTTTTTGCATTGGTGCTATCAACCGGATTGCACGCCGATCTGCTGACCGACATCTTGGACGGCAAATACAATGCCCGCAAACTTTCCGTTGAGCAAACCGACAGCATTCTCGGCAACACCTCTACCGGTCGTTACCGCCTTGAATACGAGAACGAACAGCAGTTGTTCCGCCGCTCGTTTCTTGCCGACTATTACATTGTTGACACACAGAAAGGTACGCGCAAGCACCTGAGCGACACCCTCGTGCGCGATGCCGTTCTCTCTCCCGACGGGCGTTACATCGCTTTTGCCAAAGGCAACAACCTCTATCTGCACAAACTCGATTTCGGCACCGAAGTAGCCGTTACCCACGACGAGAACCCCGAGATCATCAACGGCATCGCCGACTGGCTTTACGAGGAGGAATTCGGCGTTACCTGCCTGTTTGCTTTCTCACCCGACTCCAAGCAGTTGGCATTTGTCCGTCTCGACGAAACCCGTGTCCCCACTTTTACGTGGCAGGAATTTTCAGGTACTACCTACCCGCGCGAAGCCTCTTTGCGTTACCCCAAGGCAGGCGAACCCAATGCACAGGTCTCTGTCTGCGTCTATGATATCCGCAACAAGACCATCCGCACCATGCAGACCCACGACCCCGATGAGGACGTCTATCTGCCCCGCCTGCGCTGGACAAACCCCGTTATGCAGGGCAAGACCGAGCAACCCGCCGAGTTGGCGGTACTCCGTCTCAACCGCGACCAGACCCGCATGGACATCCTGCTCTGCAACTCCCGCTCCACCGTCTCCCGACCCCTCTACAAAGAGGAGAGCAGCGATTGTTTTATCGACTACGAACTGTTCGACCAATGGCAGTGGCTTTCCGATAACCGTCTTATTGTCCTAAGCGAGAAAAGCGGTTGGCGCGCAGCATATCTCTATTCCGCACAGGGTATTCAGCAGAAGCAACTGACGCCCGACGGTACCGACCTGACCGCTGTTTACGGTTTCGACGAATCCACCCAAACACTCTACTATCAAGCCGCTGCCACCCCGCAGACGCGTCAGGGCTATATGCTTTCCCTCAAAAAAGGCACGCCTGTCCGCATCACCGACGGTGAGGGCACCCACAACCTCTTTTTCTCGGGCGACTACCGTCAGATGATAGACAACTATCAGTCTGTCAGCCAACCGGACACCTACACGCTCTACACCCTCTCCAAAGACGGCTCCAGGCGCAAAGTCAAAGTGTTGGAAGACAATGCCGACGTGGCAAAGGACTGGGCGGCTCTCGGTATTCCCGAAAAGACCTTCTTTTCATTCACTACCGAGCGTGGTGACCTGCTCAACGGATGGACTATCCTCCCAAAAGACTTCGACAAGACCAAGAAATACCCCGTTCTGATGATTCAGTACTCGGGACCGCAGAGCCAGCGTGTCCTCGACCAATGGCGCAAGCGTTGGGAGTACCACCTCGCCCACGAGGGCTATATCGTTGCCTGTGTGGACGGACGCGGTACCGACTGCCGCGGACGGGCATTCCGCAATGCGTCCTATATGCAACTCGGGCAGGTCGAGGCACAAGACCAGATCAGTGCCGCCCGTTATCTCCAATCGCTGCCCTATGTCGATGCCGACCGCCTCTGTCTCTGCGGGTGGAGTTACGGCGGTTTCCAGACGCTTACTACCATGTCCTGCCCCGACAGCCCCTTCCGTTGCGGTATCGCTATCGCACCCGTTACCGATTGGCGGCTCTATGATTCCGCCTACACCGAGCGGTATATGCGCCGCCCGCAAGTCAACGAAAGCGGTTACAACCTAAGCAGCCTTACCGGCAAAGGCGACCGGCTCAACGGCAAACTGCTCATCGTGCACGGTCTCGCCGATGACAATGTCCACGCACAGAACACCTTATTATATATAGAGTCTCTCGTCCAGGCAGGCAAGCAGTTCGAGATGCAGATCTATCCCGATGACAACCATTTCCTCAAGAAACGCAACAACTACACCCATCTCCACCGCCGCTTGATGCTTTTCTTGCAAAACAACCTTTAAGGACCTTACTAACCTTAAAGACCTTACCCTTTTTCCCGTCATTAAACAACAAAAAACAATATACTATGAGTAACAATCAGTCCCGAAACATACTGCCGATTGTAGTGATGTTTCTCCTCTTTTTTATGATTGCCTTCGTTACCAACTTTGCAGGTTCGATGGGCGTCATCGTGAAAAACCAGTTCGGTGCATCGAATGCCATGTCGCAACTCGGTACACTCGCCAATTTCATTGCCTACGCTTGTATGGGTATTCCGGGTGGTATCATCCTTAAGCGCAAAGGTTACAAATTCACATCTCTGTTGGCAGTAACCGTCGGCTTCGTCGGTGTCGGTGTACAGTGGCTGAGCGGCTATGCCGAGAGTTTCGGAGTGTATGTCCTTGGTGCCTTCATTGCCGGTTTCTCCATGTGTCTCCTCAATATCGTGGTCAACCCGATGTTGAACACCCTTGGTGGTGGTGGCAAGCGCGGTAACCAGTTGATTCAGTTCGGTGGTTCGTGCAACTCTATCGGTGGTACTATCGCACCTATTTTCTTGGGCTACCTCATCGGCGGTCAGGCAAGCACCGCCTCCGTTTCCGATGCGGCTCCTGCTATGCTCACCGCAATGATTATCTTTGTGGTGGCTTTCCTGGTTATCTTCTTCACCAATATCCCCGAACCGCATATCGAGACTGCCGAGCAGCGTGCTGCCGCCCGCCTCAACAAGGACAAATACAGCCCGATGTCGTTCCGTCATTTCGTGCTTGGTGCCATCGCCATATTCTTCTATGTAGGTGTCGAAGTCGGCATTCCGAATACTGCCAATCTCTATATGTCCAACGACCCGCTCGTAGGTCCTGCTATTGCCGGTACCGTAGTCGGTTTCTACTGGCTGATGATGATGTGCGGCCGTCTTCTCGGTGGGGCTATCGGTGGTAAGGTCAGCAGTAAGGCGATGCTCGCTGCCGTTTCCGCTACGGCTGTCGTTATGCTTCTCTGCGTGATGTTCTTCCCCGAGACGTGGGTCGTTACCTTCAAAGGCGTTGAGTTACCTGTCAGCATGATTATAATGTTCCTCTGTGGTCTGATGACCAGCGTGATGTGGGGGGCTATCTTCAACCTTGCTGCCGAAGGACTCGGCAAATACACTCCTGCTGCCAGCGGTATCTTTATGGCACTCGTCTGCGGTGGCGGTATCCTGCCTTTCTTCCAGAATATGCTTGCCGACCACGTAGGCTACCTGCTCTCTTACATTGTCCCTATTATCGGTCTCCTCTATATCCTCTTCTATGCCCTCATCGGCAGCAAGAATGTCAACAAAGACATCCCTACTGAATAATAGAAATAATAGAAAGATAGAATAATAAAATCGGCTGCCTGACTTTGTCAGGCAGCCGATTTTATTTGGCATTACGCTGTTTATTTCGTACCTTTGCAGCGTTTTTATAATTCGCAACCTATGAACTTTCTCCGCCGGAACGGTGTTTTCCTTACACTCTGCCTCATACTGACAGTAGCATTGAGCGTTTGCCTGCTGTGTATTCCCAAAGCCGAACTGCACCTGTTTCTCTGCAACCGCCATACCCCCCTACTTGATACTTTCTACAAATACTATACGCAGGTCGGCGAATGGGTACCCTATATCGTATGCATTGCCCTGCTGTTCTACAAAGCAGGTTGGGCGGCATTTACTCTTTCAGGCACACTCCTGTCCGGACTTGCCACACAAATACTCAAACGTATTGCCGACGCACCGCGCCCGATGACCTATTTTGCCGAAAACTATCCCGATATACAACTCCCGCTTGTGGACGGTGTTACTATGAGCCGTTTCTATTCTTTCCCGTCCGGACATACCACCACCTTCTTTGCGCTCTTCTTTGCCCTTTGCATCATTGGCACAGGCTTCCTGCACAAGCATACAAATCAATTTACAAATTTACAAACTTACACATTTACAAATTTCATTCTGCAGGCTCTTTGTTTCTTCTTTGCTGCCCTCGGCGGCTACTCGCGCATCTATCTCTCGCAACATTTTGCCGCCGATATTTTGGGCGGTATGTGCGTCGGACTACCCATTACAGGGCTTCTTTATGTAGCATTTTACCGTTGGCAGTATCAAAATTGGTTCAACTGGCATTTTTTTGCAAAAAAAATGCACTAACATTTGCACGGTTCAGAAAAAAACAGTACCTTTGCACTCGCTTTCGGAAAGGAACTAACCTAACGAGGTTCTCCACAACGAAAAGGGCGTTTAGCTCAGCTGGTTTAGAGCATCTGCCTTACAAGCAGAGGGTCTGCGGTTCGAATCCGTAAACGCCCACACACAGAAGAGACGACTTGCTAAATGGCAGGTCGTTTTTGTTATGCACAAACCAAACACTTTATAATAATGAAAAAAGTTTACATGTTTCTTGCAACCATTGTTATGGCTGCAACTATGTCGGCAGAAACCATCACTCTCAAGATGAGCGACTATGCCACAACCTCTTTTACAACACGAGGTATTACCGTCACCGCCACGGATGGTACCCAATCCCCTGCTTCCGCTACTGGAGAAGAACTGCGCGTCTATGCAGGTGGCACACTAATCATTGCCACCTCCGCCAACAACATCACTGCCATCAGTTTTGAGTTGTCCTCCAAAGGGCAGGAGCGTTTGGCTACTCTCACAAGCGATGTCCCTACTCTTACTGAAGAAGGCACCAAAGATGGTGGACAAGCCGTATCGTGGGCTGGCAGTGCTACCTCTATCACGCTTACCGTAGGCGACAAAGCCGATTTCGGTACCACCCCGACCAAAGCAGGGCAATTCGATTTGCTCTCTGTCACCATCACTACCGACGGGGAGCAACCTGCCGATCCTGAGCCCACTACAGAAGACATCAACTTCGCCGGCGGTCAGATCGATGCAGAATATGGAGACTATGGTTTTGCATACTTGATGTTGTACACCTTCGAGAAGTGGACAGAAACAGAAGATGGCTTGGTTCCCATGGGAGATGGCACTATGATGGAGTTTCTGCTCTACATCGGCGACTACAAAGACCTTAGCGACACCTACTCATCCGATAACGAGATGATCGATATTGAGGAGTCTTATATGGCGATAGTTTCCGGCACTGATACTACCCAACTGACTTTTACCTCTGCCGAACTGACCCTTAAATTAGTATCTCGCGAGTCGAGCGAGGAGGAAGGTTTCTTCATTACAACCTACGACGTTACCTTCTCCGGCAAAGCAAGCAACGGCATTGTTTATACTGCCAAGCAAACTATTGAGTTCGAGACTTTCGAACCGGTAGAAGAAACTGCCATTGAGCAAACCGGAAAAACGCAAGCCATTGCCACCAAACGCCTTGAAAATGGCAATATCGTCATCACTCGAAATGGTGTTAAATACAACCTTACAGGTTCTATCATCCAATAATCATAACATTGCCAATAAAAAAGAGGTTGCCCTGATGAGCAACCTCTTTTTTATGGATTTGATATTAGTCTGCTTTATTTCAATCCCAAACTTGCCTTGATAGCCGGCACACGGGCTTCAGCGGCAGCCGTAGCGGCTTTATAGTCCGCTGTAGTCGGCATATCGGCAGGTATCTCGAAGTAGAACTTGATCTTCGGTTCTGTACCCGACGGACGGACACTCACCTTCAAACCGCCGTCCGTGAAGAACTGCAGCACGTTGCTGGTGGCGTTCAGTGCCATCGTGATCGGTTGCTCTCTCCATTCGCCGTCCACGAGGTCTTTCTCCACAAGCGACTTGTAGTCTTTCATGCGGATCACTTTTTCGCCAGCGATCTCTTTCGGCGGGTTCTGACGGAAGTTCGCCATCATCTGCTGGATCTCCTCGGCACCTGCCTTACCCGGACGCACCACATTGATCGTTGTCTCGCGTTGGAAACCGAACTCCTTATAGATATTGAGCAGGTAATCATAGAGCGATATACCCTGGTCTTTGGCGTATGCGGCAATCTCACAAATCAGGCAGATAGCGGAGGGCGCACATTTGTCGCGCACTGCATCATAACCGAGCCAGCCGAAACTCTCCTCGCCGCCGCCGATATACTTGTGCGTGCCTTCCCACATACGGATACGGTTGGCAATCCACTTGAAGCCCGTATATTCGTCGGTAAGCGTAACCCCCTCTTTGTCAGCAATACGGCGGATCACCTCGCTGGTAACGATAGTTTTCACCAAATAGTTTTCCGGACGCATCTTGCCAAGACGTTTCTGGGCTTTGATGTTGTAGTACGAGAACATCATACAGGTTTGGTTACCGTTGATGATCACCCATTTGCCCTCGTCATCGCGGCATACGATAGCCAGACGGTCAGCATCGGGGTCGCTGGCAATCACCAGGTCGGCATTCAGTTTCGTACCGAGGTTCATACCCATCGTCATCGCCTCCGCATTCTCTGGATTCGGACTGACCACCGTCGGGAAGTTGCCGTCAATCACCATCTGCTCGGGCACCACGTGGATATTCTGAAAACCCCATGAGCGCAGGCACATCGGCACAATCTGGCGTCCGGCACCATGCAACGGCGTATAAACGATATTCAGATCGCTTTGGCGCAGAATCACATCCTGATCAATCATCACGGTCTTGACAGCCATCATATAGTCGTAGTCAATCTCTCCGCCGATAATCTCAATCAGGTCTTTGTCGCCTTCCCATTTTACATCCTCCATCTTCACTTTGTTCACCTCGTCAATGATGCCCTGGTCATGCGGCTGGAGCACCTGCGAACCGTCCTCCCAGTATGCCTTGTAACCGTTGTACTCTTTCGGGTTATGACTGGCAGTAACGTTCACACCGCCCTGACATTTCAGGCGACGGATAGCGAAACTTACTTCCGGCGTCGGACGCAGGCTCTCGAACAGATAGACTTTTATGCCATTGGCGGAGAACACGTTGGCAACAGTCTCGGCAAACAGACGACCATTGTTACGGCAGTCATGCCCCACCACTACAGCTACACGCCCGTTCTGCACATTCTTGAAGCCGTTCTCGGCTTGCACTTTGAGCAGATAGTTGGCGTAGCCCTGGGTAGCCTGTGCCACGATGTACTTGTTCATACGGTTGGTACCTGCGCCCATAATACCGCGCAAACCGCCCGTACCGAACTCCAACGTACGATAAAAACTATCAATGAGTTCCGTTTTATCCTCAGCATCCATCATTGCTTTCACTTGTGCCTTTGTCTCGGCATCATAATCGCCGTCAAGCCACGACTGGGCTACGGCCATCACACGTGTCAGTTCTTCATTCATATTGTTTCTGTTTTAGGTATTTCTATTGTGTGCAAAGATACAACTTATTTTTGATATTGCCAAATAAAATCAGTCGCGCAGGGCATATACCGCATCCAGGTTGCGCCCGTAGCCGTCATAATCCAACCCGTAACCGAGAATAAATTTTCTCGGAATACGGAATGCTACATACTCCGGTTCCGAGTCGGGATGCTGCAACGCCTCCGGCTTGAACAGGAACGATGTAACAGCCACGGAACGTGCGCCTTGCTCGCGCAACAACTGTTTGAAACCGTGCATTGTGATACCCGTATCCACAATATCTTCCACCACAATCACATCGCGGTCTCTTACCTCCTCTTGCAGCGGCACAATCATCCGTACATTGCCCGTTGTGGATGTCCCTTCGTACGACTTGAGCCGGACAAAGGTTATCTCCGAATGGAGATTGATGGAGCGGAACAGGTCGGCGGCATAGATATAGGCTCCGTTCAGTACGCAGACAAACAGCGGCTCGCGCCCTGCATAGTCGGCATTGATACGCTCCGCCACGGCTTTCACCGCCTCTTGTATCTTGTCCACAGAAATATACTCGTCGAAAATACGGTTGTTCAGTTCTACACTTCGCATAATTTACACATTTACAAATTTACACATTTACAAATTGACTTTCGTCGCCGCCTTGACAAAATCCACAAACAACGGATGCGGGTGAAGTACTGTGGACGAATACTCGGGGTGGAACTGCACACCGATATACCACGGGTGGTCTTTCAGACAGAGTATCTCCACCAGCCCCGACTCGGGGTTGATTCCCACACACTCCATACCGTGCTGCTCAAAAGCCGCCTGATAGTCGTGGTTGAACTCATAGCGGTGGCGGTGGCGCTCGTAAATAATATCGCTGCCGTCTTTCAGAAGGGGTGCATATATCCGTTCCACCTTGCTGCCTTTTTTCAATCGGCACGGATACGCCCCGAGACGCATCGAACCGCCCTTGTTGACCATCTGTTTCTGCGCCTCCATCATATCAATCACGTTGTGCGTGGTCTGCGGGTCAAACTCGGTGGAGTTGGCATCAGCGTAGCCCAGCACATCGCGGGCAAACTCAATCGCCATACACTGCATTCCCATGCAAATGCCGAAACAGGGTATCTTGTTCTCTCGGGCATATTTGAGTGCTGCGAACTTGCCCTCCACACCGCGCGAACCGAATCCCGGTGCAATCACAATCCCCTGCTGCCCAGCCAGCCGCCCGGCTACATTCTCCGCCGTCAGATCATCGCTCAATATAGACGTCAGCACCAGTTTGCGGTCGTTGTATGCCGCCGCATGGGTCAGCGATTCGCGTATTGACTTATAGGCGTCCTGCAGTTGCACATACTTGCCCACGATAGCAATCCGAACCTCCTCTTTGGCACCCTCCAAGTGCTGCAAAAAGGTGTTCCAGCGGGTCATATCGGGTGCCGGCACTTTGTCGGTGTCAAAACCCGTACAGCGCAGTACCGCCATATCCAGCCCCTCTGCCAGCATATTGAGCGGCACGCGGTAGATAGTGGGTGCGTCTATCGATTGTACCACGCAGTCCTGCGCCACGTTGCAGAACAATGCCACCTTGCGGCGCACGTCCTGCGGAATAGTATGCTCGGTGCGCAGAACGATAATATCGGGCTGCACACCCTCTTGCTGCAGGTCTTTCACCGAGTGCTGCGTCGGCTTGGTTTTCAATTCCTTGGCGGCAGCCAGATACGGTACATAGGTTAGGTGGATACAGCAGCAGTCGCGTCCGAGTTCCCAACGCATCTGGCGCACCGCCTCGATATACGGCAGGCTCTCGATGTCGCCCACCGTACCGCCTATTTCCGTAATGACAAAGTCATACTTGCCCGTCTCGCCCAGGAGGCGTATCTGGTGCTTGATCTCGTCGGTGATATGCGGCACAACCTGCACCGTCTTGCCGAGGAAATCGCCGCGGCGCTCTTTCTCAATCACCGTCTGATAGATACGCCCTGTGGTGATATTGTTTGCCTTGTGGGTGCGCACGTCCAGAAAACGCTCGTAATGCCCGAGGTCGAGGTCTGCCTCATGCCCGTCTTCCGTCACGTAACACTCGCCATGTTCGTAGGGGTTGAGCGTACCCGGATCCACGTTGATATACGGATCCAGTTTCTGGTTGGTTACTCGGAAACCTCTGGCTTTGAGCAGGTTACCCAACGAGGCGGCAATAATACCCTTCCCCAACGAGGAAGCCACACCACCGGTTACAAAAATGTACTTTGTCATTTGTATATTTAGTTATTTGACCGTCCTTTCAGGACTAAAGAACAAAGGACAATGAACAATGAACCAAATACCTTCGACTGTTCAATACCATTTTATTCTTTGTTCTTTGTTCCACGTTCTTTATCCAAAATGGCGCCCCTATTCGTACCGCTGAAAAATAAAGTCGTTGTACGGGTACCGCTTCACGTGAATCGCCTTGATACGGTCGTACATCAACTGCTTCAACGCCTCTATATTGTCTTTGTTCTTCGCCGAGATAAAGATACAGTCGTCCTGCAGTTTCGCCATCCATGTCCGTTGCAGTTCCTCAAGCGAGATATTCTCCCGCTGCACGGGCGTCAGGTCGTCCTCTTCCTTGGGCGTGTAAGTAAAGGCATCTATCTTGTTGAAAACCACGATGCGCGGTATATCCGCCACGCGTTTCTCTACATGTTTCTCTTTGTTCTTGCCTGACCACGGTTTGCCCTCCTGCACCACTTCTTCGCGGGTCAGCAGGTCGTTGATCGTCTTTTCCACCACCTCATACTGCTCCTCGAAGTTAGGGTGCGAGATGTCCACCACGTGTATCAGCAAGTCCGCCTCGCGCACCTCGTCCAAAGTCGATTTGAACGACTCCACCAGATGGTGCGGCAGTTTGCGGATAAATCCCACCGTGTCGCTCAGGAGAAACGGCAGGTTGTCTATCGTAACCTTGCGCACCGTGGTATCTAATGTAGCAAAGAGTTTGTTCTCGGCAAACACGTCCGACTTGCTCAACAGGTTCATCAGCGTTGATTTGCCCACATTGGTATAGCCCACCAGCGCCACACGCACCATCTTACCGCGGTTCTGACGCTGCGTAGCCATCTGCTTGTCTATCTTTTTCAGATCTTCGCGCAGCAGGGCGATACGCTGACCGATAATCCGCTTGTCCGCCTCGATCTGGGTCTCACCCATACCACGGCTCGTCGTACCACCACCGCGCTGACGGTCGAGGTGCGACCACATCCGGGTCAGCCGTGGGAGCATATATTGCAGGTGCGCCATCTCCACCTGCGTCTTGGCGTAACTGGTCTGCGCCCGTTGCAGGAAAATCTCAAGAATAAGAATCGTCCTGTCCATTACCCGCACATGTCCCTGTTTGCCGTTGGGCAGCGTATTCAGTTCCCGCTCTATATTGCGCAACTGGCGGGGCGAGAGTTCATCGTCGAAGATAACGACAGAGATATCACGACGATCCGTCCCGACCTCCCCACCCCCTCCAAAGGAGGGGCTATACGGCTGTACTGATAGTACCCCCTCTTTGAGGGGGGCGGGGGAGCTAATATACTCTTTTATCTCCTGCAATTTTCCTTCGCCCACGTAGGTACTTGTATTCGGCTGTTCCAAACGCTGTACAAAACGCTTGACGGGTACGATATGGTTCGTATCCGCCAAGAAAGCCAACTCGTCCAAATACTCTTTCGTGCGTTCTTCCGACTGCTCGGGGGTAATCAGCCCCACCAGCACTGCATATACCGTTTCTTCTTTTATCTCAATCATTTTTTACTCAACCGCTCCATTTCGTTCCGCTAAAGAACAAAGGACAATGAACAAAGAACCAAATGCCTCCGACTGTCCTACACCATTTTATTCTTTGTTCTTTGTTCCACGCTCTTTATTCTGTTAGAAATTCACTTCGGGTGCCTTTGCTGCCATAGTATCCGCCTCAAAGTAGTTCTTTTTCCCGAACCCGAACAGCGATGCCACAATGTTTCTCGGGAAACGGCGGATATACGTGTTAAAGTCTTTTACCGCCTCGTTGTAGTTCTGGCGTGCCGTAGCGATTCGGTTCTCCGTTCCTTCCAGTTGCGCCTGCAAATCGCGGAAATTGGTATTGGCTTTCAGGTCAGGATAGGCTTCCGATACCGCCATCAGACGCCCGAGGGCTTGGCTCAACTCGCCTTGCGCTGACTGATATGCCGCCAATTGTTCGGGCGTGGCATTCGCCGGGTCAATGGTTATCTGAGTGACTTTTGCACGCGCCTCAATTACCTCTTGCAGAGTGGTGTTCTCATGTTCCGCATAGCCTTTAACGGTATTCACCAGATTCGGAATCAGATCGGCACGACGCTGGTAATAGGTCTGTACATCCCCCCACGAGGTTTCTACGGTTTCCTCTTTGGTTACCATCTCGTTGTAGTCGCCCACAAACCAGATACCAATCAGTGCCACTACGGCTAATACAACCATCCAAGGAATAAACTTCTTCATAATTTTCAATTTGTAAGTTTGTAAATTTATAAATTACGCATTGTGCATTGTGCATTGTAAAAAACTGCTACAAAGATACAACAAATTTTTCGTCTGTATTGGTAGTCTTGCGCATTTTTTCCATTTTTCTTCATTTTGCCACTCCTACCCCGCATTTTCACCAACCGAGGAAAGGCTATCCACCCGACATCCACCCGACATCCACCTGACTTTGCAATAGACAAGGAACGGCAAATCTTCAGAATAGAAACATCACCACTTCCCTCCGGCACCTCCGCCCATAGTGCTACCGCCGCCCCAACTGCCGCCGCCGAAGCCGCCAAACGAACCGCCGCTATGGTGGTGTCCGCCACCATAATGCCCGCCGCCCGTGTAGGCGGTGGTCTTGGTCAGTTTGGGAATGGTAAATTTCTCCTCGTGCCTGTAGCCGCAGTGCTTGCAACTCTTGATGGTCAAACCCACACCCGCTGCCGCATACGTGGCGGCGACAAGCGTCTTCTGGCGGGTATTAAGCGTGTGTTTGCCACATTTCGGACATTTATGGGAGTGATAGACAGCCAGCCACGTCAGCCCTATCAATGCCACAATCACAAGTATCACAAACAATATCTCCTGCCCAACCTCTTTCATTTTTCCGCCGATGAGCGACCCCAACCACGACGGCTCCTCGCGCTCCACCTTGTTACGACGGGTGACGGATTTCATATTGAGCAACTCCTCGGGAGCATCGCCCGATGTGCATTTCTCATATATCCGCAGTGCACCGAGACACAACCCCTCGCCGTATTTCTCTTCGCGGAACGAGGGAATCATATCCTCTTCGATAATCCGTTTGCACACGGCATCGGGCAGCACTCCCTCGATACCCTGCCCTGTCATAATGCGGATATCGTGCGAATCCAGCACAAAGCATATCAGCACACCCGTGTTCTTCCCCTCCTTGCCGACGCCCCACAGTTGAAACAAGCGGTAAGTGAAGTCAAACATATCCTGATCGCCGATACTCTGTACCGCCGCCACCGCCATTTCCGCTTGGGTCTTGTCCTCAAGCATCCGTGCGCACTTGTTGAGGTATGCCACGTCTTCCCCGCCGATAATGCCGTCGGGGTTGCTCACATACTCCCACTGCCCGCCCTGCTTCGGGTCGGGTACATCTTTCGGACTATATGTCTTTCCAAACGCCCCCAAAGGACTTATCAGCAAAAACAGCCCTATCAGCAACCGCCTGATTGTGCATTGTGCATTATGCATTGTAAATTGGTATTATTTTTGCCGACAAAATTACAACTAATTTCTGATTTACACAAAACGAAAATTGCCATCCTGCTTGCACATTCCGAAAAAAACGTGTACCTTTGCGGGCACAATGCAGATGAAAAACACCCTTTACCGCATCGGCGCATATCTGCGCCATCATCTCACCGCATGGAATACAGGCGGCGAAGGGATTCATTCCCCCTATCTTTTTTATTTGGTGCGTATGTTGATGTACGACACCAATGCTTACTATTGTTTTGCCCCGATAGAAAAGCGCCGGCAGGCTATGTTGCACACCGAAAAAGAAATAGAGATAACGGATTTCGGCACAGGCGCAGCCGAGAAAGGCTCTGCCTACCAACGCACTATAGCCGGCATCGCCCGCACGAGTCTCGAATCCCCTCGGGTCGGGCAACTGCTGTTCAAGTGGATTGCCTACATCGGACACGAAGCACAACGCCCGTTGGAGATTGTGGAACTCGGGACTTCCCTGGGTATCACCACCGCCTACTTGGCGGCTCCTGACTCCCGCAACCGCATCACCACCTTCGAAGGCTCTCCCGCAGCGGCTGACACCGCCCGTCGCAACTGGGAAAAACTGGATTTGCACAATATCCATCTCATAGAGGGAAACATCAACGACACACTATATAATTACGTGCGCGAAAGCATCGATATTGCCTATATAGATGCCAACCACACAGAAGAGGCGACAATGCGATATTTTGAATATCTGGCACCTATGGCTAACGAGAAGAGCATTTTCATCATAGATGACATTCATCATTCGCCGCAGATGCACAAGGCGTGGCTACAGATTTGCCACCACCCCGGAGTTACTTCCACGATGGACATCCTGAACGCCGGAATCGTCTTTTTCGACCCGCACCTCTTACACAAAAACTACACTTTGCGTCTATGAGTATCTATACCAAAACAGGCGATGCCGGACAGACATCGCTGGCGGACAACCGTCGGGTAAGCAAAGCGGATCCGCGTCTTGAAACCTACGGCACGGCAGACGAACTGAATGCCTGGGTGGGCATGCTCCGTGCCGCCGGTGCGCAATCCCCCGGATGTGCCGGTTTGGATACACAACTCCTTTGGATTCAGAACAAACTTTTCAATCTCGGTGCATCACTCAGTCAAGCCCCCGGAGAATGGCTGACCGCCGATGATACACGGCAGTTGGAGCAGTGGATCGACGATATGCAAGCCCTCCTTCCGCCGCTGCGGGCTTTCATCCTGCCCGCAGGCAGCGAAACCGTGGCACGCTGCCATATATGCCGCACCGTCACACGACGGCTGGAACGGCTGATGGTGGCTATCAACCACCCCCGTCCCGATGAGCGCCGCTTCATCAACCGACTGAGTGATTATTTCTTTGTTTTGGCACGCATCGTGGGAGAAAAAGAGCATATTGAGATGGCAATTTGGCAGAAGTAACCGCTTTTTACATTCGTAGTGTCAATCAGACGCCGCAACAAAATGCCGAAAAATGTGAAATGTTGCAGAAAATTCTTGCACAGACCGAAAGTTTTTACTACTTTTGCACGATATTTTCGAGAAAATGAACCCGTTATGGGCGTGCAGCCGTGTCCACACGGCGTTTTCTTGATTTGTATCAGGCTGGCAATCAGTCTGTTGTGAACGAATAATAACTTATAACTTTTGGCGAATAATTATGTATTGGACGTTAGAGTTAGCATCAAAATTAGAGGATGCACCTTGGCCTGCTACCAAAGATGAGTTGTTGGATTATGCCAACCGCATTGGTGCACCTATGGAAGTTATTGAAAATCTTCAAGAATTGGAAGACGATGATGAGGAGGTGTATGACAGCATCATAGACATTTGGCCGGACTATCCGACCAACGACGAGGATTTCTTCTTTAATGAAGACGAGTATTGAGTAATCATATCGGGAATAGAAATGTGAAAAGGTATATTGTTCTGTGTCTGTTGGTCGTTGCCGCCGCTGTTGTGCGTGCGCAGTTCGACCCGCAAATAGGACAATATATGTATTTGCCGACAGCCTACAATCCCGCAGCGGCGGGAGAAGGCGACCTGATGAAAGTGGCGGGTATGCACCGTATGCAGTACGTGGATATCAAAAACGCCCCGATGACCACATGGTTTTCATTCACTTCGCCCTTTGTCATAGGCAAAACGCGGCACGGAGCAGGCGTACGGTTTCTGAACGACCGGTACGGATTGTTTACCAACCAGGCGTTTTACGTACAATATGCCTACCGGCAGAAATTAGGCAAAGGATATTTGAGTTTTGGCGTCGATTTGGGATTTATCAATGTCGGTTTCGAGGGCGACAGCGTGAACCTGAAGGACTTGAGCGGTTCCGACTATTTCGACCAGACCGACGAGGTGATACCCAAGGGCAGCAAATCGGGAATGTCTTTCGATATGGGGTTCGGCATCTACTATTCCACCTCCGCTTGGTGGGCGGGAGGCAGTTACAGCCATCTCACGCAACCGAAGATCGATTGGGACGACTACTCCACCCTGCATCTGCGCGGAACGATGTATGTGGCAGGCGGATACAACTACCGCTTCAAAGACCAACGCGACTGGCAACTCAAGCCGAGTGCTATGCTGATGTCCGATTTCCGCTCATGGGATCTGAATGCCACATTGCTATGCGAATACAAAGACCGCTATCGTTGGGGATTGGGCTATCGTATCGCAGGAAGTGTGAATATATTGGTGAATATCGACATTATATCAGGGTTGCAGTTGGGATATAGTTGCGAACTGCCTACCGGCAAACTGCTGCTTGAGAGTTACGGCTCGCACGAAATCTATCTGGCATACGGATTTGATATCTTGAAACCCAAACGTACTAATAAATATAAAAGTGTCCGCTACCTCTAAATCGTTATAGGATGCGCATAGGATAGGCATAGGATAGGCACTTTTTAGGAGTGCGGGGAACACACTTTTATAAAACTTATTTAAGAAATAAATACTTAACATACAGATATGAAACTGACAAAGATTCTTCCATTGGTTGCACTGACCATCGCGTTGGCAAGTTGCAATAAGCCCGCCGGTGAGTTGGTAGGTGCGCGCAACCCGGGAAACTTCAAGGAGGCAAACCCCTATGGTATGGTGTTTATCAAAAAGGGGTCTTTTATGATGGGTGCCAACACGCAATCCGCTGTGTTTGAACAGCCGGACAACATTATGATGGCTACCGTAGAGGCTTTCTGGATGGACGAAACAGAGATTACCAACAACGAATATATGCAGTTCGTCCATTGGGTACGCGACTCTATCGCTATGACCTATCTTGTGGCTGCCGGTATGACCGATTTTGCCGTTCAGCCCAAGGATGAGGACTTTGACGAGGAGAATTTCTCCCTCAACTGGCGCAAAAAAATACCATGGGACAGCAAGGATGAAGACATCGTAGATGCCTTGGCACCGATGTTCTATTCCGATGGCAGGACAATGAAAACCAATTTCTTGCACTATCGTTACCAATGGGTAAACTACGACGAGGCTGTGCTTCAGCGCAATAAGTTTGACGTAGCCACCAGCCGTTATCCCGAGGGGGCGTCTGTCCGTGTGGACACATTCTGGGTGGACGAAAACGGCGGTATCCTGGACAGCACCATCATCCGTCCTCTGCGCGAACCGAGCGACCTGCTTACCAAGAAGATTATCTGTATCTATCCCGACACATTGGTATGGCGCCGTGACTTCCAGTTCTCGTTCAACGACCCTATGCTCCACATGTATTTCTCGCACCCCGGTTATGCCGAGTATCCTGTTGTAGGTGTTACATGGGAGCAGGCACATGCGTTCTGCAACTGGCGCACGATGCTCTTCAACTCGCATAGCAGCGTCCCCGCACAAGAATATCGTCTGCCTACCGAGGCACAATGGGAATACGCTGCACGCGGCGGTCGCAAGATGGCTATGTATCCGTGGGGCAACAACTACGCACGCGACGGCAAAGGCTGTTTCCTTGCCAACTTCAAGCCCTATCGCGGTGCATACAACGACGATACAGGAACCACCACCACCAAGGTGGCACAGTACCGTCCGAACGATTTCGGATTGTTTGATATGGCAGGAAACGTGGCAGAATGGACCAATAGTGCTTATCAGACATCTTCCAATACCACGGTGCACGACCTTAATCCTGACTACTCCTATATGGCACGCAAATCCGACCCCGATATATTGAAACGCAAAGTCATCAAAGGCGGCAGTTGGAAAGACATCAGTTATTTCCTCCAGTGCGGTGTCCGCTCCTACGAGTATCAATATGAGAGCCGTCCGTATATAGGTTTCCGTTGCGTTCGCGCTTATATCGGCGACTGATAACCTGATAAAAAAAGATTGTATAATACCAAAAAACTAACTAAAAAACTAACATCTTATGGCAACAGCAGAGAATGCAAGTAAGAAAGGACCATGGGCAAAGTTTATGCACTGGTACGAGTCTTACAAAGGTAAAAACGTAGTCAACGTCGTGTATTCGGTCGGTGCATCCGTGGTTATTATCGGTGCATTGTTCAAGATATTACACTGGCCGGGCGCAAGCCAGGTGCTTATGATCGGTATGTTTACCGAGGCGTTCCTCTTCCTTATCGGTACATTGGACAAACCGCACCCCGAGTTCCACTGGGAGAACGTTTTCCCGCAACTGCTCGAATTCGGTGCCAAACCCGAACTGCTCGAAGAGAAATCCCATCAGGCTCGTCCTACCCTGCTCGGCGCAGGTGTGGCTGACGGTACCGCTCCTGTCGCTACCGGTGCTCCCGTGGCTTCTCCGCGTTCTGCTGTTCCATCGCTGAACGAAGGCGAGATGGCGGCACTCAAAGACGGTATTACCGATTTGGCAAAAACCGCAGCGCAACTCTCCGAACTCGGCAAAGTGGCTACTTCCACCTCCAACCTCGAAGGTAAATTGGCGGCTGCCGGCGAAGCAGCGGATAAATTTGCTTCCGCACAAGGTGCATTGGTCAACGCTTCCGCCGCTCTCGGCAACTCGTTTGCTGTCGCTTCCGACAAACTCAATAAGAGTACCGACGGACTCGATACCGCTTACGATGCAGTTCGCAGCGAAATGCAAAAAGCAGTGGATGGTACCAAGAGTTACCAACAGTCTGTAGAGCAGGTTTCTGCCAAAGTGGGTGCACTCAACTCGATCTACGAACTCCAACTCAATACTCTTCAAGCACAAGTAGATGCTTACAAAGCACAGAAAGCATCGCTGGATGCCGTTTCTGCTAATGTAGAGTCTATCCATGCGGCAGCCTTGGAGGCACAAAAAAACCACGAAGCGTATGCCGCTGCATCGGCTAAACTGGCAAAGCAAGTGGCAGACCTCAACAACATCTACGGCAATATGCTCAATGCCTTGGCATAAACCCTGTATGTTAATTGTTCATTTTTAATTGTTAATTGACGTATGGGTGGAGCAAAAAACTGTCCGGAAACCCCGAGACAAAAAATGATTGGTATGATGTACTTGGTGCTCACCGCCATGTTGGCGTTGAACGTAAGTACAGACATCCTCAACGGTTTTACGCTGGTGGATGACAGCCTGCATTCCTCTATGGAGGCTTCGGTAACCCGCAATGAGAAACTCTATCGCGACTTCAAAGAGGCTACCGACCAGAACCCCGAGAAAATGCAGGAGTGGTATAACGATGCCCTTGAGGTGAAACATCGTGCTGACAGTCTCTATAATTATATTCAGGATTTTAAGACACAGATCGCCATTCTTGCTGATGGTCAAAAGAAAGTGGCGGAGCGTGAGCAACTCACCGGCGACGGTGCACGTAATATCGAGGGTAACTCCAACTTGGACGTAACCGCACAATATGCTATTGTACAAGGTAATGGTACCATTCTCAAGCAGATGGTGGCTATGTATCGCGACTATATCATTGATTTGGCAGACGATGATGCCGAACTGCGCAACGAATTCACCCGTGTCTTTTCCACCGACAAAGGTTGGAATGCACACGAAAAAGACTCCTGTGACTGGGAAGTGGCTATCTTCGAAGGTATGCCTGTCGGTGCCAGCATCACTATTCTGACCAAGATGCAG
This sequence comes from uncultured Bacteroidales bacterium, assembly GCA_934716995.1. GTDB lineage: Bacteria > Bacteroidota > Bacteroidia > Bacteroidales > Paludibacteraceae > Colicola. The sequence continues at coordinate 69,959 of CAKUYO010000003.1, read as the reverse complement.
AACGACGTACGTACTACCGAGAGCGAGATGATCCAGTACCTTATGGATCGTACCGATGCAGGCGACTTGCGCGTGAACAAACTGAACGCATATATTATTCCGAAGTCCGACTATGTAATCCGTGGCGGCAAGTATTCGGCGCAGATTATTCTGGCTGCCGTCGATTCAACCCAACGCCCCGAATACTATGTGGAGGGACAGCGTATCAACGACCAGGGACTCTACGAGGTAGTGGCAAACTCGGTCGGACTGCGTAAGTTCAAGGGACAAATCGCCTATCTGAACCCCGCGTCGGGCGAGATGGAATATCTGCCTTTTGAGAGCGAATATACGGTCGGCGAACCGAGTGTTACCATCTCCAACAACGACCTGAACATTATGTATCGCGGCTACAACAACCAGTTCTCTATCTCGGTACCGGGTGTCAGCAACGAGAAAATCAAGGTGGATGTGGCAGGTGCCTCCGTTTCACGCAGCGGCGGATTATGGATTATCAAACCGGGTGATGCTTCCAAAAAAGTAACCATTACCGTTTCTGCCGAATTGGAGGGCAGAATGCAGCCGATGGGGTCGCGCGAGTACCGTGTAAAAGCCCTTCCGAAACCGGGTGCTTACTTCAAGAGTGGCGAGACCGAATACCAGGACGGCAATATCGCCCGTGGTGCATTGCTCAATCCGAATGCTACCGTTATCGCCAGTTACGGTCCGGATGGTCTGCTTGACCTGCCGTTTAGGATTACCTCTTTCAAGGTGAATATCAATGGTGTTATCACAGAGGCAAAGGGCGACCGCTTTACCAAAGACCAGTTGACCCGTCTCGGAAAACTGAAGAAAGGGGCTATTGTAGTCATCACGGATATCCGTGCCAAAGGTCCTGACGGAAAAGACACTCGTTTGAGTCCTATTCCTCTCTCTTTGAACTAAATACAACCTAATAAAGGATTAAGTATTGTAACCCGCTGGACGGGGATTTATAGCATACTCCTAAAATTAACAAGATAATGAAGAAACTTTGTATCATAGCCTGCTTCCTGCTCGGCGTTACTGTCGCTAATGCGCAGCATCAAGTCATCTCGTTCTTCGACGATCTCGGTTCCGCCAAGATCCAGACCGAAGAATACTCGGCTTCGCACGATACAATCGTGAAGGTGTTCCATCGTATTGACGATGTGATATGGTCGCGGTATGTATATCGTATTATCGATATGCGTTACAAGCAGAACTATCAACTCTATTTCCCGACCAAGTCGGACGATCCTGACTATCGTAACCTGTTCCAAGTGATCACGGATGCGATCATTGATGGTATGCCTATCTATGAAAAAGATGCAGAGACCATCAAGCCGACTTTCGGTGCTCCGATGGAGAAAGCACTCATTCCTACAATGTTTCTTGTGGATGACCCTACAGCGGATTACTCGGATGATCCTACCCACTACGACATCGCCGAGTCGGACGCTATGCTGGTTCACTACGACAGCATCAACGATAAGTTGTCGTTCCACTTCTATCCGTTTGAGTCGGTGGTAAAGAACCAACTCAAGTATCTGATCCAAGAGGTAGTGTTCTTCGACAAGCACACTTCACGTCTTCACTCGAAGATTATCGGTATCGCTCCTCTCAACTCGGACAAAATCTCTACCAAAGACGGTTCTGATGTGATGGCGGCTTTGCGCGAGTCAATTATGTTCTGGATTCCGTTTGATGAACTGCGCCCCTATATGGCTATGCAGTACGTCATTCCGTCGCAAAACGAGACACGCCGTGTTACCTTCGATGATTTCTTTCAGAAACATCTCTATACCTCTTATATAGTAGGCGAAGGCAATATGTACAACCGCTTCATACCCGACTATGCAAAAACAGAGGATGAAGTGAAGAAAGAACAACAGCGAATCGAAAAAGAACTGCTCGATTTCGAACAAGACCTTTGGGAGTACTAATTTAGATAAGGGCAGGTGCAAACACCTGCCCTTATTTGCTTATAGTAGCAGACCATAGATATAGAACAATAGAATAACAGAATGATAGAATCCAGAGAGTGGAAAAGTGGTCATACTGAAGATAAATACCCAATAAATACTCTCCGCTTGGCATATTAATTGTTAGTCGTACATTGTTAATTGTAGATTGAAATGTCTCATCCCCATCGTCTTTGGAATATGTATATCACGGCTGCCGTCAGTGTAGCCCTTGTTTTGTGTTTAGTGGGTATGGAGTGTGTGCTGCTGCTCTCTGCGGGGACGCTTATGCACCATATGAAAGAGAACATGTCGCTCACGGCGGTGCTGACTGAGGATGCCGACTCGGCTTCTTGTGCACGTTTTGAGGCAATGCTCTCTGCTGCCGACTATTGCAGCGACTACCGCTATATTTCTTCCGAAGAGGCACTACAAGAGCATATTGAGTCGTTGGGCGAAGACCCTGTTGCTTTTCTGGGCTACAACCCGCTTGCAGCCTCATACGAGATTCACCCTACTGCCGAGTATGCTCATCCCGATAGTATGGCGGTATTGGAAACCCGTCTCACGGCACTTCCATACATCGACCAGGTTATCTACCAGCGCGACCTTGCCAAACTGATGAATAACAATGTCTCGCGTGCATCTGTGGCATTATTAGCAGTAGCGTTGGCGTTACTTGTTATCGCTATTGTACTGATCACCAACACGATCCGGCTGCAAATCTATTCCAAGCGTTTCCTTATCAATACAATGACCTTGGTAGGTGCCACGCCGTGGGCAATCAAGTCGCCTTTTGTATGGCGTTATCTGCTAATCGGCACAATCGCTTCGCTGCTCGCTATGGGCGTAGTGGCCGGTGTGGTCTATTATATCAATGTCCGTTTGGGGATATTGCTTTTTGCACTCACATGGCAGAACATCGCTTTCGTGGCAGGCGTTATCCTGCTCTCGGGCGTACTTATCACACTCATCTCGTCTCTTGTAGCCACAAGCCGCTATGTACGAATGAGTGCAGACACTATGTACGAAATCTAAACAAACCAAATATATGAAACAGAACCTTCCGAAACTCAACATCATACTCATTGCAGTATCGTTTGTAATTATCGTCCTCGGCTTTGCCCTGATGGCAGGTGCACCGAGTGGTGAGACCTATAATCCCGACATATTCTCCGTGCGCCGTATTACGGTAGGTCCGATGATCTCGCTCTTCGGATTTGTGAGTATGATATTCTCTATTTTGTGGAAAGGTAAGGCGAAATGAGTTGGTGGGAAGCCCTTATACTCGGTATCGTCCAGGGGCTTACCGAGTTCTTGCCCGTATCCTCGTCGGGACACCTTGAGATAGGTCAGGCTCTGCTCGGTACTGCCGGAGAGGGGAACCTGACTTTCGCCATTGTGGTACATACTGCCACAGTACTTTCTACGCTGGTGATCCTGTGGCACGAGGTGGCAAAACTATTCCGCGGTACGTTTACTACCCTCAAATGGAACGCCGAGAAAGATTATGTGGCGAAGATATTGGTTTCGATGATACCGGTCTTTATTGTAGGGATGTTCTTCAAAGACCAAGTGGAGGCTTTCTTCGGCAACGGGCTTCTGCTGGTGGGCATCTGCCTTATTATTACGGCTATATTGCTGTGGTTGAGCGAGTTTCTTACCAAACGTATGAACACAAAGGGGCACGAGGTAACATATCGAGATGCGATTATTATCGGTTGCGCCCAAGCCGTGGCGGTACTGCCGGGCTTGAGCCGCAGCGGAACCACTATTGCCACCGGTTTGCTCTGCGGCGTAAAGAAAGAGTCGGTAGCGCAGTTCTCTTTCCTGATGGTGCTGATTCCGATTCTCGGCGAGGCGTTTCTCGACCTGCTGAAACTCATTGGCGGAGAGATGACCACCTCTATCGGCTGGCTTCCGCTTGCGGTCGGTTTCGTGGCAGCATTCTTGACGGGCTGTTTTGCTTGCCGGTTTATGATTAACATTGTCCGCCGCCAGAAACTCATTTATTTTGCCATCTACTGTCTCTGCGTAGGTATTTTCGCCATCGTCTATGGGCTTTGCTGACAAGGAACATATTGATTTTGTAGAGGGCGAGATTCTGGCATTCGACAAACCGTTGCACTGGACAAGTTTCGATCTTGTGGCAAAGGTGCGCCATACCGTCTGCCGAGCGATAGGGCAGAAGAAACTCAAAGTAGGACATTCAGGGACGCTTGATCCGCTTGCGACAGGTGTGGTCGTAGTTTGCACTGGACGCAAGACCAAACTGATAGACCAACTCCAGTACGACGACAAGGAATATGTTGCCACTCTCCAACTCGGAGCCACCACGCCTTCATTCGATATGGAGCACCCTGTGGACCAGACATATCCCACCGACCATATCACGCGTGCGCTGATTGATGAGGTGATTCCACAGTTTGTGGGTGAGCAATGGCAAGTGCCGCCGATGTATTCCGCCGTATGGGTGGACGGCAAGCGCGCCTACCAAATGGCACGCAAAGGGGAGACGGTGGAACTAAAGCCCAAACTGCTTGTTATTGACGAGATAGAGGTACTTGCTTTCGATGCAGAAACGATGCTGCTGACGATACGTGTAGTCTGCTCCAAAGGGACGTATATCCGTGCATTGGCACGCGACATCGGCGAGCGTCTCGGATCGGGAGCATACCTTACCGCTCTCCGCCGTACGCGCGTGGGCGATATCCGTATCGGAGACTGTATGACGATAGACAACTTTTTACTAATGATGAATTAGGAATTATGAATGATGAATTGCAACTTAACTATTCAGCCCATTTAACTCATAATTTCTCATTCACAAGTTCTTCATTCATAATTTCTCATTCATAATTCATAATTAAAACACACCACTCTGCTATGTATAAGACGAATGATATGAAACTCAGTCAGTTCCGTTTCAAACTGCCTGAAGAACAGATTGCCCAGTTCCCCGCTCCCTACCGCGACGAGTCGCGTCTTATGGTGCTACACCGCAAGGACGGGTCTATCGAGCATAAGTCCGTGAGCGATACGGCACAGTATTTCGACGAGGGAGACCTCTTTGTATTCAACGATACGAAAGTCTTTCCCGCCCGTCTCTACGGCAAGAAGGAGAAAACCAACGCTGTCATAGAGGTCTTTCTTCTGCGCGAACTCAACCACGCCAACCGCTATTGGGACGTGCTGGTAGATCCGGCGCGCAAGATACGTATCGGCAACAAAATCACTTTCGACGACGACCCCTCTATCGTGGCAGAGGTAATCGACAACACCACCTCCCGCGGGCGTACGTTCCGTTTCCTGACCGACTACGACGAGACAGAGTTCATCCCCCGTCTCTATGCCTTAGGCAACCCGCCGCTACCCAAGTATATCCGCCGTCCGATGGACGAGGAGACACGGGCGAAGTATGATGCGGCATTCCGCGGACAACCCGTGGAAGAAATGGACGAAGAGCGTTACCAGTCGGTCTTCGCCAAGAAAGTGGGTGCTGTAGCCGCTCCTGCCGCCTGTCTCCATTTCTCCAAACAACTGCTCAAGCGTATGGAGATACGCGGCGTGGAGTCGGGCTTCCTGACCTCCCATATGTCGCTGGGCAATTTCAAAGCCATCGATGTAGAGGATCTGACCAAGAACAAGATGGACTCCGAGCAGATTATGATTGAGCAAGCGTTGGTTGATGCAGTGGACAAGGCTCATGCAGGCAACAAGCGTGTCTGCGCCGTCGGTACGGAGGTGATGCGTGCGATGGAGCATGTGGTCGGCACCAACGGACAACTCAAGGTATATGACGGATGGACAAACAAGTTTATCTACCCGCCGTATCGTTTCACAGTGGCAAATGCTTTCTTCACCAATTTCTATATGCCCGAGTCGAGCCAACTGATGATGGTAGCGGCTTTCGGCGGCTTTGAGGAAGTGATGAACGCCTACGAAGTGGCTATTCGCGAGGGCTACCGCTTCGGAGACTACGGCGATGCCATGCTGGTTGTGGACTGATGTTTAATTATGAATTAAGAATTATGAATGGCAATTTTCGACTATACAATGCATATAATTCCTAATTCTTAATTCATCATTCATAATTATTTCAATTTGTGCAAGTAAAAATAGAAGAGAGTTGGCGGCAGGTGCTGCAACCCGAGTTCGACAAACCGTATTTCGAGTTGCTCACCACGTTTGTGCGCCAAGCCTATCAGACCCGTCAGTGCTTCCCGCCTGCAGGTCTGATTTTTAATGCATTCAACGCTTGTCCTTTCGACAAGGTGCGTGTGGTCATCCTGGGGCAGGACCCGTATCACGATGTCGGTCAGGCACACGGGCTTTGCTTCTCCGTCAACGACGGTGTGGCAGTGCCTCCCTCGCTGACCAATATCTACAAGGAGATTCACCGCGACTTGGGCAAACCCATTCCCGCTTCGGGTAACCTGATGCGCTGGGCGGAGCAGGGTGTGCTGCTGCTCAACGCCACTCTCACCGTGGAGGCACACCACCCCGGCAGCCACCAGAACAAAGGCTGGGAGGAACTGACCGATGCGGCTATCCGTGCACTGAACGACCGCCGCGAACATATCGTTTTTATGCTCTGGGGCAGTTACGCCCAGCGCAAAGGTCAGTTTATTGACCGAAGACGCCATCTCGTTCTGGAGACCTCCCACCCGTCGCCGCTGTCGGTCTATCGCGGTTTCGACGGCTGCGGACATTTCTCAAAGGCAAACGCCTACCTCACCCAACACGGTTTACAACCTATCGACTGGTAACGATTTTATACAATTTATGCATATTTTTTATGCATACGATGCATAAAAAGCGGCTTTTCCTCCTCAGGAAAGCCGCTTTTTTCTACGTCCTTTCTACGTCTTTTCTTCGTAATTGGTATTACGAGGCATAGGGATTGCATAATATGCATATATTTGGACGTGAGGTCGATGTAACGAAAGAGACTTTGTCGGTCAACAACTGACGACAAATGACCACAGTTGTCAACAACTGTCAACAACTAACAATAACTAACAATAACTAACAACAACTATTAAACAACTAATAACAACTATAAAAAACTATTAAATAGCAGATAATAGTGTAGTAACCACTACAGACGGCAAACACGAACTGCCATAGAATTGACCACAAATCGGCATTATCGGGACTATACAGAACGGACGGCTACGCCGTATTACCAGCCCCATAGAGCAAATTTATATTCCAAAATTATATCGACAGACATAAATCTATGCACTTTATGCAATATATCCAGTGTATAAAGTGTATAAAAGCACCGCATACAAGGTAATGTCGTTGCCGTCTCGTTGCCGTAAATGCTATACGGAGGTATGCGAGTGTATATTCTGCATATTCCGGAGTGAAACTGCGTGCGCGGCACACATTTCCATTTGGCTATATCAAATCTTTTTTGTACATTTGCAGACTAAACGAAACGATTCGGGGCATTAGCTCATCCGGTAGAGCGCAACGTTCGCAATGTTGAGGTGGTCGGTTCGAGTCCGATATGCTCCACAAATTATATTGTTCAAGTATCTGACTATCCATTTGTGTTTATGTCCGCTAATCCTTTTATCGCCGCGTATATCAAAGAGTTGAACCATCTCTACCTGACCGGTCTCACCACCGAGCACTCGTTCCGCCCTGCGTTGCAGAAACTCATGGAGAACCTCTGCCAATGCACGGTGATCAACGAGCAGAGCCATATCGACTGCGGTGCGCCCGACCTCACCCTGCTGGGCTATATGCAGTCGTTTCAAGACGTGTTGCTGCGCGACACATCACCCCAAAGACAACCCCACTCTTTCATATCTCGCAAAAAAACAGTATCTTTGCAAACTAAACAAAATAATCAAATAATTATGACTATCGAGAACGAAAAGGCTATACGTGCCATTGTCAGATCATCCGTAAAAACGTTTGCAGGTGCTTTTGCAGAAAAACATCTGTCTCAAGTAGATAATGAGGATGGCATTATCAATTCAAAAATTCACAATGTTTTCATTGCTGCACTTGGTTCGGAAATACAATACTATTCCGCCTTGTGTCGTTCTTTGGATAGCAGTCTCGGAAATATGTTGGAAGCAATGGCAATTAGCATTGCAGAAATGCACTACCACGTTACGCAGCAGGTCGAAGGTGATTTGTACCAAGAGCAGACAGACTATATTGCAGAACTATTGGAACAATACAAAAACAATGATAGAAAACCGGTCAAAGCGGACTATATTGGTATTACGAAAAAGTGCAACAAGGGTTCTAAGAAGAACAAACGTCACGTCAGCGACTACTATTTGTATGATGAGCAAACAGGTATGCACTACCTGATAGAACTCAAAATCGGTGGCGATTTGGATAATAAAAAGTCTCGTTCGGAAAAAGAAGCACTTTTGGAGCAGTATTGCATCCTTGCAAACACATTAGGTTCGGAAGACAAGATAAAAATATATTTTGCAACTGCCTATAATCGCTATGGTGAGGGGCGTCCTTGGACGCAAGGACGTGTACTGCAATTCTTTGCCAAAGATGAACTGTTGATTAGTGCAGATTTCTGGAATTTGGTCTGCAAATCCGATAAAGGCTATGAAATAGTATTGGATGAGTATAGAAAATCCGCTTCGGTCATTGTGGATGCTCTGAACGACATAAAGGATACATACCTTCCAAACTAATGCAATCCTCGCAGCAGACATATCGTATAAACGCAGGGGATAGTCATAATTTGATAAAGCAAATTCCTACTCATTCTGTAGATTTTATCCTTACAGATCCCCCGTACAATTTGGCACAACATTCTACCGGCAATATCCCGTTGCCTGGGCGTAGTGCTATGAATAACGATTTGGCACCGTGGGATTTAATCGAATTCAAACCCGAAGAATGGATAGAGGAATTTATCCGCATTTTGAAACCGACGGGCAATTTATTTATCTTCACGTCTTACAATCAAATAGGCAAGTGGTATGAATTGTTAGACAAACGGTTTGATACCACTAATTTCCTGATATGGCATAAGACCAACCCTGCACCTAAAATTTTCAAAGCGGGTTTTCTCAATAGTTGCGAGATGGTTTATACCTGTTGGAATAAAAAACACACATGGAATTTTATTTCACAGGCGGAAATGCATAATTTCATAGAGAGCCCCATCTGTATGAAACCTGAACGCCTAAGCAATCCCAAACACCCTGCACAGAAACCCGTTGCCATTCTAAAGAAACTTATCACTATTGCCAGCAATGAGGGCGATATCGTTTTCGATCCGTTTATGGGTGTAGGTTCAAGTGGAGTAGCCGCTCTTATGACCAATAGAAAATTTATAGGTTTTGAAATAAACCCCGAATACTATAAAGCAGCAGAAATGAGAATAAAAGAGCAATCTTTGATGAAATCGTTATTTGAGCAAGAGATGGCTGTCGAACAGCATAAATCTCCTGCCAATTCTCACTATACAGACTTGAAGCCAATCATCAAATGGCCCGGCGGAAAAGAAAAGGAAATTCCGCATATCAGACGATATGCACCGGATTTCTTTGAGAACTATTACGAGCCTTTTGTAGGGGGGGGCTCTGTGTTTACCTCCTTTGATGCAAAGCGGTTGTTGATAAATGATAAGTCCGAAGAACTGATTTCTTTGTACCATACTATAGCAACACAGAATGAGACGGTGTTCTTATGGTTGGTTGATATTATTCTTGCGTGGAATAATATGTTAGACTTTGTGGCTGCTCATCGGGAACTTGTGGAGTGGTATCTCGAATTACGTAATGGCAACATTGATGAGGTTACAATTAAAGGGAGACTGCATACATTTATTAAAAAGGAATGGAACATTTTGCTGCAAGTGCTTCCGCCCGCATTTGAGTGGAAACTCAATCTGTACGAGAATGAATTGAGTAAGACTTTGATTTACAAAGTGCTGCGTATGCATAAGATTGAGAGCGAAAAAGGCAAAATGCCTGAAACGGATATTTATGACAACATCGAAACGGCATTTATGGGAGCGTTGTATATGTATCTTCGCGGGCTGTACAATGATAAAGAACTGATGCTGCAACAGCCTGCTTTGGCAACGGCTTTGTTTGTTTATTTGCGCAATTATGCTTACAGCGGAATGTTCCGTTATAATGCCAATGGGGAATTTAATGTACCTTATGGAGGAATTAGTTACAATCACAAACAGATGACCGGCAAGGTAGAGTATTACAAATCTGCTCCTTTGCTGGAACATTTTGCAAAAACCACAATCTCCAATTTGGATTTTGAAGATTTCTTCCGCAAGTATCCGCCTACGGAAAGAGATTTTATATTTTTGGATCCACCTTATGATACCGAATTTTCAACGTATGCGCAAAATGAATTCGGCAAAGAAGACCAAATACGTTTAGCGCACTATTTATGCGAAGAATGCGAAGGTAAATGGCTGATGATTATCAAATATACCGATTTTATTTATTCGTTGTACAACAATCCCAATATCTATATTCAAAAGTTTGACAAAAAGTACCTTGTCAGTTTTATGAACCGTAACGACAAAGATGTAGAACACCTGATAATCACCAACTACCAAAACAAATACGATTGATAAAATATTAGAAGAAGTGTTTGGCTTTTTATGTTTTGAAAACCAACTATGCGTTTTTTGTATATGCTACCAAGCAATATCGGCGGCTACCAGCCCGCCCAGAAATGGTTGAAAGACCGCAAGACCCGCACGCTCTCTTTCGACGACCTCGCCCACTACACCTGCATCATCCGCGTGCTCTTGCAGACCGACCGCCTGATGCATGAGATAGACAAAGACGAATAGCAAACTACTAACATCGCAGATATGAATACTCAAGACCTCAATATCCCTACTTTGCAGCAGGATTTTGCATATGTGGATTCTATCATACAGGCTCACACCAATGCGGCTATTGCCAAAGTAAATGCAGAGGCATTGCAAACCTATTGGGAAATAGGGGAATACATTTCGCAACAGATAAAAAATGCTGCGTGGGGTGACAGTGTAGTGAGTGAATTGGCGGATTACTTGAAACGCCAAAATCCGAAACGCAGAGGATATGGGAAACGCAATCTATACAATATGGTGCGTTTTTATGAGACCTATTCCGCAAAACAATTCACCCAAGTAGTAAAACAATTGGACATCAACGAATTTGTGCAGTCGCAAACTGCACAAATAGCACCAATGGAAAATGTGCAATCAGGAATTGCACAAATCGGTGAAGAATTTGTGCAGTTGCCAACTGCACAAATATGCAAACCGTCCGTCCCTGCTATATTATACTTGACTTCTTTCACCAACCACATGGAAATCTTGCATAGGTGTAAAAGTACGGAAGAATCAGTCTTCTATATGCTCTATGCGGCTCATAATCATTTGAATGTAGTGGAACTGCGACGTTCCATTGCCAATCAAACGTACGAATCCATTATGAGCAAGGAGAAAATGATGTCGCCTGCTCTGTTGGAGCAATATCCCAATGCAGAGTATATGCTCAAAGACCATGTACTCCTTGATTTTCTCAATCTCAAAGAACCTACCAAAGAGAAGCAACTGCAAACCTCTTTGCTGGATAATATGAAGCAATTTATCTTGGAGTTGGGCAAGGATGATTTCCTCTTTATTGATAAAGAGTATTCAATAAACGTTGGCAATAAGAAGAAACGTATTGATTTATTGTTCTATCATCGTACTTTGCAGTGCTTGGTGGCTGTAGAATTAAAAGTAGTGGATTATGAAGCGGAGTTTTCAAGTAAGATGGATATGTATTTGGAGGCATTGGACAGAGACTACAAACGTCCTAACGAAAATCCGTCTTTGGGCATTATTCTATGTCCATCAGCAGACCGTGCAGAAGTAGAGTATAGTATCAACCGCAGTATGAGCCCTACTATGGTGGCAGAGTACAGGCGTGTTTTAGTTCCCCGCGAGGTGGCTACGAAATCATTGTCAGAGTATTGTGAGTTTTTGAAGACACAATATCGCAATTAAATTTGATTTGGCGGTGTAAATCACAGCCAACAGCATAAAATGGCGGTGTAAAATAAATTCTAAATTGCAAACAATGAAAAATATACTTTTGCTTATAGATGCGTATGCGATGATATATCGCGCGTATTATGCTTTTATCCGCACGCCGCGGATGAACTCGCGGGGGGAGAATACCTCCGCCATATTCGGTTTTGTGGTTACATTAGACGACCTCTTGAAGCGTGTGAAGCCGACCCACGTAGGGGTGGCTTTCGACCCGCACGGTCCTACGTTCCGCCACGAAGCATTCGAACAATACAAGGCGCAACGGGAGGAGACACCCGAGGACATCCGGCGGGCAGTACCTCAGATAAAGGATATTCTGACAGCGATGAATATCCCTATACTGGAGGTGCCCAGGTTCGAAGCGGACGACGTGATCGGCACGCTTGCCAAGAAAGCCGAACAGGAAGGTTTTGAGGTCTATATGGCGACGCCCGACAAAGACTACGGGCAACTGGTTTCTCCGCATATCTCGATGTACCGCCCCCGACACACGGGCGGTTTCGAGAAACTCGGTCCCGCGGAGGTGTGCGCCAAGTACGGGTTGGAGAACCAGTTGCAGGTAATCGATCTGCTCGGGCTGATGGGCGATGCGAGCGACAATATCCCCGGTTGCAAAGGCGTAGGGGAAAAGACCGCCGTACAGTTGCTGCAACAGTTCGGCAATATAGACAACCTCCTGGCACATACCGACCAACTGAAAGGTGCGCTCAAAACAAAGGTGGAGACACAGGCGGAGCAGATACGTTTCTCGCGTTTCCTCGCCACTATCCGCACCGATGTGCCGATAGAGTTGGACGCAGAGGCGTTGCTTGCACAACAACCCGATTGGGACAAACTGACACCGATTTACCAACGGTTGGAATTCAATTCGCTGCAGAAGAAACAACCGACCTCCCCAACCCCTCCAAAGGAGGGGCTCAATAGTACGGGCAAAAAGCAAAAAAACATAGAGCAGACACTGGATTTGTTTGCAGAGCCTGTTGAAGAAACTATACCCGATACTGCAAGTACCCCCTCTTTGAGGGGGGCGGGGGAGTCGAAGGTTTCTGAGGCATTCCGCATAGCCGCCTATCTGCTCAATCCGGAGGTGTCGTACAACCCCGATGTGCCGGTGGACTGGGCGGCATTGAAAGCCGACAAGGCACTATGGAAACTCTACAATGATGTGGAACTGCCGCTTGTACCCGTGCTGCGGGAGATGGAGCAGGCGGGGGTGCGGATAGATACCGGCAAACTGCACGAGGCAGAGATACACCTCACCGCCGAACTGACCGAGATAGAGCAACAGATCTATGCGCTTGCGGGCAAGGAGTTCAACATCAATTCGCCGCGCCAGGTGGGCGAACTGCTGTTTGACACCCTGCAGTTGGACAGCAAAGCCAAGAAATCGAAGACCGGGCAATACACCACCTCGGAGGAGGTGCTGCTCGGACTGAAAGACAAGCATCCGATAGTAAGCAAGATACTCGACTACCGCGAACTGAAGAAACTCATTTCGACCTATATATCCACCCTGCCGAGTTATATAGACCCGCGGGACGGAAAGATACATACCACATACAACCAGACAGTTACGGCAACGGGGCGTCTCTCGTCGTCGAACCCTAACCTGCAGAACCTGCCTATCCGTTCAGAGCGTGGCAAACTCATCCGAGAGGCGGTTATTCCCGATGATGGCTGTCTGTTTCTCAGTGCGGACTACTCACAGATAGAACTGCGCCTGCTGGCACATTTCTCGGGCGACACCCATCTGGTGGAGGCATTCCGCGAGGGGCAGGATATCCACGCCGCCACAGCGGCAAAGATCTTCAATATCCCCATTGAGCAGGTAACGAAAGACCAGCGCCGGCGGGCGAAAACGGCTAACTTCGGTATCATCTACGGTATCTCGGCTTTCGGTCTGTCGCAGCAGTTGGATTGTCCGCGGAGCGAGGCCAAACAACTGATAGACGATTACTTTGCCGCGTTCCCCGGAGTGGTGCAATACATTGAGCATCAGAAAGAACTTGCCCGCCAACGGGGGTATGCCGAGACGCTCTTCGGGCGCAAACGCTACCTGCCCGACATCCTCTCGCACAACGCCACCGTGCGTTCGTTTGCAGAGCGCAACGCCGTGAATGCGCCTATCCAAGGGACGGCCGCCGACATCATCAAGATGGCCATGGTGAGTATCCACCGCCGCCTGCACGAGGAAGGCATGCAGACGCAGATGATTATGCAGGTGCACGACGAACTGAATTTCAACGTGCCTGTTGCCGAGGTGGAGCGTGCCCGCACACTTGTATTGGAGGAGATGCAGGGGGTAGTCTCGCTGTCCGTGCCGCTGATTGCCGACTGCGGCGTGGGGAAGAACTGGCTGGAGGCACACTAACAGACTATTCTGCAATGTTATGGCTGATTTATATGCGTTTGGGCATATAAATCAGCCTTCTTGCTGTTTGGTATAATAGACTACAAAGGCACCGATAAGCAGCGGTATGGCGGTATTGACCATCCATATCAAACCCGCCGCTATGGCACCGGCGGGAGCCAAGTCGGGAACAAAATGCCCGAACACATAGATTGCCCATGATCCGCGTACGCCGAAATCCGCCGCCGGGATATTGGGTGTAACGGTAATCAGCAGATAGTAGGTCGGAAGAGCGATGCAGGCTTGCACAAAAGGCAGGCTGATGCCGCAAAAGCGAAGAGCGAGATACATCTGGAGACAGAAACATACGTAGCGCAGAAATGAAAGCCACAGAATGCGCATAACCTCAAGATAAGAGACTTGGGCAAGTTGGTCTACGGCTTCGTGTGTCATATTGCGCAACCATGGTATGCGTGCTAACAGTCGGAATAATTGCGGAGCGAAAAACAATAACAGCATACACACCGCCGCCGTGATATAAACCGAGAGCATAGAGGCGGGAGTGTTGCCGCCGAAAAACAACCAAGCGGTCGGCATTCCGAGAAGGACAATCACCATTGTCATACAGCCACTGCCTATTGCACCCATTCCGATAATACTTGCCCACCGCTCCTTGGCGTGCATACGCACGATACGCGCAGGATAGTCCCCTACGCGGTATGGGGTGGCGAAAGCACCAATCATTCCGTAATATACTTGTACTTGCGCCTCACGCATAGTCATCGGTTCTACCGAGCGCATCAGGTAGTGCCATTTGCGTGCTTCGAGCCATAGATTCAGCGGCATAAGTGCCGCACATAAAGTAAGACACTGATATTGCCTCCAATCGGCATCAACAAACCTCTCCCACAGCGCAGCATAGCCATCGAATGTAATCAATCGATAGAGCAGATAGCCATACGCGCAGACCATAAGCGCAATACGCAGAATCCATATACAGGTTTTCCTGTTCAAACAAGCGAGATCGTATATATTTGCAAAGATAGTGTTTTTTTTCGGAATAACCAAATAAAAACAGATAAAAGCGGTGGCGCGTGCTACGCACACAATGGTATTGTGCGCCACTATCAGCCGAGCCACTCGGCATCCTCTTGGGAACAACCCGTTAATCACCCGATAATCACCCGTTAATCACATACTCATGATAGCACGAAGGCAAACGGATGGTAAACGGACTAAGACGAGGAATAGGTAAGGAGACGGACAGCGATTTGCACATATCAAAAAAAAACAGTAATTTTGCGGGCTTAAACGTATTGAACATAAACCATAACCCACAGCAAATAAACTGATATGGCTTTTGAACGAACTTTAGTTACCGCGGCACTGCCGTATGCCAACGGACCGGTGCATATCGGACACTTGGCAGGCGTATATGTGCCTGCGGATATTTATGTGCGCTACCTGCGTCTGCGCGGGGAGCAAGTGCTTTTTGTAGGCGGGAGCGACGAACACGGCGTGCCCGTTACGATCCGTGCCCGCAAGGAGGGCATCACCACGCAAGAGGTGGTGGACCGGTACCACAACCTGATCAAGACCTCGTTTGAGCAGTTCGGCATCTCGTTTGATATCTATTCGCGCACGACGAGCAAGATACACCACCGGTTCGCATCGGACTATTTCCGCAAACTGTACGACAACGGAAAGTTTATCGAGCAGACAACGGAGCAGTTCTACGACCCCGAGACGCAGGAGTTTCTGACCGACCGGAACATCCGCGGCGAGTGTCCGCGCTGCCATGCACAAGGGGCATACGGCGACCAGTGCGAGAAATGCGGTGCAACGCTTTCGCCGGACGAACTGATCAACCCGTACAACGCCGTAAACGGCAACCCGCTGACGAAGAAAGAGACGACACACTGGTACCTGCCGCTGGACCAGTACCAGCAATGGCTCGAGAAATGGATACTGGAAGACCACAAAGAGTGGCGTCCGAATGTGTACGGGCAGTGCAAGTCGTGGCTGGACGGCGGGTTGAAGCCGCGTGCCGTAACGCGCGATCTGGACTGGGGTATCCCCGTACCCGTGGAGGGCGCGGAAGGCAAGGTGCTGTATGTATGGTTCGACGCGCCTATCGGCTACATCTCGAACACCAAGGAACTATGCGACGCACAGCCCGAGAAATACGGCAAATGGGAGACATGGTGGAAAGACGACAGCACACGGCTGATACACTTCATCGGCAAGGACAACATCGTGTTCCACTGCATCGTGTTCCCCGCCATGCTGAAAGCCGACGGGTCGTATATATTGCCCGACAACGTACCCGCCAACGAGTTTCTGAACTTAGAGGGCGACAAGATCTCCACCTCGCGCAACTGGGCGGTATGGCTCAACGAATACCTCGTGGATTTCCCCTGCAAACAGGACGTGCTGCGCTATGTGCTGACCGCCAACGCGCCCGAGACAAAAGACAACGACTTCACGTGGGCGGATTTCCAAGCACGCAACAACAACGAGTTGGTAGCCATATACGGCAACTTCGTGAACCGTGCACTTGTGCTGACCCAGAAGTATTTCGGCGGAAAGGTGCCCGCACGCGGCGAACTGACCGACTACGACCGGCAGACAATCAACGACTTCTGCAATATCAAGGCACAAATAGAGGAACTGCTTGACAACTTCCGTTTCCGCGACGCGCAGAAAGAGGCGATGAACCTTGCGCGTATCGGCAACAAGTATCTGGCGGATATGGAGCCGTGGAAACTCGCCAAGACCGATATGGAGCGTACCGCCACCGTGCTGAACGTGGCTCTGCAGATTGCCGCAAACCTGAGTATCGCGTTTGAGCCGTTCCTGCCGTTCTCGTCGGAGAAACTGCGCAAGATGCTCAACATAGAGCACACCGAATGGGCGCAACTCGGTTCGGTAGATCTGCTGCCCGCCGGACACACACTGGGCGAGGTGTCGCTGCTCTTCGAGAAGATAGAGGACGATGCCATCCAAGCGCAACTCGACCGTCTGGCACGTATCAAAGCGGAGAACGAAGCCGCAGCGCAAGCGGAAGCCCTGAAGAACTGGCGTCCGACGGAAATAAAAGCCGCCACGAGCATAGACGACTTCGACAAAGCGGATATCCGCGTCGGCACCGTATTGGAGTGCGGGAACGTGAAGAAATCCGACCGGTTGCTGCTGTTCCGTATAGACGATGGCATGGGCGGGCGCACGATACTGTCCGGTATAGCGCAGAGTTACCCCGACCCGTCAGTACTGGTGGGCAAACAGGTGCTGTTTATCGCCAATTTCCCGCCGCGCAAGATGATGGGTATCGAGTCGCAGGGAATGATCCTGTCGGCCGTGGACGCCGACGGCAAGTTGGTAGTAACGACCGTGTCCGCACCCGTAAAGAACGGGGCACAGGTAGGGTAATTTTTAATTATGAATTATGAATTATGAATTAAGAATTATATGAAAAAGTATATTCTTTCTGTAGTGCTGTGTCTCTGTGTTTTTGCCTTGCCGGCACAGGACTACAAGAACAGTATCGGCGGAATGGTGGGCAGTATGTACGGTGTTTCGTACAAAGGTTTTGTACTCGGTGTGGAACATCTTGCGCTCCAAGGCGACTTGGGCGTGCGCCTGATGTCCACCGCCGCAGGCAACGGCAATTATACGGGGCAGACGAGTCTGTACACTTTTGAAATCAACCCGAATGTGGTATATCAGAACACCATCGGTGAGTTCGACGAAGGGCGCGTGGACTGGTACGCAGGCGGAGGTTTGAGTCTTGGATTGTGCAGCGATCTGTATTCTACACGTGTAGGAAACTATGTCTATAATTCGCCCGTATTAGGCAAGTTCGGTCTGAATGCTATTGCGGGTGCGGAGATCGTATTTGACGCGCCTGTGAACCTATCGCTGGATTTCCGTCCCGGTTACGGCGTGGCATTCAATGACAACTACCACCTGTCGTTCTTCGATTGGGCATTGGTGGCTTCGGTACGATACAGATTCTAAAGGGGTTGGATAGAACCGTGGGCGTTTGTTCCTTTGCCGCAAAGGGCAAGAAATCTAAGAAAATCTTTTATTTTACATTCCATAAATTGCCATAAATCTTATTCGCCTACGGCGGAAAAGTAAGGCAATTATACGTATATTGAATTGAT
Organism: uncultured Bacteroidales bacterium; assembly: GCA_934716995.1. Classification (GTDB taxonomy): domain Bacteria; phylum Bacteroidota; class Bacteroidia; order Bacteroidales; family Paludibacteraceae; genus Colicola. The sequence goes on along the minus strand of CAKUYO010000003.1, from coordinate 51,425 downwards.
CTATTTTGCGGCATAGTATGTGCCGCGCTGCGATATGTACCCACAACAGATAATAGACGCTTTGCGCCATGTGCGCTATCCGGGGACGGGCAAAGACCTGATAGAGAGCGGAATGCTCGAAGATGATATCCGTATCAGCGGATTAGAGGTGAGTTTCTCGCTTATCTTCGAGAAGGACAACGACCCGTTTATGAAATCGGTGGTGAAGGCTGCGGAGGTGGCGATACAGACCTATGCGGACGCCAATGCCGCCGTACATATCCATACCAAATTCCGCAAGCAGAACCTGCCGCTGCAGGAGGAAAAATCACCTTTGAAAGCAAAGAAGATCATTGCCATACACAGCGGCAAAGGCGGTGTGGGCAAATCGACCGTTACCGCTAATCTGGCTATTGCGCTGGCGCGGCAAGGCAAGCGCGTGGGGCTGCTTGACGCGGACATCCACGGGCCGAGTATGCCGAAGATGTTCCATACGGAGGACTGCCGTCCCGTGTCGGTGGAAGAGGGCGGACGCACGCTCATCGAGCCGATAGAGCAGTACGGGGTGAAGATGCTGTCGATCGGTTTCTTCGTTGACCCCGCCTCGGCGGTGGTATGGCGCGGCGGTATGGCAAGCAACGCACTCAAACAACTGATAGAAGACGCGCACTGGGGCGAGTTGGACTATTTTCTCATAGACCTGCCGCCAGGGACATCGGACATACACCTGACCTTGGTTTCGCTGCTCCACCTGACAGGGGCGATAGTGGTAACGACACCGCAACCGGTGGCATTGGTGGACGCCCGCAAAGGCGTGGATATGTTCCGCAACGAGAAAATCGATGTGCCCGTATTAGGCATCATAGAGAATATGGCATGGTTTACGCCTGCCGAACTGCCGAACAACCGGTATTACATCTTCGGACGGGACGGGGGGAAAAACCTTGCGGAGGAACTCGGGGTTCCTTTACTCGGGCAGATCCCGCTGGTGCAGAGTATCCGTGAAGCGGGCGATGACGGCGAGCCGATCGCTATGCAAGAGGGGCATCCTGCGGCAAAGATATTCGACGAGATTGCACGGAAGATTTAATGGCTGCCAACAACACCACGGCTCTCGGTACGGAACCGATCGGCAAACTGCTGATGCGGTTCGCACTACCCGCCATCATTGCGATGACGGCAAGTTCGCTATACAATATAGTGGACACTATCTATATAGGGCACGGCTGCGGTTCGCTGGCATTGTCTGCGCTGACGGTAGCCAAGCCGTTTATGGATATATGCGCCGCTTTCGGCAGTCTGGTGGGCGTAGGCGCCAGTACGGTACTGGCTATCAAATTAGGCGAAAAGGACTACGAGGCTGCCAACAAAGTGCTCGGCAATGTGCTGGTACTCAACCTGATACTGGGTGCTGTCATTATGGTAGTCGGTCTGTTGGGGCTGGAGCCTATTCTGCGTGCTTTCGGCGCAAGCGACGACACATTAGAGTACGCGCGGCAGTATATGGAGATTATCCTATGGGGCAATATCCTCACCCACGTGTACTACGGGCTGAACAATATCCTGCGCTCGATGGGACACCCGAAGATAGCGATGACTTCGACGATTATCGCTGTTACGGTGAACATCATACTCGACCCTATCTTTATTTTCCTATTGGATATGGGTGTGCGCGGTGCCGCCCTGGCAACGGTCATCTCGCAGGCAATAGCCGTGATGTGGCAGTTCACGATCTTCTGCAACCCGAAAGAACTGATACACTTCCACCGCCATATATGGAAATTGGACAAGCAGATTACACTGCAGGCATTGTCGGTGGGGCTGTCGCCGTTTCTGACCAACTTGGCGAGTTGCTTTGTGGTGATCATCATCAACAACCAACTCAAACGCTACGGTGGCGATATGGCTATCGCCACCTACGGCGTTATCAACCGCGTGGTGTTTGTGTTTGCGATGATTGTGATGGGACTGAACCAGGGTATGCAGCCGATTGTGGGATTCAACTATGGTGCCAAACAGTATCACCGTATGCTCCGTACATTCAAACTGACCGCTATCTGCGCTACGGTTACCACGAGTATCGTCTTTGTGCTGGGCGAGTTCTGTCCCGAACTGGTGGTGCGGGTCTTTACCCACGACCCTGAACTGATTGCCCAGTCGGTAACGCCTATGCGTATCATCTGCTGCTCGATGCTGATTGTCGGTTTCCAGATGGTGGCGGGCAACCTGTTTACCAGTATCGGTATGGCCGGCAAGGCTATTTTCCTAAGCCTGACGCGCCAAGTGCTGTATCTGATTCCGCTGACGCTGCTGATGCCGCTGCTGTTTACCAACGATCCTCTGCTCGGTGTATGGTGGAGTATGCCTGTCAGCGATACCTTGGCGGCTATCACTGCGGCGGTAATGCTCTGGATACAGATACGCAAATTCAAGGCTCTGATACAAGAGCAGGACGCCTATCTCACAACTGTCCCGCCTCAACCAGATTGATGACACGCTCGACAATCTTGTCTTTGTCCTGCGCATCGTATTCCTCTTTCAAGTCGTTTTTGAACAGTTTGGCAACGAACTGCCACCAGTTGGCACTCGCCTTGCCGCGGTATTGGCGTATGAGTTCGTAACTGGTGCGGTCGCTCTCGCGGTCCATCAGTTTCATCAGCATCTGCCCCTGCGAGGCATACATTCCGCGGAAATCCTTTTCGTATTTTTGGAACAGGTATTTCTCGTATTTTTTCCACCAGCGTTTGCGCTCCTTGGGGTCTTGTATCTTAGCCAGTTCCTCGTCGGCAAACTCCATATCTTTGCTGATCATCTTGGCATAAGGCAGCGTCTTTTTCACATCGCGCACCGTGCGCCAGTAGAAACGTTCCTGTTTCTTGTTCTTGAACTTCAGTGGGGGATAGACATACACATCGTGCAGATATGCGAGATAGACGGTGTCTCCGTGTTCGACACGGAGCATCAGCGAGTCCAAGCGCGCAGGTGCGGCATTCGCACAGGCAAATGCCGCGCACAGAAAACACATTATGAGACCCATCCTTTTCATTCTTATAATTAACGTGAGTTAGATATAAAAACTCCTTTGCCGCAAAGCGGCAAGAAATCCAAGTAAATCTTTGATTCTACATCCATAAATTGCCCAAAAATCTTATTGCCTACGGCGGCAAGGTAAGACAATTTGCTTATACCGAACTGACGTTAATTAACGTGAGTTAGATATAAGACTTCGTCGGTCAACAACAGACAACAACTATTAAACAACAGATAACAATATAGTTAATTATATGTTCCTAACCTACCTCTTTTCCAACTTCGCATACGTGAGCAACAAGGTCTTCTGCCCCTTGGTGTCGAAGAGTATGTCTATCTTGTCATTGTCGTTCTCATTATAGACCCGCTGCACTGTCCCCTCTCCGAAAACACGATGGAAGACACGGCTGCCCGCTGGGAAAGCCGCAGTATCTATATCGTTCGATTTCATCGCGCTTTGTACGGGTTTGAGCGGTTTGGAGAATGCGGGCTTGGTATAGTTGTCGTCGTCCGCCCATGTGTTGTTGCCCCAGCGCGGACGGTCGTACAGCGGTTGCGCCGCTTGCGGTGCTGCCACCTCGAGATAGTGCCGGTCGATGTCGTTGAGGAAACGCGACGGGGAAGTAAAGGTAACCTGTCCGTTGCGGAAACGCTGCCGCGCATACGACAGGTGGCATTGCTCCATGGCACGCGTCATCGCCACATAGAGCAGACGTCGTTCCTCCTCTATCTCACTCGGTTTGACGCAGTACTGCGAGGGGAACAGGTTCTCCTCCATACCGACGATATACACTATCGGGAACTCCAGCCCTTTGGCGGCGTGTATGGTCATCAGCGTTACGCGCGATGTCCGGTCGGCAAGGTTCTCATCCTGGTCGGTTAGGAGCGACACCTCGGCGAGAAAATCGGTAATCGGCGTAAACGAAACGCCCTCCTCGGTACGTTTATCGACAAACTCGTGAATACCGTTGAGCAACTCCTGCAGGTTCTCCGCACGGTCAATGCCTTCGGGCGTGCGGTCGAGCATAGCGGCGGTGCGCACCCCCGACTGCCCGAGTGCCATCTCGGCGAACTCGTAGGCATCCTTGGTCTCCGCCGCCTCACGAAGGCGTGCTATCAGGTCGGAAAAAAGAATGAGTTTCCTTGCTGTGGCTGTTTGTACGGGCAGCGAGCACTCCATCGGGTGCGCCGCCACATCCAGCATACTGATACCGTGCATAACCGCCGTATCGGTCACCTTACGCAGCGTGGTGTCGCCTATGCCGCGGGCGGGGAAATTGATGACACGCATCAGCGCCTCGTTGTCCAACGGATTGACCGCCAGACGGAAATAGGCAATCGCGTCTTTGATCTCCTTGCGCTGGTAGAACGATGTGCCGCCATAGATACGATAGGGGATATTGCGTTTGCGCAGTTCGTTCTCAAACGCCCGCGACTGTGCATTGGTGCGGTAGAGGATAGCCATGTCGTTGTAGTCGCGGTGGAAGAGCGTATGGTCTTTGCCAATGGCTTTGGCTACGGCTTCGCCCTCATCGCGGTCGGACATATAGGCATTGAGGTCGATCCGCTGCCCCTCCTCTTTCTCGGAATAGACCTCCTTGGGTATCTGGTGCTCGTTGTGGTGGATCAGTGAGTTGGCGGCATTGACGATCGTCTGCGTGGAACGGTAGTTGCGCTCCAACTTATACAGGTGCGAATGGGCATAATCCCGTTGGAAACCGAGGATATTGCGTATATCCGCCCCGCGGAACGAATAGATCGACTGTGCATCGTCGCCCACCACGCAGATACGGTTCTGCGGCTCCGCCAGGTGTTTCACCAGCAGGTACTGCACGTAGTTGGTGTCCTGATACTCGTCCACCAGCACATACTGGAACGCCTGCTGGTACTTGTCCCGCACCTCCGCATCGGTTTCGAGCAGGCAGTTCATATTCACCAGCAGATCGTCAAAATCCATCGCATTGGCGGCTTTCAGCCGCACCTGATACGACTCATACACCTCCGCCATCCTGTACATACGTGCTTCTGAATCGGCTTTGTAGAAGTCGCGGTTGCGTTCGTATTCATCGGGAGAGACGAGCATATTCTTTGCTGCCGAGATCCGCCCGAGCACATTCCCCACTTTATATATCTTCTCGTCCAACTGTTGCTCTTTGAGTATCTGTTTGAGCAGCGATTTCGAGTCGGCGGTATCGTAGATGGAGAAATCGCGCGTAAAACCCAACCGCTCCGCCTCGGTGCGCAAGAGACGCGCACACACCGAGTGGAACGTACCCATCCACAGGTATCGTGCATCGGCAGCGGGCACCAGGCGGGCGATACGCTCTTTCATCTCGCGGGCGGCTTTGTTGGTGAAGGTCAGTGCCAGGATATGGTTTGCCCGCACCCCCGTTTGCAACAGATACGCAATCTTGTAGGTCAGGACGCGCGTCTTGCCCGATCCCGCGCCGGCAATCACCAGTTCCGGTCCGTCGATATACTCCACCGCCGCCCGTTGCGACTCATTCAGTTGATCCAAAAAATCCATATTCACTCTGTTCCAAATACCATACCATAAAAAACGGACTGCAAAGATACGTAAAATAGTCGGATTATACAACGGCACCACAAAAGCATTTTTCGTTGCCGTAAAAGTAACGGCAAAAGCGGGGAACAATGTTTGGAATATGCATAACCGAGTTGGCAAAAAGACAATCCATACCGCTATTTTATAACAGAAAAACACCGAAAGGGCATCAGAATTTGCATATTTCGGAAAAAAGCAGTAATTTTGCACCGTTTTTGTGCTGTTGTACAGCAGTGTGCGTTATAGTGCACCACAAAAAACGAATTATTCACTTATAAAAATAAAGATTATGACTGAACAAGAAATTGCATCGAAAGTAAAGGCTATCATCGTTGATAAATTAGGTGTTGAAGAGAGCCAGGTAACCGCTGAAGCAAACTTCCAAGCAGACCTCAACGCAGATTCGCTGGATACAGTGGAACTGATCATGGAGTTTGAGAAAGAATTCAACATCACTATCCCCGACGAGGATACCCAGAAGATTTCGACAGTAGGCGACGCCATCGCTTATGTAAAAGAGGCTCTTGCTTAACAGAGCATACACAAATTAAAGCGGTTTACGAGCGTACGGGAATACTGTAGGCTCGTATGCTGTTATAAATCAAATCATCATGGCGTGATGCCATCATCTATTGAGAGATTTCTACCGTGAGGCCAAGAGTCTCTCCGCAAACAAAATATGAAAGAATTAAAACGAGTTGTCGTAACCGGACTGGGTGCACTGACGCCTGTAGGGAACAATGTGGCAGACACATGGAAAGCACTCCAAGAAGGCAAAAACGGAGTGGGAGCCATTACGCAGTTTGATGCCTCTCTCTTTAAGACACAATTCGCTGCTGAAGTGAAAAATTTTGACCCGAGTGCGTTGCTCGACCGCAAAGAGGCACACCGGATGGACCGCTACGCACAATTCTCGGTGTGCGCTGCCAAAGAGGCGATGGACGATTCCGGACTGGATCTCAAGAAAGAGAACCGCGAGCGGATAGGCGTGATTTGGGGCAGCGGTATGGGCGGACTGAGAACATTCGAGACCGAGTTTATCGAATACGCCAAAGGCGACGGTACGCCGCATTTCAATCCGTTCTATATCCCCAAAGTGATACTGAGTATCGGCGCAGGACATATATCGCTTATGTTCGGGCTGAAAGGTCCGAGTTATGCGGTGTCGTCGGCTTGCGCATCGTCGTCGCACGCTATCGCGCAGGCGTTTGACCAGATACGTATGAGGCATGCGGATGTACTGCTGACCGGCGGTGCGGAAGCGAGCGTTACTCCGTCGGGCATAGGCGGTTTCAATGCGATGCACGCACTTTCTTCGCGCAACGAGTCGCCCGGGACGGCATGTCGTCCGTTCTCCGCATCGCGCGACGGGTTCGTCCTTGGCGAAGGCGCTGCCTGCCTCGTGCTGGAGGAGTACGAACACGCCATGGCACGCGGGGCGAAGATCTACGCCGAGATGCTCGGCGAGGGTATGACCTCGGACGCCTACCACCTCACCGCCCCCGACCCCGAAGGCAACGGGGCACAGCGTGTGATGAGAATGGCAATAGAAGATGCAGGGCTGCGTCCCGAAGATATTGATTATATCAACACGCACGGCACTTCGACCCCGCTCGGCGACATAGCCGAACTGCACGCCATACAGGAGGTGTTCGGCGACCACGCCTACGAGATGAGCCTCGACTCGACCAAGTCGATGACAGGACATTTGCTCGGCGCAACAGGGGCGGTAGAGGCTATGGCAACGATACTGGCATTGCGCGACGGCATCATTCCGCCTACCATTAACCACGATCCCGAGGACGAAGACCCGAAGATTGACTACCGTCTGAACCTGACGTTCAACAAGGCACAGAAACGCCCGATACGCTATGCGCTGAGCAACACCTTCGGCTTCGGCGGACACAATGCCACCCTGTTGTTCGGGAAAGCGTAGCACCTATTTAACGCCAGTTCGATATAAGCATCTGACTTTGCCGCCGTAGGCGGATAAGATTTATGGTAAATTATGGCTGCTTTGCAAAGATTTATTTGGATTTCTTGCCGCAAAGCGGCAAAGGAGCATAAGGAGAGGAAACGCCTCTCCGTAATAAACTAACTAATTTAAGGTATTTGTCGTATGATTACAAGCAAAATTGGTGAGAATGCCGGACTTATCTGGAATGCACTGCAAGGCGGTGCGCTCACAACCAAAGCGCTGAAAAAAGCAACCAAACTGAAAGAGGCTGATCTGAACATGGCCCTCGGTTGGCTCGCTCGTGAGGGGAAGATTGCCTTCACCGTTACGGACGCTGACACAACTATTGCACTGCAATAATTGAATAATTTCAGGACAAAGAATAAGGGCAATGTGTCCTTTGTTCTTTGTCCTTTATTCTTAATTCACAGAACAAATGGTCGTTGCGATTGTTGGTGCCTCGGGCGCCGTCGGACAAGAATTGCTCAAAGTGCTTGCTGAGCGCCACTTTCCTATTACCGAACTCCGGTTATTCGGTTCCCCGCGCAGTGCAGGAACCGAATATGTTTTCTCGGGGAAACCCTGCAAAGTGCAACTATTGGAGCACGGCGACGCTTTCCGCGGGGTGGATATTGCCTTTGCTTCCGCAGGTGCCTCCGTCTCGCGCGAGTATGCCGCCGACATCACCCGTTATGGGGCAATCCTCATCGACAACTCCTCGGCATTCCGTATGGACGAGGACGTACCTTTGGTGGTTCCCGAGGTGAATGCCGCCGATGCGTTGGTGCGCCCGCGCAACATCATCGCCAACCCCAACTGCACCACCATCCAAATGGTGGTTGCGCTGCAAGCCATTGAAAACATGAGTCATATACGCCGCGTACATGTCTCTACCTACCAGGCTGCCAGCGGTGCGGGGGCGCAAGCCATGCGCGAACTGGAGAACCAGTACCGGCAGATTGTCCACGGCGAGACGCCCTCTGTGGAGCGTTTCCCCTACCAACTCGCCTACAACGTCATTCCGCAGATAGATGTCTTCACCGACAACGGCTACACCAAGGAGGAGATGAAGATGTACAACGAGACGCGCAAGATCATGCACTCCGATATCTGTGTGTCCGCCACGTGCGTCCGTGTGCCGTCGCTCCGCGCCCACTCCGAGAGCGTATGGGTCGAGACCGAGCAACCCCTGTCCGTAGAGCAAGCCAAAGCGGCTTTTGCGGCAGCCCCGGGCTGCATACTGATGGACAACCCCGCCGAAAAAGAATACCCTATGCCACTGTTCCTCAGCGGGCGCGACGAGGTTTTTGTCGGGCGTGTCCGCAAAGACATCGCCGACGATAACGGACTGAGTTTCTGGTGCGTAAGCGACCAGATCCGCAAAGGTGCCGCCCTCAATGCCGTCCAAATAGCGGAATACCTTATCAATGCACAATGCACAATGCACAATGCGTAATGTGTCATTAACATTTAGAACCTTTATTTTGTTAATAATTCATAATTCAGCCATTCTTAATTCATAATTAAAAAGTAAGGAGGATGAGCATAGGATGCGCATAGGATAGGCAGGGTTTGAGCAACCCTTGCAAAGATAAATAAACTATAAAATACAGTGCAGAATATAAACAACGAACATATCGAGATTATGGCACCCGTCGGGTGCTGGGAGTCGCTGGCTGCCGCTATCGAAGCGGGGGCTACGAGCGTTTATTTCGGTATCGAGTATCTCAATATGCGTGCACGTTCTTCGGCTAATTTTACCACCGACGACTTGCACAAGATCGTGGCAATCTGCCGCGAAGCGGGCGTGAAGACCTACCTCACGCTCAATACCGTGATGTATCCCGAGGACCTGCCCCTTATGCACACCATTGTGGACAACGCCAAAGCGGCGGGCTTGGATGCCATCATCGCAAGCGATATTGCCGTGATGCAATACGCACGTTCCCGGGGCGTTGAGATACATCTCTCCACCCAACTGAACATCGCCAACACCGAGGCGCTCCGTTTCTACGCGCAGTTTGCCGACGTGGTCGTACTCGCACGCGAACTGAATATGGAGCAGGTGGCGTCTATCCATCGCGACATCATTAGTCAGCACATCTGCGGACCCAAAGGCGAACTGCTGCGCATCGAGATGTTCTGCCATGGTGCGCTCTGCATGGCGGTGTCTGGCAAGTGCTATCTGAGCCTCAACAACCTCGGCTACAGTGCCAACCGCGGGGCGTGTATGCAGGTGTGCCGCCGCGGATATATCGTGCGGGACAAAGAGTCCGACCTCGAACTCGAGGTGGACAACCAGTATATTATGTCGCCCAAAGACCTGAAAACCATTCATTTTCTCAACAAGATGCTGGATGCGGGAGTACGGGTTTTGAAAATAGAAGGGCGTGCCCGCGGAGCGGAATATGTGCAGACCGTCGTCTCGTGCTACCGCGAAGCGGTCGAGGCTTGGCAGCGCGGCGAGTATGCCGACGATGCCCTTATCCTGCCCCGTATAGAGGACTGGAACACCCGCCTTGCCCGTGTGTTCAACCGCGGTTTCTGGGACGGATACTACCAGGGGCAGCGTCTCGGAGAATGGACGCACTCGTATGGAAGCCGGGCAACCCGCAAGAAAGTGTTTGCCGGCAAATGCACCAATTTCTTTAAGAATATCGGTGTGGCGGAGTTCTTTATCGAGGCTACCGATGCTATCTGCGAAGGCGACGAACTGCTCGTAACGGGCGAGACCACAGGGGCTTACGAGGTCATTGCACACGATATGCGCAATGCCAAAGGAGAGCCGGAAGACGAAATACGCAAAGGCGCCTATTTCTCCCTCAAAACCGACAAAACGCTCCATCGCGGCGACAAACTCTTCGTCCTCAAACCCACAGACACAGAGCCTGCTGAGCAATAATTACGCATTATGCATTACGCCTTGCACATATTGTCTCCCGTCTCCGCGCCATGGGTGGCGTGGGTGATGCTGTTCCTGCTGCTCTGTGCGGTGGTGGCGGAGATGGTGCAGTCGGGCGTGGTCTTGCAGGCGTTTTCCACAATCTTTGCCAAGGTGGAACGTTCGTATGGCGATGTACAGCAGAACCCGTTGGAGGAACTGATTATGAATATCTTTCGCATCGGTACGTTTGCTATGGCATTGTATTTGTATGCCTATCGGGCGGGAGATTTTCGCTTTACCACCTACCTGCTGGTCGCAGCGTGGGTGCTGGGGATAGATGCGGTGAAGTTGGCGGCAGCGGCACTGGTGAACTACACGTTCCGTATCAGCAAGCGTTTTGCCCTCATCTCCACCCACTACAACAACCTTTGGACGGTTATCTGTTGCGGCTTCTATGTGGCACTGCTGTTCTTGCTCAATATAGATAATGCGGTGGTTACCAAATGGTCGTTGTTTGCATTGGCGGTTGCCGCTATCGTGCTGGTACTTATCAAATGGATACGTATTTTCTGTACTGATGTACGTTCCCTCCTGTATATAGTATTGTATATCCTTACCCTCGAAGTCCTGCCCTTGCTGGTACTGATTGCCGGAGCGGGCTATATAGTTGATTAAAAGATAAAACGATATGATACGAAAGATTCTTATTTCACAACCCCGCCCTGCCACGGAGCGCAACCCATACACCGATATGGAGGAGCAGTTCGGCGTGCAGTTCGATTTCCGCCAACTCATCCACGTGGAGGGACTCAGCGCACGCGAGTTCCGCCAGCAGCACATCAATCCGCTGGATTATACCGCCGTTATCCTCAATTCGCGCCTTGGTATCGAACATTATTTCCGTCTCTGCGAAGAGATGCGTCTCACCGTACCCGACACGATGCACTACTATTGTATCTCCGAGGCGGTGGGCAACTATCTGCAGAAGTTTATCCAATACCGCAAGCGCAAAGTCTTTTTCAGCGAGAACAACCGTTTCGAGGATCTGCTCCCCGCTATGCACCGCCGTCCTAACGAGAAATACCTGATGGTGCTTTCGGATATCCACAACCAGAACCAACTCGATATGTTTGCCAAGAACAATATCGAGGTGAAACCCGCTATCATGTATCGTACCGTCTCTACCCAATGGGGCGAAGACCCGTTTGATTACGATATGATTGCCCTCTTCACACCTGCCGGAGCAAAGTCCATTCGGGAGAATTTCCCCGATTTCGAACAGGGAAATACCGTCATTGCGGCTTTCGGTGCCAATACCGCACAAGCACTGGAGGAACTCGGTATGCACGCCGACATACGTGTGCCGTCACCCGAGTTCCAGTCGCTTACCGCCGCTATTGAGGACTACTTGGAGAAACATAACGGCTAAAAAATATATCGAAATCCATTGATGGATAATTAATGTTCTCCCAAAAAATTAACGATTAATTACACGATCATTAACATTCCCGTAAAAACGCTCCCATAAAATGAATAGAGACTTTCCCAAGAACGAGAAACTCTGCGGGCAGTTGCGTATCAAGCAGTTGTATGCCGAGGGCAAACGCTTTGTCGTTTGGCCCTTGCGCATTACGTACCTGCCCTCTGTGGACGGAACCACCGAGGTTCTCATTTGGGCACCTAAGTCGCTTTTCAAACACGCCGTGGACCGTAACCGCCTGCGCCGCCGGATGCGGGAAGCCTACCGCTTGCAGAAACATCTCTTGGGCGACCGGCACTACCAAATAGCCGTCAACTATATGGACCGCCGGCAGCAGGACTATGCCGTCATCGAAAAAGCCATGCGCAAAGCCCTCAAAAAACTTGCCGCAACTGAACCGACCGCCCCGCAGGACAATCTGGGTATTCATTCATAATTCTTCATTCATAATTAGATGAAGCGTTTCCTTCGTAAGATATTCCTGCTGCCGGTCTATTTCTACCACTATTGTATTTCGCCGCTGACACCGCCGTCATGCCGCTATACGCCCACGTGCAGCCAGTATATGGTCGAGGCGGTTATGAAGTACGGTATCTTCAAGGGTACATGGCTCGGCATCAAGCGCATCCTGCGTTGCAACCCGTGGGGCGGCTCAGGCTACGACCCAGTACCATAAATAATGATGAATTATGAATGATGAATTAAGAACAAGGTGGTTAGATTATTCAGAAGGCACCAACTTTGCATTTAATTCATAATTCCTAATTCCTAATTCCTAATTATCCTATGCGTATCGACATCATATCCGCTTGCCCCGAGTTGTTGGAGTCCCCGCTCAACCACTCCATTGTACAGCGTGCCAAAGACAAAGGTCTGGCGGAAATATACGTACACAACCTGCGCGATTATACGCTCGACAAACACCGCAAAATTGACGACTACGCTTTCGGTTTCGGGGCGGGTATGGTGCTGCAGATTGAACCCATCGACCGTATCATCACCAAACTGACCTCTGAGCGCCACTACGACGAGATTATCTTCACCGCCCCCGACGGCGAACGTTTTACGCAGCAGGAGGCGAACAAACTCTCGCTCAAAGAGAATATCATCATTCTCTGCGGGCATTACAAGGGGGTCGATCAGCGTGTACGCGACCACCTGATTACCAAAGAATATACCATCGGTGATTTTGTCCTGACGGGCGGCGAGATGCCTGCCGCTATCATGACCGATGCCATTGTACGTCTCTTGCCTGGTGCGCTCGGCGACGTGGAGAGTGCGCTCAACGACTCTTTCCAGGACGGTCTGCTTGAACCGGGTGTCTATACCCGCCCCGCGGAATACAAAGGCTGGCGTGTCCCCGATATCCTTCTCTCGGGCAACCAGGCGAAGATAGAGGACTGGCTTTACGAGGAAGCCCTCCGCCATACCCGCGAACGCCGTCCCGACCTCTTGGACGAAGAATAAACGTATTCACCTACACAACAACAAGAGACTGTCTAACAAGTAAGTCGGACAGCCTCTTGTTTGTGTAATCCACTGCTTGTGAGACAGTTATATCCGCCAAGCAAAAAAACATACACATAACTCACTATAAACCAATCAAAAACCGCTTAATCACATACCAATCACATACGAATCACATACACCCGATAGCATAAAGATACAGAGATAGTATATACAAAAAAGAGACTGCCTGCACTTGTCAGACAGCCTCCTTATACTCAGAATTTAATGGTTAATTATATGTTCCTAAAACATAATTAACGTCTAATTACACGATAATTAACGTTCCATAAACACTATTTTGCCACTACCATATAGTAGTTTTTCTTGCCTTTTTGGAACACGATATACTTGTCGTTGAGCAACGCCGCAGTGGTGATGGGCGTTTGCGGGTCGGTCAGTTTCTCTTTGTTCATCGAGAAACCGTTTGCCTGTATCATCTTGCGTGCCTCGCCCTTGCTGGGGAATATAGCGGTTTTCTCTGCCAGCAGATCCAGCGGTGCAATACCCACAGCCAATTCGTCGCGGCTCACCTCAAACTGCGTTACCCCGTCAAACACCTGCAGAAAAGTCTCTTCGTCCAACTTGTGCAGAGCCTCTGCCGTGGCGTTGCCAAAGAGGATATTGCTTGCCTCTACAGCGGCATTATAGTCCTCCTCGCTATGCACCATTATCGTTACCTCTTTCGCCAGACGTTTCTGCAACGTGCGCAGGTGCGGTGCCTGCTCGTGCTCGGCAATAAGGGCGTCAATCTCCTCTTTTTCAAGCGAAGTAAAGATTTTGATATAGCGTTTCGCATCTTCGTCGCCCACATTCAGCCAGAACTGATAGAACTTATACGGCGAAGTGTAGCGGCGGTCAAGCCAGATATTACCGCTTTCGGTCTTGCCGAACTTACCGCCGTCGGCTTTGGTAATCAGAGGACAAGTGAGGGCGTATGCCTCGCCGCCGCCCATCTTCTTGATGAGTTCGGTACCGGTGGTGATGTTGCCCCATTGGTCGCTGCCGCCCATCTGCAGTTTGCAGCCCTTGTGCTTGTTGAGATATACGTAGTCGTAGCCTTGCAGGAGTTGGTAGGTAAACTCTGTGAACGACATACCCTGCGAGAACTCGCCGTTGAAGCGTTTCTTCACCGAGTCTTTCGCCATCATATAGTTCACCGTAATGAGTTTGCCCACGTTGCGTGCAAAATCAAGGAACGTGTAATCCTTCATCCAGTCGTAGTTGTTCACCAGTTCTGCCGCATTGGGTGCCGTAGAATGGAAATCAAGGAATTTCTCCAACTGGCGTTGGATGCACTCTTGGTTGTGGCGCAGGGTCGGTTCATCAAGCAGGTTGCGCTCTGCCGATTTTCCGCTCGGGTCGCCGATCATACCCGTCGCACCGCCGATAAGGGCGATCGGTTTGTGTCCGCAGCGTTGCAAGTGGCGCAGCATCATAATACCGCACAGGTGCCCGATATGCAGACTGTCTGCCGTCGGGTCAATCCCCACATACGCCGCAGTAACCTCTTTATTGAGTTGTTCCTCAGTCCCGGGCATGATGTCCTGAAGCATACCCCTCCATCGTAGTTCTTCTACAAAATTCTTCATCGATTCATATTATATATAGTGATTAGTCCGCAAAGGTACGACTTTTTTCTTATATATCAAAATAAAAGAAAGACCACCCTCCGCATAGAGGATAGTCTTTCTTTTCTTGTGAGAGTCAGCCGCACCGCAAATACAACGGCTCACTCCCTATTCAGAACCGATCTTATTGGATAAATTTCTCGCCGTTGCGGATTACCACACCCTTGTAGTTCTCATCCACCTCAATACCCAGCAGGTTGTAGGTCTTACCATCATTCAAGAACTTCACATTGTCAATAGCCGTAGTCTCTACCTGTTTCACAGCAATAGGATACTCTTTACCCAGCGCATTGATAACGATTTTTCCCTCACGTGCAGCAGCATTAGCAGGAACAGTTATCTTCAAAACCACTTGGTTATTAAAATACTCTTGGTTGTCCTCTGTAATGGTAATATTCTCACCATCAATATCAATCCAATCGTTGAATTCAAAATCCATTAAATCAAACTGAACATCTGTATTCAATGTTATCTCTTTTGTCTCACCTTTCAAAGATAGTTCTACCTCTTCTGGTGCATTTGTAATTACAGGGAACGCTGCAACAAAGTTAATTAACAAGTTGCGAGGACTATTCCACAATTGGCTGATAAATGTTTGACCATTCAATGATAATTTGAGATATGTATTGGCATACAACGGATCCTCTACATCGCCATCAGTCATAATACCAAAGTTGTTCTTACCATAAGTATCATCATTCAATTCTGTCAGCACTACTGCAAAATCACCCTCAACAGTTACAATGGTACTTTCTTCAATACCGGTGTCAGAATCTTTTTCCGTAAAACCGAAATAGATAGTACCACGTCTATCTATAGTTTGACCTTGAGCTGACATCGGAGTGAACGATGTAGAGTCTGTCACTGATGTTGCATAAGGATGTGCATAATCAATACTATATTGTGTCCTACCCGCCTCATCTTGCGATATTTCTACAGGGTAAAGGGTCAAACGAACGTGAGACACTCTCGGTTTCTCATAGTACAAGGTTGATTGATTCAAACCAAATACTCCCATAGATATTCCCTGTATTGCCATTACATCGGAGTTTTCAACAATCGAAATAATGGTATCTACATAGGCAGTTCCTTTCTCAAAGGGAATTTTCATACCGCTACCATACAAATAAGAAACATCAGTTTTAGACACATACGTAGCAGGATAATCCGTATTGCTACCATACGTATCTTGAACTTTACCTTCATAATCAATATAGGACTCAACCTCTGTGGTAATCTGACATTTAGTCATATAAGTCCAACCTTCTGCCATAGATATACCATTGGTAAAACCGTATTGCTCGTATGATTTCGTAAAGTAACGCCCAAATTGGTACTCCGAGAAAGTTACCGTGGTATCGGTTCCTATTTTTTCAGTATTATTCTGATAGACAGGTAATTCATATGAACCGATTTCCTCACCAGTAGGAACGATTATATAAGCAGTATCTTTAGCAACTTCTTTATTGTTTAGTGTCCATGTACCTTCAGTATAATCACTTAAAAACAACACTCCTTTAGGACTATAAGGGACATTAAGATATGCAGGCAAAATACTAAACAGATTAAGTGGAGTACCAGTTTGGAATGCGCTTGGATAATATGCATTGTAAGAACCTATCAAATTGATTGTAGTGTCTTTCTTCACTGCCCGAACCAAGCCTTCATTTTGAAGATGCTTATCATACGTTATCTTAGCAGCTCGTTGTGCATTAAAAGACTTTTCTACTACATTTTCAGATTGTGTAGCCAATCTATTTGCCGATTGGTACGAGGGCAAGGTGGTAACACCTGCAAAAAGTGCTGCAGAAACAGATACTGCACACACTACGGAGAAGATCTTTTTCATACTCATAAAAATTTGAGTTAGTAAAATTATTTAGTTTTCTTCAAATAAATACGAATAGGCAATGCCTACCGCTTATTATTAACTTTTTAGTTGTTGGAAGGAATACTACCTGTCATAGTAAACCAGACATCCGCATTGGTTGTCGAAATCATCTTGCTGCCCAATGTCGGGTTAATCGGTTCTGCAGTTGTCTCAATCGTGTAAGTGCCATTCAACGTTTGCACCAAAGGCACAATACCCGGCACCTTATCCAAAATCACCGTCGCATTGTTATCCGCAGGTTCAGCATAAGCAAGAGTAAGCGCATTACCCTCTACCGATACATTGAACACATAACGCAAAGGAGTTTGCTCTTTGGTTTTCTTGTCCTTGGTATAACGGAATGATACAATGTATTTTGCAGCATCTGCATCATAAGCTAACGTCAATCCTTTAACCGAAGCATTTTTCTGTGCAGCAGTACTCAAGGCTTTCAGTTGTCCCAATACCGTTGCAACCGCTGCTGCAGTATTTGCATTTGTCTCAGAAGTTGCAATGTTCCATTGGTTTCCCAACACACGCACATAGGTATCTGCATAATTTGCCAAATTGCCCGCACACAAATACTCGTCTGCGCTGAACTCCAAACGACCGTTATTGAGAGTAAAAGTCTTATTGTCCTTGTTGTCCCTAAACCCTTTCATCAATTGAATACCGCTGCGCGTTGTAGCCACAGGATAAATCTCCGGATCTTCGGCATCGGGAAGTTGTCCTTGATCTGCCAGTTGGAAAATACCTTCCGCACCATTGTACAAAGCATAGACATTGCTGCCTTGGTGCAATTCGAAGATATTGCCATTGCCAAACAATTTGGCATCCATAGCCTCTACCTGTGTATAATAGTCTGCCCAACTCAGATCAGACGGAAGGCGGTTCAAAACAGAGTAACCGGAGTGTTTCTTTCCTTTGAGTTTGATTCGATCTGCAGTAGTATTCAGGATCAGGAACTCATAATCCCCCAAATATCCGTCACCATCATTTTGCGGGTCAGACCAAATATGAAATACCTCGTTATACGTATTGAATGACAACAGAGGTCCATAATCACTGATAAGCGTCCAAGCACTGGCACTATCGGTTTTCATCTGGTTATTGGTAGTGAGTGCATTCTTTGCCGTGAATTTCACATGCCCGTCCTTATATAACCGCACCAATAAATTATAGCCACGAGTCTCTGTGTTGCAGAAATACACGAATTCCCAACCATTGTCCGCAGCAGTAAGGGCTTCACTCGCATTGGTAATAGCCTCCTGCGCACGCTGTGCGGCGGATTTCTCGAACAGGCTGTCCTCATCACGGTTGCAGGCAACGAGCGTGGTCAGAGCCAATACGGCTATTGCAATATATTTCGTTTTCATAAAACTGTATCTTATTTTGTTTGTCCTACAATCCGAACTTACTTATCCAGAAAACCGAGACTCATAATCATATCCCAATCGAGGTTCTGCTGGCGGCGTTGTACCTCGTTGTGCATAGCCACAAGGTCAATACCCCATTTCTCCTCAAGCCACGTTTTGCAAATCTCCAATTTTTGGTTGATGATAGCCGCACCCTTAGGTCCAGCCTCATCCAGTACCTCTTGCCATTGAGCATCGCTCTTGACAATATAGTTGGCAATCGTCTCTACAAAATCCTCACGCGTCTGACTACTCCCATAAGCGGTAACAAAGCCCAACTGGCGCGCCTCTCTGTCGGTACGATCCTGCCAACGAGATGGGTTGTAATCCGACGGATTGATCAGACCAAACTCCTTAGGATAGGCTTTTTGCTGGTGGAGAATATGCCCAAACTCATGGTGCATCGTCTTAAAAATGTACTCGTTGAGTTGATCCATATTGTCGGTCTCCATCAGGTTGATCTTCAGCAAAGTAATCTGAATACCACCCTCGGCGTAACCTAATTTTTCGGTTCCCTGTGCAGCATTGATCATAGAAGAACCGATAAGTTTCAGTTTCTTCGGACCATAGAGGGGCAGGAAATCTTTACCGGCAATCGAGTCATAGACATCATACCAAAGATAAAGTGCCAAGTGCGCCAGTGTATCAGCTTTGCCTATGCTCACCGGTACGATATTATAACTGACATCCGTACCATTATCGTCCAACTTGTAGATAAACTCCACATTATACGGCTCTGTAAAATACTTATTAAGCCATTGATCGAACTGATAGGTATAGGAAGTTGTATCCACCGGGTTATCCACAAAAATGGTATCCGTAAATTCGTCCTTACTGCAAGCAGCAAGTCCTGCAACTAATGCTAATACTCCGAGAAGGATAAATTGATATATTTTTTTCATACGTTTTGTTCCTTTAATCAGTTATTATTCTTGTTGGCAGTCGGTACAAACATCGATGGAGTACCCGCTGTAAGCAGATAATTAGGCGTTTTCTGCGGTTCCGAACTATCCGCACCGGGCAGAAGCGGAGCCACTACATCACTCGAGTTGGTATCGCCCAATATCTCGCGCGGGTTAGCCGTCATACCGCTTTGGATAACCTCTTGCGGCAACTGGATAGCACGGCGGTCATCATTCCAAACCAATGTCTTAAGCGGTGTAGTACCCTGCTTGTGGGTAATCTCGATGCCATAACGTTTCAAATCCTGCCAACGCAGACCATCATGAATAGTCTCGATACGGCGGAAATGGAGTACGCACCAAATAAGCGGTTTCTGTGCGTCTGTAACCACAAAGTCAGGACTCATATCCGTATTGTGCAGTACAGGTACCAACCCCGCAGACTTGGACGGAGTGTAGAAACTCTGTATCTTTGCCAAAGTGAGATTCACATTGCCATTCGCCAAGGTGTCCATACGACCGCTTACCTGATAGCCTTGTGCCCAAAGACGCAGGTCGTTGACAGCCCCCTGCTGGTCGTTGAGGAACACTTTTGCCTCTGCACGGCAGAGCAGAGTCTCATTGGTAGTAAACGCACGCGTAACACCATGCAGGAAACCATATCCGTTCACCTTGTCGGTATATTCGAATATCGAGCGGAACTTTGCGCTGAAGTTACCATACTCCTGACTGAACATCCACATCGGGAATCCGGGCCAAAGCGAACTCCAGCAAGGACCACCGCTATAGAAAGTGTCGTTGAATGCATCGCCGTTGAGTTGGTAGCGACCATACGATGTAATAGCAGTATAGAATGCCTGTGAAACAGTCGTATAGAGAAGCAGGTTGGATGCCGATTTCACATTCGACCAATACTGCAGCAACTCCTGTTCTGCATTACTCAATGCGTATGCTGCAGCCGCCTCATAGAGCGAATTGAGCACCGTCTCATCGGTAGTACCCAACACATAGTCTGCATGTTCCAGCACCTTGTCATACTCACGTTTGTAGAGATAGAAACGCACTGCAAAAGCATGTGCCGCTTTTACATTGAAATGATATTTGGGTACGCTGTAGTATTCGTCAGAAACCAACTTGAGACCGGCTTCCAAATCCTCCTCTATGTGGCTATAGGTCTCATAGAGCGAACCACGCTCATAATGAGGAGCAACGGTCGTCTCCGGGGCTGTCATATAGGTAATACCCAGATCATTCTTGCTCAATTCATCATTTTTCCACGCTTGGCAGAACACATTTGCCAGTACAAAATGAGCATACGCACGGCAAAGCAACGCCTCACCCTTCTCAGCGTCCATATTGATACCCTGCGCCTCCAGTTCGGCAATGGCTTTCAGAGCCTGATTGGCAGTAGCCACTGCACTATAATAGGCATCCCAGATGTATTTCGGACTATCCTGATAACCGCTGCTTACAACGGGTTGCCAGCCGAAAATCTCGTTGTACATCTGATCCAACGGATTGAGCGAGTTGGTGTGTCCCGTTGCATTAGGTGCATTGTTATCAATGATATTATCCGAACTGAACTCACAGATTGGTCCGGCATTTCCGTACGGGTATGCACTTACCAGCAGCAGACGCACCTTCTCCTGTGTATCAATTGTAGCACGCATATCGGGCTCGTGGTCAAGGAAATTACATCCCGACAAGATCACAGCCAACGATGCGATTATATATACTGTATTCTTTTTCATCTTTGTATCCTTTCTATTTTAGATTGCTCTTACAATATGTCAGAAACCAAGTTTAACGGTAAGAGTAAACTGACGAGGAACCGGCGAACTTACACCACCTGCATTGTAGTACTCGGGGTCGCGACCATTGAGTTTCTTATCGGCATACGCCAACCAGAGGTTGGTAGCACTCAGTTTGACACCGAAACTCGAAACGGCTTTCTGTCCCTCAAACACCTTGGCAGGCAGATCGTACGCAAGCGACAACTCCTTGAGACGGATGAAATCACCTTTGGCAACACGCTCTGTAGAGTAGTTGTATGCCGAGTAAGCATCCTGCAAATTACTGATCTGGTCGAACTGACGCGTGGTAGCAATCGCGGGGATAGTAGTTATCGCCTCATCGCCCGGTACCTCCCAACGGTTCTTCATCTCCTTCATGCTTGCAGTAAGGTCGCTATACTCGCTCTTATATACGTAGCACAACGGATCAAGACGCAGCACGTTGCCGAAACTATAGGTAAAGAACACGTTAAGTTTCAATCCTTTCCAAGAGAATGTATTGCCAAACGAACCCGTAATAGTCGGGTCGATAGACCCCTCGTAGGTCAGATAGTCCACATTCTGATAGTCCTGAAAGTTGATCTGATCATACTGACCGGGACCTACCACTTGCGTATGCTCCTTGTCTATATAGAATGTCGGCAGACCTTCTTCGGTCAGACCTGCAAACGGAATACTGAACAAAGCACCGACAGGATAACCCTCCAAGCGTCCGAGAGCCGTACCCGATACCAACTGATAGACTTGCGAACGAGAATCCAACTTGGTAATCTTATTCTCCGCCCACGAGAAAATCCAGTCGGTAGTCCAACGGAAATCACGGGTTTTCACATTCACAGTCGAGAACGTAAACTCACAACCTTGCGAACTCATCGTTGCATCGTTTGCCAGTTTGGTAACCTGACCGCCGACACCCATCGTCTGTACATAACCGATCAAGTCATAGTTGTTACGTTTGTACCAGTCAAACTCAAGATTGATGCGGTTATCTACGAAACCGAAAGCCACACCGATATTCAACTCGTGTTTTTTCTCGTAGGTCAGTTCGGAGTTCTCCAAGTCAGACAACTGAATACCCGTTTCCGAAGCGTTGGTACTCGGGCGGAACGGAGTGTAACTCTCAAACACCGCAAGCGAGTTGGTTACGCTCGTAGGACCACGGTCGGCAGTAAGCGAATAACTGGCTTTCAGGCTGGCATGCGTCCACCATTTGTCAAAGGTAGGAGCCCACCAACTCTCCTCGTGCGCATTCCATGCCGCGCTGACGTTCCATGTCGGCAACCAGCGTGCCGTACGGCTCTTACCGAGTTTGTTGGTACCCTCGTAGCGGATGGTTCCGTTTACGGTATAACGTCCCTTGTAGGAGTAAGTTGCCATTCCGAAGAATGCCAGGTTACGATAGTACGAGAACGTATTGGAGAAATAGTTGGTATTCTCCTCCTGAGCCTGTTTGAACAGACGGTAGTCGTTGTACGGTGTACCACCATTGTTGTACTGATAGCCCCAACCGCGGAACCATGTGTATTGACGGTCGGTAGAGTTCAACTCTCCACCACCGAAGAGGCTCAAAATATGGTCTCCGTTGCGACCAAGATCAGCATTATACGCAACCGTAGCACGGAAATCCGTTGAGAGCAACGAATACTCCGTCAGGTTATAGATACCTCCCTTCGGAAGAATTGTCTCGGGCAATGCCGTAGGATCATCGGGGTCGGTATAGAGATACGAGTTATTCTCACGAATTGTATTATCCTCCGGATCAATACCTGCACGATAAGCACGCGCCTGGTTGCTATCGTCCAAGATGTTGTGTTCCTGACGGCTCGCCTGATAACGGACAGCAGCCAATGCATTGAATTCCAAACCGCGAATAGGCTTATAGTTCAATTCGCCCTGGAATTTCAAATCGGTAACCTTGATATCAATATAGTTCTTTTCCAACTCGTCATTGATATTGAAATCGCAATAGTTACGACGATATGTAGCATCAGGACTCAATACACGCGAGGTATTCATCGCATACGAGAACGGGTTGATATCGAACTCACGACTTACAGCACCCGTAATAGGGTCGGTAGAAGCCGATACGGTTCCCGGTGCTTTCTGCTTACGATAACTACCCATCGTAGCAATGCTGGCTGTCAGTTTCTGCTTGCTGGAAGAGGGGAGCAGGTCGTAACTGGCATTCATATTGCCCGTAAAACGACTCATCTCGCTAGACTTGTACCACCCCGGATCCTGCAATGCCGACAACGAAGCATACACACGTGCGCGCTCCGTACCCGTCGAGAACGAAACCGAGTGGTTGTGCATCACCGTCTGGTTGAACAATTCGGCAAACCAGTCCGTATTACGAAACTCCGCCTCGCGCAAGAACGCATTCTTAGCCGTCTCGGTATTCGCCAACGTGCCCTTGTCAATCAGATTGTACATCAAGCCGTAGATACCCGAGTTCTTCGCTGAAATCAACGATGAATACTCCAGCCAACCCTTGCGCTCCAACTCCTGATAGATACCCATCTGCTCCTGCGAGTTGGCGATATTGTAGTCGTTGTATGACGGAATCATACGGTAGGTAATCTCTCCCGTATAACTCAGTTTCGACTTACCCGCCTGACCTTTTTTGGTAGTAACAACAATCACACCCGCCATAGCGCGCGCACCATAAATTGAGGTTGCCGAACCGTCTTTCAAAATCTGGAAACTCTCGATATCCTCCGAGTTGATACCCGAAATGGCACTGGCAATCAATGTCTTGGCATCACCACTCGACAGATCGGACGCATCCATCTCAACAGCATCTTCCAACACCACGCCATCAACCACCCACAGCGGTTTGCTGGCACCATAGATAGACGTTGCACCACGCACACGAATCTTCGGAGCCGTACCGAAAGTACCACTCACATTCTGCACACTCACACCGGCTGCACGACCCTCGAGGCTTCGGCTCACATCCGTCATACCCGAAAGCACAGTCTGCTCAGCGTCCAACTTGGTGGTAGCACCGGTAAACAGACGCTTGTCCTGCTTGACCATACCCTGAACGACCACCTCTTGAATCTGCTGTGCGTCGCTCTCTAATTGAATTTTCATAGTAGGTTTAACAGGCACGGTAACCGTCTTGTAACCCATATACGAGATTACAAGATTCTTCACTCCTGCAGGTACTGTCAGTTCAAAATTACCGTCAAAATCGGTTACAGTACCCACCGTTGTCCCCTGGGCAACGATGTTTGCGCCGATAGCGCCTTCGCCTGTATCCTCCAACACGGTACCTGTTACCTTGGTTTGCGCTATGGCTGTAGTCGCCACCAGGAACAGGCTCATCAATAAACAGTAAACTTGTTTCATATCGTATAAATAATCATTTTTCGCACCTAAAAGTCCGGCAAGCAAACAGATTCCTGCGCAGAACTCCAATTAAGTGCGCAAAGGTACTGCTTATTTTTGATACGTGCAAACATTCTGTCGCTTTTTTATGTTAAAAAGCAGCAAAATGTGTATTTTATATGATTTTTATGCAAAATTTTGATGTTTATGCACTATAATTAGCCACAATTAGTTAGCCAAAATATGTTTTACAGCATAAAAACGAGACTTTACAACCGCTCAAGCATGGCTCTCGTTGCCGTCTCGTTGCCGTAAATGCCAATGAGGCTAATCGGGCCAATAAGTCCAATTGGACGAATTGGGCGAATTGGCACAGAAACGCCATTCTACAGATAAGTCAGAAGAAACAACGAATCGGGTGAGAGGGTCTCGCGGGCGACGGATTGAAGAATGGCGGGAGTGGTTTGCGAGATACGGGCGAAGGACTCTTCCCACGTAGGCGCATAGCCGTAGTAGAGGACGGATTTAGCCATCGCGAGTGCGTTATTTTCTTGGTTTTCAGCCGATATAGCCATTTGCCCGCGCAGTTGCACGAGAGCATTGCGCAGGGCGGTGTCGGTAAGCGGCTTGTCGCAAAGATGCGCCAACTCCTGCTTGGCAAGGTCGAGACAGCGGTCGAAATACTCGGGTTCGCAAGCAAAATAAATACACCAATAGCCCGTATCGGACAGGGGCGTATAGGCAGATTCGATGGTATAGACCAGTCCGCGCGACTCGCGAAGACTGATATTCAACCGCGAATTGAGACTGCCTCCGCCTAATATATTATTAAGGAGATAGAGCGGCAGTTGGTATTCGTGCCCCAACGGATAGGCGCGGTTGCCCAACATCACATGGGTCTGGTGGGTATGTTTGCGGAAAGACGTTTCCGCCGCCGGGATAAGCGCCGGAGCGGTACGCTTGGCAGTTTCCAGCGACGGCTGCACACCGCCGAACTCACGTTCCGCCAAGCGGAAAACCCGCTCGGACGAGAGATTGCCTTGACAAAAGACAACCATCCTGTCGGAACGGTAATGCCGTGCCATCCACGCCAACGGGTGGGCGGGCGAACTGCTGATATGGCGGAGCGTTTTCTTTGTTCCGAGGATGGGCATTGCCAGCGAATGCCCCCGAAAAACAAGATTTTCAAAGTCGTCGTATATCAGTTCGCTCGGAGAATCATTATAACCCTCGATCTCATCGTAGATGACGGTGCGTTCCTTGTCGGTCTCGTGTTGCGGGAATGCAGGGCAAAGCACCATCTCGGCAATGAGATGGAGCGTGCGGGTGATATGCTCGGTAAGTGTAGCGGCATAGAAGGTGGTTTCTTCCTTGGTGGTGTAGGCATTGATTTCGCCGCCGATACCCTCTATACTGTTGATAATCTGACGGGCGGTATGGTGGGCAGTGCCCTTGAAGACACAGTGCTCGATATAGTGCGCCATACCGTTCTCGGCAGGTTGTTCGTCGCGCGTGCCCGTACCGACCATAACGCCGACATACGCCACAGCCGATGGCGTTTGGCGGTGAACGACCCGAATACCGTTGGGCAGAGTATGATAAAAAGTTTGATTCATTGTTTGCGTAATCCGATTATTTGTCGTATCTTTGCAACCGCTTTTCCGGCAGGCAACAGGCGGCATTGGCGGAATTGGTAGACGCGCCAGACTTAGGATCTGGTTCCTAACAGAGTGAAGGTTCGAGTCCTTTATGCCGCACAGACGAGCCCTTTGGCTCGTTTTTTGTAGGTGATAGGAACGCTGATAAAGCATCCATAAATTAGCACAAAGGCTTCTGAAGACTCCGTTAATTGCCGTTAATTCATCGTTAATTCTATATCCTTATGTATAATAATATGAAACGTATTGTATTTTTTATAGCCATAGCCGTCGGGGTGATGATGGCATCGTGTTCGTTGGATCAGCAGTCGCAATACACGCCGCAGTTAAAATGCTACAACTTGATTTGCCATCACGCCGATTCCCTCTATATCGACACGCTGAAAATAGACAAGATGGACGACAACGGCGTGTATAAGATGAAAGCCATCCACAAAGGCGACACCGTACGCGCCGTAATCATACTGAACGCTGTAACCAACACGCTGACAGGGTTCTCCATTGCATACGACAGTACAGAATTGGTAGCGCAGGTGGATTCCGTCTCCCTCATCCAATCGGCATTGCTGGATACATCCGATCCCGAACACGGGAAACTATATTTCAAGCCCGCATACAACTATGCGGCATTCCCTATACACTATATTCCGCTTAAGACAGGGGCTTTGGATTTGAAACTGACGGTAGAGTCCGATTCTAAATACTCGCCGTCCACGTTGTCAATGACGCAACCCGTAGAGTAATGCATATGCATAATGCAATGAACGACCATCGGTTAACCGATGGTCGTTTTTGCTTCGTCCCACAGGGCATCCATCTCGGCAAGAGACATATCTTGCAGGTTCTTGCCTTGCTCGGTCGCTTTCTGCTCAATGTAGTTGAAACGGCGGATAAACTTGAGGTTGGTCATCTCCAGCGCATTGTCGGGACGGATCTTGTAGAGCCGTGCGGCATTCACCAGCGCAAACAGCACGTCGCCGAACTCGGCAGTCGCTTTCCGGTTGTCCATATTCTTCACCTCCGCCTCAAACTCCGCAATCTCCTCTTTCACTTTCTGCCACACGTCTTCGGGCTGCTCCCAGTCGAAACCGGCATTGGCGGCCTTGTCCTGAATACGATACGCCTTCACCAGCGACGGCAGCGCATCGGGAATACCGGCAAGGACGGTTTTGTTGCCGCCTTTCTCTTTCAGTTTCACCTGCTCCCAGAGGTGGCTCACCTCCTCGGCATTCTTTGCCGCCGCCTCGCCATAGACATGCGGGTGGCGGAAAATGAGTTTGTCGCACAGGCGGTTGCACACATCGGCAATATCAAAATCGCCCGTCTCGCTGCCCAACTTGGCATAGAAAACGATATGCAGGAGTACATCGCCGAGTTCTTTGCTAATCTCCGTCTTGTCGCCTTTGACAATAGCCGAAGTGAGTTCATAGACCTCCTCTATCGTGTTTTGGCGCAGGCTCTCGAAAGTCTGTTTCCTGTCCCACGGACATTTCTCACGCAGGGTGTCCATCACGGTCAGCAGGCGGTCGAATGCCGCCAACTGCTCCTCGCGGGTATGTAGTTGTTTTTCCATATAATTGCTGTTTTTATCCGTTAATTTATCTCCGTTAAAAGGACTTTTTCCTCCATTAATGCCCGTTAAAGAACCATCAAAATGCACCGTTAATTCTTTTGCCCGTTTTGTTATAGGATCGTTATAGGATGGTTATAGGATAGAAAAGGTCATCCTCCTTATATCCTCTTTACATCCACCTTACTTTCCATTATGCATTGTGCATTGAAAGTGTTCCTTGCGGGGTAAGGGCGGCATACGTCCATTGCCGGAAACAGTCGCCAAGGATCAGCACGCGGCTGTTGCGGGTAATCTGCAGATCGAGTTCGATATGCCTATGCCCGAAGATATAGTAGTCGTGATGGTTTCCGATCCGCTCCTGCTCTTTGGCAAACAGCACCTGCTCCTCTTGGTTCTCGCCCTTGTACGGGCAGGGTTTTGCCAACTCTTTGCGGCGGCTTTTTGCCGCCCAGTTATAGCCGAAGCGATTGCCCCACGCAGGCGGCACCAATCGGAACAGCCATTGCAACGGACGTGAATGAAACATGCGGCGCAGGAACATAAACCGCTTGATTTTCTTCAGGACAAACGGCGGATAGAGGGTCTGCCAATCGGACGGCATCAGTCCGTCGCCATGCCCGAGAAAAACAGTCTTGCCATAACAGGTAACGGTCTCGGGATTTCTATGCACAATCACCCCCGTGCGGCGGGCAAGCCAACCGAACGTCCACAGATCATGATTGCCGACAAAGTAATGTATTTTGATACCCTTGCGGTTCATTGATTGCAGTTGGTCCAAGAACGGGGTATATTCCGCTTTCGAGGGGTCGCACCACAGGTATTCGTACCAGAAATCGAACATATCGCCCAGCAAATACACCGCCTCGGCATCCTGCTCCATACGGCGCAGCAACCCGACCACTTTGCGCTGATTGTCCGCCACATCGGGCAGTGCCCGCGAACCGAGATGCGCATCGCTCAAAAAATAAATCATACCTGCTTCATTGTGCATTGTGCATTGCTCACATCATTCCGAGTTCCAACTTGGCTTCTTCGCTCATCATATCTTTGTTCCATTCGGGCTCGAAGACGATGTTCACATTCACCTGCTTGATGCCCTCCACGCTGCCCACTTTCTGGCGGATATCCTCCACGAGGAAATCGCCCGCCGGGCAACTGGGGGCGGTGAGGGTCATATCGATGTTGCAGATGCCGTCGTCGGTGATGTCAATCTTGTAGATCAGTCCGAGGTCGTATATATTCACGGGTATCTCCGGGTCGAAAACCGTCTTGAGCATACGGAGTACCGCTTCTTCTTTTTGTAAAAATTCGTTCATATCAGTATGTCGGATAATGCCAAACAGACTGCAAAATTACTGCAAAAAAGTGAGATAGCCAAACGTTAACCGACAATTATCCCTGCTTCTTTCCAATTTCGGAGCGTTGCCTCTGCGTCTGCGAGGGCTTGCCCGGGGCTTACCTCATACTCTTTCAGGAGCAGGTCGGCGAGCGTCTGCGCATCAAACTCGGGCAGTTGCTCCACCCCGCGCCAGAGATACGCCGCGGACTCGTTCATAGTGATCATCTTGTTGAAATTGATCAACTCCACACTCTCGCCCACGAGGATATATTCCTCGCCCAGCGGGCGGAGGCGGAAACCTTGTTTTGCTTTCATCTTCTATAGTTTGCCGTATTTGATTATTCTGTATATCGTTTTATGATAAAGCCACAGCAGTTGCTTTCTGCAGGGCAGCAACCTGCGCCACAGCCTGCCGCGCGTCAATGGTTTGCGCCAGCCGCGGCAGTTCTCTATCCGTACCACGAAGCCGAGAATATCCCATGGCGTACAAGTCTCTTCGCCAACAAGATTACCGTCCCCCATCAGCACAATACGCTCCCCCGCATTCTCCACCCGCACCACCCTGTGCAACACATATATTCTCCTCCCATTATGCATTGTGCATTGTGCATTATGCATTGCACATTGCGCCAGCACGATGTCGCCGACCCTCACCGGGCGGGCTAACCGGCGCAGCACCACGCTGTCCCGACCGCCCTCTATCCACGGGCGCATACTTATCCCATTCGGTGTAAAACGCACCTCATATCCCTCGCCGAGCAGACGCACCATCTCGGGAATCAATATGTCGTTTGCCACGATATGTCCCATTGCGATTGCAAAGATACAACTTTTACGGCATTCTCCCAAATATCCGACGGCTTTTGCCAATCTTGATCTTGCTACAGGGATGTCCTATGCCGTATGCGGCAAGAAAAATGGTGGATGAAGCGAAAGGCAGGTGTGCACAGCACACTGAGTACCATAGCGAAACGAAGCCCTGTGGGCTGAGTAGAACTCCTTCTCATGGCAAAAGTGTCCTACGCACCTGCTACGCGGTGCGAGAGAAATTAAAGAAATACAGCAACAGGTGTGCAGCAACAAAAAACAGAGACTGCCTTTGCGACAGCCTCTGTAGATTGCATATAATCCCAACCGATTACTCTACAACAGCACCTACTGCGTTGTATTTTACGCCGTTGCGAACAATAACAAGTTGTCCGTTCTCAATCGTCTTAACGGCTTTCTCTGCAACGGTAGTATTGCCGATAGCGGTTGGCTGATCTTCAATACGCAGATTAGTAATGAATTTCTGGTAGTTCTTAGGTAGATCCTTAAAATAGATGTAAATAGAAGCAACATCTCCATCTTCCAAAGGCAAAGACACCGTAACCGTTTGCGCTTTTCCCGTCCACTTCTTTTCAGGAATAGTCAAATCTTTATCATTCACCTGCACTTGCAATGCCGTCAAGTCTCCGCCATCGCTTTCGGAAGTGCAAACCTCAAATGTCAGATATAGCCCATTACCGGTACAGATTACGCCATCTTTTCCTTTGAGATACAATTTGCTATCTGTTGTAGGATACTTATCAGTGGTTGCTGCAAAAAAGAAACCGATAGTATTGTTGGTATCACTATTCAATTTTTTGCTACGAATAGATACATTTTGTGAGCCTACAGAATCATATTCATTCACAAAATTGCCAACCTCATACCATTGATCCACGTATGGCCAATATGTCCCCCACGGATAAGTATCCTTGTCTTTTCCGTCACGATTGATATACGTACCGTTTTTGTCGAGTGTTTCCGTCCAAACGACACTTGCACTTGCTGTCAATGCCACACAGAGGACAGCCACAAAAGAGAAAAATTTCTTCATAATGTTTTATTTTTAAGAGTTAGTTTATTGTCGCATAAAAACGACCGTTTTCTTGCGACACTTTTAGCGGTGTCTGTAGCAAGGAATAATCGCTTTCTTTTCTGTGTGCAAAGGTACGCCTATTTTTTGAGGTGTGCAAACTTATTTTGTGAAAAAATCATTAAATATGTTACATATCAGAAAACGAGAGGAATTAAGAGATAAGACCGATTGAAAAAAATATGTACAAATGTGGCAATCGCAGCACAATAATCTAAGTTTTACCTATGCTTATCGGTACGAAAGTAAATGGTGTTTTGTTAGGGCAACCGCATCAAAACAATTCTATACACTTTATGCAACATATATAGTGCATAAAGTGTATAAAAACACCGCATATACTCTAATTCTTTCTACGTCCTTTCTACGTCTTTTCTCCGTAATTGGTACTTTAAGGTACAGGAAAGCATAATCTGTATATTCCAAGTCGGGATTACTGTTGCAAGAAAACGGTCGTTTTTATGCGACAGCATATTTATTAACCCAATAAAATAACAATTAGTATGAAGAAATTTTTCTCATTAGCATTGGCTGTATGCGCAAGCGTAACGCTCTTTGCAGCAGATGTTACTATGTATTCCATCAACTTTACCCAAGGGCAAGGTGATTGGACCATCAGCGACAAAGAATTAGGAACTGCCTCCTATGTATGGCAACAGAATGCTACCTACGGAATGAAGGCAAGTGCATACGTCAACAAAACAAATGTGGCTACCGAATCATGGCTCATTTCTCCCGCCATTGATTTGACATCTGCAACTGAGGCTACCATCAAAGTAAATCACGCATTGAATTTCCTGAACGGCAACAAAAATCCATTGGCAGTAAAAGTATCCACTGACAATGGCACCAACTGGTCGGATTTGGCATTGGGTATGCCTGCTGGTACATCATGGACTTTCCAAGACGATGAGTTGGCTATCAACGACTATGCAGGCAAGACTATCCAAATTGCTTTTATCTACAAAAGTTCAACAGAGGTAGCACCGACATACGAACTAAAGACGGTTACTATCACCGGCAACGGTAAAGAAAATCCCGGTGAGGTTGTTGAAGCAGAAGAAATCTCCGTGGCAGATGCTATCACACTCTGCGAGGGTATGGCTGACAACACATACTCCGAGAAGACCTATCTTGTGAAAGGTGTGGCAAGTACTGTATATCCCTATGACACTCAATACAACAACCAAACATTCTATTTCGGTGCTGAAGCAGGCGCACAAAAGGGTTCCACTCTTGAGGTTTATCGTGGTTCTATCGCTGCTCCCGGTGTTGCAGAAGGCGACAAGATTACTGTTACCGGCAAATTGGGCGTACGTACCACTAAAGCAGGCGATCGCAGCATTGGTTTCCAAGCAGGTGCCGTAGTTGAAAAAATCAATGATACTGCCATCAAAGGCACAACCGTTGCAGAGAAAGCCGTTAAGACGATTGAGAACGGCCAACTTGTTATCATTCGCAACGGCGTGAAATACAACGCTGTAGGTAGTGTTGTAGAGTAATCCGCAGAGACATATCTATTTATGCAGGCTACCCGAAAGGCAGCCTGCATTGTTTTTATTGACTTGTATTCTAATCTAAAACATTTTACCACTTGCACATACAGCAAAAAAGTCGTACCTTTGCACCATTATTGAAAATTCAATAATTATAGTTTCAATAATCCACATCCGATATGACTTACAAACCGCAAAACCCGTTTATTGTCGGACGATATGTATCGCCCGAGTATTTCTGCGACCGCATAGAAGAAACCGCCACCCTTACCAAACACTTGACCAACGGGCGCAATGTGGCTCTGATTTCGCCACGGCGTATGGGCAAATCAGGGCTGATCGAACACACTTTCGGGCAAACACAGATACAGGAGCAATACTATACATTCTTTATTGACATCTATGGCACACGCTCCTTCTCGGAGATGATTTACCTGTTTGCCAATAGCATATATAACCAACTCAAACCGCGCAACACCCAATGGAAAGAACGTTTTTTCCAAATCATCCGCTCTTTGCAAGTAGGCGTTAAGTTTGACAATCTGTCGGGTACTCCCACTCTCGACCTGTCGTTAGGAGATATTACTGCCCCCAAGACCACACTGGAGGAGATTTTTTCCTACATTGACACCGCCGACAAGCCCTGTTTGATTGCATTTGACGAGTTCCAGCAAATATCCGAGTATCGCGACGAAACAGCCGTGGAAGCCATACTGCGCACCCACATACAGCATTGCCACAATGCACAGTTTATCTTCGCCGGCAGCAAACGACACATGATGTCGCAGATGTTCCTGTCCCCGACAAAGCCTTTTTACCAAAGCACTATCATTATGGGGCTGGAACCGATTCCCTTGGACACCTATACCGAATTTGCACAACGGCTGTTTCACAAGGCAGGAAAAGAGGTCGAGAGACGGGTCGTAGAAGCGGTATATCACCGCTTTGACGGCATATCATGGTTTATACAAATGATGATGAACGAACTGTTTGCCATTACACCCGCGGGGGGCTGTTGTACAACAGAGGCAATAGAAGTGGCATTCCGGAATATCGTAGAAAGCCAGCAAATGGCATTCCGTGAACTGATGGACAAAGTACCGACCAAGCAGAAACAACTGCTGCAAGCGATTGCAAAAGCAGGCAAAGCACAGAATATCACTTCCGGAGAATTTATCAAATGCTACAACCTACCCTCTGCCAGTTCGGTACAATCTGCGGCAAAGGCTCTGTTGGCTGACGACTTAATCACACAAACGGATGGTATATATAGTATCTACGACCGTTTTTTGGCTGCATGGATATGCCAAAACTACTAATACTGCACCTTTTTTGACACACTCACTTTGCAAAATACACAAAAATATGCTATAAAACATATTTTTCTCGCTTTTTATTTGGCCATATCAAAAATATACCGTACTTTTGCACCGTGTTTTTCATGGTATTAGATTTAAGGTTAAGTAAAAAGATTGGGTTGTCGTGAGACAATCCTCTTTTTTTATATACCATTCCTGTTTGTTTTCCCCATAGATATTCACACAAAAGTTGCACAAGTTGAAAACTTGTTGTATCTTTGCATCAAATTTAACGGCTGTAAAATTTACGTCGGTAAAAATATCGTATTATGAAATTCTACAATCGGGAAACAGAGACACAGCAACTACGCAGTATCCGCTCATCCGTATATGGCGGACACTCCAAACTGACCGTTCTCAGCGGACGCAGGCGAGTAGGCAAGACCTCCCTCATAGAGATGGCATTGGGGGACGAACCGTATGTTTATTTGTTTGTAGGAAAAAAAAGCGAGGGACTTCTATGCCGCAGTTTCTGTCAAGAGATAGCCGCAAAGTTAGGTCTCTTTGTACCTGACATGGTAACGTTTGAACAGGTTTTTCAATTTTTAATGCAGATTGACAAGCCCTATACGTTGGTTATTGATGAATTTCAAAATTTCCAGAACATCAATAGCAGTATTTTCAGCGACATCCAAAACTATTGGGACCAATACCGAAAAAAACGGCATATCAACTTTGTAGTATCCGGTTCCATATACAGTATGATGCACCGCATATTCAAAGATGAATCCGAGCCTCTATACGGACGGGCAGACCATACCATTCATTTGCACCCGTTCACCACGGATGTACTCAAGCATATTTTGGCGGACAACCATCCGCACTATACTCCGGATGATTTACTGGCATTATATACCTTTACAGCTGGGATCCCGCGTTATGTAGAACTGTTGATCGACCGGCAAGCCGTTACACGAGATGCAATAATCAATGCCGTTACGGAACGAGATTCTCCGTTTTTAGACGAAGGACAATATCTTATGGTGCAAGAATTCGGCAAAAACCACGATACCTACTTTTCTATACTGCAAGCCATCGCCAACGGCAACAACACACAGAATGAGATAGAAAATTACCTCGGCGGGAACATATCCATTGGCGGGCAGTTGCGAAAATTGGAAGAAACATACGATATTTTAGCCAAACACCGTCCGATTATGGCACGTCCTAATTCGCAGACTGTACGCTATGAAATAAAAGATATTTTTTTGAAGACATGGTTCCACTATATGGATAACAACCAGGCACTTATAGAAACACTCAATTTCAATCAGTTAGCCGCTATTATCCGCAACGACTACGAGGTGTATTCCGGACATATCTTAGAGCAGTATTTTCGTCAGAAAATGCAAGAACAACAACTATACACTCAAATAGGTGCATGGTGGGACGGCAGAAGCGAACAAAACGAGATTGATATTGTAGCCCTCTGCAATGACGGGAAAACAGCGGTAGCGGCAGAAGTGAAACGGCATAAAAAACGTGTAAAATACCAGGATTTTCTGGCAAAAACAGAAAAACTGCAAAACAAAGTACTACCTAAATACAAGTTACACCCCATCTGCTTGGATTTGGAAGATATGTAAAATCCTATTCTTGCGGGAGTGCGGAAAAATGTGTAACTTTGCAGCGGAAACAAAGATATGATATGGCAAAGATATTAGTGATAGACGACGAGCGGGCTATACGCAATACGCTCAAAGAGATTTTGGGCGACGAGGGACACACCGTAGATGTGGCCGAAGACGGCAAGAAAGGTATGGAAAAAGCCCGGCAAGGCGAGTACGACCTGATTTTCTCCGATGTCAAAATGCCCGAGATGGACGGCATAGAGGTGCTCACGACACTCAAACAACCCGCCGAGGGCGAGACTTATGTAGATTGTCCTATCGTAATGATTTCGGGGCACGGCGACATAGAAACCGCCGTGGAAGCCCTCAAAAAAGGGGCTTATGACTTCATCGAAAAACCTCTCGACCTCAACCGCCTGCTCATCACTATCAAAAACGCCCTTGAGCAGAAGAACTTGCGCGTGGAGGTAGGACGCGGCAAGCAGGAAATCAGCAGCCTGCGCAAGAAAGTGGCACAGCAGAAAAACCAAATGGTGGGAGAGAGCAGTGCCATTGAGCACGTGCGCGAAATCATCAACAAAGTGGCTCCTACCGAGGCGCGTGTAATGATTACCGGTGCCAACGGTACGGGCAAAGAGGTGGTGGCACGCCTGCTCCACGAAGGCAGCAGCCGTGCCGACAAACCGATGGTGGAAGTAAACTGTGCCGCTATACCGAGCGAACTGATCGAAAGCGAACTGTTCGGGCATATCAAAGGTTCGTTCACCGGAGCAATCAAAGACCGTGCGGGCAAGTTTGAGCAAGCCGACGGAGGTACGCTTTTCCTCGACGAGATCGGCGATATGTCGATGGCGGCGCAAACCAAGGTGCTGCGGGCGCTGCAGGAGAACGAGATTACCCGCGTAGGCAGCGACAAACCCATCAAGGTGAATGTACGTGTATTGGCAGCCACCAACAAAGATCTGCCACGCGAGATTGCCGCCGGACGTTTCCGCGAAGACCTGTTCCACCGTCTGAACGTCATTCCTATCCACGTACCGAGCCTCAAAGAGCGCGTGAGCGATATTCCGCTGCTGGTCGGTTATTTTGCCGAACAGATATGCAGCGAACAGCGTATTGCCACCAAGACCTTTGCCGATGATGCCATTGCGGCATTGCAGGCACGCGAGTGGACAGGCAACGTGCGTGAATTGCGCAACGTGGTTGAACGCCTGATAATCCTTGCCGGCAACACAATCACCAAAGAGGACGTGGAGTTATATGCGTAATTATGAATTATGAATGATGAATTACGAATGATGAGAATTCATTCATCCGATACTCTTTTAATTCCTAATTCATAATTCTTCATTCCTAATTAGAAACAAGTGTTTCTCCGAGAACTGAACATACTCAATTACAAGAATATACGCGAGGCACAGTTGGGCTTTGCGGAGAAACTGAATTGCTTTGTCGGACTCAACGGGCAGGGCAAAACCAATATCCTCGACGCCATCTATCTGCTCAGTTTTGCAAAATCCGCCTACAACGCCACCGACTCGATGAACATCACCCACGGCGAGGATATGGCAATGGTGCAGGGGGCATATTCAATGCACAATGCACCATGCACCATGCACAATGAAGAGGAAGAGGAAGAGGATATTCTTGTCTCGTGCGGGATAAAACGGGGGCAGAAGAAACAATTCCGGCGGGGCAAAAAAGACTACAAACGCCTGATAGACCATATCGGATTGATACCGCTGGTGATGGTCAGCCCGCAGGACGGAGCACTGATAGAAGACGGCAGCGAGGAGCGGCGGCGGTTTCTGGACGTGGTCATCTCACAATGCAACAAGACCTATCTCGAACAACTGAACCGATACAATGCCCTGCTCAAGCAGCGCAATACGTTGCTCAAACAGTATGCCGATCAGGAACAAGTGCCATGGGACTTGTTCGAGGTACTGGAAATGCAGATGACTCCGCTGGCAGAATCCATATATAAGGAGAGAAGTATCTTTGTGGAGCAATTTGTACCGCTGTTCCAAGAGATGTACGCCGAGATTTCCGGCGGGAAAGAGACGGTCGGTTTGCAGTATATCAGCCAGTTGTCCGACCGCAACCTGCAGGAGGCATATATCCGTACACGGCAACGCGACCTGATACTCGGCTGGACCAGTCAGGGTATTCACAAAGACGAGATCGAGATGCTGCTGGGGGACTATCCGCTGAAGCGTGTCGGCTCGCAGGGGCAGCAGAAAACCTATCTTTTGGCAATGAAACTGGCACAGGCACTCTATCTTGGCAAACCGATACTGCTGCTGGACGACATCTTCGACAAGTTGGACAGCGAGCGTGTGGAACGGATTGTGCGACTTGTGAACAGCGACCGTTTCGGTCAGATCTTCATCACCGACACCGACCGCCAGCACCTTACCGACATCCTCCGTCCGAACCCCGAAGCACGGGTTTTCCACGTAGAGGACGGGGTGGTCTCCACGAATACTCCATTAAAATACATATAAAGAACCATTAAAAAGTTCTCCGTTAATTAGCGTTAATTATTCGTTAATTATTCCATAGACAGTCATTAAAATTCCCCATAGAAACAATAATTATGAAACGAATTTGCGGCATTATATTCTTGTTGCTGACATATATAAGCATATACGGTCAGGCGGACAGCCTGCCGGCAAACGACCGCATCACGTTTCGCGGGGCATGGATTGCCACCGTGGCGAATATCGACTGGCCTACGCCTGAGGCGGTAGGCAATACCGGGAAACAACAGGAGGAAATGCTTTTCCTCTTGGATTCGCTGCATAGTATCGGCATCAATGCCGTTATTTTCCAGGTACGTCCCACCGCCGACGCACTCTATCTGTCGGAATTGGAGCCGATCAGCAACTGGCTGACGGGCAGTCAGGGTGTATGGGGCGGACAGACGGAATGGGATCCGCTGGAGTTCGTGGTAGAGGAGGCGCACAAGCGCGATATGGATGTACACGTATGGCTCAACCCCTACCGTGTCAACCTCGCCAAATCACCCATCACGGCTATGTGGCAGAACCACATCTTCAAAAGCAATCCCGAGTGGTTCTGGCAATACAACGGACAGTGGTATTTCAATCCCGGTCTGGACGATACACGCGACTGGATCTGTATGGTGGTGGAAGACATCGTGAGCCGCTACGACATCCAGGGCATTCACATGGACGACTATTTCTATCCCTATCCCGCAGGCAAACAACAGATACCCGATACGCAGACGTTCAAGGACAACCCGCGCGGATTTGACAACATAGCCGACTGGCGGCGCAACAACGTGAATATGGCTATCCGTGAGATACACCAAGCCATCCGGTCGCTCAAACCCGAAGTGGAGTTCGGAATCTCGCCTTTCGGCGTCTGGCGCAACCAAAGCCGCGATTCGGTCAATGGTAGCGCCACCCGGGCGGGAATCAC
This sequence comes from uncultured Bacteroidales bacterium, assembly GCA_934716995.1. Taxonomy (GTDB): domain Bacteria; phylum Bacteroidota; class Bacteroidia; order Bacteroidales; family Paludibacteraceae; genus Colicola. The sequence goes on along the minus strand of CAKUYO010000003.1, from coordinate 12,737 downwards.
CAACTATGACGACCTCTATGCCGATGTGCTGCTGTGGATGCAAGAGGGGTGGATCGACTATGTAATGCCGCAACTCTACTGGGAGATAGGCAAACCCGCTGCCGACTACGAGGTGCTGGCACACTGGTGGGCGGAGCACAGTGCGGGCTGCAAACTCTATATCGGTATGGCGCCTTACCGTCTGGAGGGCAAAAAAGAAACTGCCGCATGGCGCATGGGCAACGAGATAAGCCGCCAGATGCGCCTCAACCGCACCATACCCGGGATAACGGGCGAGTGTTTCTACTCCACCCGCCCGCTGCTGCGCAACCCCCGCCATGTATGTGATTCGATACGTACCTTTTATATACCATGATGCTGACTCCATCGGGTGATTATCGGGTGATTATCGGGTGATTAACGGGTTGTTCTGCCGACTGTGCCGAGAGGTTCACGGAGTGATTTCGCAAAGTGGAGTGGGCGTTTTGCGCTTTTTTGTTGTGTATATCGAAAAAACATCGTATCTTTGCGGGGTAAAAAGTTACGTATTGCAAACACATAAACAATACAATAAACCACAATAAACATGATTTACAGTAAAGAAGTACAAGAAATGTGCGTTGTAGCCAAAGGTCCGAAGCACGGACCGGCTCCCATCCCCGAAGAGGGCAAGTGGGTAAAGGCTACCGAGATCAAAGACATTTCAGGTTTGACCCACGGTGTGGGATGGTGTGCTCCCCAACAGGGTGCCTGCAAACTCACGCTGAACGTAAAAGACGGCGTTATCGAGGAGGCTCTCGTAGAGACCATCGGTTGCTCGGGTATGACCCACTCGGCTGCTATGGCAGCAGAGATTCTGCCTGGCAAGACAATCCTTGAGGCACTGAACACCGACCTCGTTTGCGATGCTATCAACACCGCTATGCGCGAGTTGTTCCTCCAGATCGTTTACGGTCGTACCCAGTCGGCATTCTCCGAGGGCGGTTTGGCTGTCGGCGCAGGGTTGGAAGACCTCGGCAAAGGTCTGGTAAGCCAGTGCGGTACCCTCTTCTCAACCAAAGTGAAGGGTGTCCGCTACCTGCAACTGACCGAGGGCTACATCACCAAAGAGTTCCTCGACGAGGACAACGAGGTATGCGGCTACGAATACGTACACATGGGCAAGTTTATGGACGCAGTGAAAAAAGGCGTACCGGCTGACGAGGCTCTGAAACAAGTTACCGGCACTTATGGTCGCACGACCAAAGAGCAGGGCGCAGTTAAATCTATTGACCCGAGAAAGGAGTAATGCTATGATTCGTCCAGTTCAATTTGAATCACAAGATCGCCGCGAGAAACAGATTCTCGCCGCACTGAATGCCAATGGTATCGCTTCTATCGAGGAGGCTAACCAGATCTGCGAGCAATACGGTCTCGACCCGTATCTGACTTGCGAGGAGACCCAACGTATCTGCTTCGAGAACGCCAAGTGGGCGTATGTAGTAGGTAGTGCCATTGCACTGAAGAAAGGTTGCAAGAACGCTGCTGACGCTGCAGAGGCTATCGGTATCGGTTTGCAGTCATTCTGCATCCCCGGCTCGGTGGCAGACGACCGCAAGGTAGGTCTCGGACACGGCAACCTGGCTGCACGTCTGCTCCGCGAGGAGACACAGTGCTTCGCTTTCCTGGCAGGACACGAGAGTTTCGCTGCTGCCGAGGGAGCCATCAAGATTGCCGAGATGGCAAACAAAGTACGCAAGAACCCGCTCCGCATCATCCTGAACGGTCTGGGCAAAGACGCTGCCATGATCATCAGCCGTATCAACGGTTTCACATACGTACAGACCCAGTTCGACTACTATACGGGCGAACTGAAAGAGGTACGCCGCAAAGCATACTCCAATGGTCCGCGTGCGAAAGTGAACTGCTATGGTGCAGACGATGTACGCGAGGGCGTGGCTATTATGTGGCACGAGAACGTAGATGTATCCATCACGGGTAACTCTACCAACCCGACCCGCTTCCAGCACCCCGTGGCAGGTACGTACAAGAAAGAGCGTATCCTGGCAGGAAAACCGTATTTCTCGGTGGCTTCGGGTGGCGGTACCGGTCGTACGTTGCACCCCGATAACATGGCTGCAGGTCCCGCTTCGTATGGTATGACCGACACAATGGGACGTATGCACAGCGACGCACAGTTCGCAGGTTCAAGTTCCGTTCCGGCACACGTAGAGATGATGGGCTTCCTCGGCATCGGTAACAACCCGATGGTAGGTTGCACCGTGGCTTGCGCCGTAAACGTGGCTCTGGCTCTGAACAAGTAATGTAGTGCTTAATATAAACCAAAACCTCCCGCTTGATTTAATCAGGCGGGAGGTTTTGGTATATATTTGTATCTCTATTTCTTTCCTATTTCCTGTCGATGACGATGATGCCGGCGGGGAGGGAGATGGTGTCGCCGGCGAGTTGGAGTTGGAGAAGGGGGCAGTCGTCGAAAGTAACGACGTACCCCCAATAATTGTCGGCTTTGAGTTTGGCTTCAACAGCAGAAGTTATTTTGACTGTTTTGAGAGCCGTACAGCCGGAGAATGCCCCCTCGCCGAGGTCGGTAACACCCGGCAGACTCACAGAGACGAGACCGGTACAATGATCAAAAGCGTCTTCGCCGACCTGCTTGACACTAAGGGGCAACTCGATAGAGGTCAGTTTCTTGCAACTCCAGAAGAAACGCTCGGGCAACACTTTGAGGTTCTGCGGGAGGGTAACGCTTGTAAGGGCGGTGCAGCCCGAGAACATATCGTAACTCATCCCCTCCTTGATGTTTTTGGGGAAGACCACCGATTGCAGTTTGGTGCAGCGTTGGAAACAGCCGTGTACGGCATCTATCCGGTCGCCCTCAAAGACCACTTTGGAAAGGTTCTTGCAATCGCGGAAAGCCGAACCTTGTACCACCTTGACCGTAGCGGGAATAACAATCTCCGTGATGGGGGTGCAAGCAAACGCCCCGTTGGGGATTTCGTCCATACCGGCAGGTATCTTAACGGACTTGATGGCGGTTTGTGCAAACAGGTCGCCACGCATAGAGGTTACCCTATATTTCTTGCCGTTGTAATTGATATAGTCCGGAATGACGATGTCTTTGTCTGCCACAACCGCAGTAGCCAGTGCGGACATAAACGCCCAAGGACTGTTGCCGTCATTATGGAGAATATAGGTGATACCTTCCACATCCACATACGCGCCCGAGTCGTTGGAATGGAGTACCTTGCCGGTTTTGCCCGAGTCGGAAGTGGAGAGGGTCTGCTTGTCAGGTTCCGGATCCCAGTGCGTCCATTGGGCTTTATGGGCATTCTCATAGCCGCCGTGCGCGGCAAAATAGGCACGGGTATCGTCGGATATAAAACCCTCCAGGGAGAATAGTGGTACCAACGAAGAGCGGATAAGGGTTTTATAGCAATCGCCACCGATCAGATCTACCATACGGCGGTGGTCGCCATTGATGACCCAGTTGTAGGTGTCATTGCCCATAGCGTATTCGCCCAATGCCTCGTTGTACCATTTTACAAAATTATTGAGCACATCGCAGCGGTCGTATATTACATGCTTCAGCGCATGGTAACGATGGTAGGCGGGGGAAAGATCCATACTGATTCCTTTTGACTCCGCTTTGTCAAGCATCAAATACTCGTCCACGAGGCTCTGGTTGTCCATATCAAGGACATTCGGCTGTTTGTCCACCCAATCCACCTGATCGGCGGCTGCCTTGGGAGGAAAAACCGGCTGTTTGACCGACAGTGTACCGAAATGGTCTTCAATGGGGTAACCAAGGGGGGCAAAGAGCGCGGTGTGCTGCTCCGGGAGACGGATAGTGGGTGCTTCGTCCTCCTGCACTTCCTTGCTTGCACCCGGATGTATCATAGCATCCATCTGTTTCTCCAACTGCTTGTCCCGACTTGACTGTTTTTGCTTGTCCTGTTTATTCTCCGAGGCTTTCTCTACCGTCTTGCGCACGACTTGTTGCGTAGCGTGTTGTGCAGCCTGACGGAACAGATTGCCGAAACTCTGCGCCTGTACGGACGGAGAAAACAAGGAAATACCAATAAGGAGAGAGACAGAAAAAACGGATTTGCGGTTCATAGTATTTTTATATTTGCTGCAAAGGTACAACTAATTTTGAAAATAAGCAAAAGAATATGAAAGAAAAGCATTAGCGACCATATATGTACCGTAGTGGGCAGTATAATGGGCGCAGGATGTGCCACATTGGGTTTTAAGCAACAATTATCACCAATTATCACCACTTTCCGCCACAATGTTTATAAAGTATGTATTTTATTGATTTTGTACGATTTGAATAATGTTTGCTTTGTTGAAAAGTTGTTGAAAAGAGCGTGGATATTTTTTTTTGTGGGGAAAAGTGGGGTAATTCAAATAAAAGTTGTACCTTTGCAACGGTTTTTACAATTAACGAGTAAGAATTAACAATTAACATACCAGACGACTGGTAGGCTGACACACCATACATTCTGTTGATCATGAGTACATTTATCGGAAATATCGAGGCGCGTGCGGATGAGAAAGGGCGCATTTTCGTCCCTGCCGTGTATCGGAAGATACTGAACGAGGCGGAAAGCAAACGCATCGTAATGCGCCGTGATACCGATAACGAGTGTCTGATATTCTACCCCGAGCAGGTGTGGAACGAGAAAGTGGGGCAGTTGCGCCAAGCCCTTGACGAATGGGATCCGGAAGACCAAATGCTGCTGATGCAGTTTATGTCGGACGCCGAGTTTCTCGATATGGACAATCAGGGACGTATATTGTTGCAAAAGAAAAACATGGAGGCAATCGGAGCGCAACAGGACGTGCTGTTTGTAGGTATGCTGGACCGATTTGCACTATGGAGCCCGGGCAATTTCGCCGAGAAACGGCTTGACCAAAAGGATCTGGCGAGCAGGATAAGACAAAAGATGAAAGGATAATTTATGGGGAATGTGTACCATATACCGGCAATGTTGCGGGAGACGATAGAAGGACTGAATATACAGCCCGACGGAACGTATGTGGACGTAACTTTCGGCGGAGGCGGACACTCGAGAGCCATCATGGCAGAGTTGGGGGAGAAAGGGCGGCTGTTCTCGTTTGACCAGGATATGGACGCATATAATAATGCACAATGCACAATGCATAATGCACAATGGACTTCCCCCATCCCCCTCAAAGAGGGGGAGACAAGAACGGGTATGTCTCAATCAAGTATTTCTCTGTTGGATGATTCGAGGTGGCAGTTTGTACACGGGAATTTCCGGTATCTCAGGAACTTTATGGACTACTACGGGGTGGAGTATATAGACGGACTCCTGGCAGACCTGGGCGTCAGTTTCCACCACTTTGACGAAGCGGAGCGAGGGTTCAGTTTCCGTTTTGCAGGACCATTGGACATGCGTATGAACCAATCCGCCAAACGCACCGCCGCCGACATAGTAAACACCTACAGCGAGGAAGAACTCGCACGCGTACTATATTTATACGGGGAGATGAAGAACTCGCGACAGATAGCGAAAGCCATTGTGCGGGCGAGAGAAAAAGAGGCAATCACGAGGACGGAACAGTTGGTGCAATGCACAATGCACAATGCACAATGCACAATTGATAACGGGCAGATTGAGGTGCCGACGGGGATGAAAAAGGATATGGCGCGGCTGTTCCAGGCGCTGCGTATGGAGGTGAACGACGAACTCGGGGCATTGCGCGAGATGCTGGTTGCGGCACGCGACCTGCTGAAACCCGGAGGACGGATTGCCGTACTGACCTACCACTCGCTGGAAGACCGGTTGGTAAAGAACTTTCTGCGATCGGGCAACATAGAAGGGACAATAGAAAAGGACTTCTACGGGAACATACTCACGCCGTTCAAACTGATAGAGAAAGGGCTGACCGCAAGCGAGGAAGAGGTGGAACGCAACCCGAGAAGCCGCAGCGCAAAACTGCGGGTGGCGGAGAAACAATGCATAATGCACAATTAACAATGAATAATTAATTAACAATAAACATACAAAGTAATAAGAATGCTATCCACCTTATATTCTCCTTATATCCTCCTTACTTTGAAGGCTTATCCTATACGCATCCTATACGCATCCTAAAACGATCCTATAACAATGAATACGCACGATATACAGAGTTGGCTCAACGGCGAGAAACTGATGAGCAAAGGGCTGCGCAAACAGTACAAACTGATTGCGCTGGTTATCGTGATGGTATTCGTCTATATCTATGCGGGCTATCAGTCAATGTACCAACAGCACAAACTGACCGACACCAAGAAAGAAATGCTGGATGCCAAGTTCGAATACCTGACTATCAGTGCCAAATGGGTGAACGCCACGCGGCAATCGGAGATTGCAAGAACCCTGGAGGAACGCGGCAGCGACCTGAAAGAAAATACAACACCTCCTGTTAGAATTAACAAGTAATAATTAACAATTAGCATACATTGTCGGACGAGCAGAGAAATACGATATTGCGTTTTGCACTGATTTTCGGTGTGATTGCGTTGGGTTTTGCGGCTGTGATAGGCAAGATTGTCTATATACAGGTGTTTGACAGCGACCGCTGGTTGGCGATTGCCGACAAACAGGTGGCTGTAAATCAGCCTATTCACGCCACACGCGGCAATATCCTCGACTGCAACGGGAACCTACTGGCAAGCAGTATGCCACAGTACTACATCACGATGGATATGCGTGTGCCGGCATTGCACGAAAAGAACGGCAAACTCTTCAAAGAGAGTATCGACTCGCTGGCATACCACCTGAACCGCGTGGTGGGCGACCGGAGTGCCGCGGAATACAAGCAGATCATCACCAAAGCATACAAGAACGGCAGCAAGCCCCAAAAGATAACCAACAAACGGATAGACTACCTGCAACGGCGGCAGTTGGAACAGTCGTACCCGATATGCTTGGGCAAGTATAAAAGCGGTATAATGTTTGACGCCCAGCACAAGCGTATCAAACCTTTCGGGAACTTAGCGAGCCGCACGATAGGCAGTATATACGGCGATGACGGATACGGCAATGCGGGGCTGGAGAAAGCGTTTGAGGCGCAACTGCGGGGCATAGACGGCATCAGTTCACGGCAGCGCATCGGCGGGCGGACGGAGTATGTAACCATAGAAGAAGCCGAGGACGGGATGGATGTGGTAACGACAATCAACACCGATCTGCAAGATATAGCCGAGAAAGCATTGCGGCAACAATTGGAAGTGATAGACGGCGAATGGGGCTGCTGCATACTGATGGAGACCCACTCGGGGGAAGTGAAAGCCATTGTAAACCTCGACCGTACCCAAGACGGTACATACTACGAGATGAAGAACCACGCCGTAACGCGTGTGGAACCCGGTTCGACCTTCAAGACCATTGCGATGATGGCAGCGTTGGACGACGGCAAAGCGGATATAGACGACACGGTACGGGTATATAAAAACGGCTGGACATACATCAAAGCCCACCACCACGATGCGCACCCGCGCGATACGGTTTATACGATGCGGTCGGCATTGGCGGTATCGAGCAACATAGCCATGGCAAAACTGATCACCCACGCCTACGAGGGGAGTGCGAAGAAATTTGTGAACCGGATAGGCAGGATGGGATTGCTCGACAGCGTCTATTGCGAGATACCCGGTGCGCAACAGAACCGCATAGACATACCGAGAGATACGGTAACACTGAGCAAGATGTCGTACGGCTATTCGGTGGAGATGAGCCCGATGCAGATGATGATGTTCTACAACGCCATTGCCAACGACGGCAAGATGATCCGCCCCGTATTAGTCAAAGAAATACAGCAGAACGGCGAGACCGTAAAACGATACAGCACGGAGACGGTGAAATCGTCAATTTGCAGTTCGTCCACTCTCAAGGACATACAGGGGGCGTTGCATGATGTGGTATGGGACAACCACCTCGGTACGGCATCGGTGAACCCATGGGGGCAGCGCAAGGCACAGAGCGACCTTGTACACATAGCGGGGAAGACCGGTACGGCGCAGTTGCTTATCAACGGACGCTATACAGGAAGCCGGCACAGGCTGACTTTTGTGGGTTATTTCCCCGAAGAAGACCCGCAGTACACATGTATATGCGTAATCAATGACCCTGGCAAACGCGGGTACTACGATGCCGGAAAAGACTGCGGAACAGTAGTGAGAAAGATTGCCGAAAAGACGATGGCAAGCACGGGGTGCTATGTGTTTGACAAGGAGGGGAACAAAGTTCTTGAAAAAAGATGAGGGGGGACGTTAATTATTTTTAGGGGGAGGAAACATATAATTAGCCATTAATTAAACCTTTAATTTATTTATAGAAATTAGTTTTTGTACGATATGAAACTGAAAGAGTTGCTGCAAGCCATAGAGGTGAAGCAGATAGTCGGAAGTAGCGACAAGGAGATAAAGGACATACAGTTCGACTCACGCAAAGTGGGACAAGGCGACTTGTTCGTGGCGCAAGCGGGAACGGCAGTGGACGGACACACGTTCATTGCCTCGTGCGTAGAAAAAGGGGCTGCCGCCGTGGTGCTGGGCAATGCGGATTATATGCCCGCTACAACCGACAGTACGACCTATATCCTCGTGGAGAATACCGACCACGCCCTCGGTCTGCTGGCAAGCCGTTGGTTCGGCGAACCGAGCAAGCAACTGACGCTGGTGGGAGTAACGGGTACCAACGGCAAGACGACCATAGCCACGCTGCTCTACAAACTGATACGCGGACTCGGGCACAAGGCAGGACTGCTCTCGACGGTGGTGAACTATGTGGAGGACGAAGCGATACCCTCCACGCACACCACGCCCGATGCGATTGAGTTGAACGGACTGCTGCGCCGTATGGCGGATGCGGGGTGCGAGTACGCCTTTATGGAGGTGAGCAGCCACGCCATTGCACAGGAACGTATTGCGGGGCTGGATTTCGACGGGGCGTTGTTTACCAACCTGACCCGCGACCATATCGACTACCACAAGACGTTTGACAACTACCGCGATACGAAAAAACGCCTCTTCGACGGACTGAAAAAAGACGCGTTTGCCGTTACCAACAAAGACGACAAGAACGGGCTGGTGATGACCCAGAACTGCCATGCGAAAGTACATACCTACTCCACCCGCGCAATGGCAGACTACCATGCGAAGATATTGGAAGAGGGGTTCGACGGAATGTTGTTGGACGTAAACGGACAGGAGGTGTTTGTGCCGTTAGTGGGGCGGTTCAACGTGAGCAACCTGCTCTGTATCTACGGGGCGGCGATGTGTCTCGGGTTCGACAAGACGGAAGTGCTGCGTGTACTATCGACGCTGCACCCCGTGAACGGACGTTTCGAGACGATACGCAGCGAAAAAGGGTGGACGGCAATTGTCGATTATGCACACACGCCCGATGCGGTGGACAATGTAATACAGACGATCAACGAGATACGCAAGAAAGGCAGCCGGCTCATCACCGTGGTGGGGTGCGGCGGCAACCGCGACAAGGGCAAACGCCCGATGATGGCGGCGATAGCCAAACGCGGTTCCGACCAACTGATACTCACCTCGGACAACCCGCGCGATGAAGAACCGATGGACATCCTGCACGATATGGAGGCGGGACTGAGCGGGGAGGAACTGAAGCAGACGCTCGTGATAGAAGACCGCGAGACCGCCATCAAGACGGCTTGCACACTGGCGCAGGCAGGCGATGTGATTCTCGTAGCGGGCAAAGGACACGAAGACTACCAGATTATCAAGGGCGTAAAACACCACTTTGACGACCACGAGGTGATACGGAAATACTGCTGAACCATTAAAATGTTAATTATCGTATAATTAGACGTTAATTTTTACAGGAACATATAATTAGCCATATAATTAAGCCATTAATTCTTCATTCATAATTCCTCATTCCTAATTAGAAGAAATGTTTTATTCTCTCTTTACATATTTCAACGAACTGCCGGGGGCGCGGTTGATGACGTATATATCATTCCGCGCGATAGTGGCAGGCGTGCTGGCACTGCTGGTAAGTATCTTTTTCGGCAAGTATTTCATCAACCTGATGAAACGCAAACATATCTCGGAAACGCAGCGTGACGAAAAAACCGACCCGTTTAACGTCGCCAAAAAAGGAGTGCCGACGATGGGCGGAATAGTGATTATCGTCAGTATATTGCTGCCATGCCTGTTGGTGGGCAAACTGAGCAATGTATATATGATACTGATGATTATCACCACTTTGATACTCGGTGCATTGGGTTTTGCCGACGACTATATCAAGACTTTCCACCACAACAAAAACGGACTGAACGGCTGGATAAAAATCGCGGGGCAGGTTACGCTCGGTTTGATCGTGGGGCTGACGCTCCGTTACAGTCCGGAAGTAACAATGAACGAGGTGGTCAGTACGCATACGGAGAACAATATCACGGTGGTGGACAAGACGCCTGCGGTGAAATCCACGCAGACGACCATTCCGTTTGTAAAACACCACAACTTCAACTATGCGGATATGTTTTCTTTTCTTGGCGAAGAGAACAAGTACCGTGCAGGATGGATATTCTTTGTACTGCTGACGATATTTGTGGTAGCCGCCGTGAGCAACGGGGCGAACCTCAACGACGGAATGGACGGTATGTGTGCGGGCAACTCGGCAATTATCGGCGTGGCGTTGATCGTGCTGGCGTATGTGAGCGGCAGTTACGTATGGGCGGAATACTTTGATGTGATGTACATACCGGGCAGCGAGGAGTTGGTGGTTTTTCTGGCTTCATTCGTGGGGGCGCTGGTAGGTTTTCTGTGGTACAACGGTTTCCCTGCACAGATATTCATGGGCGACACGGGCAGTCTGACTATCGGCGGAATCATCGGTGTGTGCGCAGTGATTATCCACAAGGAGTTGATGGTGCCGCTGTTGTGCGGGGTATTCCTGATGGAGAGCGTGTCGGTGATTGTGCAAACGCAGGTGTACAAGTTCGCCAAACGCCGCGGCAAGCATATCCGAGTATGGAAACGCACGCCGCTGCACGACCACTATCGCACCTCGATGGAGCAGGTGCTGCGCAACGACCCGACGTGCATCGTAAAGTTCAAAGGAAGCAGCGACCTGCACCACGAGACAAAAATCGTCCTGCGGTTCTGTATTGTAACAATGATTTTGGCAGCATTGACGATACTGACATTGAAAATACGATAGGGATTGAAACAAATATAGCCGAATAAGGCGCAAATATATTCCGCTTAATTTCTTTTATTTCTCTCGCGCCGCTTGCGGCAGCGTAGGAAACAACAAAAATACACACCTATGAAACGAATAGTAGTGCTTGGAGCGGGCGAGTCAGGGACGGGAGCCGCAATACTCGCCAAAGAAAAAGGCTTTGATGTCTTTGTGAGCGATATGGGGGAGATCAAACCCGGATATCGCGCTATGCTGGATCAGAACGGCATCACGTGGGAGGACGGACACCATTCCGAGTCGCTCATTCTCAGTGCCGGCGAGGTGATCAAGAGTCCGGGTATCCCCCTGACCGCCCCGATGATACAAAAACTGCAGGCACAAGGCACGCCAATCATCTCCGAGATTGAGTTTGCTGCCCGCTACACCGATGCAAAAATGATCTGTATCACAGGTTCCAACGGTAAGACGACCACTACTTCGCTGATCTACGACATCCTGCGCCGTGCGGGACTGAATGTTGGTCTGGCAGGCAATATCGGCAACTCGTTAGCCTTGCAGGTGGCGCACGAGAAACACGACTACTACGTGATTGAATTGTCGTCGTTCCAATTGGACAATATGTACGATTTCCGTGCAAACATCGCCATTCTGATGAATATCACGCCCGACCACCTCGACCGCTACGGGTTTGATTTTCAGAACTATGTGAATGCCAAATTCCGCATTACACAGAACCAGACCAAAGACGATGCTTTTATCTATTGGGCGGAAGACCCCGTGATTGACAAAGAGATACACAAACTGCGCCCGGGGGCAACACTCTATCCGTTCGGCTTCGAGACACCCGCCGAGTCGGCAGAGAATATCGGCGGGGTGAATGCCGCATGGATTGAGCATAACAACCTGATTGTGAATGTAGCAGAGCCGTTGCGGGTACCCGTGGAGCAACTGAGCCTAAAAGGCAAACATAACCAACTCAACTCGATGGCAGCCTCGCTGGCGGCACAGATCCTGCATATCAAGAATGATGTCATCCGCGAGAGCCTGCAACAGTTCGCAGGCGTGGAGCACCGCCTGCAATATGTGGCAACCGTGCGTGGCGTGCGGTTTATCAATGATTCGAAAGCGACCAATGTCAATTCGTGCTGGTATGCATTGGAGTCGATGACCACGCCGACCGTGCTGATTCTGGGCGGCAAGGACAAGGGCAACGACTATTCCGAAATAGACGACCTCGTGCGCGAGAAATGCCATACATTGGTCTTTATGGGGTTGCACAACGAGAAACTGCGCGAACATTTCGGAGGCTTCGGACTGAATATCATTGATACCGACAACCTGCACGATGCCGTACTCGGGGCATACCAAGCCGCACACGAGGGCGATACGGTGCTGCTCTCGCCGTGTTGTGCAAGTTTTGACCTGTTCAAGTCCTATGAAGACCGCGGAGAACAATTTATGGATGCGGTTCGGAAACTATAGAGCATCACTCCTGTCCCATTAAAATCAGGAATTGTTCTTTGAAATATTTGTAGATTAGTCAGTTACGCAGATTTTCCGAGT
>CAKUYO010000002.1 GCA_934716995.1 uncultured Bacteroidales bacterium | reverse complement strand
GCGGATAGCGGTTTTTGGAATATGCCGGGTATGGTACACGAAATAACCCATTGTTATTTGGACTATGCATGCGACACGACAGCAGGACGATTTTTGTTTTCCGAATCGTTTGCAGAATTGGTGGCGACTTATGTCTTTTGTAACAAAGATACAAGTGCCATATCGGAAATCTTGACAAATCACTATAATGTATTGTCCGAAGAAGAACGCAATAAATCCATTTTTGATGTCCGTAGTAATACATTCAGTCATAATTCGTGGGTAATCTATTATAAAGCACCTTATGTCCTGTTCCGTTTTGGACAGCAAATCGGTTTTGAATGGTTTATGGATTTGTTAAGGGGCTATGTAGTGCGCTTGGAAAAGCAACATTTGTCCGCTAATATACAGGATTTCGAGCAGTACCTCAAAGCCAACGGCGTGAGCGACAAAGATTGGGAGTGGCTGTATAATGCACTATAAATCATTTGCCTATCGCATCTTTCCCTACATATCGCCAGTTGGACTCGATGGACTGCGGTTCCACGTGTCTGCGTATTGTAAGCAAGTATTACGGTAAGTTCTACTCTGCCGCCACGATGCGGGAACGGTGCGTGACTACGTGCGAGGGCGTGTCGCTGCTCGGTATCAGCGATGCCGCGGAGAGTATCGGTTTCCGCACTATCAGTGTCAAACTCACCTTCCGCCAACTATGCGACGAAGCCCCGCTGCCTTGTATCGTTCATTGGAACCAGCGGCATTTTGTGGTGGTGTATAAGATACGCAAAGGCAAAGTGTATGTGTCCGACCCTGCGGCGGGCTTGCTGGTATATGATGCGGACAAGTTCTGCAAGAGTTGGCTGTCCACCGAGAACGGAGAGAATACCCCGTGCGGTATCGCCTTGCTCTTGGAGCCCACTCCCGCTTTTTACGACGAGCAAGACGAACACGATGCGCCCCATGTAGGTTGGAGTTTTATGCTCCGCTACCTGAAGCCGCACACGCGCTATATTGTGCAACTGCTATTGGGGATGTTGCTCGGCAGCGTGCTGAGCCTTATTCTGCCGTTTATCACGCAGGAGATGGTGGATACGGGTATCGGCACCAACAACCTGCATTTTGTGGTGGTACTGCTGATTGCGCAGGTGGCATTGGTAGTCGGGCAAACCGCCAACTCGCTCATTCGCAGTTGGCTGATGCTCCATATCAGCACACGGGTAAGCGTATCGCTGATAACGGATTTCCTCGGCAAATTGATGCGCCTGCCCATTGCTTTCTTCGATAGCAAGAAATTGGGCGACATCCTGCAGCGTATCGGCGACCACAGCCGCATACAATCGTTTCTGACGGGTTCACTGCTGAGTATCGTGGTTGCCGTAGTTACCTTTGTGGTCTATGGTTGTGTTATGGCGGGATATAATTGGAAGATACTGGCAATCTTTCTGGCGGGCAGCGCCCTCTACGTGGTGTGGGTGCTACTCTTTCTGCGGCAGCGGAAGAAACTGGATTATATGCGTTTTCAGGAGGCAGCCAACAACCAGAGCAACCTTGTGCAACTCATATCGGGTATGCAGGACATCAAACTGAACCACTGCGAGAAGCAGAAACGTTGGGAGTTTGAGCGCATACAGGCACGCCTGTTCAAAATCAATATCCGCGGTCTGTCGTTGGGGCAGGCGCAGCAGGTGGGCGGGCTGTTTATCGAGCAGACCAAGAACGTGCTTATCTCTTTTCTGGCTGCGGCTTCGGTAATTAACGGCGACATTACACTGGGTATGATGACGGCGGTGCAGTATATCATCGGGCAACTGAACGCCCCGATTTCGCAGTTTATCACCTTTGTGCAGGATACGCAGGATGCCAAAATCAGTTTGGAACGGTTGGGCGAGATACACCAAAAAGAGGACGAGGAACCTGTTTCTCTACACAAGCGCACCGATATACCCGATAGTGCCGATATTGTGCTACGCGATGTGTCGTTTCAGTACGAAGGGGCGCACTCGGAGAAAGTGCTGAACGGTATCAGCCTGACCATTCCGCACAATCGCATAACCGCCATAGTGGGCAGCAGCGGCAGCGGAAAGACCACGTTGCTCAAACTGCTATTGGGCTTCTATCCGCCCGCCGAGGGTGAGGTGCTGGTAGGCGATGTGCCGCTACGGCAACTGAGCGACAGCGCATGGCGCAGCCGATGCGGCGTAGTAATGCAAGAGGGATTTATCTTCTCCGACAGCATTGAGAACAATATCGCCGTAAGCGACGAGATACCCGACCGCCAACGGGTGGAACAGGCGGCAACCGTGGCGAATATCGACGACTGGATACGGGCTTTGCCCTTGGGCTATAACACGCAAATCGGTATGGACGGGCACGGGCTGAGCACAGGGCAGAAACAACGCCTGCTGATTGCCCGTGCGGCATACAAGAACGCCCCGTATCTGTTTTTCGACGAAGCCACCAATTCGCTGGACGCCAACAACGAGTGCACGATAATGGACAACCTCAACAGGCTATTCTGCGGCAAGACGGTGGTTATTGTGGCGCACCGCCTGAGTACGGTGCGGAATGCGGACAATATCGTGGTGCTTGACCACGGACAGATAGTGGAAAGCGGCAACCACAGCGACTTGGTTGCACGGCAGGGCTATTACTACCGCCTTATCAAAAACCAACTGGAATTAGGAACCTGATGCCCATTGACAGAGAAACACATATTCCGCCCGCAGCGCATAGCGAGGAGTCTGCCGACATCTTCGGCAGGCAGCCTGCGTGGATTATCCGTTGGGGCATCACCGTCCTGTGCCTGATTGTGGTTGGTTTGGCGGTGGGCTGCTATTGCATCCAATACCCGCAGACGGTGGATGCCGTGGCGGTAATCACCACACTCAATCCGCCTTCCGACCTCGTTATCCGTACCGACGGACGTATTGATACCATCTATGTCTCTGACAAACAGACGGTGCATAAAGGCGACCGCATTGCCTTGCTCAATGATGTAGCCAATGCAGCAGACATTGACAGCGTGATGGGGCATTTGGCGCAGTCGTATCAACAGAGTTCGGAAGAGATGGCGGGTAGTCAGTGGCTGTCGCAAGAATACAACTTGGGCAATATCCAGCAGACCTACGAGATATTCCGTCTGCTTTGTGCCGACTACCGCCACTATCTTGCCGCCGACCATATCGGCAAACAGCAGCATTTGTTGCGACAGCAGATAGAACAAACCGAGCGGTATTGCCGCAAGATAGCCGAGCAGCAACGTCTTTTGTCGCGCGATTTGGAGTACCAGCATCGTTCCGTATTGCGCGATTCGGCATTGTACGCCGAAGGGGTTATCTCGCTTTCTGACTATGAAACCACTATCCGCAACTCGCTGCAAACCGAGAAGAACAAAGCCGCAATGGATGCAGGGCAAACCACCGCCGAATTGGAATTGATGCAACTCCGGCAGCAATGCATTGAACTGGATCTGCAGTGCGATAACGAGACCGCCGACTATGAGCGGCAACTGCGACAATACCGTCAGCAACTGATGTCCGCATTGGAGCAATGGAAATACCAATATGTAATCGAATCGCCTATCGACGGCACAATTACATTTATCAACTATTGGAGCAAAAACCAATGGGTGACGACGGGCGAGCGGATAGCAAGCGTCATAGCGCAAGACAGTATGGAAGTGGTTGGGCGTATGAACGTGCCTTCCGCCAATTTCGGTGAGGTGGAGATCGGACAACCGGTGTATGTACGGCTCAACAGTTACCCCTATCTGCGCTTCGGTATGCTGCGCGGCGTGGTGCGCAATATCTCTGCTATTCCCGATGTGCAGACAGGCACATATATCGTGGAAGTGGCATTCCCTGACGGGCTGACCACTACCTATCAAAAATCGTTGTCCCTTATCCAGCGTATGGACGGCACGGGCAAAATCGTAACCAAAGACCGCCGTCTTATCGAAATTTTCATAGATCCAATCCGTTCCCTTTTTGACGATGTTCACTGAACTGCTGTTCAGAATTATTATGCATAATTATTTATTGCATAAAAAGTGCATACTGTGCATAAAATACTCGTTTAAAAGCAGCCTATCTACCGCTGTCGTTTTCGTCTCGTTGCCGTAATTCCTGTTAGTATGTATAGGAATTGCTTTTTCTATAGGAAAAGACTATGCAAAAAAATACATTTTTTTGCAGCCCTTAACCGCTTGATACTCTACAATAGTTACCTAAATGTAACTAACTGACAATCAAGTGCGTTCTTGTACGGTATTGCAAAAAGCAGTAATTTTGCAGCGTCTTTTGAAAAAGGACTGAACAATCAATAAGTAAAAAGTAAAAATTAACATACATAGTATTTGTAAAACCATAAAACAACAAAAATTATGAAAAAAGCCATTGTAGCAATGATGAGTATTGCAGCACTCGGTGCAAACGCACAAACAAAAGGAAAAGTGGAAGTGTACGATTTCGACACCTTCAAACTGCACGTCTATTACACCAACGACGCCTTGGGCGATGCGAGTTACATCGTAGAAGGGAAAGACTCCCTTGTAACATTGGAACAGCCGCTCTTCAAAGACAACATCGCCGAGTACAACACATATCTTGAATCGCTCAACAAACCTGTCAGCCAACGCATTGCCGACTACCACGTGGGCGGTACGGACGACCACGACATCCTGATGGCGGAGGGTATGCCCGCATTCTCGAAGGGTGAAATCTATGGCGGTATGATGCAGAATTTTGCCAATATCTTCGGTGATGCCATCACCGCCCTGCCTACAGGCAAGACCGCCGAGGTGGCTTTCGGCAGCACACAGACTTATGCCGGCGTATCGTTTGAGTTCCGCCACGGGGCTTCTACCGACTTCCCCGCAGCCAGCCTGCTCATTGGCAAGCGTGTCTATTACACCCACTGGGCACCTGCCAAAGCGCATATCAGCCCGTTGCAAGTAAGCAGCGCAGCCGCTATTGATGCCGAGATTGCCGAGGCGGAACGTTCCCTGAAATCGGGTGCGGAACTGTTCATCGGCGGACACGGCGGGGCTGCACAGAAAGATGCCGTTGAGTTCAAAATCACCTACCTAAAGACACTCAAACGCCTGCTCGCCAAGAGCAAGACGGCAGAAGAGTTGGTGGCAGCCATGCAAAAAGCCTACCCCAACCTGCCGGGTGAGGACAACTTGCAAGGGCTCGCCAACGCACTATACTAATTATGAATGAGGAATTATGAATTGTGAATGAATGGCATAGTTCTTGTTCCGAAATCGGTAAACAGGCATCTCCTGTTTTCCGATTTATTAACGATTAATTATACAATAATTAACGTCAGTTCGATATAAACATAATTGCATACTTTGTCGCCGTAGGCGAATAAGATTTATAGCAATTTATGGATGCAAAAGCAAAATTTATTTAGATTTCTTGCCGCTTTGCGGCAAAGGAGTTTTATATCGAACTCACGATAATTAACGTCTTTTTCTATATAAAAACGCCCTTAACGGAGAAATATGCTGCATAATGAAGAGACACGGGATGTGTTGTTTCCTAACTGTCCGATACGCAATGTGCTGTCGCGGGTAGGCGACAAGTGGTCGCTATTGGTGTTGCACACCTTGGAGCAAAGCACCGGTCCTATACGTTTCAATGCCCTGCAACGGGCATTGCCAGACATCTCGCAAAAGGTACTGACCACCACACTGCGCACCTTGGAAGAAGACGGGTTTGTAGTGCGAACCGTATATGCCGAGGTACCGCCACGCGTGGACTATCAACTCACCGAGCGGGCGCAGTCGTTTATGCAAGCCTGCGCACCTATGCTCCAATGGGCGGTGGCGAACTTGGAAGATATTGTAGCGGACAGAAAACGCAAATCTTCAAGACGAGCCTGAGCAAAGGTTGCATATACAAAGAGGCTGTCTAACAAGTGTAGGCAGTCTCTTTTATTATATGCACTTGGGTGTGGGGACGTTGCGTCTCGCATCGTCAACTTGTATTCTCGCTGGGGACGCGGATGCCTCGTCCGCGGTCAAGTCGTTAGACTTGTCTGTTTTTCCTGTGGTCTTTATGACTTGTTAGACAGTCTCTGTATATTTGAATATATTTGGTCTAATTTTTCAAGTATTTGTTTCTAAAGCGCGGGATATGTTGTCCCGCAAGAATGGTTTTGCTTTTTGCTTGATAAATTATTGTTTTCTTTTGCCATTTTTCTTCCATTTTTCTTGCCGCTTGCGGCATAGAAAAATATCTTTTGTCAGCCCTCTATAGCGTCTTCTCTTTTTGCAAAACCCAACTGACAAAATACAGATAATATCGGCAAAATTTCCGTATTCCGCAAAAAAGACGTAATTTTGCAGCCCGAAAGGATAATTGTGCATTATGCATTGCACATTGTGAATTGAAACTAACAACTATTTAATTTAATACAATTATGACAAAAGTAGGTATTAATGGTTTTGGCCGTATCGGACGTTTCGTTTTCCGTGCTGCCCAGACTCGTAACGACATCGAGATCGTTGGTATCAACGACCTTTGCCCTGTTGATTATTTGGCTTATATGCTCAAGTATGACACCATGCACGGTGCATTCGAGGGCACTATCGAGGCTGATGTGGAGAATAGCAAACTTATCGTTAACGGTAAGGCTATCCGTGTAACCGCTTGCAAAGATCCTAACGAACTCGCTTGGAACGAGGTTGGCGCAGAGTATGTTGTTGAGTCCACTGGTCTTTTCCTTACCAAAGAGAAAGCACAGGCTCACATCAACGCCGGTGCTAAATACGTAGTTATGTCGGCTCCTTCCAAGGACGATACTCCTATGTTCGTTTGCGGTGTTAACTTCGACAAATACGTTAAGGGTACCCAGTTCGTATCCAACGCTTCTTGCACCACCAACTGCTTGGCTCCTATCGCTAAGGTGCTCAACGACAAATTCGGTATCGTTAACGGCTTGATGACTACCGTTCACTCTACTACCGCTACTCAGAAGACTGTTGACGGTCCGTCGCTCAAAGACTGGCGTGGTGGTCGTGCTGCTTCGGGCAACATCATCCCGTCTTCTACCGGTGCTGCTAAGGCTGTAGGTAAAGTTATCCCTGAACTCAACGGCAAACTGACAGGTATCTCGATGCGTGTTCCGACTCTCGATGTTTCGGTGGTTGACCTTACTGCCAACTTGGCTAAACCCGCTACCAAAGAGGACATCTGCGCTGCTATGAAAGAGGCTAGTGAGGGCGAACTCAAAGGTGTACTCGGTTATACTGAGGATGCAGTGGTTTCGAGTGATTTCCTCGGCTGCAAACTGACTTCTATCTTCGACGCTAACGCCGGTGTTTACCTCACGGATACTTTCGTAAAAGTTATCTCTTGGTACGACAACGAGATCGGTTACTCCAACAAAGTGCTCGACCTCATCGCCCACATGGCAAAAGTCAACGGCTAATCCCGTCCGAACTATATAGTATCATACTATATAAAGTTGTAACAAGGCTGCCCCCTCGGCAGCCTTGTTCTTTGTTCTTTGTTCATAGTCTATAGTTCATATTCTTTATGAAATAAAAGTAAAATCCGCTATAAATATAAGGTTATATAATTCGATTATTGCGTTTTTCCCGAAAAATGATTATTTATATCATTTTTTATCGTTAAAAAATTGCAAGGGTCGTTTTTTTTTTTTACCTTTGCCGCCTAATTTGTTAGCATTTTTATAATGCGTTAAAATCTTGATCTATGTCCAATTTGGCTTCTTTTTCTTTTGGTACAATCGTTATAGGGATATTGGTGGCGGTTATTGCAGCGATATTGTTACTGTTAGTACCTTTCTTCTTTCATAAAAACCGTCGCTTCTCTGCCCTGAGTTATCTGTGTGCTATGCTGTTCGCTGTCTGTTTGTGTATTTGCAATATCTGTTTTTGCGCTTTGGTAAAGGGGAAGAGTATTTTGTCTGATTATGAGCAGTCAGCACAATTTCGTCTCTTGCGGCAGAGCGGTGATTTGGTGCGCTCGTATAGTTCCGATTTATACGATCTTGCCGCCTCTTTCTACGGTGTTGATGTCTCCGAAGAATCCATTGAAGAGCAATATCAGGAGATCAATACCCGTTTGTGGATTTGGGGTGGTGCGGCTGCAGTGTTGTTCGTATTGGGATTGTTTGCTGTTTCGGCAACAATGGTGCGCTGCTGCCAGACTCCTGACAGGGCTGTGCGGCGGGTTCCTTCGCATGATAATTTTTGATAAATTAAACTTAAATATGATATGGCAAACCATCTTTTTATCGGATTAGGCGGCACCGGCGGTAAGGTGCTGCGCGAATTGCGTAAACGTGTTTTTGAGGAGTTTCATTCCAATGAACCGGGCAATGGCATATTTTTGGACTATATTTATGTGGACTCTTCGGACGACGATTTGAATAACCGTACGGGCTGGAAAGTGATGGGTAAGAGTGTTCATCTTGGGGAGGCGCAAAAAGTAAGCATACATGGCATTAGCACAAGTATGTTTCAGAACATCAATATGTATCCGGGGTTGCAGGCTTTTCTAAAACCTGATGATATCCGTTTGATGCAAGAGAAAATGGGACCATTGCTCAGTGCGGGTATCGGCGGGCAGCGTCGTCGTCTCGGACGGGTCTTGATGGCGAACAACCTCAGCGATAAATCCAACTCCCGCAATTTCGATGCCGTCTTGCGTGGGGCAGTCGGGCGGTTGCAGAACGAAAGCGGGGACAATAATGTTACTTTTCATATCTGTGCCGGTCTTGCCGGTGGTACGGGCTCAGGGTCTGTGGTGGATGTGATAGCCCAAATACGCAAATTGTTCCCCTTCCAAACAGATACCAAGTTTTTCAAAATGAATTTGGTGTTGTATATTCCGGAGATGAATGTGGTTATGCCAAAGCATGATGCAGGCTTTTATCAGGCAAACGGCTATGCCGCCTTGCAGGAATTGAATGCAATCAGCGTGGGCGCATATAAGCCTTTGGATGTTACTGGAGAAAAAGATATTTTTTCGGGGGAGGTACAGCGTCTGCTTACGGGTGAAACTTTCGAGGCTGCGTATGTCTATACCAATGTCAATGAGAATGGCAAGATCTTGGATTTGGCATACGGGTTGCCTGCTGCTGTGGCGGATTTCCTGTTTCAGATGTCAGTCGCCAACAGCATCAATGGTGATGCCGGACAAATGAAACGACTGGTAGGCTGTGAGAATGATGGCGCAGGTCCTGAGGCAGACCAAGCGGGCAATAAGGTGCGTAGCCGCAAGTTTATTTCCTTTGGTATTAGGCGCATTGAGTTCCCGGAAAATGAAATCCGGGAGTTTGTCAGTTATACCTATGCTGTACAAGCCACGCGCCAGTTGGCGTACAACTATTGGCAAGAGGGGCTCGGCTACGGGGAAAAAACCTATGAGGAAGTCGGTATCGGATTTGCAGATGAGATTAAAAACAAGCGGAACAGAGAATCTTTGCTCTTGTCCAACAACTACTTGATGCTCTCCTCTCCTATTATTGAGGGACCGAATACCAAACGTTGGCAGGATATAGATACTACATGGGCGACACGTACGCAAAGCGATGCTGCAGATGTGCGGGCGCAATATGAGAAAAAGGACTGGCTCAGCGAGTTTGAGAAACTGGCGGATGACTATTATCAGAATAATTTCCGTGGACATGGTGTCAAAAAATTCTACGATACACAGCGCCGTGACAAGAAAGCGTATGCCAAACATATCCGTCGCCATATAGAGAGCAAATTGTTTGATGAATGGTTGGCAGGTGGCGAGTCGTGCAAGAGTATTCTGGAGATTGAGAAATATACCCGTCTATTGATTGCCAACTGTGGAGAACGGATTGCCGAATTCCAAAAACACAAAACGGATGTCGAGGAGGAATTGGATGGTATATTGAGTCTTACAAAAACCATCAAACAGGAATGGGACAACATCGGTTGGCTCAAAGATGCAATCACCAACGCCTCGGAGAAAGTGTTTAGTAGGTACCAGTCCGAGCGCTGCAATTACTACACGCAATGCACCCGCATAGAGGCATACAATTTCGCAGTGGAACTCTTGCAGGAGATTATCAACGAACTGACCGCTATGTTGGAAGGCGTGCTGGCTTTCAAAGCGGAACTGGCGGAAATATCGGAGGAGGTTTTGCGTGAAGCCGCAAGCAGATGTCGTGTCAATGCTTCGGAGGATGATTCTACTATCAAAAAGTACGATCCGGAGCGTATCCAACTCTTTGCCCGCCAGTATGCCGCTACCAAGGATGCACAAGCGGGCAATGCGGCTACTATCCGCAAACACATGGCGGCTCTGCTGGGTGAAGAGGGGGAACATACATTTGCCAATCTGTATGCCAAAGTAAGCCACGATGAGGCGGTGGATATCATCTTGGATGTATGTAAGCAGAACGCTGATGTAGCAATGGATGACACCGCCAAAGATGATCCGCTCAGTCGTATGGTGAATGTCAATATACTTGACAAACTGAGTCAGGAACTGACCTCTGATGAAAAGTTGGAAAGTTTCGTAAAAGGGATTGTGGCTTCTGTTCGTTCGTATGTGCAGTTTAATGCCGAAGAAAAATCCAAAGTGATAGGCACTGAAGATGGGGCTATGATGAGTATGCTCCAAGTGTCTGTTCCTGCCGGCGAGGGGCAGGCGGCAGTTTTCCGTGAAAAATTGGTTCGGGAGTTTGAAAGACAAGTCCCCGGTTTCAATGCCAAAGAGGATGTGTCGGTTAATTATAAACCTAATCAGATTGTAGTTGTAGCGGCTAATGCAGGTTTCCCGCTCCGTTATCTGAGCAACTTGAAAGTGCTGAAAGAGAAATACGACCGCTTGTTGGCGGCTCCTGAAAAAGAACTGAATAAGATGGTGCTTCATACCGAGAGTTTCGGCGAACCGTTGCCAAGCCTGTTTGAGAAAGACGCTATGGAGTTGTTCAAAGAGATGGAACGCCCGCTGTTGCTGGCATATCCGTTGGGTTTGATTGCAGAGCAGAGCAACCCTGTTACGGGAGAGCGTTTTGAGGCATTGCGTGTACCTGATACCACCTTTGGCGGTGACACATGGAAACCGTTGGGCAAAGATTTTATGTCCACACTCAAACTCTTGTCCGGTGATTATCAAACCGCCATCGTATTGAAACAGCGTGTGGCTGAAGAATTGAAAAAACAGGCGGTTTCCAACGACCAGAAGACGGTTCTCAAAAAACTGTTGGGCGAGGTGGTCAATGTCCGTATTCTGCAAACCGTATGCGCAGGCAATCAGTTCGACCCGAAATACGAATACTATCGCAATCTGGCAGTAGATATTATTAACAACGAATTAAAACTTCTATAATTATATGGCAAAAGTAAAAGGCGTTTGTCACAATTTCGATAATTGTGATATGGCAGCGGAAAAGGTGGTGCAAGAGGCTGAAAAATCCCATTTTGTCTGCGAAGAATGTGGTAAACCGTTGTATCCTGTAACTGTTGAGGTACTGCCTTGGTGGAAAAAACATAAACGGTTGCTCATTTGTCTCGGTTTGGTCCTTGGTATTACGGCTGTTGTCGGTGGTATTGTTTATGGTACTGTTTCCGCTAAGAAACATGCGGCTGTCCGCCACGAGCAGCAGATGCGTCTGGATTCTATTGCTCGGGTGCAACAGGATTCCCTTCTTCGTCTGCAGATAGAGCAGGCACGGCTGGATTCGATTGAACAGGCGCGATGGGATTCGATAGCGCAAGTACAGGAGCAAGCACGCCAGGACTCTCTTGTGCAAGCAGAGAAACAGAAACAACAAGTTGCTCAGAAAGTCTCTAAACAGGTTCCGTCTCATTCGCTTTCGTATGGCAAATGGTCAGGTTCGTGGAAATCAGGCAAACCGCATGGTATGGGTACTATGACCTACACCCAATCTCACCTGATTGATACCCGCGACCCGCAGAAACGTACAGCCCAAGTGGGCGACTATATCATCGGCGAGTTCTACGAAGGCAAACTGGTTCAGGGTGTTTGGTACGATGCAGCCGGTAATGTAAAAGGAAGCATTATCATTGGTAGGTGATGAAACGTCTTGTATGTTTGCTGCTGATTGGGTTTGCTCTTGGGTTTCCTGCAATGGAGGCCAAAGAGTTGCCTTGTGATAGCGGGACCAATCCTATTATATGTGCGTTCTTGAATAGGTATATTCATGAGTTGCTCACATGGCAACAGCCCGATGTCTCGCTTTCGCAGAAGATGCGGGATGATAAGTTCATTGTTTTGCAAGGCAGTATTGAAAATACACCCTATTTTCCGGATTCTACGGCATTTTCTCTCATTCGGCACGAGGACAAGGCATACGAAGCCATATGGAGAAACGGGGCTGATACCCTGTTGCACGTTGCCTTTCCCATTCAGTATGAGTTGTTGTTAGGTAAGCCGCGTATTGAGATAGAGCAGGGATTGCAAACCGACATCTCTGCCGCACCACGCATCGGGCAGGTTGCGCATATTCCTGCAGACTTGGATAGTATTGCGCCTCGCCTCTGGCGTTCCAAACCGATACGGCATTATCAGATCCCTTCGCTGAACAATTGTACATATTACTATCTGGATACTACGGGTACTATGGCGTT
The DNA here is from genome assembly GCA_934716995.1 of uncultured Bacteroidales bacterium. Taxonomy (GTDB): domain Bacteria; phylum Bacteroidota; class Bacteroidia; order Bacteroidales; family Paludibacteraceae; genus Colicola. The sequence goes on along the minus strand of CAKUYO010000002.1, from coordinate 194,621 downwards.
GGTGTGCGATTCGCTCTATATGTATTACACGTTGGCGAATATGTTCCAGCAGAATTTGGAACGTGATTACGCCATACAGGTCAGTCAAAGCGTCTATGGATTTCGACGGTTGCTCTATACTATATCGTTGCAGCAGTGGTTGGCGTATTGCACGGTCAATCATCTCATCTCTTATGTTGCTGTTGAAGAAGAGTACATAGATGGGTATTTGGTACTGCTCGTTGCCGAAAACAAAGATTTGAACTATAATCATATTTTGTCGGTATTGGTACCGCGTGATTTCTTGTCAAATCCCAATGCGCTTCTGCAAGCCAAAGTCAGTGCTTTTGTTCCGACACACAATGTGGCAGACCTGTATGAACAATATGTAGAGAAACCAAAGAAAAAGCAGTTATGGTAAAAAGAATATCGCTTTTGTTGGCATACATGGGTGGTATCGTATATCTGTGTGCACAAACTCCCACCAACAATGCCATGCAGGAAATCAATCAAATCAAGTCTCAGCCGGACACTTTCCTGTATGCTGAGTCCACTGCTGTTTCTTGGCAAGAAGCATTGGATAATGCCAAGTATTTGTTGGAATCAGAGATTGAAAGTTACATCAAGCAATATGGAATGACCGATGCCGCAGGTGTCGTGGCAAAATCGCAGAACCACATCTTTGAATTGCAATCAATGCGCGGTGACCGCTATCGGGCATTCGTATATGTACGTGTGTCTGATATTATGACATATTCCAATGCAGAGCAAATAATGGTGTTACCTGTAGCGGGTGACCAACAATCTTCCGTGCAACTGATGACGTCTGGCAACGGACTGGAAGCGTCCGTTTCTAATAATGCTCCACCAGCACCTATACCACCGGCTGAAGGGGCTGTCGTGTTGGTTTCCCCACCGGCACCTGTTCCCTCAAAACCATTGACAGCATTGGAGCAGAGTATGCTCAATACAGATGCACAGCACATAGGTGACTTTATCAGGCAAGGTCAGGCAAGAGGTGAGATTATTGCGTATGGCAAATATGCAGATATGCCCCAAGATGTGAATTGCTATCTGTTTGTGTACAATCGGGATAAGAAAATTGTTGCCTGTCTTCACAAAGTAGGAACCGCTTACACCAACTTACAGACAGGAAACACGGATCATATCACTAACTACAAAGGGTGTGGTGCCAATTGGTTCCAAACAAAATAAATTCTTGTTATTATGCGTAAATTGTTACTTATATTGATGCTTGTTCTGCCACTGCTTGTACGGGCGGAAGTTCAGGTTACCATTTCCAACGGCATTGATAATGCCACTCTCAAATCCAAAATGGAGAATAGTATGTCAGCATTGCTTACGGAAGTCAATGCTGCGCAAGCGGGCAACCGTGCTTTGAATTTTTCTTCATTACATCTGTCCTCTTCGGTACAGGCATCAATGTCCATGTTGTGGGAGAACTCGCCTTTTATGTGTACCGATAACGAGATTGTGGAGCGTTGCCTTACTACCAATTCGGGCTATCAGGTGCGCAATATTCCTTTGATGATGACACCACGTTCCGACCGTAATTTCAACGAAAGCGAATACCAGGAGGCAGTCATCAGTTTTGACAATAATGGTAATATTGAGAGTTTCTATCTCTCCATAGGTATGAATCTCTATATGAATGTGGTTAAGAACAACAAAGAGATTACCGACCTACGCCGTCGCCAACTGATATTGGACTATGTGGAGCAGTTCCGTACGTCCTACAATACCAAGGATATCCGTTTCCTGGAGCAGGTGTTTAGCGACGATGCCTTGATTATTACGGGAAAGGTTATCAAGCAGTCAAGCGGGGACCGTTTGCCGCTCCCCGACAAAATTATCTACAAAAAGCAGACGAAGCAGGAATATATTACCAATCTCAAACGTGTCTTTGCTGCTAATTCATATATCAAAGTTACTTTCGATGACATCAAGGTGATGCGTCATCCTACAAATCCCAATTTTTATGGAGTAACTTTGCATCAGGGCTACACGTCCAATAAGTACCACGATGACGGTTATTTGTTTCTGTTATGGGATTTTACTGATGAAGACCAACCTAAAATACATGTCCGTACATGGCAACCGGACCAACTTAATGGTGACCGTATTCCGGAAGACGATATATTTAGTTTGAATGATTTTGATATATGATTTGTATGAAACGTTTTTTCTCTTTTGCATTTGTTATATTAGTTGGGTTATCCGGTTATGCCCAAGAAATGACGGTTAAAAATTTTGAGGAGGCAACCAACGATATGGCAGCACGTACTTCTCCTCAAAAAGATGGAAATGATATTCCGTGTGCATTAATCAAGGTATATATAGCGGTTGCTGATGCTCAGTTTTCTGGAACTGTTGTACATAGTGAGATGAAAGCCCCTAGTGAGTACTGGGTATATGTTGCTCATAACACCAAGCGCTTGCATATAAACGCTACAGGATATACGCCGATAGACGTGGTGTTTGCCGATTATGGTATAGATGCAGTAGCAAAACTGACTACTTACAAATTAACTATTGAGGTTCCCCAACTTGCCAACAAACCCAAGGTCATTACAGAGCAGTACGTGGAGTTTACCGTGGAACCGAAAAATGCAATGGTGGAGTTTGATGGTAAAGTGGTACCTCTGGATGACTATGGTACGGCAAGTATCTACAAACATTTCGGCAAATATTCCTATAGGGTAACGGCAAACCTTTATCATTCGCAACAAGGCGAAGTTGTGGTTAATGACCCTAATAATGCACACCGTGTACCTGTGCTACTGCAACCGGCATTCGGCTACATCAAAGTACCAGATACAGACTCGTGGAAAGGGGCGACAGTCTATATCAATGATGAGATGAAGGGTACTACACCTTTTACTTCCGACAAACTTCCGTCAGGGATATACAAAGTGCGAGTAGTACGAGAGATGTATTCTTCTGAAGAACAAGAACTGGTCGTTAGGGATGGTGAGACAGTTGCTTTTTCCAAACCTTTGAAGCCGCAATTTATGACTCTAACACTTTCTGCCAAGGATAAAGAAACTGAAATTTGGGTGAATGGGAAAAAGTATAGTGTTGGCAAATGGATAGGTGATCTTGGCTTCGGTTCATACAAAGTGGAGTGCAAAAAGGCTAACCACCGCACGGCGGAAACCACATTGAATGTAACTTCGGATATGATAACCACCATTGATTTGCCCTCACCGACCCCTATCACGGGTGAACTGATTCTAACCTCAACTCCATCTAATGCGGACATCTTCTTGGATGGAGAAAAAGTAGGTGCCACTCCAAAACGTTTCCCCAATATTCTTATAGGAAACCACAACATCGAATTGAGAAAAGAGGGTATGGCATCTGTGTCTCGCAGAATAACCATCAAAGAAGGCAAAACCGACACATTGTCTTTGGCACTATCGCCTTCTGTATATTCCTCGCCTTATGGTACCAATGCGCAATCCGAGTCTGCCTTAGCCGCTTTGTTGCAGCATCCGTTGGGTATGCAACAAGTGTCTTGGAATAATACGATGTCGGAACAAATACAAGCACTTGTCTCTCAATATCCTATGATGCGTCCCAATGACGACCATATTGTTTTTACAGGATATAGTATACCTAATGCTCCTCGTCTGTGTGATAAACAATTGAGTTATGTTCAATTAGATTATTCAAATGTTATTTATAATAGGATATCCGTAGTCTATAAAATTAGGGCAACTTCTTATTCTGATGGGCAAGAGTTGGCTGAAAGGATTAGAAGGGAAATGAATAAATATGGCATCGCCTTGCCGGCACTTGATACCAATGGCAAATCAACCAAATATAATTGTTTGGCGCAAGGTGTGTATTATAATATGATACGTCTGTATAATAATTATTATGAGGTGGAATTGTCTTTTACTGTAAATACAGCGGAAGAAACAGCACAAACAACTTTTAAGGAAACCGCTACAACATCTTCTAATACAAAGAAACATAGTGCCTATTATGATTATTATGCTGACAATGGTAATTTTGTCTTCAATTGGGCAAAAACAGCCCTCTCTGCGGAATTTTCGAAAGAAGATGGGGATACTACAAGTATGTCCTTTTCGCTTGCTTTGAGTGCATTTGAAATTCGTTATAAGTGGATGGGATTGGATTTGTGCAATTTCCGTTTGCGCCTCAATTTTTATGATCTCCATTACAATACGTATTATTGGGAGCCTCAATTGGTGTTCAACATTCCTATGAATCAAGGATTAGCATTTGTTGCAAGTGCCGGACCTTCATTATGCTTTAATCCTTCGGAATACAATAAAAAATGGTGGTTCACCACTACCGCTGCTATTCGTTGGGATAGTGGGGTCATTGGTACTTGGGATGTGATAGTAGGTTATAAACGTGGTTTCTTTTTGGGTATAAGTATTGCTATACCGCATAAAGTAAACTAACGTCAGTTCGATATAAGCATAATGGCATACTTTGCCGCCGTAGGCGAATAAGATTTATAGCAATTTATGGATGCAAAAGCAAAGATTTACTTGGATTTCTTGCCGCTTTGCGGCAAAGGAGTTTTATATCGAACCCACGTTAAACTAAATGTACATTGGAAGATATTGTGTGGAATGATTTTTGCAGTTTGTTGCTGCATCTTTTGATTGTTATGTCTGATATTCTCTAATGTGCTATGAAATCAAATAAGAACAAATTTCCGTTTATGGTCGTGATAGTAGGTGCTGTATGTGCGGTATATATAATTGTGGGACAATTTTGTCCTGACAGCACCGCTTGCACTACAGACTCCCTTCCTGCTGTATGCTCTGATATGGCACCTCAATCTGCCCCCCCCTCGCTCCCCGATTCCTCCGCTTACGAAATCCCTCTCTGCACCGCGGGGCAGAAGGAGCAACGTATCACCCACACCGGTTACCGGGTCAGTTACAATTCCGATTGGCATCTTCCCAACTGGGTGGCATACCAACTGACTGCCGAGGAAGTCGCCGGTGAGGAGGAACGGAGCAACAAGTTCCTTCCTGACCCGCTTGTGGAGGGTGATCCTGTGCTCACTTCCGATTATACCCACTCCGGTTTCGACCGCGGGCACATGGCACCGGCAGCGGATATGAAATGGTCGCAGCAGGCCATGCGTGAGTCGTTTTATATGACCAATATCTGTCCTCAAAACCACAGCAATAATGCCGGCGACTGGAAAGACTTGGAGGTCTTTGTGCGTGATTTGGCTGCCGCCTACGGCAATATCTATCTCGCTTGCGGTCCGGTCGTGTCCGATACGTCCCGTACTATCGGTTCCGTCCGTCGGATAGTCGTGCCCGAGGCTTTCTACAAGGTGCTGCTGCGGCATAAATCGGACGGCTCGTGGACTTCCATAGGTTTCGTAATGCCCAATGCGGCGGGCAATCGTCCCCTCATGACCTATATGCTTCCGGTGGATAGTGTGGAGAACTTGGTCGGTATCGATTTCTTCCCGCTCTTGCCGGACAGTATCGAGAACGCCATTGAATCCGACTATACCGTCTCCGACTGGGGCGTCAGCCGTTGAGTAACCTCCCCGCAAACCGTTATCCATATCATATACCTTTATGCTATCAACAATAGGTGATTGATAGGTGATTCGTTATAGGATAGGCTTAGGATAGGCTTAGGATGCCCCATTCGGCAAATGGTAGTGCAAAGCACCGCTTTGTGCGTAGCACGCACTACCGTCTGCCGCCGTTGGCTTTATAAGAATTGGCCCGATATTTGCAAGTTCGGGAAAAAAGGAGTATCTTTGTGGCGATTTTAATTTGTATGACTATGACTACAAAAGGTAAAGTGATCAGTTGGATTTCCGCTGTTGTGGTGCTGGCTTTGGCAGCGTTTGTCTTCGTAAAATTCTGTTTCGTCTATAGCGAGGGCACCAACGAGGGCGACATCAACTATTTCCAGAAAGAGGGTTTCGTATTCAAGACCTACGAGGGCAAGATGATTCAGACGGGCTACAACTCCAAGAATCAGAACGCTACCATCCAGTCCAACGAGTTCAAATTCTCGGTGGTGGACGACGAGGTGGCACGCCGCATAGACGAATGTAGCAACCAGCAGGTCAAACTGCATTGGAAACGCTATCTTGGTACTTTGCCTTGGCGTGGCAACAGTCAGTTCATTGTTGATAGTGTGATGTCTGCTTCGCCGCGCACATCCTCCAAAGTGGTACTGCCACAATAATTTCCGGTTTTTATAGGTCGGAAATATAGGAAACGGTTGAATGATTGTAGTAGTTGTTTCCTATAATTCCTTATTTTTCATTCATAATTCATAATTCATAATTAGCAACGATGCTTACATCTCCGCAAGATAACCTTGTGAAAATTTTCGAGTCCTCTTTTCGCGAGAACTGGGTGGCGGAAGCCGTCACCGACTATGGTACGTCGCGCACGCTGACCTATGGTGAATTGGCAACGCTTATTGCCCAAATGCACGTGCTTTTCGAGCAGTGCGGCATACAGAAAAACGACAAGATTGCCGTAATGGGCAAGAACAACAGCAACTGGGTGGTAACCTATCTGGCTACCGTAACCTATGGCGCAATCATCGTCCCTATTCTCCAGGACTTCAAGGCAAACGATGCCATTCATATCATCAACCACTCCGAGGCAAAACTGCTCTTTGTCTCCGATGCCAACTGGGAGGGCATTGAGTACGACCAGATACCTGCCGTGATGGCGGTTTTCTCGTTGGGTAACTGGCATCCTATTGCTATGCGTGCGGAGTTGGCGGCGAACCTGACGCCCGAGGCGGTCCTCGGTATATTCAACAGCCGTTATCCCAATGGCTATAAGTCTGCTGATGTGCACTACGACGAGCGTCCGAACAGCGAGGTGGCAAGTATTAACTACACCTCGGGGACAACGGGTTTCTCCAAGGGTGTTATCACACCTTGCAATGCCCTTGCGGGGAATATCCGGTTTGCTTTGGAGTCGCGCCTTACTTTCCGCGGTGCACGCCATGTAACATTCCTGCCGCTTGCACATGCCTACGGTTGCGCATTCGATTTTCTCTCTTGTCTCGCTGCGGGCGGACACACCTATCTCATCGGGCGTACCCCGTCGGCAAAAGTGCTGCTCAAAGCGTTCAGTGAAGTCAAACCGACCATTATCCTTTCCGTACCGTTGATCTTGGAGAAGATTTACAAGAAAATGATTGCTCCGCAGATCAGCAAAGCCCCTGTCAGTTGGGTGCTCAAAGTGCCGTATCTGGACGAACTTGTATTGGGCAAAATCCGCGAGCAATTGATCAACGCTTTCGGCGGCGAGTTCTCGCAAATCATCATTGGCGGTGCTCCGCTCAATGCCGAGGTGGAAGCCTTTCTGCGCCGTATCAAGTTCCCCGTTACGGTGGGCTATGGTATGACGGAGACCGCTCCGCTCATCAGTTTCACCAAGTGGGAGCATTTCCGTGCCAACTCCTGCGGACAGGTGCTGGCAGGTTTGATGGAGGCTAAGATAGACAACCCCGATGCGGACGGTATAGGCGAGATATTGGTGCGCGGTGAGAACGTGATGTACGGTTACTATAAGAATGATGAGGCGACACGGCTCACTATCACCCCCGACGGTTGGTTGCATACCGGCGACCTCGGTATGATTGATGCGGACAACTTTATCTATATCAAAGGCCGCAGCAAGACTATGCTGCTCGGTCCGTCTGGTCAGAACATCTACCCCGAAGAGATAGAGGCGAAACTGAACAATATGCCCTATGTCATGGAATCGCTTGTCCTGCAACGCGGCACGCAGTTGGTGGCTCTGGTTTGCCCCGATTTTGAGGCGGTGGATGCCGCACACTTGGCAGAAGAGCAACTTGCCGAGGCAATGGAGCAGAACCGCAAGGAGGTCAACAAACTGCTGGCGTCCTACGAACAGATTGTAAAAATCAAACTTTACACCCACGAGTTCGAGAAGACCCCCAAGAAATCCATCAAACGCTTCCTCTACACCTCTATGGCAGAGGATTGATTAGTTGAAATAGGGAGTAATAATTCATAATTCTTCATTCCTAATTCATAATTATCTTGAATCTCTGTATCGACCAAGGCAATTCGCGCACCAAGGTGGCTCTGATGACCGACGAGGGGCGTATCGTGAAGAATTTTATCTACAAGTCCTTCCGTTCGTCCGATGTGGAACGCCTGTTTTCGCTCTATCCTATCACGGATAGTATCGTTTCGTCCGTCATCAATATCGAACCCGCTATTGTCAATGCGCTCCATCGTCTGTCGAAGCATTTTATTCTTTTCGACCATAATACGCCCGTACCTATCCGAAACGGCTACGACACGTCTGAAACCCTCGGGCAAGACCGTCTCGCAGCGGCAGTAGGGGCGGTGTCGCTTTGCCCCGGTGAGAACCTGCTGATTATTGATGCCGGTTCGGCTATCACCTACGATTTTGTCTCCGCACAAGGACGCTACGAAGGCGGCAACATTGCTCCCGGGGTGAAGATGCGCTTTGTGATGCTCCACCGGATGACCAAGAAACTGCCTCTTGTAGAGTTGGGGGAGAACGAACTCATCCCGCTTTTCGGCACGAATACCCACGATGCCATTGCCGCAGGCGTGGTGCGTGGCGTGGCGTATGAAGTAAAGGGCTATATGCGCACATTGGGCGAACGAACGGAGCATTTCCGGACATTTCTCACAGGCGGTAATGCTCCGTATATTCTCAACAACCTCCGTTCTCCCAATGCAGCGGAATACCCTGTCCGCTACGAGAAACATCTCGTCCTCATCGGACTAAATACCATTCTTTGTTATAATAAGACGCATTAGTCCCATTGGACTTATGTAACATATAACACACAAACAGCCGGGCGAACTCGCCCGGCTGTTTGTGTGTTACAATCCTGTTCTATGACTTATTTCACCAACTCGCCTGTGGCGGTGTAGGTGTGTCCGTTGCGGATGATGTAGAGGATACCGCCTTCAATCAATTTGCAGGTCTCGCTTTCCTCTTCTGCCGCAACATACTCGATAGCCGTCGGCGTACCTGTGTATTCGATATGTACGGGCAGATTGTACGAGTTGACCGCATCGGCAGTAAGGGTCATCTGTCCGTTGCCGGGATTGCCGATCTCCACCGTTCCGTTCACAAAGAACCAGATACCGGTCGGGGTACTGCCGTTGAGGGTGGTATAATAGGACGGGGTCAGTATGCCGTCAGTATTGATACCTACAGAAGCCAGAACGGTATAATCGTTGTAGGTGCTGTTGATATTGTACGTACCTGCCGGAATCACGATATTCTCGTCAATCGCATCGTTGAAGATATAGAACAATACTTTGTCGCTGCCATCGGCTTTCTCGGCGGCAAAGAGTACAAAGCCCTGTGTCTTGCGGTAGTCCTCTAATGCGATGTTGTCGGCATCGGTATATTTCTGATTTATGCTGCCTTTCTCGGAGTCATAGCCGAGGTATTGGTAGTGGCAGACAACCGTAACGGTAGCCGTCTTGTCGCCGTATGTGGCAGTAAGCGTAGCCGTACCGCAAGCAACGGCTTTAACACGTATGGTGGTATAATAGCCTTCCGCTGCTGTGGTGTTCCAAACGATATTCGGGTCGTTGCAAGATACCTGTATCTGTGCGCCGTCGCCGTTGAGGATACTGAAAGTAACCTCTGCCGAATCGCCTATTACAAGGTCGATCTCCGTCCGGTCGGCAATCAAAGCGCCGGTCTCTTTCTCAAACCACAGATAAGGCGTTGCGCTGTGTACCCACGGTGCGTCAAGGCTCGTACCTTCTGCAAAGTTGTGTGCCGTGAGAAAATCGGTGGTCAGGTCGGCGGCAGGAAGCGTAGCACCCTCGGTAGTGGTATCGGTGGCTTGTACGCTTTCGTCCAACACCGCCAGCGCAGAGATGACATAGTTGTTTGCCAATGCCGTCTCGGGTGCACTCTGACTGTCGCCATCCTGCTTGTCTGCACTTGTATAACCTGCGATACGATGTGCAGCAACGCCTTTGGCATCATCCCAATAATGTATGCTGCTTACGCCTACAAGGCAGTTTTCTATCACTTTGGCAGCAGGTGTCTCCCATGTCTCCTCCAATGTGCCGGCAATACCTCCTGCGGCTGTGGTGCGTATGCCGCCGAATACGTCTATATCGCCCTCAGCCAGGCAGTTGCTTACCGTAGCGCGTGCATCGTAACCGATGATTCCGCCGGCTGCCGAATAGCCTGTGATGTCTGCGTTGCTGTGGCAATGGCTGATGGCTTCGTCTGCCGATATGTTCTCTCCTGCGATACCGCCCGCTATACCCGCAATCAGTTCGCCGCTGAAGGCGCAGGCTTTTACGGAAGACCCTGTGCGCAGTGTACCTACGATACCGCCCGCCGTAGCGTCTTCGGACAGTATCTGTATCTCCGCATCGCTTGCCGAGCATTGCCGGATCTGTGTGCCTGTGGCGGTACTGCCGGCGATACTGCCGAAATAACCGTCAAAATCCTTGGCGGCACTGACGACAGGCTGATAAATATGTACGTTCTCTATAACACACGTACCTTTCAGCAACTGGTTGGTAACTACGCTGTTGGCGATAAAGCCTGCCTCTGAAGCATCTTCGAGCGACATCTGCGGCTGGTAGAGGTGCAAGTCTTTGATGCTTGCGTTCTCCAATACGTTTTGGAACAGACCGTTGTCCTCCAATACCAGATTGGTCAGTACATGGTTTTGCCCGTCTATCGAACCCGTAAAATTAGCATCGATACCGCCAAACGGCAGCGATTGGAAATCTATATCCGCCACCACTTGGAAAGCCGCTGCGGGAGCGGTGGAGATACGTTTGAAATCGCCTGCGGTGGCAATCTGATACGGGTCGGCGGTTGTACCCGAACCGGCAAACGTATTGAGCGGCAGGGAAACGAAAGTAGGTGTATAGTAGGAAGCCGCACCGCTGTTGTAGTACAAAATGGCAAGGGTCGGATTGCTCTCGGGGTTGAGCAACGAGATACCCGACAGGTTGCCTTTCGTGTCATCGGGACCGATCTCCAACAGGCGTTCCCCTTTGGTATTGACGACATAGAGCAGTTCGTTGGTCGCGGAAGACCCTGTGGCTTTCAGACGTTTTACCAGCACCATATATTCACGCTCGTTGTCGGTGTTGAAAATCCACGGATTGAGTGCCGGAGCGTTAATCCACGGATTAGCCATCTGGATGTTCTGCCCGAGGTTCAAGCGGTCGTAATGATTGAGCGAACCGTCTTGGTTGATCCATGCAATGGAGTGAATGGTATTGCCTTCCGCATCGTCCGCTGCATACGAAAGCGAGAATACATACTGATACGAATTGCCCGTTTGGTAACGGTCAAGGTTGGTGGAAAGCGAATTGCCGTCGAGTGCCGCCGAAAGGTGCAGCACTTCATTGCAGGAAGGTACGTCCACGAAACTGAACCAAGCGGAATCGTCATCGGTGAACAGGAAACAATACTGCTCCTCCTGTCCGGGTATATCGCTCAGCCAAAGGGCGTCGGAAGAGTATTCGGCAATGGTCTTGATACGTTCTCCTTGTACGTTATAAACATAGTAGGAAGTCAGGAACTCATCCGTGGTAGTGTAGTGGTCAAACGAGACAATAAATGCAGTATCTGCTGCCGCAAATTCGTCGAAAGCCAAGTCGTCATTCGAACGAAGTCCGCCCACATACGGGAATGTGTAGATATAATCGGTTTCCGTCGGGCAAGGAATCTTGGTAACGGAGAGGGTATCGAACTTGCTGTCCAGCAGGGTGATCAGCAGGTTGTTGTCGGGGGTTACCACAGGGTCTTCGTTGATGGAAGTACTCGGCTCGAAGAATGGTTTCTCGTAACGGGGAAGAGCATAGTAGATCTGATTGTTGCGTTTCTGCATCATAATAGGCACGGACGCATTGCCCGACCCCGAGATATAGTCGTAGTCAATATCGAAAGTATGGATTTTCTTGATACCGCCGCTATATGATGCTTTTTCATAGACATCATAATACATATGATATTCATACGTCTCATAATCAATCGAGTCGCGTTGGAAAAGCAGGGTGTAGTTCTCGCTCCATGCATCGCGGGCGGTGTTCTGTCCTAACACATGGTTGCCGCCTATCGTGGCGATTTTGTCGGGTTTGCCGAGCGAGAACACATCGTTGTAGTTGTGTCCCGAATGGTCTTCCGTAGTGGCGTGGATAAAAAGCATTACCTCGTAGTTGTCATCAAGGTTGAAGAACTTTTTGGTAATGGTCGGGTTGAGTTGCACGCTGTTCACTCCCGTTTCGCCGGGATAGGTTTCAAACGTATCGGTAAACTCGCCTACCAGCACTTGCTTGCTGTTGTACACTTTTACATGTGCCGAGGTGTACGAACCGTTGGCAACCGTATAGTCCATCGTGTATGTCCATACCGTGCCGTCCGGACCGTTGATGGCACCGAAAGCGTTGGTTGCAGGCAGTTCGGTTGTAGTAGGAGTTACCGCACGGGGAGCCTTGGCTAGGGGAGTGAAAAAAGCGGACGGGGTAGTGCCCTCCGGGGCTTTGCGCCATGTGTGTGTTGCCTCTGCCGGCGCGGAAAGCAGCAATGCCAGACTTGCAAAAAGAAGTAGATGTTTTCTCATAAGCGTAAAAATGTTTGTACGACGGTCTGATTCACATTGCACACCCGACCGGTCGTGGTTGAACTTGAAAAGATGTGCAAAGATACAGCGTAAATTTTACATTTGCAAATAAAATCGGCGTATATTATTGCAAAATGCTTTATTTGCTGTATTTTATACGTTAAAGTGATATTTATGCAATATATTGCCGTGCTTTATGCTCTCCTATGCCTCGCCGGAACGAAAGAATACAGACAAAAATCTGCCATATTCCGTATAGAAATTACGGCAACGACACGGCAACGGGATAGGCTTTTAAGGGCGTTTACCCAGGAGTTGACACCAAGTGTCTGTATGACTATGAGCGCGGCGCGTGTTGCGCCGCAAGACAAGGTTTTGATGGTTTTGTTTTATAATTTCCTTTATTTCTTTAATTTCTCTCGCACCGCATAGCGAGTGCGTAGGACATCTTTTGCCAATTTTCTTCCATTTTTCTTGCCGCTTGCGGCATAGGAGACATTAGTGCCAACTGCTTGGTAACCACCATTTAAAGGGGTTTAGGAGTTGGCACCAAGTCCCGCCGGGGACGCGGACGCCTCGTCCGCGGCGCGTGTTCGTGTTCCCTGCAAGCAACGCGCCACCGCTTGCCGCTCTATTGTATCCCCATCCCTATAAATAGGTATTGTATATTTCCCTGAAAAGTCGTAATTTTGCACCGAAAATGGGCATTAGCCCCTATTAGTTAGTAAGTTGGAAACAAAATTTATGCGTATGAAAAAGATTTTTCTCTTTACTTCCGCACTTCTTGCAAGTGCAACTATGATGGCGCAACTCGTCGGTTGGTCGGCTGTCGAACTGAGCAACGACACCACTGCGGGTACATCTACGGTCAATCGCCTCTATACCAACGGTCAAGGCGATGTGTTCTTCCTGGGTAATTCGGCTTCCAACGGTGAGAAACCGTCGGTTACTTTCGATCGGATTACGTTGGATGCTGCGCCTTTCCGTGTCAATTGGGCGCGTACCAATACCAACATCGTATTTGGCAAACTGTCCGGCAAGGACGCTTCTACCGAATGGTTCGGCGCAAGCAATCGCGGGGCGTTCAAAAGTTATGTGGCAACGCCTGCTGCCGACGGAAAACTCATTTTGGCGGTAACGGCTTATCACACCGACAGCAACCACTTGGCAGACAACCGTGTAATGGGCTTTGAGGTGATCGCAACGGATGGTGTCGGCGCAGGCGGCTATGTGGAAGCCGAATATGCTCCTGTCGGCGGCAAAATGCTGGAGTACGGTTTCCTTTTCGAGGTATCGGATAAGAATGTTCAGCCCTTGAAAGACTTCTACCAGTTGAAAGGGCAAACTTCCGGTTTTACCTTTGTGGATATGGCTACCGACGGCACCAACTATTATCTGCTGGCACAACTCGCACCGGGTGTTGTCGTGGGTACTACTGATACTATCAAAGCCAATGTGGCAGCAGGTAGTATCGCTATCCTGAAATTTGATAGCCAATGGCAGTTGGCGGGTACCGTCATCAGCGACGGACTGGCAGGTAAAACCAACGGCTTGCTCAAGTATGTGGACGGCAAACTCTACTATGCGGGCAATCTCGCTACTACCAAGGGCAAATCCTTCTCGTGGGGAGGACAGACAGTTGAGGCGGCTAATACGGGCAATAGCCTCGTCTTGGCTACGCTTTCTACCGACCTGCAATGTGAATCGCTGGCTTTGCTGGATGCTTATAAATACAACGGCAAGGGGGGCGCGTTTACGGTTTATGATGAACTGATTAACGGCACCAATGCCTACTTGACCGGTTTCTATTCGGGCGGTATCGTTGTTGCCGAGAATGATACAATGACGGCATCCGTAAACTCTGCTTTCCTGATCAATGTAGATCTTACCTCGGGTAAGTTGGCGAAGGCAACCCGCCTGAACGCTACGGCTATCACTTCAGGTTCGTCCCTATTGATGCACAACGATAGTATCTATATGTATGCTTACAACTGGGCGGAGCAAACAGGGCGCATTGCTCTCTATTCCTATGATGCTCAATTGAATATGGGTGATACTGTTGCACTGGTAAATGCTGCAGGAAAAGAAGCAACGAATAGTGCGATCCTTACTAAATATGGCACGTTGGCATACTCCTTCCGTACCCAAGGAAATGCTGATTTCTCTGTAGATGCTACACAGACCTATGTCGGGGAGAATGCGTTCCGTGGCATCTTGGCTGTTCAGCAACTCTTCGAGAACCCCTATCAGGCTATCGGCAACACGGTTGCACCTGTTGAGAAAGCCGAGAAGTTTATCCGGAACGGACAACTTTATATCCGTCGTGGCGAACATATTTTCAATGCTTTAGGTCAGCAACTCTGATGTTGGCATAGTAATTGTGGCAGTTTTATCGTAAGGTAAAACTGCCATTTTTTTATAGTCTCCTATGCCGCAAGCGGCAAGAGAAATAAAAGAAATAAAGTATATTGGGAACTATATATTGGTTGATTTTTGAGCATATTTGTCTAAAAAAAGCGCGGCGCGTGTTGCGCCGCAAGAGAGGTTTTGTAAGTTTTGTTTTTTATAAGTTTTTGTTATATCGAACTCGCAATCATTAATGTTTTATCAATGCTAATTAACGTTTTACGCAATATGAAAAAGTTTATGTTCTTTGCAGCCCTCGCGGCTGTCATCGGTTTGGCTTCCTGTTCCAAACCCGCAGAAAAACAGGAAACCATCTACTCTATTGACGAAGTCTATTCGCAGGCAGATTCTCTGGTAGGTGATACCATCACTTTCCAGGGAGTGTGCGCACATCTCTGCAAACACGGTGGTCGCAAGGCTTTCCTTATGGGCAGCGACGAGAGTCGTATCTTGCGTGTGGAGGGTGCCGGGATGGGCAATTTTGATGCCGCTTGTATCAACAATGTGGTGCGCGTCAAAGGGGTGCTCCATACCTTTGAGTATCAGCCCGATCCCGCCGACAATCCCGGCGAGCAACACGGTACCGCCGGTCAGGGCTGTGAAACCGAGCAAAAAGCCATCAAAGGTTACTACGCCACTGCAATCAGTTACACCATCGTGACGGAATAATGCAATGCGCAATGCACAATGCATAATGCATAATGCATAATGCGCAATGCGTAGTTTCCTTTATTTCTTTAATTTCTCTCGTGCCGCGTAGCAGGCACGTAGGACACTTTTGATAAATTTTCTTTATTTTTCTCGCACGGCGTAGCGCGTGCGTAGGACATCTTTGAAAATGGAACAACCGAAAACCAATACAGGTGCGAAAGTCCGCAAATGGCTGCGTATCATCCATCGCGACCTGAGTTATGTCTTTGCGGGTATGCTTTTGGTCTATGCCGTCTCCGGTATTGCCCTCAACCACAAAGACAGTTTCAATAGCCAGTACTCCGTCTCCCGTACGGAGTATACGCTTGCTGCTACACCGCGTGCCGGCGTTTCGCAAACCACTATCGACGGGTGGCTTTCCGCTTGCGGTGTCTCGGGGCAGGAGATACAGCACTATTTCCCCGACGACAATACCCTCAAGGTGTTTCTTCGCGGAAATAGCAACTTGGTGGTGGATTTGACCACGGGTAATGCCATGTTGGAGCAGGTCAGAAAACGTCCTGTTCTGGGTAGTCTGAGCAAACTGCATTACAACCCGGGCAAGGCGTGGACGTGCTTTTCCGATGTATTCGCCGTTTCGCTGATACTCATCATCCTTACCGGGCTTTTTATGCTCAAGGGCAAGCACGGTCTTGTCGGTATCGGCGGCATCGAGTTCCTCATTGGTATTCTTGTCCCGCTATTGTTCATTTTGCTCTGATAATTAACTAAGCATAATTGCATATTTTGCCGCCGTAGGCGAATAAGATTTATGGCAATTTATGAACGTAAAAAACAAAGATTAACTTAGATTTCTTGCCGCTCTGTGGCAAAGGATTTTTTTACATCGAACTCACGTTGATTAGGAAAAATATCCCCTATGATACAGGCTGTCCTCCCAAAGCAGGACAGCCTGTTTTTTATGGCTGCCTTTATGCATAAAATATACATTATATGCAATATGCTTGCCCCATAATACCGATTACGTAGAAAAGACGTAGAAAGGACGTAGAAAGAATGGGCTTTTAAGCGGTTTTTGAGCCTCGTTTTTATACGGAATATACATATATTTATGCATAATCTCAAAGCGCAGTGTATATTGTATGTTTGTCTGTTTCCCGAAAAAAGTGTACCTTTGCACTTGTATTGAAAAACTTGCTCTGTCAGTGAAACATTCTATTCGTTTTTGGCTGGACAACAGCCGCAGTATCTCTCTGCCGCAGTCGGCGTTGCCGTGTCTGACGGCTGTCGTGCTTTGTATCGGTCAGTCAGGCTTCGTTTGGTGGCTTGCCCTGCCCGTTTTGCTCGGTGTATGCGCTGCCCATCTCGGGATGAACCTTGCCGACGACTATTTCGACTATCGCCACGACTCCCGCATCCGTGCCGACTTGTCCTCCACAAGTATCCGTGCTCGGTCGGAGAAATGCCACTACATCCGCAGCGGTGAGGCGTCTATCCTCGATCTCGGGTATGCCGTGGTCGGTTTTCTCGCTTTTGCTGCGGCTATGGGCTTGGTCGCCTTTGTAGCACAATGGGTGTTGCATGGTGTTGCTGCCGCAATGGGCATCGTGCTGTATGCTGCCCTGGGGCTGTTTTTCGGAGTCAACTATTCCGGCAAACCGCTCGAATTGGGCTTCCACGGCTTCGGCGAGTTGGTTATCGGACTGATGTTCGGGGTTCTGAATATGCTCGGGGTGCAGGCGGCTATGACCGGCACGCTGTTCTCTTGGCCTATGTTCTGTATGAGTGTCGGAGTGGGGTGTCTGGTAATCAATATCGTCTATGTCCATTCGGTGATGGAGGTCAAAGCGGATGCCGAGTTGGGCAAAATGACCTTTGCCCGCCTCTTGCGCACCCCCGCACGGATGATTGCCTTTGTGGCATTTTTTGCTCTGGCGCCGTTTGTTATGTTGGCGGTCGGCATCGTCCTCGGCTGGTGGAGTCCGTGGTATCTGCTGACGCTTCTTACCTTGCCGATGTCGGTCTATCTGATTTATTCCACCCACCGTTTTGTCCATGGCTTGCCCTGCTTGGATAGCCCGCGGTGGTGGATGGGGCCGATGGGCGATTGGGACAAGTATGTCCGGGCGGGTATCGACTGGTTCCTTATCCGCTGGCTTCTGGCACGCAATATCTGTACATTCTTCTGCCTGATTCTGATGATCGTGCATATTGTCCTTCTGTTGGTCTAAGTTTTTTGTATTTTAGGAAAAAACAAACAATCTTTTGCATATATGGAGAATATATCGTACCTTTGCTGCAGAAATCTTACCGGAAAACAATAAATAAATCCAAAATATGAAAAAGTTTCTTTCTGTTGTGTGTGCGTTGGCACTCTTTTGTGTGAGTGCTTCGGCGGCGGTCGGCAAGAAGAAAGCCGACAAAGATACCAACCAATATCGTTACGAGATTGAGTGTGCCGGCAATGCCACACAAGGTACCTACCTTGTCAAAGTATGGAGTTACTCCAAGAAAGCCGATGTGGCGGAGAACCAATGCCGTAAGAATGCCGTTCATGGTGTGATCTTCAAGGGCTACGGCGGTGGCAGCGGCTGTGTGGCGCAGCGTCCGCTCTGCAATACGCCCGGTGCGGAAATAGAGTATGAGACCTACTTTAAGTCGTTCTTTGCCGACGGCGGTGAGTTTCAGCGCTACGCGTCTATTGTAGGGGGTACGACAGAGGTGGTAAAGGTCGGACGTGAATACAAAGTAGGTGTCATCGTCAGTGTCCGCAAGGATGACCTCCGCAAAGCATTGGAGGCGGCCGGTATCATTCGCCCCCTCAATGCAGGTTTCTAAAAATCCTGGATATTTTAGTTCTTCTATAAAATCCCTAACATGATGAAACGATTTAATACTTTCCTTATAGCAGCGATAGTGTTGCTGTCGCTCTCAGGCTGCGGCTCCAAACGCTCGCAAGCCTATTATGACCAGCCGAGTAAGGTGCTTTCCGCCAACTACGACGGTTCCTATGTCATTCGTGCGCAGGTGCGTGCCCGCAACTCCGCAATCGCTTTCGCCGATGTACAACGCAAAGTCGTACAGGAAGTTATCTTCGATGGCGTGGCTGCCGGCAGCAATGGCGTACAAGACCTCAAACCGCTGGTTTTCGACAAGAACGCACGCGAGAAATACGAGGACTATTTCAACGCTTTCTTCTCCGACCACGGCGATTGGACAAAGTATTGTTCGCTCCACGACCGCCGTTCTTTTACCTCTACCTATCAGCGTACCCAAGCCCAAATGGTACAGGATGTTACGGTTACGGTAGATCGTGCGGCGCTCAAAAAGAAACTCCAAGCCGATGGTATCATTCCTGCCGAAGGAAGATACAATCAACAATGAATAATTAACAATTAATATGCAGATTCATTGCTTCTTACTATGAAACGAATTTCCCTTTTGCTGGCTGCCGTAGCGGTAGCCACATTGTCTTTCGGACAGATAAAGAAACCCGAACTGATGGTCTTCCCCTCCGATGCGTGGTGTATCAACAACGGTTACTACACCGAGGTGGAGAATATGGGCGTTGTTGAGAAAGTGCCCGACTACAAACAGGCACTTCAAGAGAATATCGGACTCAAGTTAGCCATTGCCAAAATCAACGACCTGATGGCGGAGCGTCAGTTCCCTTTGCAAAGCCTTGAGCAGGCAATCCGCAATGTGGAGCAGCGCCGCGCGGAGGACAATCTCACCGTCAGCAAGAGCGGTAACATATTGGCTGAAAGTCCGTTGGACGAACTGGCACGTGCTGCCAAAGCCGACATCATTCTCGAACTCACATGGGATATGAAAGACTATGGTCCCAAACACTCGCTCAGTTATATCCTCGAGGCAAAAGACGCCTATACAAGCAAGAGTATCGGTGCTGTCAGCGGTACGAGTGCCCCCTCTATGACCGCTGATGTCGATGTCCTCCTCGAAGAGGCCATCGTGGCGAATATCGACAACTTCAATATCCGTTTGCAGGATTATTTTACCGAGATGCAGACCATCGGGCGTGAGATTGTTTTGGATATCAAGGTTTTCGACGGCAACGCCGCCGGTGTGGATTTGGAGACGGAGTACGGCGATGACGAACTGATAGACGTTATCAACCGCTGGTTGTTCCAAAATACCATTAGCGGCAGGTATTCTATGACCTATGCCAGTGAGAACGTAGCCAATTTTACGCAGGTGCGTATCCCCGTTTATGACGACTACGGTGTCCCCGTGGATGCCAATGCGTTTGCCAAGAAACTCGCACGTATGCTCAAAAAAGAGCCTTACAATATCCCGAGCAAAGTGCTGGTCAAGGGGTTGGGACGTGCAGTAATCGTATTAGGAGAAAAATAAACAGGAAAGTCGTATGAAAAAGTGTAATATATTGTTTGCCTGCCTGTTGGCAGCAGCAACCCTCTTTGCGCAGAATACAGAGTATCTGCCCATCAGCGTCGTGGTAGAAGAACAAGTGGAGCCGTTTCCTGCTACCGCACGGGTGCAGTTGCAGAACAAACTGACCCAACTGCTCACCAAGAACGGTGTTGCCTCAATGGATTATCTGGGACAGTTCTTCCTGACCGCTTTCGTTGTGCCGCAAACCAAAGATGTCGTATCGAGTGCGCCGATGAAGATCTCGGAAACAATGGATATGACGCTCTACATCGCCGATTATACCAACAAAGTGGTTTTTGCCACCACCTCTCTTACCCTGCGCGGTATCGGTGATACCGAGACCAAGTGCTATATGAATGCCCTCAGGAGTATGCCTGTCAATTCACCCGCTATCGAGGCATTTGTGCGTCAGGGCAAGGAAAAGATCATTGCTTACTATGACCACGAAGCGGCAAATATCATCAAGAAAGCGCAATTCCTCGCTTCTACCAAGCAGTATAAAGAGGCATTAAGCATAGTTGTTACCATTCCTGCACAATGCAACAAGTACGATGAGGCGTTGAAGGTCGGTTTGGACATCTACCAGCAGTACTTGGATAACCGGTGTGCCGTTAACCTCGCTGCAGCCCGTCAGGCATGGGCTGCCGAGCAGAATGCCACGGGCGCACAGAAAGCAGGCGACTATCTCGCGCAGATTCTCCCCGATGCAGGCTGCTACGACGATGCAATGGCTCTCTACAAGGAGATCAAAGGCAAGGTGTTGGATGACTGGAAGTTCGAGATGAAGCAGTACCAGGATGGTGTTGATCTTGAGAAACAGCGTATCAATGCCATGCGAGAAGTAGGTGTAGCCTACGGTCGCGGTCAGCAACCTACTACCACCAATATCGGTTTCTTGCGTTAAGCCGCCTTGTAGCCAAATCCTTTCCGGTATGTCAAAACGATATGTGTTATTTTTGCTTTGGGTCATTGCCCTGCCCCTGTCTGCGCAGAGCAGTGACCAATCGCTTGATTACCGGCGCAATGCACTGGCTACGATGCTGGTTTATCATCCCGAGGACGAGTTCGGTATCAATATCTACGAGGCGTTCGACAGCCTGCCCTTGCCCGACAAGTACGACGACCAGAATGTAGGCTTGCGTGTCATTGACAACAGCAATATATGGGGTGTGCAGCGCAACGACTCGGGCTTTTATAAAGCCACTTATGGGCATCCCCTTTCTGCCACCGAGATACAGAAGAATGCCGTGGCTATAGAGAACCTGCTCAACAATGCAGGCATAGGCAAACGCTTGGTCGCCCGTTGGTTCAATCTGCACGGTGACAGTATCGGCAGTGCGGTCTTCGATACGCAACTTATTCAGGAACGCGGGCAATACAATGCCTCCGATGTCGATGTGGCAGTCGCCTTGCAGACCGTGCGCGGTGTGGCGGCTTTGTCCGATGCGGGCGAGGAACTGATCGGGCAGACTTTTGTTCTGGTCAATGACATCACCTATATCACGGCCGAGCAGGAAGCCGCTGTGGCAAAGACCACTTTGGCTATCTTGGGCGGAATTTTCGATGCCCTTGTGGGCGGACACTCGGGGCAGGATCTGGCTTCCACCGCCGGAGCCATTGCCGATAGTTTTACGGGGTTCAACGTCAAAACACACAGTTACTTGTATCAACTTGTCTGGAACGACTCCATTGCCAACATCTTCTATACGCAGTACTATACCGCCACACCCGATTCTGCCAAGATAATGGCTTTCCTGGACGATGACTCGCTATTCCAACTGCGCTATGTGGCGCACGAGTACGAGTTTGACAAGAAGAGCACGCTCAAGGGCAATTATGAACGGTCGGAGTTGGTGAAGACGATCTGTGCCCGCTCAATGGACAAGAACATCGTGGCGTTGGCAAAGCAGTACGAGGATTTCAAAGTCAAGACTCCTGTTTATTCGGTGCTGTATGACGACAAAGGGCATATCCAAGGTTATGCGGCAAAGATCGGTATGAAAGAGGGGATCTCCGACAAGAGCAAGTTCCAGGTGGTGCAGCGTGTTATTGACCCCAAGACGGAGAAAACCACCTACAAGTATGTCGCCACCGTCAAGCCCGTCAAAGGCAAAGTGTGGGACAACCGCTACAATGCCGTGATGGAACAGGGGCAAGGCTCTGACCTCACCTATACTACTTTCAAGAAAACCTCCGGCGGGGAAATCCTGCCGGGTATGCTTCTCATTGAGGGCAAATACCGCAAAGTTACCGAATAAAAGATTTTAGTTGCTCCAAGGCTTGCTCGGCAAGCCTTGAAACAGATTGTGCACCGTCATTATTGAGGATAATGTCGGCGCGTTTTGTGCGCTCTTCGTCTGTTATCTGCGCTTGTATGCGGTCGCGGACGGCGGCTATATGTTCTTTGGAATGTGAACCGTTGTAGTCGCGCTGCAAGGTGCGCTCGATACGTACATCTTCGGGTGCTGTAACTACTATCACCTTGTCGCACAGCGTATTCAGTCCGCTCTCAATCAGAATGGCGGATTCTACAAAACGAAACCCCATTGTGCATTGTGCATTGTGCATTGTGCATTGGAGGTTTTTCCATCTCTTCAAATCAAACGCCACGGCGGGATGGACGATGGCATTCAGTTTTTCCAACAGGTCGGGGTGACGGAAAACCTGTTTGCTCACTACATCGGTGCGGTAGGTATCGTTCTCATAGACATCCGAACCGAAGAGCATTTCTATCTGCGAGCGCACCATCGGGTTGTCAACGATAATCCGTTTTGCCTCTGTATCCGTATAATACACGGGATAGCCCAAGCGTTTAAACTCTTGTGCAATCGTGGTTTTCCCGCTTCCTATTCCGCCTGTTATTCCTACCAACATATATGGCTTGTCTGTTTAGAACTGAAAATAAATAAAAGGTTGCATATCTGCTGTAACGAACTGATAGATAATAAATATCGCTACAATCACGCAAAGCATCATCGCCCATAGCGGCAATGTGGCAAAATGAATGCGGTACCATTGTTTCCACTTGGCGGGCAACCAGTGTATCGCCATTCCCGCTACAAAAAGCAGCACCACCGCCCTGTATTCGTACAGAAACGACGGGATGATAGTCGAGTTCCACGCTCCGCCAATCTGATTGACCATATTCGTTGCAGTCTCCCACGCTTCTTGGTTCGCCGTGGCGGGGTCGAGGTTACTGCCTGAGCGGAAGAACAGACGGGTAAACGTGATAAACGTGAACGTCTGCGCTATCGCCCAGCAACGTGAAAGCAGCCCCCCTCCGTCTCCCCCTTCAGAGGGGGAGGGTACAGATACTCTGTTTTCCCCTTCTTTGAAGGAGAGGGTATGGGAGGTCTTGGAGGTTAGGTAGTAGATGTACCTTATTGCCGTCCCGATCCACAGGATGACCACCCAGACCATAAACAGCCGCAGGGCGGGCAAACCCCATATCCGGTCGGCGGCAATAAGTCCGGCGGCAAGCAGCGTCATCAGCAGTATGCGCACGTGCTGGTTCATAATGCGCCAGAACTTGTTGGCAATCATACCGATGCCGTTCAGTCCGCCCCAGATCATAAAGTTCCAACTCGCCCCGTGCCATAGTCCGCCGAGCAGCATCACGATAAACGAGTTCAGGTTGGCATAGAGCAGTTTGCGGTGGTCTGGGCGGAAAACAGCCACCAGCAGTACCACCACCGCTATTGTCAAGATCACCACCGTGGCTACCCACGACCCCGTCAGCACCAATGCCACCAAGGCGATCAGTCCTATCCAGAAATACGTGCCGAAGGTGGCGTTGCGGTTGCCGCCCAGCGGGATATACAGATAGGTTTTGAGCCAGCGACTGAGCGATATATGCCACCTGCGCCAGAACTGCTGCGGGTTCTCGGCTTTGTAGGGCGAGTCAAAGTTCTTGGGCAGGTAGAAACCCATCAGCAATGCCACACCGATAGCGATGTCGGTGTAGCCGGAGAAGTCGGCATATACTTGCAGCGAGTAGGCAAACAGCGCAAACAGGTTCTCGAAGCCTGAGAATAGCAACGGGTTGTCAAACACGCGGTCAATGAAGTTCACTGCCAGATAGTCGCTCAGTATAATCTTTTTCGCCAGTCCGTTGAGTATCCAGAATACCGCCAGCCCGAACTGTTTCTTGCTGAGGCGGAACGGCTTGTACAACTGCGGGATAAACTCTTCCGCACGCACAATCGGTCCTGCCACCAACTGCGGGAAGAACGACACATAGAACCCGAAATCCAACAGGTTGCGCACAGGTTTGATACGCCCGTGAAACACATCGGCGGTGTAGGAAATAACCTGAAAAATATAGAAACTGATGCCAACGGGCAAGATAATCCGATCCACCATAAAGCACCCGCTTTCGGAGAACCCGTTGCCGATATAGGCGAACAGGTCGAACACCTCTATATGGCACCCGAATATGTCGTTGAGCATATTCGTAAAGAAATATGCATATTTGAAATACGCCAACAGCCCCAAGTCAATGACCACGGAAAGCACTAACCACATTTGTGCGCATTTTATCTGGTCTGCGGTCTTGTTGCGGTATATCTGTTTGGCTATCAGCCAGTCAGACAAGGTAACAAATGCCAGAATCAGCAAAAAGATACCGCTCGTCTTGTAGTAGAAAAACCATGAGACGAAGAGCAGGAATACATTGCGCAAATGGAGCCGTCCCTTGCCTCTTGCTTTCGGAAACGCCTCCATAATCAGCGCAAATACGGCATATACTATCGCAAAAAACGCCCAGAAATAGAACTGTGTAAAGAGCAGCGGGCTATTGCTGTCGAAGGCAAATATATGGTGCAGAAAACTCATTCCGCCCCTCCTTTCTCTGCCTTCGGCGTAGTTTTCGTATTGTTCGTAGTTTGTGTAGTATCGGCATCATTATGTATTACGCACTGTGCATTGTGCATTGCGTATTGTGTATTATCAATTAGCCATTCGGCTAATTGCTCTCCTGCCTTTTCTGCTCCTCGGCGGGTGAAATGTACTCCATCGGAACCCGCCCAACCGCGTTTCTGCCATTGTATCATGCTGTTCTGCCCGCCCATAGCCTTGTAGAGGCTGTAATACCCGATATGCTCCTCGTTTGCCATCTGCTGCAGCAGTTTGTCCATATACGGCAGGAGCGGATAGGTCTGTGCCTCCCCGTCAATAAGCGTGGTCATATCGCCCGGACCGACAAACAGGATACTTGCCTCGGGTGCGCAACTGCGCACGTACTGTACCTGCTTGCGCAGCAGATTGACAATGCCGCGTATCGTGGACGGTTGCTCGTTAAAGGGTATCGCATTCCCGCCGAACTGCATAATAATGAGCCGTGTATTGGTTTCTTTGTAGAACCGCGTAAGTTGTTCGCGCGAGATGTCGGTAAACACCGTTCCCAAGCAACCGCGCATCGGGATATTGTCCACAATCACCCCCGTCGGTGTCTCCAGTGATATGCCGTACACTTGTCCGCGCCCGAGCAGCGTCAGACTGTAGCGTGTCGTGCTGTCAGGTAGCACCAACGTGCGGGAAGCGGGTAGGGTGTCGCCCTGACGGCTGACCAACCGTATATCGCCGTCGCTCCATACGCGCAGGCGGTTGAAATACCGCTCAGGATATTTCTCTTTGCTCATCGGTTCCACGGTCAGGCTTACCTGTTCCGAACCTGCTAATAGAGAGTCGTTCATCAGTGCCACTTGCCCCATCATCCCATAGCGTCCGTCTGTGCGGCGCATAGATTTTACCCCATACACTAATTGCCGTTTGGGTCCTTGTTGTACGCTTTGTACTTTTCCGTTCATTGTCAGCACCTGATGAATGGTGCGGGTCGGAATGGTCTGGTGCAGCGGAATCAACCCGACACCACCGCCCCCGTATTGTGCCTGCAACCGTCTGCGGAGCGTAGCGGTCATACGGTCTTCCTCTATCTGCGAGTCCCCGTAATGCACAACGCGCACACTGTGCTCCGGTGTCTCTGCCAAAGCGGCATAGAAAGCACTCAGATACGTCCGTGTATCTGCTGTTGTGGTGGGAATAGATTGTTCCTCACTTTGTATGTTAGTTGTTAATTGTTCCTTGTTAATTGTTCCCTGCTCTTTCCCTGAGGATAGCGTATCGGTGTCCTGAACGTCTTTAAGGTCTTTAATGCCATTAAACTCTTCTATTTCCTCTGCTAATAGTTCATTGTCCTTCGTTCTTTGTTCTTTGTCCAAGTCCAGCACTTTTGCCAAAGTCGTCCATCTCAGTTCAAACGAACCGATATGGATATTGTTTTTCGGAAACACCACACAAAGCCCCCCGAGGAGAGCAATACAAAGCCAGATAAACAGAGCAATACGACGCGGCGGCATAGAAAAAACAGGAATAATTTAATGCAGCAGATGATAGAAACTGATTTTCTCTGCAAAGGTACAACTAATTATCCGTACCACCAAATGCGGAATGTTTTTTACTATTGACCGGTATCTGAAAAAAGTAAACGCATAGTATTCGGTGGTTACCCAGCAGTTGGCACTAATGTCTCCTATGCCGCAAGCGGCAAGAAAAATGGAAGAAAATTGGCAAAAGATGTCCTACGCACTCGCTATGCGGTGCGAGAGAAATTAAAGAAATAAAGGAAATTATAAAACAAAACAAACAAAACCTTGTCTTGCGGCGCAACACGCGCCGCGCTCATAGTCATACAGACACTTGGTGTCAACTCCTGGGTAAATGCCCAGTATTCCATAACGAACAACCCGTTAATCACCCGTTAATCACCCGTTAATCACCCGTTAATCACCCGATAATCACCCGATGCGGTTATTATCATGAGTGTATCCTATGCGTATCCTATGCGGAATCACCTACTAATCACCTACTCCTGTCAGTATCTCGGTAGTAACTTGACGGCATCAGTTGTTTGGGTTGATGGTCTGCTGGCGGTCTTTGCGGAATTGGCGGGGGGAGATACCCTCGTGGTTGCTGAAAAACGTGGAGAAATGGTGCACGCTGCTGAAGCCGAGGTCGTAGGCGATGTCGGATATATTGAGGTCAGAACCCAAGAGCAGGCTCTTGGCTTGCAGGTAACGCAGTTGCTGCTGGTACTGTGCGGGTGAGATACCTGTTACCTCTTTGAACATACTACGGAACCATGTGTAGCCCATTCCCAGTTCCTGCGCAATCTGTTCGGGGGACACGTTTTGCCCAATGCACATTTTCATCTTGTTCTTGGCTTGGTCGATCTTGTCGGATATGGCGGAACTTTCGTAGGGAGTGGCGTTTTGATGATAGACAACGATACCGAGGATATGCAGTACGATACTCGAGATGAGTAGTTGAAATCCTTTTTTTTCAAACTGTGCTTCACGCAGTACGTCGGTATAGAAAGAGGCAATGTTTATGTCATTTCCTATAAATACAATAGGACGATCAGGGCTAAAAAAGCCTTTTTGTACACGCTCGTCGATGTACCGCCCACGGAATCCGATCCAATACTCTTTCCAGCCGGTTTCTTTACAGGGCGCATAGTTGTGCCATTCGCCAGGGAATAGCAATAGCATAGTACCTGCTTTGACGACGGTTTTGGCACAATGGGCAGACTCGAACCAACCTTCTCCCTCTACAATATATACCATTTGATATTCACGCAGGACGCGCCCTTTCAGTTTGTTGAAGTAGTAATCGTTGGGGTGAACGCCTTCGGGCGGGTATTCTTGTCCGCGCGGAATGGTCTGATGTCCTGCCGTAGTACAAACAATGCCCCATTCTTCATCTTGCTGCGAGATGGGCATGTAGTGCATTTCTTTACTTTTTTCCATAAAAACGGGTGTATTTATATGTTATAAAACATGTTTGTGAGTAAGTTTTGAAATTTGTGTCAAAATTAGTACCTTTTTTGTCAATATGCAAATGTGTATGTAATTTTTTTGCTGTACTTTTGCAGTCGAAATCAGAAAACACACGAGACATACCATGAAACACCATTTCATAGGCATAGATTTAGGTGCAACCAGCGGAAGAGTTGTTTTGGTTAGTTTGGACCGGTGTGAGGGTGATACATCTCACATCGGAATGGAAGTGCTTCGCCGTTTTGGTAACCCGATTATCAAAACGGGCGAACACTTTTATTGGGATATTTATGCGCTATGGTCGGAGATTAAAGAGGGTTTGCGCAGTGCGGCAGAATTAGGGATACATATTGATTCGATAGGTGTGGATACATGGGGGGTGGATGTCGTGTGGATAGGTAAGGATGGGACAATTCTCGGGCAGCCGATTGCCTATAGAGACCCATATACACAAGGTACTCCTGAAAAAGTGTTTGCCCATATATCGCGCCACGAGTTGTATCGCCTTACCGGCATTCAGACATTGGATTTTAATACGTTGTTTCAACTCTATGCGCAGAATGAGAGCGGTTTTGCTCCAAAGGAGGCGGCAGCGAAGATGCTGTTTATGCCCGATGCAATCAGTTACCTACTAACAGGCGAGACGGTTTGCGAATATACGGCATTGAGTACCTCCAATATGATGAACGCGTACACACGTGAGACGGATGGTGAGTTGCTTCGTTTGGTGGGTATGGATGCGGCAATGCTTGGGCGGTATGTGCAACCCGGGCAGCGTATCGGCAATCTCTCGGAAAGTGTGCAAGCCGAGACGGGATTAGGTGCAGTGCCGGTGATAGCCGTGGCGGGGCATGATACGGGTAGCGCCGTAGCCGCCGTACCTGCAGAGGATGAGGATTTTGCTTATCTCAGTTCGGGAACATGGAGTCTGATGGGGGTGGAGTTGCCTGAGCCGATTTTGACGGAGGATAGCGAGAAAGAGAATTTTACCAATGAGGGCGGTATAGACGGTACGGTACGATATCTGAAGAATATAACGGGTATGTGGCTGTTGGAACAATGCCGCAAGCAATGGAAAACGGAGGGAAAAGATTATGCTTACCCGCAAATTATCGATATGGCGGAAAAGGCTGTCAGAGGGAAACGCTATGCGGTGATAAACCCCGATGATACCTCTTTGGCAAGCCCGACGCGTATGGCGGACGCTATCGCGGCATTGGCAGGGCGAGAGATGGCGGATGATGAGACGATGGCAACTATCTTTATGAGTTTGGCTAACCGCTATGCGCAGGTGTTTGTACGACTGCAACAACTGACGGGCAAGACGCTGAAATGCCTGTTTGTAATAGGCGGCGGTGCGCAAAACGGACTGCTTAACCAACTGACTGCCAATGCGGTAGGTGCACCTGTGATAGCAGGTCCGACGGAGGCTACCGTAATAGGCAATGCGATGATACAGGCGCAGGCGACGGGGGTTGTGAAAAACCTCGCAGAAATACGCAGGATTATCCGCCAATCCGTGGAATTGAAAACATTTAATCCCCAACTATAAATGAAAGACCATTTAGTACATCAGGCGTATGCCATAGCCCGCGAGCGGTATGCCGAGACGGGCGTTGATACCGAGAAGGTACTGCAACAACTACAAGACTTCCATCTGTCGATGCACTGCTGGCAGGCGGACGATGTGTGCGGCTTCGAACCCAAGGCCGGGGCTATGTCGGGCGGAATCCAGAGTACGGGCAACTATCCCGGCAAGGCACGCAATATAGACGAACTGCGTGCGGACATACTGAAAGCCAAGAGCCTTATCCCCGGTACGCACCGCCTGAACCTGCATGAGATTTACGGGGAGTTCGGCGGAAAGATGATTGACCGCAACGAGTGCAACACGGATATGTTCCGCGGCTGGATGGAGTGGGGACGGGAGCATAATACCAAGTTGGATTTCAACTCCACCAATTTCTCGCATCCGAAATCAGGCAACCTGACTATTTCCAATCCGGACAAGTCGATTCGTGAGTTTTGGATAGAGCATATCAAACGTTGCCGGAGTATTGCCAATGCGATGGGCGAATACCAGCAAGACCCGTGTATATTGAATATCTGGATACATGACGGGAGCAAAGACCTGACGGTGAACCGCTCGCTTTACCGTACATTGCTCAAAGAGAGCCTGGACGACATACTATCGGTAAAATACGAGTGGGAAAAGCCCTGTTTGGAAAGCAAGGTGTTCGGTATCGGTTTGGAGACGATGACCTGCGGAAGCAATGATTTCTACACGGCGTATGCGGCAAAGAACAATGTAATCATCACGTTGGATACGGGGCATTTCCACCCGACGGAGTCGGTGGCGGACAAAGTGAGCGCAATGCTGCTGTTTGTACCCGAACTGATGTTGCACGTATCGCGTCCCGTGCGTTGGGATTCCGATCACGTAACGCTGATGGACGACCCGACACTGGAACTATTCCAAGAGATAGTGCGTGCCGATGCGCTCAACCGTGTACATTACGGATTGGACTATTTCGACGGCTCTATCAACCGTATCGGGGCGTACGTTATCGGTTCGCGTGCTGCACAGCGCAGTATGACACGCGCCCTGCTGGAACCCGTTCAGACCATTCGCGAGTACGAGTTGAACGGCAAAGGATTTGAGAAACTGGCGGCTATCGAGGAAGAGAAATCGATGCCTTGGGCGGCTGTATATGACGAGTTCTGTGTGCGCAATAATGTACCTGTCGGGTTGGATTTTATCTCCGAGGTGGAGCAATACGAACGTGAAGTAACCGGCAAACGATGAGTATTCTGATAGGACTGTTAATCATTGCCATCGGTGCATTCTGCCAGAGCAGTTGCTACGTACCGATCCGCAAGATACGCCGTTGGTCGTGGGAGTCGTACTGGCTCCTGCAAGGCGTATTTGCATGGCTTGTTTTTCCGTTGCTCGGTGCACTGTTGGCTGTACCTGCGGGCGAAAGCCTGTGGACGCTGTTGGCACAACATCCCGCAGCCGTAGGGAAAACCGTCGGATACGGTGTATTGTGGGGTGTGGGCGGACTGACTTTCGGTCTCTCGATGCGCTACTTAGGGGTGGCACTCGGTCAATCGATAGCCTTGGGTACGTGTGCGGGTATGGGAACGATACTGGCTCCCGTACTGACAGGGCACGCAGCCGACCTGACCACATCGGTTGTCATCGGGGTAGTGGTAACGCTGATTGGCATTGCCGTTATCGGTGTCGCAGGCAATATGAAAGCCAAAGTGCAGGGAGATACGGTGAAGGAGTTCCATTTCGGTAAAGGTATCGGAGTGGCTCTGCTGGCGGGACTGATGTCGGCGTGCTTCAATATCGGTTTGGCGAAGGGAGCGGATTTGTGTTTTGCCGGTGTAAATCCGATGTTCCGCTCGCTGCCCGCTACCATGCTCGTTACATTCGGCGGTTTTCTGACCAATATGGTCTATTGCCTGTACCAGAACCGCCGCAACCATACATTCTCCGATTATTGTGAGAAAGGGGTATGGGCAAACAATCTGTTTTTCTGCGCATTGGCAGGTGCGCTGTGGTACAGTCAGTTCTTCGGTCTGTCGCTTGGCAAGGGCTTCCTGACCGAAAGTCCGACCCTGATGACGTTTGCTTTCTGCATACTGATGGCACTGAACGTAGTGTTTAGCAATGTATGGGGCATTATCCTTAAAGAATGGCGCGGCTGCTCCCGCAGAACGATTGCGGTACTGCTTGCGGGTATTATAATTTTGATTTTCAGTTGTTTTTTACCATATCTGATATGAGTATTTTAGACACAAATGCGGCTCTGCGTGCTACCGTAACGGATGTAGCCGAAGTGGCAGGGCATATATGGGCGAAAGGCTGGGGTGAACGCAACGGCGGGAACATCACGGTGAATATCTCCGAGTATGCCACTCCCGACTGGAGTATGTTGCCTGCGCTAAGTGGTACCATTGCTATAGGACAGACATTGTCCGCAATAGCCG
Source organism: uncultured Bacteroidales bacterium (assembly GCA_934716995.1). Taxonomy (GTDB): domain Bacteria; phylum Bacteroidota; class Bacteroidia; order Bacteroidales; family Paludibacteraceae; genus Colicola. The sequence continues at coordinate 162,702 of CAKUYO010000002.1, read as the reverse complement.
GTATGTATTTCTATTGCAAAGGAACACAGAAGCGTATGCGCGATTTGGCACGCCACCCGATGGCTAACGGGTCGGTGATACGTATCACCGCCGACGGGGCGCACTATGAGATTATCGCCGACAATGCGATTGCGCCAACCTCCGAGTTGCCGTCCCACCTGATGGTGCACAACTATTTGCAGCAAACAGGTAGCCGGTACAAAGCCACGCTCCATACTCACCCGATTGAGTTGGTAGCGATGAGCCACAGTCCCCGTTTCTTGGATTCCGAGGTATTGACCCGTACGCTGTGGTCGATGATTCCCGAGACTTTGGCATTTGCGCCACTCGGTATAGGGGTGGTGCCGTATCAGGTGCCGGGAAGCATGGAACTGGCAGAGGCTACACTCGGACAGATACATCACTATGATGTAACGCTATGGGAGAAGCACGGTGTGTTTGCCGTCGGGCAGGACATAATGGATGCTTTCGACCAAGTGGATGTGCTGAACAAAGCCGCTACTATCTACTTGTGTGCGCACTCTATGGGATTTGAACCGCAAGGAATGACCGATGAGCAGATGCGCGATGTACAACGCATATTCAATCTTCCTAAAAACAGACCTTGTTAATATCATGAAACAGCGATTATTTGTATCATTATGTTTTCTTTTTGCCGTTGCTTCGGCTTGGGCGCAATCGCTATCGGGAACGGTGGTGGATGGCAACGGCGACCCCGTTATCGGTGCGGCGGTCAAGGTGGTGGGTACCACTACGGGTACGGTAACGGATTTTGACGGTCATTTTGCTATTGAGGCGGCAGACAATGCCGAGTTGGAGATCTCCTATCTCGGCTATGCCACAAAGCGTATCTCCGCCAAGGCATTGCAGCATAGCGGCAAAATCGTCCTGCAAGAGGATACCAAAGCCCTCGAAGAAGTAGTGGTAGTGGGCTATGGCGTACAGAAAAAGTCGGTGGTTACGGCGGCAATCAGCAAGGTGAGTGCCGAAGACCTCGAGAATGTCATCCCTACGCGTGTGGACAATATGCTCAAGGGAAAAGCCTCGGGCGTAACCATTACTTCCTCTTCCGGTCAACCGGGAGCGGCTGCGAAGGTGAATATCCGCGGCGTGGGTACAATCAATGATGCTTCGCCGCTTTATGTGGTGGACGGTATGCCAGTGGGGAATATCGATTATCTGAACCCTACGGATATTGAGTCAATCGAGGTGCTGAAAGATGCGGCATCGGCGGCTATCTATGGTACCAAGGGCGCAAACGGCGTTATTCTGGTTACTACCAAGAACGGCTCTTTCAACCAGCGTGCATCTATTTCGTATGATATGAATATCGGATTCCAGAACCCGTGGAAACAGAAAGCGGTGCTGAATGGTCCGTGGTATCAGACCATTCTCAACGAGGCGCGTATCAACGATGGTAATGCTCCTTATTTTTCCACTATCACCTCCGACCCCGGTACGAACTGGCAGGATGCGCTTTTCAACTACAATGCTATGGTGCAGAGCCATCAGGTGAACCTCAACGGCGGTTCGGACAAGGTGTCGTATTTTCTCTCTTTCGGCTATTTCGACCAGGACGGTATCGTGGGCGGCAATTTCAACCGTTCCAACTACACCCGCTATTCGGTGCGCAACAACAATGTGTATAAAGTGATTGATACACAAGAGCGCAGTTGGCTCAACCGTCTGACATTCACCAGCAATATCAACTATTCGAATGTCAAATCGACGGGTATTGCCGAGAACTCGGCGTTCTATTCGCCTCTCGGTTCGGCATTGCTGATTGACCCGACCCAACCGGTCTTTGCCACCGACCCCGATGCGGTACTGGCAAAATATCCTACGGCTATTACCGACAAAAACGGACGTGTCTATTCTGTGCCCGATATTACGATGAGCGAGGTCATCAACCCGATTGCCAATCTGGAGTTACCGGCCGGTTGGAACTACTCCGACCGCTTCACTGCCAATCTGACGGGCGAACTGCAACTCTATGACGGGTTGGTATGGAAGACCGCTTTCAATGCCGATTTCAATTTCGGACGCTACGACGGTTATTCCTACCCGTATTATCTCAGTTCGGGCGGTGCGGGCAGCAGTACGACCTCGAGTGTGAGCAGCAGCCAAAGCCGCACTTACACGTGGCAGGTGGAGAATACGCTCAGTTACAACCACACGTTTGCCGATGCGCACGAGTTGGGTGTCCTGCTTGGGCAAAGTGCCACCAAGACTTCCTATTCGTATGTCAGCGGCACCGCCTACGACCTCCCGTCGTATGATCCCTATAAAGCCACTATCGACTATACGCAGGGGACACGTGCCGAGCAATCGACAAGCGGCGGACGCTCGTATTCGGCGGGGGCATCGTATTTTGCACGTCTCAACTACAACTATCGCGAGCGTTATATAGCCCAGTTCTCACTCCGTTGCGACGGTTCGGACAAGTTCGGCAGCAACAAGCGTTGGGGACTGTTCCCCTCGTTCTCGCTGGGTTGGAACATTGCCCGTGAAGATTTTTGGAGCCAAGCCCCGTCGTGGTGGTCGGCATTCAAACTGCGCGGGTCATGGGGTATGAACGGTAATGACCGTATCTCTGATTTTGCTTATACTTCGCTCATCGTCAGCGGCAGTAACTATACTTTCGGCAAGGGCGACTCGGAGCAGATTGTTACCGGTGTGCGTCAGGGACGCCTTGCCAATGCCGACCTGCAATGGGAGACTTCGCGCCAAACCGACATCGGTCTCGAACTCGGGTTTATGAACAATGCCCTTACGCTCAACTTGGACTATTTCTACAAGGTTACGCAGGATATGCTTATGCCCGCTTTGTTGCCTGCGTATGTGGGTATTGATGCGCCATGGACAAACGGCGGCAAGATGCTCAACCAGGGTGTGGAGGCAGACTTGTCCTATAAGTTCAAAGCCGGACCGGTCAATATGGCACTGTCGGGGAATATCTCGTATCTCTACAACCGCCTGATTGACTATGGCAACGAGACGGGTTCTTCCAACCTTGATAACGTACAGGGAGTAGGCGTGGTCAGTCGTGCGGAGAATGGCGAAGTCTATCCGTTCTTCTATGGTTATAAAACGGACGGGCTGTTCCAAACGCAGGACGAAGTGAACTCGTATGTCAATAGCAACGGCGAACTGCTGCAACCCAATGCCCAACCCGGCGATGTCCGCTTTGTGGATGTGAACGGCGATGGCAAAATAGACGACCACGACCGTACCAAGATAGGCAAGGGTATGCCCGACATCACCTATTCGTTCACTATTGCTATGGATTGGCAGGGGATAGACCTCTCGCTGTTTTTTCAAGGCGTGGCGGGCAACGATATTTTTGATGCCACACGCCGCCCCGACCTGGCACTCTCCAACCAACCGGCATGGATTATCGACCGCTGGACGGGACCGCACACCTCCAATACCATCCCGCGTATGACCGAGCAGGACCCCAACGACAACTGGCGCTCGAGCGACCTCTATATCAAGAACGGAGCCTACTTGCGCCTGAAAACACTGCAACTCGGCTACTCGTTCCCGAAACAATGGATGCAGAAAATCCGTTTGCAGCGTCTGCGTCTCTATTTCTCGGCTGAGAACCTGTTGACCTTTACGGGCTATGACGGTTTTGACCCCGAAATCGGTTCGGGCGGCACCAGTATCGGTATCGATGCAGGCTGCTATCCGCAAAGCCGCACTCTTTCTTTCGGCTTGAATATCACGCTTTGATCAATCGCAAAATCGTTACATTTATGAAAACGCAATATATCCTTTCTTCGTTCCGCCAATCATTGTGCATTGCGCATTATGCATTGTGCATTGTTCTGCTGACCGCTTGCGGCAACGATTTCCTCAATATCGGTTCTACTTCTGCTGATGCCCTTGAGGACTACTACAAAACGGAGGCGCAAATCTATAAGACCCTTGTGGGGGCATACGACCCGCTTCAGTGGACGGACTACTATGGCGGCTACAACCAGTTCCAGTTCCTGTCCGATTTGCGGGCGGATGACATCTATGTCGGTGGGGACAAAGGTTCGGACAACTTTTTCCATCAAATGCAGCGGTATCAGATGCTGCCCGTAGATGCTCCGCGCAGTTTTTGGGAAGTGATGTACACGGGGGTAGAGCGTTGCAATACGGTCATTGACTATCTGCCCGGCGTGGAGGATATTGACCCGACCGTAGCAGAACGCTACAATGCCGAAGCCCATTTCCTCCGTGCTTGGTACTACCATTGGCTGTGGAAATTCTGGGGCAATATCCCCTATTACGACCATGTCCTCAAGTCGCCTTATATGGTGGCGCAGATGACCGCCGACTCGGTCTATACACATATTATGTCCGACCTCGCGTATGCCACCGGCGACAACCAAATGGGCAACCACCGCCTGCCAAATACCGTGCAAGGCAGCGAGTTGGGGCGTGCAACCTACAATGCTGCCATTATGCTCAAGGCGCGTTGTATCCTCTATCAGAACGATATGCCGCTTTTCAACGAGTGTCTGCAGGATATGCGCCGTCTCACGATGGCGGGCTATACGTTGACCCCGCAGTTCGACAGTATCTGGGTGGACAGCCGCGAGTTTATCACCGTCCCCGGCGAGCAAAGCACCACTGAGAGTATATGGGAAATCAACCACCGCTCCGAGAACGGTTCGTGGTCGTGGCCGCAGGGTGGCGAAGGCACCATCTATCCGAAGTTTATCGGTATCAACGGTTTGGACGGCGACCCCGAGTTTGCCGACGGCTGGGGCTTCGGACCCGTGCGCAAAGCCGCTTACGATATGTACGAGGAGCAGGACCAACGCCGAGACGCTTCTATCATCAACATCGAAGCACGCAAAAAGATGCTGCAAGACTCGCTCGGTATCACTATCTCGTGGGCGGAACGTGCCAGCCATACCGGCTACTACAACAAGAAATATACCGCTCGCAAGGGCTACAACAACTGCTCTTACGACCCGGAACTCAACTTCAACAACAATATCCGCGTCTTCCGCTACTCCGAGGTGCTGCTCAACCTGGCCGAATTGTGTATCCGTACCGGCAAAGCCTCTATGGCGCAGACCTATCTCGACCAGGTGCGTGCACGCGCATTTGCGCTGACGGGTGAGAAATACGACACGTCCAATCCGCACTACAAAGAGGCTACTATGGCGAACATCATGCAAGAGCGTCGCCTCGAGTTCCTCTGCGAGGGGATGCGCTTCTGGGATTTGGTGCGCTGGAGCCATGCCACCGATGTCGATTGCAACATCGATGCTATCCTGAGCGGAACCGACGAGGTCGGCAATTACACCCGCCAATGGAACGACAACTGGAAGTATCTGCCTATCCCCACGCTCGAAATCGACCGCACCGAAGGCTCTTATCAGTTGCAGCAAAACCCGGGCTACTAATCGTCTAATTGTAAAATTGTCCATTATGAAAACTGTTTTTCATCCGGCACTCATCATCTTCAGTATATTGTTTGCTTTTGTGGCATGCAAACCCAAGAACTATATGGATGACTTGGAAACCATAATCCCCAATACAGACTCCTCGGTGGTGGCGAACCTGCACCCGCGGGTGGAAATTGATGCCGAGAACCCCAACCTTGTCCATTTTATTATGGACGAAACCGACGGTTATGTCGGGGTTTGGTTCATCGGTGGCAGACGCTATCCCCAATCGCGGCTCGACCGCTACTACGAGTTCGCAGGCGACTATACCGTCCAAGCCTTTGCCTACAACCATTTCGGCATCACACCATCCGTCAACGTGCATTTCTCTGTCCTTGAAAACGACCCGTCCGTATGCACCAATCTCAACTACAAGTACCTCACCGGTGGGTGCGACTACCCCGACGGCAAGACATGGATGCTTGCCAACGAAACAGGCTATTATGGCTTGATTGACATCAATACGTGGAGTATCGAATACCTATCCGACTATTGGTGGGCTGCCGAGCGTGGCAGCCACAACGGAGTTTATGACGACGAACTGACTTTCGTCCTCAATGCCGACAAGACCTACCGCCACAAAACCAACGGCGACTCCGGCAAAGACAGCGAAGCATTTCCTATCGACGACTACACCGCCAACTGGGAACTCACCCCTGCTTCAGAGAGCGCAGACGGACGTATGCATATCTCCCTCACGGGCGATGCGTTCTTCCCGCCCATTCCGTCCGAGTGCGAGGGACAACACGACTATACTATCCTCACGCTCAACGACACCGTAATGATTGCCAAAATCTACAAATCCGGTTCCAACCAGGCATGGGTCTATAAGTTCACCCCTAAAACATCTCAGAAATAATTATATGTACAAGTTTCCGGCCATTACTGATTCTCCCGCTATTCTCCCGCTGATACTACGCCGGCGACTACGGTAGATACACGGTAGATATACGGTAGATATACGGTAGATATACGGTAGATACACGGTTTATTGTGACACCAATTTGAGTAGTGGCATATAATAACCTCACAGATAATGAAACAAATACTTTTCCTGCTTTCCGCAGCCCTGCTCCTTTCCGCCTGCAATCGCACTCCGCAACTCGGACGAGATTCGGACGAGAAAGTCATTGCTGCTATGACCACCGATGAGAAAATCCGTCTCCTCGTGGGCACCTGCACCGATTGGCCTATGCCACCCGTTCCCGCACCCAACACCATTCATCGCCCGTGGATTCCCGACGGCTACTACGAGAATATGCCCAATTCCGCCAAGATGAAAGGGCGTGTCAGCGGCTCGGCGGGGCAGAGTTATGCCATCCCCCGTCTCGGCATCCCCGCAGTGGTCTTCGCCGATGGTCCCGTGGGTATCCGTATCGACAGTTTCGCTACGGCGTTCCCTTCCACCACCCTCCTCGCTTCCACGCGCGACACGGCACTTATCTATGAGGTAGGCAAAGCCATCGGAGAGGAAATGGTGTCCTATGGAGTGGATATTCTCCTCGCCCCGGGTATCAACCTGATGCGCAATCCGCTATGCGGACGCAACTATGAGTATTTCTCGTCCGACCCCGACCTGACGGCGGAAGTGGCAGCGGCATATATACGCGGCGTGCAGAGCCAAGGCGTTGGTACATGCCTCAAGCACTTTGCTGTCAACAACCAGGAGACCTACCGCAACGGCATTGATGTACAACTGCCCGACTCGCTTATGCGCGGTTTGTACCTGCGTGCCTTTGAGAAAGTGATACGCGAAGCCAAACCGTGGACGGTGATGTCCTCCTACAACAAAATCAATGGCGTCTATGCAAGCGAAAACCGCTATCTCCTTACCGACATCCTCCGCCATGAATGGCATTTCGATGGCTTTGTGATGACCGACTGGTGGGCGGAGGAAGACCCTGTCCGTATGCAGCAGGCAGGCTGTGATATGTTGATGCCCGGTACTCCCGACCAGATACAGATTCTTACCGAAGCCGTTGCCAATGGCACGCTCGATGAAGCCGTATTGGATACCAACCTGCTGCACGTCCTGCCTGTCATTCGCCGTACATTGGCGTTCCGCGGTATCAATGCTACCAATCGCCCTGACCTCAGCGCACATGCTGCCTTGGTACGCAAAGTGGCATCCAAAGGAATGGTCTTGCTTGAGAACAACGGCGTCCTGCCTATGGCAACCGACACCACGCAGCGTATCGCCCTCCTCGGCGTGGGCAGTTACAATGTCAATGTGGGCGGCAGCGGCAGCGGCAACGTAACACGCGCATACAAAGTGTCGCTCTACGATGCGCTTTCCGAAGCAGGCTATACCCTTGACGAACCCTCAACCGCTGCATATCGCCGCTATGTCGCCGAATCTCTGGCGGCACAAGCACCCGAGAACTTCTGGACTATCCCTGTCGTTCCCGAGAAAGCCCTGTCTATAAAAGAAATCAACCGTCTTGCCAAGCAGAACGACATCTGCTTGCTCACGCTCCAGCGTATGGCGGGTGAAGGAGCGGACAGAACGCTGACCAAAGGCGACTACTACCTCACCGATTTGGAACAGACTTTGTTGCGTGATGTCTGCTCTGCTTTTCATCGTGAGGGCAAACAGGTGGTGGTGCTGCTCAATATCGGCAGTTCTATCCATCTCACCGATGTCCGCGGTCTCCCAGATGCTATCCTGCTTACATGGCTCCCCGGTCAGGAAGCGGGACACTCTATGCTCGATGTGCTGACAGGAGTCGTTGCCCCGCAGGGCAAACTGCCTATGCCGTTCTATATCGAATATACCGACGTGCCTTCTGCTGCCAACTTCCCCTCGTCGGACGGCGACCCCAACAAGGTATGCTACCGTGAGGGCTATGCACAACCCGCACGCACTCTCTATCCGCTTGGCTATGGACTAACCTACTAAAAAACAGATAATCAGATACTCCCTGCAATATGAAAACATTTTTGTTCATACTCTTGTCGTTCTTCTATCCGCAGCAATCGGAGTGGTTGCGCATAGCGGAGGAAGCCAAACCCGAGTTGCAAGAGACTGTTGTGCAACCCATTACGCTGGTTGTCCCCGTACAAGACCCCGCCGCTTTTCAGGGATGGCGCATGGAACCTGTGGACGGCTTGGACAATTATTTCCAAGTATCTATGAAGCAAAACCCGTCGGTCATTGTCGATTTCGGTCGCCATCTTACGGGCTACTACCAATTCCGCCTGCGTACTACTTTCCGTTGTCAGGACGGACCTGTCCGTATCCGCTTCACCTTTGCCGAAGTACCGTCCGAACTATGCACGCCTTTTGACCCCTATACAGGCACACTCTCCCGTGCATGGCTGCAAGACGAAGTCATCACCCTGATGGACATCGAGCAGGACATCCGTCTCACCCGTCGTGTAGCCTGCCGCTATGTCAAAATCGAACTCATAGCCTCTTCGCCCGACTTCGACTTCCGCTTTGCGGATATGTCTTTTGCTGCCGTTTCGTCGGCGAATACCCCCCCCGCACTGCAAAATAAATCTTCGCAGTCGGATACCATAGCCCGCATACAGGCTGTTGCTGTAGAGACACTGCGCGAATGTATGCAAACCGTCTATGAAGACGGACCCAAACGCGACCAACGTCTATGGATAGGCGATGTCTATCTTGAGTCGCTGGCTAATACATACTCTTTCCGCAACCACGCCCTCACGCGCCGTTGCCTTTATCTACTTGCCGGGTTAGCCGCTGAAGACGGACGGCTCCACGGCAATGTCTTCGAGCGTCCTGAACCGCACCCGCAGGTCGGTTCTCACCCCGAGGACTATGCACTCCTCTACAATGTAACCCTTCTCAACTATCTCCGCGCAAGCGGCGACACCGCTACCGCCCGCGACCTCTATCCTGTAGCCGTGCGCCAGATGGAGTATGCCCTCTCTATCTATGGGCAATACGACGGACATTGGCTGTTCTTTGACTGGCGCGATGCCGTAGAGAAAACCGCTGCTATGGAATGCCTCACGGTCTTTGCACTCCACCGTTCCGCCGACCTCGCAGAGACTCTTGGCGATAAGGCACAAGCCAAAGCGTGGCGCACACGTGCCGCACAAGCCAAACGCCAAATACGCCGCGATTTTCTCAATGCCTCTACCCGTATGCTCGCCGACCGCGGGCAGTACAACGAGATAACCCAGATATGGGCTGTCCTCTCCGGTGTGTTATCACCCAAAGAGGGAAAACTCGCACTCTCTGCGATGAAGCAACGCTCCGATGTTGTCCGCCTCGGTACGCCCTATGCCAACCACTACTATGTAGAGGCTCTCATCGCTTGCGGAATGAATTTCGAGGCACGCCGCCACGTGATTGACTATTGGGGCGGTATGGTCGCCAAAGGTGCCGATACGTTCTGGGAGGTTTTTGACCCCGCCAATGAGTATCTGTCTCCCTACAACTTTTTCCCTGTAAACAGTTACTGCCATGCCTGGTCATGCACGCCCGTTTATTTTATTCAGCGTTATCCGGAGATTTTCCAATAATTATTGCTTAACAACCACTTAAACATCTTACTATTATGAAAAAACTTTTATGTTCATTGTTTCTGTTCGCTTTACTGCCTGCCGTTGCGCAAACTGTCGAGCCTGTCAAAGACCCGCATGGTTTTGGTACATACGTAGTCAAAAATCTGCCTATGTACGAACCTGACGGACATAAACCGAATATCGCTAATGGGGTCAAAGACCATATAGACCTTTATGTGGTTTCCTATGGAGATGATATTCGTTTCAAGCAGGTGTCGCACAATAATCATTTTGATGGCTCTGAAGATTGGCGCAACCAGTTGCTGATATGGAACCAGGGCGCAACCGACCGGGATAAAGAAATACATCGCTCTGTTCGTTCCACGGATAATACGATAGTCTACTCTGCATTTAGCAATGGTTTGTTTGGTTATGGCGATGCCGCTATCCAACTCAATGCCTACGCCAAGATGTGGGGCAGCAATGGTCTCTATAGCGACTTGTTTGACTATAAACGTGGCTACATCAATACCCCGACCGGTGACCAAGTTGCACCTACTTTTGAAGCCGCTCTGTCGTACAGCGAGGACAACACCCAAGCCACGGTTACGTTCTCCAATCTGAGCGAGGAGGTATTCTGGTTCATTGAGAACGGCAGCAGCAAGTCCATTCAGTTCCAAGATACCTATACATTCTCTGTGGCTGACGCACAATCGGTCATTGTCTATGCCGTGGACTTCGACGGCAATATGAGCCAACCTTACCAAGTCTTCCCGCAAGTGCAGATTACCGACCAAGCCGACAATACCGCTACCATTGCCGCCAATACCGGCAAACAGGTAGATGTCGCCCTTACACGTTCGCTCTCACCCGACTATTGGAACACACTTTGCCTGCCGTTTGATATGACAGCGGAGCAAGTGCAGACCTGTTTTGGCATCGGGACACGCATCGTCTCTTTGGTAAATGCACGACTGGATGCTAATGGCGAGTTAAACCTAGTATTCGATGATGTACAGACTATCACAGCAGGCACTCCCTATTTCATTCAGCCTTCGCAGCAGGTGGTAAACCCGCTTATTTCGCAAGTTGTTCTCTCCTCTGCGCAGCACCCTGTTACGATTGCGGGTATCGTGGAGTTTGTCGGACTGACCAATGCCGTTACGCTTACCGCCAATGACAACTCGGTCATATTCCTCGGGGCGGACAATTTGTTGTACTTCCCTTCCGAGACGGCAGCCATTCGCCCATTGCGTGCCTATTTCCACCTGTTTACTGCCACCCAGCAAAAAGTACGTTCAGCCCGTATCGCTTTCCGCAACGAGGTTACCACCGATATCGAGGAACATATAGTAGCAGATACCCCGCAAAAAGTGCTTGTCAACGGACAAATATATATCCTCTATCGGGGTAACACATACAATCTCCAAGGACAAATCGTAAATCTGTAATCGTATGAAAACATATATTCAACCTCGCACTGAGGTGCTCAACCTGCAATGCAATCAGTTGCTGATAGGTAGCAACAATATCGGCTTGCGCGATGGCGGCTGGATGTCTCCCGATAATGCTATCTGAACAGACGCTTTTTTACTAACAACTAAATATCAGTCATTATGAAACACATCTGCACTTTGTTGCTGGCTATTGCTGCCGCAACAACAATGGCGCAAGCCGAAACACGTTTCTATTTTTTTCGTCAGGGAACTACACTCCCCACAGAGGTAAATAGTATCGATTTGTGCAACGAACAAGGTACTTCTATTCAGTGGAATAACCTTACCCTCATTCCAGACACCACCGATTTTGCCTATATCAAGGTCGCAAACTCGTGGTTCTCGTTCAATCAGAACCTGCTTGCCGCTACCGATATGTCGGCGGTAAAGGACGGCTATTTTGTGATGAAGTTCCGTTCCAACCTCGCATGTTCTGACCAATCCAATGCGCTCAATATCCGTTTGAATAATGATGTCAGTTACCAACTCCGTGATGCACAGTACTTCGACGGTAACTGGCACACATTGGTTTACAAGATAGCCGATGCCGCCAATCACCCTGTTTATACGGAATCGATGTCGGGTACACAGTTCCAACTCCATTCTGATGGTTTGGGCGAAGGCTACATTGCTATTGATGTGGCATACCTCACCGATGATGCAACCAATTTGGATTCCGGTACCGCCGGCACTATTATCACTACCGAACCCGAGGAGATACCCGAGCAGGACGAACAGCGTATCTACTTGCGCAAAGGTTCTGCCATTACACCTGACGGGGTAATGGAAACCGACTATACAGAAACCTCTTTTGTTACCTCCGAGTGGTGGAACTGCACACCGTCTTCCGAGTCCCTCGGTATCACTACACAGGAGCAATGGTGGTTCAATTTCCAACTGAAAAACAATGCAATGGTGGATCTGTCGCCCGTCTATCGCACATGGCGTATGGTAGTTTGCCTGCGTAGTGAGGTGGTTGAGAACGGTACTGACCGCGGACTTACTATCGAACTGGGCGGCAATGCACAGAATCTTGACTTGGTTACCACCTATGCCGATTCGGCAAAGTTTGTCGTCAAAGAGTTGCCTTTGGAGAATGTACTGCAAGGAGCCAAGCACTTGTCCAAATCGGCGGCGGGGGCTACAGTGGTTACTTTCTCGTCAGGCAACAATAATGCGGCAGGGCGTACCATACAATTCGATTATATCTATTTTACCAACGAGAAAGCCACTCCTTCTGCTGTCCCGAACACCGATATGCCGCAGCATTCATTGGATATGAACGCTCCTTTCTATGACCTGCTCGGGCGTCGCGTAGATACTTCCTATCGTGGTGTGGTGCTACAAAACGGACAAAAATATATTCTGCAATAGCAAATAATGTCTACCCGTCATTTCATATTGTCTTTTCTTGTTTGTGCCTTGGGCTGTATGCCTTGTGTATGGCTCAGTGCGCAGACTCGTAGCCCGAAACGCGGCATCGGTTTCGACCAAAGCAAGATGCGTGCTGCCGACTTTGCCGCACTTTCTTCTGCCGTCAGTTGGGGCTATTGCTGGGGCACATCCACTTGGCACGACACATTCGGCAACGGTGTAGCGTTTGTACCGATGGCGTGGAACGGTACATACGATGCCGCTGACCTGCGTACTTATCTCGCGGCGCACCCGGAAACGGACTACCTGCTGGCGTTCAATGAACCCAACTTTCGCGACCAAGCCAATATGACTCCCTCCGCTGCGGCTGCGGCTTGGGGAGGTTTGCAAGCCATTGCCGATGAGTTCGGTCTCAAACTTGTTTCGCCGGCACCCAACTGGTGCGGCTACTGCGTGGAGGAGAACGGCACAACCTACAACAGCCCTTATGACTGGTTGCGCGATTTCTTTGCACTCTGTACCGATTGCCGCGTGGACTATATCGCCGTCCATTTCTATATGGGCAACCGCGATGCCGTCAAAGGCAGTATCGAGCAACTGTACAACCAATTCCGCAAGCCTATCTGGCTCACCGAGTTCAATATGGATAAGAACGGAATGGGCGACAATGGTACGGTCGACGAGCAGCGGGCGTTTATGGTGGATATGATTGACTGGATGGAGCAAGATCCGCGTATTTTCCGCTATGCTTGGTTCTTGGCACGTGGAGGTATCCTTCCCGATTTGCTGACCTCCCATACAGGCGAACTATCCCTGTTGGGCAATGTATATGCCAATATGTCGTCCTACGACACCACATTCTACCACTCTGTGGGGCGTATTGAGGCGGAGCATTATGTCCGTATGCAGAATGTCTCGTTGGTTGAGAGTACCGATACCGACGGCAACCTATCTGTCGGTTATACTTCCGTAGGCAGCAGTATGGACTATCAGATAGACATTCCCGCTACAGATGACTACCGCCTCTCGCTCCGCACCGCAGGCGAACAGACCACGCAAATAGCCGTTGATATAGATGGTGTAGAACAAACCGCTCTCACCATTCCCGCCACGGGAGGTTGGACAACGTGGCAAGACGTGGAAACCACCCTCTCCCTGCCGGACGGCAAACATACACTGCGTATCCGTCTGACGGACGGCTCGTGTGATTTCAACTATCTCACCCTTGCTCTTCCATCTGTTCTTACAGGGCTAACCTCGAGGAATGGTCTGGAAAATAGTAAAGAGATTGCCCCAAACGGGCAATTCCGTATCCTCCGCAATGGCGTGGCATATAACGCCATCGGACAAATAGTAAACAACAATTAACTTTATACAATTATGAAAAAAATCTCTTTTCTTTCATTGCTCCTCGTAGCAATGTGTGCTAACATCTTCGCAGAAGGTCGTACCTATTTCATCTTCGATGAGTTCCTCAAACAAGACCAGTACACCTATCAGCCCTACAACAACATCTGGATTTGGCAGCGTGACTATGTCGGCGAAACCAAACCCAACACCTTGGACATCGCTGCCGGTGCCGACGCTGGTCCTAACGGGGCTATGTACACCGAGATGACTGCCGACGCGGAGAACGACGGTTGGGGCGGCTTGGCTTTTGTCTATGAAAAATGTAATATCGATCTCTCCAAGGTTACCGAGAACGATGTACTCAGTTTCTATGTAAAAACCAACATCTATAATGCTGATGGTACGGCTGTGAATCTCACCATTGTCGGCGCAGACAATACCAAATATGATTTGGCTATCAACAACGAGATGCTCTCACAAGCCGAGCGCGACAACAAGACGTGGAAGCAAATCTCCATACCTGTCTATCAGATGATGGACAAAGGCTGGAAACCGGGCGTCATCACGGGAACAAACGTGATGTTTATCCAACTCAATGTCAACACCCTTACCAAAGGCGTAAGCAAAATTTCGTTTGCTGAACTGTTCATCGGAGACCCCAATGACACACCGGTACAGAACATCTCTGCTGATTCCCAGAAAGCCGTAAAGACTATCGAAGACGGGCAGATTGTCATTTATCGTGGCAACACACGCTACAATGCACTCGGCATAGCCCTCTAATCCGTATAATCTGTATTATAATGACTCGTCCTTTGCGCTCTTACGCACTTACTCTGTGCCTGCTCTGTGCCGCTTGTGGTACAGGGTGGGCACAACACCTTTCTGCCAAGCGAGGCTTCTGTACCAACGAGATGGCATATCGTGAGAATTTCGAAGCGTTGGATGCGGGCTGCTCGTGGTTCTACAACTGGTCGTACAAAGCCCCCAATATCCTCCAAAATGACTTTGAGGACACCGGCATGGACTATGTACCGATGATTTGGGGCTGGGGACAGGAAAACTATCAAGCCGACCTCATCGCCTATCTCGAGCAGCATCCGAATATCCGCTATATCTTGGGCTACAACGAACCCAATTTCAGTACGCAGGCGAATATGTCGCCCCGTCAGGCGGCTGCCAAATGGCACGAGATAGAGGAAATCGCCGACCGTTTCAACCTCCAGATAGTCGGACCCGCCGTCAATTTTGCGGCAGCGGATGCCACCTGTTGCGATACCATTGATGGCAAACTAGTCTGCTATGCCGACCCCTTTGACTACTACAACGCCTTCTTTGAGGCGTGCCCCGATTGCCGCGTGGACTATCTCGGACTGCACCTCTATATGCCTACAGGGGCGTACAAACCCTATATCGACCGCCTTTCCGCCGAGCACGGAAACCGTCAGGTGTGGCTCACCGAGTTCAACTACAACGCAGGCGGCACTGCCGACACCACGGCGCATATCAATTTTATCACCTCCGAACTGGAATCTTTGGAGAAGAACCCGAATGTGTTCCGCTATGCATGGTTTATGAGTTACGGTATGGCACGCCATGCCAACCTTGTAGCACCGGGGCAGGGCAAACTTACTACATTGGGCAAGGTATATACCCAGTTGTCCGCCTTCGACACCACCTATTATCATCAAACGGATACCCGTATCGAAGCCGAACACTTTATTACGCAAACAGGTTGTACGGTGCGCCCGTCCTCCGACGACAGCACACTGATGATACGCGATTTCGAAAGCGGCAAATCGGCATCCTATTTGGTGGAGATACCCGCAGCAGGCACCTACTATTTCCACCCCCGTTGGGCTACCAAAGCGGGGGCTGAAGTGCGTCTGTATATGGATGATGTCCTTGTCTCCACTATCAAACCCGCAGCCACCGGCGATTTCTCCACGTGGGGCGAAGAAGACTTCCCCATCGTTCTTCCCGCCGGCAAGCATACGCTCAAAATATACAGTGCTTCCCGTATGTTCTATTTCAACTGGTTTTGCCTGAACTCGGCTCCGACGGCTCTACATAGTGTATCCGCCGCCAATCCGCAAACGCGCAAAGTATTGTACAATGGTGAGGTCTTAATTCAACGCAACGGCAAAACTTATAATCTGTTGGGTGTACCCGTAATCTATTAGCGTATCCATCTCCTGTATAGAGAGAACTAAGAGACTGTCTTACAAAATTATAGTAGGACAGTCTCTTTTTATTTCCCTAATTCCTGTGTATAGAAAGTGTATAGAAGGTATAGGTGATTGATAGGTGATTGATAGGTGATTCGTTATAGGATAGTTATAGGATGCTTTGTCCGTTTTTGTAACAATGCAGCGCACAGTGGGATGCCGGTTGTGCCGCAAGACGGGTTTTGTCGGTTGGGTTTTATAGGTGTATGAAACTCGCCCTTATTTCTGCCAGAGGGCTTTGGTGAAAAGCAACAGCACGGTGAAAATCTCCAGACGCCCGATGAGCATAACGATGGTCATTGTCCATTTGGCAATAATCGGGAAATCGGCGTATGTACCCGCAGGACCGAAACTGCCGATACTTACACCCACATTGCCGATACCCGACACGGCAGTGCCGATGGCTTCATCGAAAGGTACGCCCGTGGCGCAGAATATAAGTACGGTCAGCACAATAATCATAATGTAGAAGAACATAAACGCCATCACATTACTGATTGTCTGTTCCGAAACTGTATGCCCGTTGAAACGCACCGGCAACACGGCATTGGGATGAATACGGCGTTTCAGTTCCGTGAGAGCACTCTTTGCAAAAATCCCGATACGCACCCATTTGATGCCGCCTGACGTACTACCCGACGATGCACCGGTAAACATCATAAAGAAGACCATTACCCAAAACAATCGTGACCAGGACATATAGTCACTTGCCGCAAATCCTGTAGAGGTCATTGCAGAAGCAACAGTAAAGAAACTCTTGCGGACGGCACGCTCTGCATCGGCAAAAAAATCGGCATCAACGACAAACTGATTAGGTACAGGCTCTATGAAATTATAATGTAAAAAGAGCCCTGTACCCAGTACTAAAGTGCATAGCCCTACTGCTCCGGCATACCAACGTGTCTCTTCGTCGTGCAGCAGGCGCGACGGCTTACCGCGGAAAAGGTAGATCAGTTGTGTGAAATTGATACCCGACAGGAACATAAAAACGGCAATGGTGTACTGGATTGCAGGCGAATAGTTGATGATACTGGCATTCTTGGTTGAAAAACCGCCTGTAGCAACGGTGGACATCGAGTGGCACACCGAGTCGAATCCGTCCATCCCGAGCAGCCACAGGATACCCGTTTCCGCCAGCGTCAGGAGTATATACGTACCCCACATATGTTTGGCTGTATCGGCTATACGCGGCGATAGTTTCTCGTAACTCACCCCGGTAGCTTCTGCGGCGTACAACTGCATACCGCCCAATCCGAACATCGGCAGTATCGCCACGCTCAAAACAATGATACCCATACCACCCAGCCACTGGCTCAGCGCACGCCATAGCAATATGCCGTGGGTCATTGTTTCTACATCCGGTATTACGGTTGCGCCCGTGGTGGTGAGACCCGACATCGTCTCAAACCAGCAGTCGGTAACGGTGGTCATTGCCCCGCTTAGCCAGAATGGGAGCATTCCGAAGACGGAATAGACTATCCATACGGTGGCGACAATAAAATAGCCTTCGCGTTCGCCCACGTGCTTGGTTGCATTGCGTCCGCAGATGCACAGCAGTAAACCACCCAATAGCGTAAGTATCGTAGATACGAGGAATGCCCCTGTATCAGGATCGCCAAACCCGAAAGAGGTAAAAGTGGGGACAAGCATAAAGAGCGCCTCTATACAGAGCAACACTCCCATTGTCTTGAATACTAATCGCCAATTAAATGTACGGGTCATAACTTACTTGAAGAATCGTTCCAAGTGGCGCAAGACATGTTTCTTGCAGAATACGATCACCTGGTCGTTGGTTACGATTTGTGTCTCGCCGTTCACCAATACACCTTCGCCGGCACGGACGATGGCACCGATATTGGTATCTTCGGGCAGTTGCATATCGCGTATCTTGCTATGCGTGATACGGCTACCCTCTTTGGCAATAAACACCACAATCTCGGCATCGGCACTGGTCAGGTTGTGGATATTGAGCACACTGGCATCGAGCAGCATCTGGTAGATGTACGATGCGGCAATGGTCTTTTTGTTGAGCACCGTACCGATGTCAAGTGCTTCCGCCATAGGGATATAGTCGATATTCTCCACCTCGGCGATGGTCTTGCCTACGCCGAAACGCTTGGCGGCAAGGCAGGCAAAGATGTTCGCCTCGCTGCTCTCCGTTACTGCCACAAACGCATCGGCGTCCTGTATGCCCTCCTCTTTGAGCACCGACATATCCGACCCGTCGGCGTTGATAATCAGCGCATGGGGCAGTTTGTCGGAGAGTTGGTCGCATACCTCCCTGTTTTTCTCCAATATCTTTATACTGAGACCTTTCTCTGTAAGTGCCAAGGCGGCTTTGCGGGCGATACGCGAACCGCCGAAGAAGATCACATTCTTGATTTCGCCCTTGGTCTTGCCGAGTTGCTCACGCAGAAAATCCATCTCTTCTGCATTGCAAACTACATATACCACATCGCCTGCCAGCACTTGGTCGTTACCGCGCGGAATGATGGTCTCGCTCTCGCGCTTGATAGCCACTATACGGAAACGCCCGTGGCTGTAGATACCCGAACTGAAGGCTTTGTTCACTACGGCAGCCCCCTCACGCACTTTGACGACGCACAACTCCAACGCCCCGTCGCAGAGCGACAGGTGGAAACGCATCCAGTTGGTGCGCAGCGACTCCTCTATCTCGTTGGCTGCCAGCACCTCGGGGTAGATGAGATGGTTGAGACCCATATCTTCGAATATCTTGCGGTTCTCGGGGAGCAGATACTCGTAGTTGTCTATGCGTGCCAGTGTGCGCTTGGCACCCAAGCGGTTGGCTATCAGGCAGGAAGTGATATTCTCCGTCTCGTGGGGGGTAACGGAGATAAACAGGTCCACGTTCCTGACACCGATATTCTGCAGGTCATGGATAGAAGTAGGGCTGCCTACCTTGGTAAGCATATCATAGTTGGAATCGAGCAGCCCGAGCCTTTCCCTGCTCTCGTCCATCAGACTAATCTCCATATCCTCTTGCGACAGGAGTTTCGCCAAGTGGGTTCCCACTTCCCCTGCACCGGCAATGATAACACGCATAGTTAATTATGAATTATTAATTATGAATTATAAATTATGAATTATGAATTATGAATGGCAATTCTCGCTGATCGTTTTGGCAATGCCTTCGGCATCGAGACCCAGCAAATGGTTGAGTTCGGCGGTACTGCCGTGCTCCACAAACCGGTCGCGGACGCCGATGCGGACAATACGCGGCGAATAGCCGTGGTCGGACATCCATTCCAGCACTGCCGAACCGAGTCCGCCGCTGATCATTCCGTCCTCGGCGGTGATGATAGTCCGATAACGCTTTGCCACGGCGGTAAGCAGTTCCTCGTCCAACGGCTTGAGCCAGCGCATATCGTAGTGCCCGATCTCTGCACCGTTGGGCAGGCTTCCGAGTGCCTCTTGCACGGTATTGCCTATGGCTCCGATCGACAGCACCGCGAGGTATTTTCCCTCTTGCAGGCAGATACCTTTGCCGTATTCCACGGGCGTATGCTGCTCTTCGAGGACGCTCCTGCCGCGGGGGTAACGGATAGCCACGGGACCGGTCAGGGTCTGCGCCAGCGTCATCATCTCGCGCAGGTCTTCCGCCACGCGCGGGGCGCAAATGGAGATGTTCGGCACGGGGCGCAGGTACGCCATATCCAACAGTCCGTGGTGGGTGGCACCGTCGTTGCCGACAATGCCGGCACGGTCGATACACAATATCACGTGCAGATTGGGCAAAGCCACATCGTGTATGATGTTGTCATAAGCCCGCTGCATAAACGACGAGTAGATATTGCAATACGGTAGCAGTCCCTCTTTCGCCATACCCGCCGAGAAAGTAACGGCATGCCCCTCGGCGATCCCTACATCGAACACGCGGGAGGGCATCTCTTTCTGCATAATCGTCATAGAGCAGCCGCTCGGCATAGCCGGCGTAACCCCCACAATCGCTTCGTTTTGCCGGGCGAGTGCCAGCAGTTGTTCGCCGAACACATCCTGCCAGAGCGGTGCTGCGGCTTGTGCCTTGGGCGTGCGTTCCCCTGTAGCGGCATTGAACTCGCCGGGCGCATGCCAGACGGTCTGGTCGTTCTCCGCGGGGGCGTAGCCTTTGCCTTTCTTGGTGATGATATGCAGCACTTTGGGTCCTCGGTGGTTCTTTATCTCGGAGAGGATACGCACGAGTGAAATCACATCATGCCCGTCGGCTGGTCCGAAATAGCGGATATTCAGCCCTTGGAAGATATTGCTCGGCTGGTGCGACAGGATGGCCTTGAGACTGTTGCCCTGCCGCAGGACGCGCTGTTTCTTTTTGTCATCAATGAGGTGCAGTTTCGCCGCCAGACGGTACAGGTTCCATCGCCATTTGTTGTATCGGGCACTGGTGGTCAGGTCAAGCAGATACTGGGTGAAACCGCCGTGGATAGGGTCAATCGCCATGTTGTTGTCGTTGAGGATAATGAGCAGGTTGTTCTTGTCCATCGAGGTGTTGTTCAGTCCCTCGAAAGCCAGTCCGCCCGTCATCGCCCCGTCGCCGATGATTGCCACCACGTTCTTGTTCTCGTGCTTCATCCCGGCGGCGATGTCGATACCCAATGCCGCCGAGATAGAGTTGCTCGCATGCCCTGCCACAAACGCATCGTACTCGCTTTCCGCGGGGGTGGGGAAAGGAGCCAGACCTTTGAACTGACGGTTGGTATGGAAACGGTCGCGGCGACCCGTCAGTATCTTGTGGGCGTATGCCTGATGCCCCACGTCCCATACCAGTTTGTCCGACGGGGTATTGAATACGTAGTGGAGTGCGACGGTCAGTTCGATACTGCCTAACGATGATGCCAGATGTCCGGGATTGTGGCTCAGTTCCTCTATGATAAAACGGCGCAACTCATCGCATACTGCGGGTAGGGCTTCAATGGGGAGTTTCTTCAAGTCCGCAGGCGAATCAATCTTGCTTAAATAGGGATAGGTGTTGCTATGTTCAGTTGTTTCTGCCATGTCTGTGATTAAAGTTCGCAAAGTTACAACTTATTTCCGATATACACAAGGGGGAAAGTACAATGCATAATGTACAATGCATAATCGGTGCATAAATATACACTTAAACTCTTAGTAAACACCCATTCTTTCTACGTCCTTTCTACGTCTTTTCTACGTAATCGGTATTACGGCGCAGGTAAAGCATATTCTGTATAATTTTTGCATACTATCGGGTTACCCGGTGGGCAAGCGGGGAAAAATGCTATATAGGATTGGCAAATGATAAAAAGAATGAAAAATAAGGTTCAAAACTTGTATATATCGTATTTTTGACCTACTTTTGCAGCAGAAGACAATGTGCTTCGTCTATTACCATTTGATTGTTTAATCCATTAAAAACTTAACCGTATGCAAGAGTTTAGCAAAGACATTATTGAAGTGGTTTGGGAAAAAGGCCGTATCGTAGAAGGATATGATCCCGCCAAGTTCCGCCAGGATGCGTGTGGCGCATGGATAACACGCGACAAATACGGCGACAAGAACAATAACTTCGGTTGGGTAATCGACCATATCTGCCCCCGCAGTCTGCTCGAGAGACACAACGTGCCGGAAGAAGCCGTGAATGATGTGGTAAACCTGCAACCGATGCATTGGGCAAACGATATGTCGAAAGGTGAGAGTTACCCGATTTTCCTGTCCTCACGCTATGCCGTAGAGGGCGACAATATCACCCTCGTGCAGAGTTTTATCATCAACGATGCCGTCCGCACGGCGGTGGACAAATTCTTTGAGCCGTTCTTCCACACCAGCGTGGAATAATGCATAATGCACAATGCATAAAATAACCCGCTTTCCCTGAAAAGTAATCACTTCGAGGAAAGCGGGTCGCTTTTTTATTTCCGGGGTTGTTGCTCCTCTTGCTTGGATAGGAGTTGGTCTATCTTGTCGTTGAGTTCTTTGACCTGTTTCTCGAGATCGTCGTTGTTGTCGCTCACCATAGCGTCCACGAAGATCGAGTTGACCAGCGACAGACCGATGATGCTGCAAATCACCAGCAGCAGACTGAAATACAGGCGTACCCAACGGGCGGTAACAATAGAAGACCCTTCGGCGATGGTGTCGGGTATCTCGTTCCAACCCTCGCCCGTGCAGATACGGAAGATGGAATAGATGCTGTCTATCGGTGTGGCAAAGTATTCGGGTGCCGCTTCGCGGAACAATGCGCACGACACCAGTGCCACAATGAGTATCAGCACAATGAAACCCGCAAAGACCCCGTAACTGTCGCGCATGGCTTTGCCGAAGTTCCTGGCGATATTGGAGAAATTGGGGAATATATGGATGATACGGAAGAAACGCAATACGCGCAGCAGCCTCAGCACCAGCAGAACGGACAAGTTGCCCAACATGCCTGCCGACACAAAGAATGCCACCACGGACGGCAGAGACAGGATAACAAGTGTGCCGTCCAGCCGGTTCCACCCGTCCCGCCAATAGCCCTTGACACCATATTCCACTTGCTTCACCACCATCTCTATGATAAAGATAAGCGTGCAGACGAGGTCAGCGATGGATAGGGCAAGGCAGTTAGCCCCGCTCTCCTGTGCAAAGATGATTGCCGCATTGAGGATTATCACACACAAGATGATGTGCTCGTTGAGAAAGATTTTTCGTATCAGTTGTTTCATCATTTATCAGTTTGTTAATTTATGCACAAAGGTACTGCTTTCGTGGCACATACGCAAATAACAACCCGCTTTCCCTACAGCGAAAACTGACAGGAAAGAGGATTGTTATCTGTCGCGGATAGTGGTCTTATTCGCCTCGTGCGGCTTGCCCGATGGTCAGGTTGTTGTCCACGCAGCGTGTGCCGGCGGGGTCTTTAATCTGCACTTTCAGTCCGTAGGCGGTGTCGAAGAGTTTCTCGGCATCACCCACTTTCATCGAGGCTTTGATCTTGATTTCCTCCGCAGCACGTGTCTTGATGTCTTTGGTGGTCCTGCTGTTCAGTTGCTTGAGCGTCATCTCGGGGTCGGCGAGTTGTGCGCCCTTGTAGATAGCGAGTGTGCAACCGAAAGTGTCCTTGAAACTTTTGCAGATGCTCTTTACTTTCATCTGCGGTGCCACCGAGAACTCTGCGTTCGTGAAGTGGTCTTTGATACTGTTAATCAGTCCCATTGTGTTTATGAATTTATTTGGTTAATTAAAATACGTATCCGGTAGAAGCCTTTTGTATCAAGTCTGCCGATATTTTGTTGCAACCGGCATTCTTCGCCCATTCGTTTGCCTGAGATATAGTTTTCTCGTTGAACGAACCCAATGGAAAGTATAGTAGATGTCCGCTATAGTTTGAGATACCTATTTGGCATGCTATGCCCAATTCCTTCCAAAAGAAGTCTTCAATAGATTGTACTTTCGAGCGACCATGCATAGACAGTTCTTTATTTGATGCTTTTTTACGAGCAGCACTAATAGTCTTGGAAGTATCAATACATTTTACATTGCAAGTCTTTTCTCGGTCTGCATCTATGATGAAGCATAAGAGCAGATATTCAAACTTCTTGGAGAATTGCGTTTGGATGGTTTTCATCAGTTTGTTACCTGTTACCGTGATTTCTCCACCCGCTTTCTCTGTAGGTTCAGCAGTTGTTGCTTTCTTTTTTGACGGCTTTGCAATAGTTTTTGGGGTTGTTGCTTTCGTTTTAGCAGTTGTTGTTTTTGAAGCAGTTTTTGCTGCTGTTGTTTTTTGTTTGATTGCCATAATGATTTGTTTTATTAATTTAATTAGTTGTTTAGTGCTATCTTGTGTTTGTAATTTATTTGGTTGATAATTGAGAATCAGTTCAGACGGCTATCTCGTATTTCTGCTCTACACTCAGAAGGCGTGCTTCGTATTGCTGTAAGTCCGCCCGAATGGCAAAGGCTTCGGGGAGCACCTCTTTGAGTTCCTTCTGTTTGGCGCGCACTTCTGCCAGTTGTGTGTCCAAGGTATCTGTTTCCTGCTGCTTGGCATCTATTTTCTGCTGTATCTCTTTTTTGAGGTTGAATTGGAGCATACCTGCGTTGTTGTATTGTTGCTTGAGTTCTTCAAGATTGGCAAGCAGAGTATTTCGCTGTTGCAACAGGTCGCTCTCCTCTTTTCCCACCGCGTCAGCCAGCATACAAAAGGCGTCAATGTCGAGGTCGCGGTGGTTGTTGGCTGCGTCGCCGAGCATACCAAACACCGCAGTAAAGGTCTTATTGAGTGCAGTAGCATCGTTCTTGCCGTTGCGGACAATGCCTGCCAGTCCTTCGGCTAAGTTGGTCATTTTGTTTTGGTCGATAAAGGCGGCGTGCTTGCGGGCTATCTGCAATTTGGCGGCACGGCGTTTTTCCACTAATTGTTTGCGGTAGCGGGACAGCATACCTTTGATTTGAATAGACGGACCTATCAAATCGGCGTATTGGTCGAAGGTGTCGAATAGTTGCTCCGTGATCACATCAAACTGATGCTGTTTATCTGCCAGTTGTTTCTTGTCGCTATAGTATTTGATGACTTTCTTTACAAAGTTGCTTTGTGTTTCGGGTTCTGCGAAGATGTTTTTTACCAGCACTTTGGCAATCTTTGCCGATTTGAGTTTCCCGCGAATACCCACGATCATCTGTGCCGACTGGGTAACCGTTTCGGATAGCATCTCCCCCGCCTGCGAAAGCAGTTGCAGCCCCTCTTGCTTTTGGCTGTTTTCCGCCACGAGCAGAGTGGCTTCTGTGAAAAACATATAGTTTTGGAACATAGAGGCAAAGGCTTTCCTTATATGTCCTTTGGCTTCCTCATCTTCCGCCGTTCGGATGGCTTCGTGCAAACAGACAATCATATTGTCGATTGCCATTCCCGTCATCGCAGGGGATTGTACATAGCGCAAGACTTTCAGTTGGCTTTGCAACACCTGCATTGCGGATGGTGTGGCATCGGGTTCCAATGATTGCAACCATGTCTGCATACCGTCGATAGTACTGACAATGGTCTGTCCGTTTTCTTCATAAAAACCGGAGGCAATCTGCTCTTCGCGCAGCCGCTTCTGTTCTTTCTCTCGTTTGACAACCTCGCTTTTGTCTGCTATGTCTTGAGTTATCTTTTGGGCGGATTTGCCGATCGATTGTGCAATATCAGAGGATGTGGAAACGGCTCTCTCTGCGGCTTTGCCTGCTGCGGAAGATACATCGCGCAATAATCCTGTCGCTTGTTTCTTGAATGTATTTAAGTCCATAAGTCGTTATTGTTGTGTTATCTTACCTTGAATACGGGTTTGATGTATTCGGTGTGGGGAACGGCGGAGAGGGCTTCGAGCCAGACATAGTTGTTGTAGCGCATACGCTCGTTGAGGAAACCGAGGTAGATGGTCTTGTAGCCCTTGGCGGGAATACGTCCGTTGCACGACTGCGTGCCCATGGTGGAATAGTCCACGCTGTAACTTAGTTTGGACGGTTCGGTGCCGTCTTGGAATTTCTTGGCTTGCGCCGCATTGTAGAATACATACATATTGATATACGCATCTTCCTCGCGCGGCGGCACGTTCTCACCCAGCAGAGTGGCAATCAGTCCGCTGCCCCGATGGCTCTCATAGATGGGCAGCCCCAATACCTTGATACGGCGGTAGGAGGTCTCCATATCCCTATAGAAATCACCATCGCTGCTCTTGTTGCCCTCGTTGGTGGATATACGCAGCGAGTACAGCACGTCGGTGGCTCCTGCCGGCACTTGCAACGCCACGATAGCACGGTAACTGCCCGAGAAAGCGGCTTTGAGTTGTCCGCGGAGGGTAAACTTGCGGGGCTCGTCGAAGAGGTTGGTCATCTTGATACCCCGGATAGGGGCTGCCAGAAAGTCGCCTTTCTGTGCGTCCACGCTGTCCACCCGCACCTGCTTGGTACCCGCCAGGCGGGACACGTCCTGCGTCTTGTAGCCTATCTTGATGCCGGCATATTGGCGTGTCTTGGGCGTAACCTGTACGAGATAGATGGCACTGAAAGAGATATTGACCGAGTCTCTGACAAGGGTCTTGCCTGTGTAGGTCTTGAGCAGTTGGTGGCTATCCGCATTGTAGATACGTACATCTGCGGGTTTCTCCGTCTCGATGTGATATAGCAGCCGGTCGCCGCGCTCTAAATAAATGGGGTAGTTCTGTGTGGCTTCCAACAGTTCCTGCGGTTTGCGGTGGACAGCAACAAAGATATTGGGTGCCTGTGTCTCCACCAACTCGTCAATGGAGTCGTGCAGGTCGTCTATCTGCCGGCGCAGGTTCCTGCATTGCGCATTGGCAGCAGAGTCCTGCGTGGCGGGGTCATAGTCAAAGACCAACTGCTCGTTGAGGGCGCATAGAGATGTGATTTGTTTGGCGGACAAGGTTCTACCGTGGCGGCAGTCTATTCGTAGGTCGTCAAGGAGTTGCTGTGTCTGCTGTGCGGCTTGGCTGACTGCGGCATATTGCTCTGCCGTTTGGCTGTCCATGCCTTGCCTGGTCTTGCCCGTACCGTTGCCACAGCCTATAAGGGCAATGGCGCAGAGAAGGGCAATAGAGGAGTGTAGGTGTTTCATTGTGAATGTGATTTGTATTGGTAAGCAAGCAGGAAACCAATCCTGCTTGCCCTGTGATGAGTAATAAAACTTACCGGCGCTTCTTATAAACTTTGTATTAGTTCTTCTTTGCTTGCATAGCAAGCATTTTCGTCAACCTCGGCAAATGAATCTGTATAATTTCGGCTATTGACTTCTTTCGGACTCAAATGCGTCAGGCGATATTTTACACAGGTCAGATGTGTAGTGGTAGGCATTGGAACTATCCGAATGTTGATTTCACAGCTGCGTGCCTCTACAATTTTATTCTCGTGCATAACATATACTGTGTCCCATAATTCAAATTTAGAGTTATGATCTTCTGCCTTAGATTTACGAAAGAACTCTCCGTTGTTGATTCTCTCTATATTATCCAAAATCGTTTTGACGCTCATAATAATAGTTTTTTGTTAATAATTATGCTTTTTTATACATAAACGGATTAGCGGCTCCTTTTTGCGTATATGCAGCGGGGAGACGCTTGCCTACCAAACGGCGCATATTTGCATTAGTGGTAGGTTTGCCGGTAAACTCAATACGTGGTGCTTCTGCGGCAGAGGTGTGCCACTCCGATACTTCATATACTTCGCGGACAATACCTTGTACTACAGCAAGGACATACTTGTAGTTTTGGGCTTTTTCCAAGGTCGCTTTCCAGCAACCACGAGTAGCATCATACAGATTGCCCTTTTCTTCGATGGCTCTGTTTGATGTTTTGATGATGATATAATCCTCCTTAGGCTCTGTATATTCAGCAACATCTTGCGTATTGACGGGTGTTTCTTCTGTCTTCAATTCTGTTGCTTTGGGAGTATTTGGGACAGATTTCTCCTCTTCCTGTTTATGCGAACTTCCGAAACGTTGCAACAGCCGTTGGAACATAGAGGGTTTCTCTTCTGTTTCGTGCTGAGCAGGAATTGTTTCGGTTTTGTCTTTCTTCGGAGTAGGAACTGTTTGGGGTTCTTCTTTTTTGGGAGCAGGCTTTGGTGCGTCTATCGTTTTAGCGGCATGGGCTTTTCGTTTCCGTTTCGGGAATGAATTTGCATCCAAGAAATTGATTTGAGCATCGCTTGGGAATGCATCCGAAGCGATATTTACGTCTCCGCTATAGATATTCACCACTTTGACTCTGCTATTAGCAAAGGCTCTTGCTCCTATCTCTTTTACAGAGGCGGGTATGTTCACTTCTGCCATAGAGGTACACCAATAAAAGGCACAAGGACCTATTTCTTTTATTTTGTCTCCAAAGTCGATTGTCTTAAGAGAAGAACAACCATAAAAGGCGTGCTGACCTATAGTCTCTAATCCATCTCCAAAATAAAGTTGTTCTATTGCAGTACATTTATAAAATGCACAACTTCCGATTTTTTGTAAGGAATCAGGGAAGTTTATCTCTTTAAGATTGCTACATTGGAAGAAAGCACCATCATCAGAGTAGTAGTTTCCATCTTCTATTTTAATTATAGTTTCCGGCAAAGAAAGATTAGAGAGTGTGGTGTCCCCTTGAAAAGCACCAACTCTATATTCTGCACTTGCCCCCTTATCATTATATCCGGATACTGCAGTAACTTTATATTTCTTACCGTCGTGTTCCACCTCAGCAGGGATATTGCGCACAGGGCGTTTTAACCCTTCTGTTTTTAAGAGAATTACTTCGTTGTTTTTGTCGTCAATGGTACGATAGACCAAACCATTTATTGTAAAATCCATAATTTCAAGTTATTAAATTGTTCTACTTTTTCTTATACATAAACGGGTTGGCGGCTCCTTTTTGCATATACTTGGCAGGGAGACGCTTGCCCACTAATTGCCGCATATCGGGATTTGTGGTAGGAACACCCGTGAACTCAATACGCGGTGCTTCTGTTGCCGAGGTGTGCCACTCCGATACTTCATATACCTCACGGACAACACCATTCATAACAGCAAGGACATATTTGTAGCATCTGGCTTTTTCCAAGGTTGCTTTCCAACATCTGCGAGTCGCTTCATACAAATCGCCATTGGCTTCAATGGCTTTTTGCGAGGTCTTGATAATGATATAATCCTCTGCGGGTTCGTCATATTCGGCAAGACTTAAACGGTTTTGGAGGTCTTCGGCGGTGATTAGTCCGTGGTCGGTGTCATATCCTGATTGGATATTAGTAAGTCCCGGCAAGCAGTCAATAAGTACGGATTCTATGAGCAATGCTTCATTCTTGGTTAATCCCCAATGGTAGATGATACAAAGCACTTCTTTACCACGACTGATGATATCCCGAATAGTATCTTCTTTGAGTGATACTTGATTTTCATCTTGATCTAAATCTTTGGGTTTTAGGGCATTTTTAGCATGTTGAAAAACGCGGTTACCGGTGCCTTTCCCTACATAGAAAGGCTGGTAGTTGAACGGGTTGAGTAACCCATACACATAATACTTGTGGTCGCTATCCAATTCCATTTGTTGGATAACATCGTTGGTGAAATTGTCTATCATGATTTTTGGTTATTTTTGTAATGGGCAATGGTATTGCCCCAATAAGAAACAATAATTGTTTTTTATCCCTTGCCTATCCCTTGCGCATCCCTTGCTGTTGCTTATTACATGGTCAGCACAATGTACCGATTATCTACCGTGTATCAACCGTATATCTACCGTGTATCAACCGTAGTGGTCGGCGTGAGGACAGCGCAAAGCCGGCATACAGGCAGAACAAAGGCAGCACACCGTGCGCAAGCAGAACCGAAGTCCTGCCTGCACGATGTGGCGGCAATCACTCTTTGCCGGCAGCGGTGATGGTGATGCTGTTGTCGGCAAGTTTGGTGTTGTCGGCATTAGCCACCTGCACGGTGATACCATACAACTCCTTCACTTTGTTCTCGAAATTGCCGACCTGCATGTTGCCGCGTACAGCCAGTTCGCCGCCCTTGGCATCGCCCTTGCGGATAGAAGCCAGCGTGGCGTTCTCGTCTGCGAACTTCGCACCGTTGTAAACACGAAGAGTGCTACCAAAAGCCTCTTTGAACTCTTTGCACAGCGTGCCTACACGCTTGTTGCCTGTCATTTTGATTTCTGCCATAATAATGGTATTTAGTTAATTGTTGTCTACTCTGTTGCAGGATTTTCGACCAACCTCCTATGTTGTTTTTATTTTCTTTTCTTACTGAGAATGGAAGAATTCTTTTTGCTGCCTGTGGTGTCCACGATACCCAGTGTGGCAATCTTTACCACTTTCTTCAGCGTCTTGACATCTTTGCGGCGGTCATCCAACAGACCGGAGTTCTTGCCTTTTGTGAAAAATCCCATAATGATTTGATTTAGAGGGTTATGCTTGTTATTTCGATTTCTTGCGTCCTCCGGTGAGGGTGCTGAGCACCGCTTTGCCCACTTTGCGTTCCAACCCTTGGCGGGTGGTGGGGATACCGGTGGCACGGGCTACCTTGGTCTTGAGTCCCGATATGCCAACGGCACGTTTGAGGGAGAAAGAGAGTCCTTTCATAGTGGTGTGCGTTGGCGGGTTATTTCTTGCGCTCGCGGGCGATACTGTCTTTGCAGGATTCTATCTGCCGTTTGATGCTTTCGATAGCACGGTCGTGCGAGGCGGCATGGTCAATCTTCTGCCGGCGATAATAAGCCTTGCTATCCGTTGTAGATGCGCTTTTTACCAAATCGGCATAACGCTCATTGTCACGTTTTTTGGCTTCTTTCTCTTTGGCGAGGCGGGCGCGGAGGTCCACCATCTGCTTTTTGTAGTACTCCAAACTCATGGTACGGATGTTTTTTGTTTGTTCTCCTTACTCACTTACAGGCTTTTCAGGTTACTCCTATCGGGTATAGTCGGCATAGCCGATGTTTTTGGTTTTCAGTTCGGGGTCGGCGGGTGTGTCGCGGTGCTCGATGTGTTGGTTGAGCAGTGTTGCCAGTGCTTGCGCTATCTGTATGCCGCGGTTGTCCCAAGCCATGACACTCCATGCCACCCGCAGCACAAACGCATTGGGGCTGTGTGCCAGATGGCGGGCGAAATAGGCAGGCGAGGCGTTGTTGTGGTAGCGCTGGCGGTCGGCATGCAGGTGGTATGGTTCCAGCATGGCGGCAAAAGCGGTATAGAAAGTGTCGAACACGGGAATATCATGGATGGTGATGCCGGGGGCGGAATAGGTCTCGTCGCCTTTCTTGCCCCCGTACGAGAAGTGGAACTCGGTGGGGTAGGTCGGTTCCAAGGCGCCGCTGGCAGCCAGGATAGAGACCACCCATTTGTCTCGGCTGTCTGCCAGGCGGTTGAGGTCTGCCATACAGGCGTTTTGCGCGGCGTCGGCTGTAGCGGGGTTGTAGGTGAAGAAAGAGCAATAGGGGCGCGCTTTGCCCAACTCACGGCTGACAAAATTGAAACCGCCAATCTTCGCCAGATAGTACGCCCACCAGCCCACCATCGGATCGACGATGTCGCTCGGCGAGAAGATCGTGATACGCGAACCGCGGTCGATACACTGCCCGTAGCAGGTGTTGATGGCAAAATGCTCGACCGCCAGTTGGTCTTCGGGGT
Organism: uncultured Bacteroidales bacterium; assembly: GCA_934716995.1. Classification (GTDB taxonomy): domain Bacteria; phylum Bacteroidota; class Bacteroidia; order Bacteroidales; family Paludibacteraceae; genus Colicola. Next base: position 131,217 of record CAKUYO010000002.1, on the reverse strand, counting down.
GCTCCTCGGTGGGACGCGTGGCGGAGAGGTTGATCAGGCGGAAATCGTCGGAAGCGGATACGGCATCCAGTATCTCGTCTTCTTTGAGCCCCAGCCGTGCCTGTATCTCCACGATAGAGGCGTATCGGGGTACCACCTGGAAACCCGTCGGACGATCCATAGTGCGCTCGAAAGCGGAGTGCAGCGTGTCCGCCCAAGCGGCTATCTTTTCCTGTTTCTCGTCCTTCTCCATCACCTCCGAGAAAGCCGAGGCGATCAGTCCCGCCGGCACGGCAAAGATAGCGATGCCCAGGATACCGATGATACAGGCGATGATACGTCCGCAGACCGTGATCGGCGGTGTGTCAGCAAAGTTGCCGGGGTCGCCTATATACTGCGCAAAAGCCCACAGCACGGAAGTCCAGCCGTTGGCATAGACATCAGGCTGCGCTTCATGCTCCACAAAGAACAGAATAAAAGACAGAATGATGGTGATGATGCACAAGAACTCAAGCGAAACCACCATCTCGTTTTTTTTCGAGCGCAGGGCACGGCTTAGGATATTGAATGCTTTTACGTAGCGGAAAATACGCAGCAGGCGGGCTATACGCAAAACTTTGAGTGCCAGATACGGCACGGGGAGAAAAAAGTGCAGATAGAAAGGATAGGTGGACAGAATGTCAATCAGCCCATAGAACGAGCAGCAGTAGCGGATACGCCCCCAAAAACCTTTGTACTTGGGCGAAATCTCGTCTGCTGCCCAGATACGCAGCGTTACTTCGATAGTGAATACGATGGTGGTGAAATAGTCGATGACCCGCAGCCACGTACCAAACCGTGCGACGATGTTGTCGTAGGTGGAGAGGAAAACTTCCAGCGTGGAGAGCAGAATCAAGCCGATGATGGCATAGTCCACTATGTTTTGCCATTGCCTGGTGTGCAGATTGTCATCAAAAACGCGCCCAAGATGGTGCTTGAAACGGCTGATTGCTTGCGATATGTCGTGTTTGTTTTTCATTTGTCATTCCGGGTGCAAAGGTAAAAGTTTAATCTAAGGTGTACAAAGTCCTTTTTAGTCCTTTTGCGGGTTGCAGGGAATATAGCGTTTTAGTATGGGTATAGTATTGGAATTGACTACGTGGTAAACACAGGTGGATGTCAGGTGGATAGCCTGATGATGCTTTGCGCTACGGAAACAGGTACACACAAAAAAAGCATAGATATTTCCTATCTATGCCTTGAGGTCCTGAGATTACCTGATAATATACAAATAAGAAACACCTATGCTGACGCACAGGCGTCCGATATTTGTTGCAACTATTATCATTCGTTGAAATTTCTCAGGTTTCAAGGCATGTTACCAACAAATAGCAAACGCTATATAATATGTAGTGAAAAGGCAGACCGCACGCTTGTAGTCCTTTTTGGTTCTTTCCGCTTGCAAAGGTATAAAATTTAGCCGAAGTATGCAAATATAAATGTATTTTTACAGCCCAACCGTCAAAATCGGATGATAGTTACGCCCCCGATTGCCCTATAATTTGTATTTTCTGCAAAGGCATATTCTCCCCGAATATGCAGAATTGCAATTCCTATACCCTATAATACCAATTACGGTAAAAAGACGGCAACGACACGGCAACGAGATTGGCTTGTATGCGGTGCTTTTATACATTTTATGCACTGCATATATCGCATAAAGTGTATAAATTAACGTCAGTTCAATATAAGCATAATGGCATACTTTGCCGCCGTAGGCGAATAAGATTTATGGTAATTTATGGCTGCAAAAGCAAAGATTTACTTGGATTTCTTGCCGCTTTGCGGCAAAGGAGTTTTATATTTAACTCACGTTAAGTGATTGTTTTTATGCGGATGCTTTGGTATTTTTTTATGAATACAGTAAAAAGAGACTGCTATGGAAACAAACAAAGAGGCTGCCCGACTTACTTGCCGGACAGCCTCTTGTTTGAATCTGTATGTCTTGGTTATTGCACCAGTAGTTTTGCCTGCCAAAGACCTTGGCGGGTGTGGAGCCGGAGTGTATAGATACCGGCTGTAGGCAGGGCGGGCAACGTGGTGACAGGCTGCGTTATGCGGTAAACCAGTTGCCCCGTGGCATTGTACATAGCGGCCTCGAACTCGCCGGAGAGGTCAACGGTCGTCAGGATATGTATCGGTTCGCCTACCCGTACGGGGTTGGGGGCTATGGCAATACCTGCAGCAGTGGTCTGCTCCATACCGGTCGGAAGCATAACGCGCACACGGAGCGTGATGGTGCATATACCTGCGGCACTTGCTACTGGGAACTCGTAGTAGCCGTCCGCCGTACCCTCCTCAATCAGCACTTCGCCGTCGTAGATATAGGGCAGTTGGTTCATATAAACCGAGTCGTAGATATAGCCGCTTTCGTCTGCTACAAACAGCCGGAGCGTTACCGTAGAGTCGCACCCTTGGGTGGAGGTGTCGGTCTTGCGGTAGTAGCCCGCCTTGTTCTGCGTAAACCAGCCGTCGGAGTACCATTCGCCTTGGCAGACGGCGCGTGTGATGTCGGTATGCAGGGTCTTCTCTTCGGTGAAGATGATATAGTGCATCGTGATACTGTCGCAACCGCTTACCTGCGAACTGAGGGTGTCGTAGGCAATGGAGTTATAGCGGTAGGTCTGCCCGTTGAGGACAAACTGCCCGCCGTTGCAGATACTGTCGGACACTTCCACGTGCTGCGTCGGGATGACGGTCAGGTCAAGGAGGTAAATGCTGTCGCACTTGTCCTCGTTGGCAACAAAGCGGCGGTAGGTGGTTGAGGTCTGACCGACTACATCGAAGCCGTAGCCCGAGAAGCGCTCGCCTTCGCAGACTATACCCGTATAGCGGGTGGTATAGACAGGATTGACCACAATGGTCAGGTCGGTAACCTCGCTCATGTCGTCCGATATGATGCGGTATTGGTTCTTGCCGACAGTCAGTTGCTCGGCGGCATACTCAATGCCGTGGTTGCCGTAGTCGTCGCCCGCACAGATGGTATCGGTGTAGGTACGCAGAGTGGTGCGGTTGATTTCCACATTATCCACCATATAGTAGTTGTGGTTGGAACCTTTCATCTTCTCGGCATAGAAGGCGACACGCACCACGCTGCCTTTGTAGCGGCTGAGATCAACCAGGAAGCGGTGCGGCTGCATCTGCAGGGTACTGAGCGGATAGTCGGCGTCTATGTCCGGGTCGTTCGACCAGATGGTCGTATTGCCGCGTTGCCATGTAGCCCCGTCATCGTCCGAGACTGCCACCATAAAGTATTGCGTCGAATCCCACTCGGCGGGTTCCGGTATGGGTTCTTGGTAACTGCCTGCGGAGGCTGCCGCATCGAACCCGAGCAGCACATTGCCTTTTTCCTGTGTCAGGTCGATACCCGGCGATACCACCCAACCATAGTCGGATGTTCCTGTTTGCATACTGAGGTGTGCATCGTTGAAGCAGATGTGGCTTGCCGTATCGCGCGACCAGATGCTGCGGTTGTAACCGATGGCACTGAGTGTCCCGCCGTTGAATACATCCGTGGCACGTGTCTTATAGACAGCCCAGTCGCTGTTGAAGCGTCTTTCGCTTTCAAAATCCTCCCGATAACGCAGGTTGTATGCCGTAGTGAAAGAGACAGGAATAGTCCACGCCGATACTCCGCCGTCCGCACATATCTGGCGCAAACGCAGATAGTAGGTGGTGGTAGGCACGAGGTTGTTCACCGTGTAGGTATCGGTCTCGCGAACGGTATCGGTGAGGACAATATCTTCGAAATACGGATCGGCGGACACTTCAATCTCTGCCGACAGCGGGTCGTTGTTGCTCTTGGTACGGTATGTTATGCGGGCATTATAGGAGGACACGTTGCCCACCTGCACGTCTTTCAGTCCGCGGCAGGAAGCGATAGCCACCGTATCCAAAGAGATGTTCTGCAAGTGGAGATAGTTTTCTCCGCCTCCGGTGGTGTCCAAACCGGAGTAGAATCCGATGTGGAATGCCTGCCCCGCGTAAGCCGAAAGGTCGAGTTCGTAGGTGTCGCCGTCCACGGCAATATCGCTGTATTTGTATTTGCCGCCATTGTCCCGCCATGTCCAGCCTTTCTTTTCCGACCACGTACCGTCGGTGGAAACCAAAACGGAGAATGACTGGTTCCTGTAGTTGGTCGGCTTGGGGTTAATACCCTCTGCGGCTCCGTAAGAGGCGGTGAGCGCCATGTCGAACGACAGCGTTACGGGGGTACCCGGGGCGATATTGGTCAGGTCAATCAGCGGCGTCTCCAATAGCGCGCTATAGGTATAAGTACGTATATAGGCATGGTTCTCGGGGAACACCCAACCTGCTTTGCCTGCTTGCCAGCCTGAGTAACGCGAGGTTTGCAGGTAGAGTTTGTCGAGTTTGCCGGTGTAGCGCGTCCATGTGCTGTCTATTTCTCCGTCCCAGCGGGTGGACTCGAAGAACGGTACGGCGTATGCCGCACGGATAACGAACGGTCCCGACCACTCGGACGTGTCGCCCGGCTGGCATATCTTGCGGGCATAGACATCATACAAGGCACCGGGGGTCAGTTCTTTTACTATGGTAACGGTGCGGGTGCCGGAGGTAACCGCCTCTGCGGGGTTCAAGGCTCCGTTATGCTCCACCATAGCGGCTTGGTAGCGGAACGAATCGTCGGTTTCGGGTGTGTTGAGCAGCACGACGGCTTTGTGGATGGTTATCTCCTGCGGAGTGATGCTTTCTACAGCGGTGCATGCCATTGTAGCGAACCCGAAAGGACCTGCCCACTCTGTCCACGTACTGTCGGCACATTGCATACGGGCATAGACATCGTAGTTGACGTTGGCTTCCAAACCGGTAATTACCACTGTATTGGTGTCGCTCCGGAGTGCCGTGGCATCCGAGAAATGTGCACCATCGGGCAGGCAGACATACTCCACAGCCAAAGCGTGTTTGATGCTCGGAGAGTGAAACTCCACGGTAGCGGTATGGTAGGTGGTTTCTTTGACCACCATACTCTTGATGGGGGTGCACCCCGCGGAAGACAAAGTGTCGATAACCAGGTCCTTGATGTGCAGGCTGCTATTGCTGTTGGAGTTCAGCGATTCGGCATAGAAACCGACATATACGTTTTTGTGGGCGTATTGCGTCAGATCCACCGTGTAGCGTCTGCCCGCAGCGGGAATGGCGGCGTAGGAATAGTCGGCATTGCCCGTTTCGTTCCATGTGGCAGCCGTCTCCCAGGTCTCTCCCCCGTCGGCGGAAACGAGTATCTTGAACTGCTGGTCGATAATCTTGTCGCCCGAGGGTGCCGTTGAACTGCCGCTCCCTGTCAGTGCCAGATCGAAACTCATTTCGATGCTCTCGGAGGATAGTGTGGTAAAATCAAGCATAGGTGTTGCCAACAGATAGCGTACAGGAGGGGTGTTGCTATACCACAGATTGATATAGGTATGCGGAGCACCGAATACGCCGTCGGCTTTTTGTTCTGTACGCCAACCGGATTGGAGTACCAGGCGCGTAAACTTGCCTTGTGCATTGCCTTGCCATCTGCTCCATTCGGGGCTGAGGGCATCGCTCGACCATATCAGCGGGTGCTGGTAGCGCACACCGTAGTTGGTTTGGAAAGAGAAAGGTCCTGTCCAAACGGAGGTGTCGCCTATGCCGCATACGGAGCGCACATAGACATCATAGGCGGTACTCATACGCAAACCGCTGAGGCTGAAAGTCTTGTCTGGGGTATTGTACACTGTTGCGGAGGTGATATCCATACCGCTTTCGCCATACGCATATTGCCATAGTTTGGCACTGTCGTTGGGGATGATCGTACAGGTGGCGGCGGTACCGATGGTCTCGAACCGTATATCGGCAGCCCCGAAACAGGGTGTGTCATATTCCTCCAATTCGGCATCGGCTACGTGGATGGTCGTAGGAGCGAAATTGTATGCACCGGTGCCACCCGTTCCCTCTACAATGGCAATGCGGATGGCTTTGCCTGCATATTTGGAGAAATCGAGATAGTATCTCCACCCGCGTCCGTTGGGGATGGTATTATAGAGATAGTCGGCTGTCGTAGTGTTCTCTCCCCAGAGGACAGTCTCCTCTTTGCTCCACGTCTTGCCGTTGTCCGTTGAAACGGCAATATAGAACGAGTTGCGATCAGTCTTCTTCGGTGTATTGGCGGAAAGGGTGTCGGTGAGTGCCAGCGTGATGCCGAAATAGAGTGGTTTGTTACCTTGCTGCGGCATCAGGTTGACCACAGGCGACACCAACCAGTAGGCATTCTGCACGCTGTTGGTGCAGCATATATGGTTATACCCGAAAGCCTTGCCGCCGTCGCAGGCTCTCCATCCGCCGGTTCTCTCCATAGCGAGCAATGACTTGGTTCCGGCGAAAACGGAAGCGGGGTCGCCGGTATAGCGTTTCCAGTTGCAGAGAGTGCTGTCGAAAGGAGCGGCATAAGGCACGCCTTGTGGTGTCTGTAATTCTACCGGTGCGCACCATGCGGACGTATCACCCTCGGCGCAGATAGAACGTGCATATACCTTGTAGGTTGTGCTCAACGACAGATTGTGTAACGTAACATCCACATCTTCCGTAATGATATGCGGCATATCTTGCAGGTCGGTTGTGCCGGTGCCATAAGCAATCTCCCACTTCGAGGCTCTGTCGGCAGGAACGAGTGTGAGATTGGCAGCAGTATCCACCGTATTGATACGGATATTCTGCACCCCGAAACACGTGGATGAACCGCTGCTCAAAGAGAGATGGTTGATACCGATACAGGCTGACTTGGGGGCATTGTTGACAAAAGCAATGCGGATATTCTCTCCCGCAAAACGGGTAAAGTCGAGGGCATAGTTCTGTCCCGCGGCAGGAATGTCGGCATAGCGGAAATCGGCTGTGTCGGCTTTCGACCATATCCAGCGGTTTTCTTCCTTCCATGTCTTGCCGTTGTCGGTGCTGACCAGCAGATTGAATTGGTTGGCTTCGCGATTGGCAAGTCCGGGTTGTCTGATGGCATTGGGAGCGGTTGTCAGTGCCATATCCATTTGGAGAATGATGGTCTCCGCTCCGCTATTGGGCGTCAGATCAATCTGTGGGGAGATGAGCCAATGGGTGCTCTTTGCATCGTTGGTGCAATAGATGTTTGCATCGTTGAGAACAGTTGTATTAGCCGTGAATTTCCATTTGGAGGTGGTGCTTACCGGTATTGGCAGCGAGTCGGTAATGGAATAGGCAACAGGCATGGAACAGGTTGTCCAATCGCTCAATGTGGCAAACGGTTCGCTGTACGGAATACCGTATGATGTGGTGAACAGGAGCGTGTTGCTATAGTCGCTCTCCTGATTGCCTGCACACAGTTGCCATACGCGTACATAATAGGCGGTACCGCGTACAAGACCTTGCAGCGTGTGCGTCAGTCCCGTAGCAACGGTATCACGCAGCGAGTGGGCAAAGTCGGCCGCTGTAGCATACTCGATGACGGTGGGCAGGTTGGTCTGCCCTTTCCATACCAGAGCCGCACTCGTAAAATCAACGGATTGTGCGGTCAGCGAGTCGGGTTTTGAGCAAGGCATTGCCAAACGCAGGTTGGCGATATGCACATCGCAGGTGTTGTCTGCGGTAGTGGCACTCTTATAGAGTGCGATACGGACACGTTGCCCCGCATAGCGTTTCATATCCAATTCGATACGTTCACCGGTGGTGCTGATACTCGAGAGCAAACGATAAGCAGCGGCAGTATCGGCAAAGAGCCACTGGGCATCGCTGCGCCATGTCGCCCCGTTGTCGTTGGAAACCAATACACGGAACTCCTGGTTTTCCGTATTGCCCGGTGCAGCATTGCTGTTATGGGCAGTGAGTGCCATATCGAAAGACAGAGTGGTTTCCGTATCGGTGGCAGGAATCCCTATTTCGGGGGATACAAACCACTGGTCAACGCATTTGGAGGTGGCATTGGACAATTCGCCAGCCAAGTGGTTGGCGGGCAATCCGTAGGCTCGGGTCAGTATTTTCCAGCCTTCGGAAGAATAGTCGGAATTAGGTGTAGGCAAAGTACCTGCAAAAGCCGCAGAGACAGAGCCGCTCATAGGTGTCCAATGCGAGGGAATATCCGTGCCGTCAAACGCTTCCGTAAAGGGGGCAACGTATGGCATAATGAGCGACTGAACCGCCGATGTGGTACACCCCTCTTGTGTGATACGCACATAATAGGTGTTGCCATGGGTAAGTCCGCGGAAATCGCAGGATGGTTGAGTGGTAGAGAGTTGCGTGATGATGTGCGAGAAATCGGCATAGTCCGACAATTCGATATGTACCTCGTCGGGCGTACCGTAGGTTGTCCACGAAGCGTGTGCCGTGGTGTCGGAAGTGGGGACAAACTGCACGTTGCGTACACCCAGACAAACCGCCTCTTTCCATGCCAGCCGGACGGAGTCGATATACATCTGATTGCTTGTATTGGCAGTTTCCAAATAGAATGCAATGCGGATCGGCTGCCCGATGAATGGAGTTACATCCATTGATATAGTCCGTGCTGCCAGTCCGAAGCGGTTGTAATGGTGTTCGCCTGTACTGTCGCACGACCAGAATACGGCATTGCGTTTGCTCCACGTGTTGCCGTTGTCGGTGGAGATACATACGCCCAAACGGTCGCTTGTCGCCTGCTGCGGTGTTTGGGCAGTGCTGCTATACTGATTGGCACAAAGTGCTATGTTGGCAAAGAGAGTTACAACGCCCGGTTCGGTCTTCGACATATCGATAGAGGGCGAGATAAGCCATACATTACTTGGATTTAACCACGTGAAACGTGCATGATAGGTGTCAATACCCGTAATGCCGTCCTTCACCCAATTCTCAAGCGACCATCCCGCAGAGGCGTTCATCTCAGCGAGAGTAATGCTGTCTTTCTTCCATGCTGCGGAACAGGTGTGCCATATACCTGCGCTGAGGCTGTTGGCAGCAAAAGGTTCCAGGTATGGAACACCGAGCGTGGTGGTAAAAGTGGTGGCAGACGACCAGCGGCTTGCCTCGCCGTCATCGCACAGCCCGCGCACGTAGGCATAGTACAAGGTGGAGGGTTGCAGCCCCGTAACGGTGTATGTATTGGTGCCAAGGGTGGTATGCACGAGAGCCGCGGTAACGGTATCGGGGCGGACAGGAACAGGCGATATGATCAGTTCATATTGCGAAGCATTGCCCGTCCATTTCAATACGGCACCATCTACAAAGACAGAGTCCGCCTCCATATCGAAGATCTGGAGACAATGGCGGATCGGCTCGATAAACACATTGTCTATATAGACATAGTTGGTGGAGTCGCTGCCCGCCTCGGAGAGGAACATAACATAATGTCCGAAATTACCGTCGATGTCGCCCGCATAATTTTCCAGACTGACTACATACGTGCGCATAACGGCAGAATCGGCGGAATACGGGAGAACTATCTCGGAGAGCGGGGTAAAGGTATAACCGGGGTCGGCAGGGTCTGAAACGACACCGACCGACAGACGATGTACGTTGTCGGCATCTTGAGAGTAGGTGGCAGCGGAGAAAACCAGTTGATACTTGCTGATGTCGTTACCCACAAGAAACTCGGGCGAGACGGCATACGCACCATCCGACTCATCAGCCGCAACAGAGGGCTTTTTAATCTCTAACACCGCCCCGTATTTCTCATTCTCAATGCGCTGCGGAACGGTACCGGTACCGAGTTGGGAGATAAAACCGGTTGTCCAGCAATGTTCTGTTGCGGGGTCGGAGAATGTCTCATAGTAGGTGTCAGGATCAACGGCAGCGCATTGTGTATGCAGCGTAACGACTTGCCAATCCAGATCGTTCTGGCAGGCCTGCCGTCCGCGTACATAGTAGGTGGAGGCGGGCTGTAAGCCTTTGACTTGTACGGTGTTCGCCGCAATGGTGTCGTTGAATAGCAGCGAGGCAAACTCGGGGTCAGTGCTTACTTGTACGATTGCGGGCTTGGGATTGATACCGTTGAGCAGCCATGTGACCGTAGCACTGTTGTCGGCGTTGGCTGCTGCACGGAGCGAGGACAACCCGCCGCATTGTGCGTCTTGCACGCGTACCGAGACATTGTCGATAATGATATAGGCGGAGGTGTTGGAGACGCTTGATTCCGCATAGAAAGCCACTTGGACGGTTTTGCCTACATACTTGGTGAAATCTATGGAAACGGATTGTGATTCTCCCCAGCGAAGATCGTTGTTGAGACTATGTTGTCCGTTTCCGTCGTTGCTCCAAACGGTGGCATTGGCAGCACGCCATGTCTTGCCCGCATCTTCGCTGACAATCACACAGAACTTATCATCCTGACCGGCTTGACCGGGCTGATCGTCAGGTCCCGGCTTGATTGCCAGATTGAAACGGAGTTCCACAGTCTCGCCTTCTTCGGCATCGATGTACCATGAGGGACTGATGAGCCAATAGTAGTAGTCATAGTCGGTGATATACGCATAAGCGACATAGCCGGACATAGGCGATAGCACGTGTTCGCTCTTGTTGGTAAGCCGCCAGTGTTTGCTCGGTGTCTCCGGTCTTTCCGTCAAAGCCGCACCGTTGAAGACCGCATTGGCTGCACCGTACATACGTTTCCATCCGTCGGGGAACGACGAATAGAGGAAATCCTCTTCGATAGGCAGACCTTGCGGAGTGGTGAAACTATAGGTAACATCATTGGTAGCCATAGTGTCCGTACCGCAAATGGTTTGGAGCGTGATATAGTAGGTGGTCAGCGGGGTCAGGTCGTTGAAACGGATACTTGGCGAAGTAACCACCCGGTAGTTGGCTTGCACCATGGAACGTGTTTTGGCGATACCTACCTTCCATACCTGCATACCGCCTGCGTTCCATGTAACTTCGGCACTGCGGGCATGCACGCTGATGTCTATGTTGCTCGCCTCGCGGCAGTCGGTCAGACGGGAGACGACAATCTCGTCAATCAGGTTGATACTTACATCGTTGGCTCCTGCATCCATAGAGCGGAAAGCGATAAACTTGCCGTTGCCGTCGTAGGAATCAAACGACACCAGACAGCGGTTGTAGGTAGGAGCATCGGCGGTGAAAGATGCAAGGGGGGTGAACGTGTTCAAATCGTATGGATCGGTCATCACGCCCACAGACAATTGTCCGACGGAGGTCTGTGTACTTGTGGCGTGGCTGAAAACCATTTTCAGTTGCTTCAAGTCGGTGGTGGCTTCAGGGAGGACAAACCATGTGTCCGTGCCGCATAGTTGCAGGTGCGACCCTACGGCATTTGGGGCGGCAGAACTGATACGCGGGTAGGCGTTGAGAGTGGGGGTGATGTTGGTCAGCGGATAGAAGACGGATGCGGCTCCTAACGGTTGCCCCGACAGACGGAGTTCCTGTGCCAGTGTGGAGAGCAGTATTTCGCCCGAAGAGGGTTCGAAACTCTCTTTGTACGGGGCTGCGTCCGTAACGGCAGGCATAGCGGCAGGTACACGCAGCGTAATAGGGAACGACCATGGTGAGGTTTGCTCAAACCGGGTAGCACGTGTATAGATATACAGGGTCTTGCCCGTGAACAGTCCGTCATTTTTATAGACAGCCACCGATGGACCGGTGATACCGCGTTGCGAATACAATATGTCCGATTGGGGGATATTGCCGTCCCGCCGGTAGGAGGTGGCGATACAATACTCCCACGAGTCGGCATCGTGCATATCGGCGAAAAGGGTGAAACCCTGCGCATTGGTATTGCGGCAGACGATGTGGGTCGGGGTGGTGGCAACGGGGTGGTGTATCTCGATATTGTCGATATAGACGGCATTCTGTTCCTGAGCATTGGAAACAAAGGCGATGAACTTACCCGTGCCGAAATAGTCTGCCAGCGAGACCGATGCGCGTTTGAACATATACGATGTCTCCACCCGCACCGTATCTATGGCACGGAAAGTGCTGAAATCGGTCGGGTCGGTCATAACGCCCACCTGCAGTTCGGCGGCATAGCGGGTGTTGCCGAGCGATATACGGTCGTAGGCGGTAACCCAAAAATTGATCTCAACGCCGTGCAACGACGGAACCAGTATCTCGGGGGTGGCGGCATAGACATACCTGCCCGCCCCGACAGGCAGGTTCTCGTTGGTGCGTGCGCCGGCAAAGGAGAGATAGAATGTGGAATCCAAGGCATACGGTGCACGGTCGTTGCGGCTGCCGCCCTTATAGACAAACGGCACCGGTGCGTCAATGTTGCTGCCGATCGTCCACCCTGCCGGTTTTCCGTACATCTTGCTGCCGGACAGGGAAACGGTATTCTCAAAATTCTCGGAGTAGGGGAGTGTGGCGGTGGTGAGTGTCTCAAACGAAGTGCCTACCCATTGGGTATATTCGCTGTTGCTGCCGTCGCAGGAGGAACGTACATAGACATAGTAGGTTATGTCCGGTTGAAGCCCCGTAAGGGTAATCTCGGGGTTGAACACATTATCCGTGAGGCGTTGCAAGACGACTGCGGGGTCGATGTTGCCGAAATCGGAAACGGGTGCAGAGGTCAATAGGACTTCGAAATGGTCGTATGCGCCCGCAACGTCCCAGCTGACGAGTGCATCGTGGGCGTGGCGGTCGGTTACCTGCAGGTTCTTGATGTCCTGACAGGTGGGGGTGACATGGATGACGAGGTCGTCCAGCAGGACACCGTAGCCCATATTTTCCGTTATCTCAAAAGCAATCTGATAGGTGGCGTTGGTACTGACGAGTTGCAGGGTCTCCTGCTTCCAGATGGCATTGCGCTGATAGGCAGCCGACGGGAACAGGTGCCAATAGTCGGAAGCAGAGGTGCGATAATAGATTTTCAGCGTATCGCTGTAGCCGTTCTTTTGCGGTTCGGCGTGTGAGAAAGTGAGTTGTGGCTGAAAAGCATCGAGCAGGTTCATCACAGGCGAGACAAAACGCGTTACGAAACGCATCTCCTGCCGGCGTGCGTTGCGGGCAGCCAGACGATGGTTACCTGATATGCAGCCTGCGGGGTGCTGCAGGTCGTCGCCACTCTCCACGTACCACGAGAATGTCGCGGGGTCGGTAGTGCCGTCCAGCGGCAGACGGACATACTCCTGCGTCCAGCCTGCGGGCAAGCCGTTCTCGAAATCGATATGGGCAATATCCTTTGTAGCGGCTTGGAGTGCCACAGACAGAACCAATATATTCAGCAACAAAACAATCTTTTTCATACTGTTTATATTTTGTAACAAAACAAATATCTTTTTAGTCTTATATTCCCTTTATATCCACTGCTCCTTTCTACGTCCTTTCTACGTCTTTTCTACGTAAATGATAGCATAAAGGAAGCATGTTAAAAAACAAAAAAACTACATCTCAAGACAACGGCAAGGATAAGCCTGCCGCGTCAGGTTGAACAGACAGGTCCATTTGACCCCGACCGTGAGTTGCGACCATGTCTTGGATTGCAAATAGGAGTTGGTGATAGGGTTGAATATCAACAGGTTGTGCATATCTTGCAAGGTTTGCTCGTTGGGCGGCGTGGTTGGCATCTGTGAGTAATCGACCAGCGGCAGATCATGGGTGTAGGAAACAGGGATATGGTACTCTGCATATACACCGAGGCGCATCTCCACACGCCGGCTGCGGAGCGGCAGGCGGGCACCTGCTTCCATCATAGGTGCAATGCGCAGTGTGTGGTCGGTGTATGTTTGGCTGTAGGTGTATTCTTCTGCGGGGAAATAGCCGTAGGTAGGAGCATTCTCGATGGTGTGAATAAAACGGGTATAGGTGCCGCTGGTGGAAAGCATAGTGGTGGTATGGTGTTTGGCAAGCACGGGGAGAGACAACTTCGCCCCCGCAAGGAGGTACGCATAGTTGCCGATATACCCGCCGAAATAAACAGGAATACCTACCGACAGGACGTGCTGCCGGTCGCGATAGTCGGTGTATTGGTAGGTGTAGATGATGTCATCGCCCTCGCGGTCGGTGCGGTTGAACGGTTGGTTGATGGCATCTATCTGCTGCCGGGTATAGTGGTAGTCGATACCTGCTCCGAGACCAAAGAAAAAACGGTCTTTGCGCAGTTCGTAGGCGATGTTGAACAACGCATTTCCGCCCGCAGGGTCTTTGGACGCGTTATCTGCTATAGATGTAAACGTATTGCTTTCGCCCCCGCCCAGCGAGAGAGCCAGATAGTGGTTGACACGACCTGTGGAGTATTGCGCCGAGACAGCCACGCTGACCAGCAGCAACAAAACGGATAATATATGTGATTTAGTGTACAATGATTCGAGCAATTATTTGTCGGGTATTCAATACAAAATAGAGTCCGCTGCGAGCAGGGGCGGGGAATGTCCACTGTCCCTCTTGCGAGCGGTATGCAGCCACTTGGTTGCCCAATACATCGACCAGCGTGATAGCGGTCTCGCCTGCGATATGCAGGGTTTCGCCTGCGGAAACAAATGTGGGATATATTTTCCTGTCGGTTATGTTTTCTATGGGGGTAGTGCCACCGATATACGTAATCGGGCAGGTGGAGACGACTGTGCCGTCCTCGCGTGTCAGCAGGCAGTAGTACTCATCACCGAGGTGCTCGTCGCCAACCACTATATAGGAGGTCTCCGCTCCGAGGATGGGCGTGCCGTTGCAGTACCATTGGTAGCCAATCCATGAGAAACCGCCGTTGTAATCCGCATTGAGCAGGGCGATCAGGTCGTTTTTCTGCTCGATGACCGAGGCGGCATAGCGTATGCGTGCCACGATGCGGACGGGCTCCGTCGGGCACTCCGAAGACAGGAAAGAGACAGTCAGCGGGTAGTCTTGCGGGGTGATGTCAGACGGCAGCGGGATACGTATTTCTTCACCGGGCATAAAAATACAGATACTGTCTTTCCCAGTGGATACCCTGATGCTACCGAGATGTACCTCTACCGAATCCAACTGCCCTTGCTTGTGGTCGTACGGAATGAGCAATGCGGGGGCGTCAGCGCATAGCGAGATGGTATCTTGCACATCTATAATCAGTTTCGGATAAACCGTCAGGTTGAGCGTGCGCAGACTGTCGCACCCTGCAGCGGACACTAATCGGGCGGTGTACTGCCCCGCTGCGGTGTAGGTCTCGCCCTCGAAATCGTAGGTCTCGCCTTCGCAGACAGCCGCATCTACGGTGTCTGTTTTCTGCTTGTGGAAACGGACAAAGATATGGCTTGCGGCATCACACCCGTATTGGTTCTTGTCGTCGTATGTATATACGGTGTCTTGGGTTACTTCCACTCCCGTAGGCAGGGTGTAACTCTCGCCCGTACATTTGTCTATATGCGTGTCGTTGCCCGCACTCAGGTCGGGGAGTTCTATCTCTATCACAGCGGTATCCTGGCAGACACCGTTGCTCATCGAGGCGATGGCTTTGGCGGTGAACTTGCCGCCCGAAGCGGGATATTCGTGTGTAAGGGTACTTGCCGTGGAATGTACCAGCGGATAGCCGTCGCCGAAATCCCAAATCACATCCTCTACCGGTTCTTTTGACTCTGATAATGAGCTGTCTTTGCGATTGATGAAATAGATATGCGAGGTGTTGGTAAAGTCTGCATAGTTGGTGCAGTTCTCCACACGCGTTTGTCCTTTGACCTCCGCAACAGGGAAACGCGGGTTGGGGTTGGCGGTCAGTGTGTAGGAGCAATGGGCGCCCATCTTCGAAATGACCTCTACGGCATAGACACACGTGTCCTGTTTGTCGATATGCAACACATTACCGTCCACGCAGGGGAGACGTGAAGCATCAGTGCCGATAGGTGTCTGACGCGGGTCTTTGGCTTCGTACCAGACATAGTTGAATCCCTCGGGTGCGTTGAAATGGTCGGTCTCAAAATCGCCACAGGCGATACCTTCCAAGTCGCCGCTGCGGCAGCCGATAGTGAAATAGGCATAGCCGTAGTGCCCCGCCAGTCGGCAGTCTTTGGTGGTGAAACGGAATGTGAGTGTCTGCCCGACATATTTCCGCAGAGAGATAGAGAGTGTCGTCCAGTCTTTCCAAACAATAGAGTCGGTAGCGAGATCCTTGTCGTCAGGTTTCCAACGATTCCAATCGTCTACACCTCCACCGGTGGAAGAACCGGCAAAGTTGGCACTGAAACATGTGGCAGGGGTTATCTGCTGTCCGCTTTGGTCATAAATACTCAGCAGAAACTGCGGGTCTAAATTAACGTGGTGTATTGTATCCACTCCATGCCCCGGCATTTCCAGTACGACGGCATATTTGAGTTCCATAATGTCGCTCTGCCCCGCCTGTACGGTATATTTGTACTCGATAGCCTCTGCTTCGCCGCCGTTTTTCCAGTTGCCCAAACGAACGGACGCGATCTCTCCGTCGGGGATGGTCTTGAGTTTGTTTTCGGTGCGCGGGTCGGTTTCGCCTTTGACATAGTGGATTGTATGGCGCGACTCCTTGTTGTTGTAGCCCTTGTCTATGACACCTGTATGTTCATACGGTTTCTCGAAACTGCCATAGTAGCACGTCGCCTGCTCCAGATCCATATAATCCACACAACGGTTGCCCGGTATCCAGATAAACTCGGCAGTACTCTCCCATTCGGAGAAACTGTCTTCTCCGCAAACCGAGCGCACGGAGAACACGTGATAGCCTTCGGTAAAAGTTTTCAGTTGTACTGAGTTCTGCTGTATGGCATCGTAGAATACCACCTGTCCGTTCTCCATATTATAGTCCCGCACCTGGTACAGCCCGCTACCTTTTGTCCACGATAGCGTTGCGGTATTCTTGTCGTAAGCCGTAGTGTTGCCTTTGTTATCCTTGGGGAACTCGGGTTTCTCGCAGTCTTCCGTATAGGGAGTAATGCGTATATTGTCTATGCAAGCCGCCGGCAGGTTGGGCGCTGCCCCGTTCTTGGCACAATTCCAGATAAAGACCAACTTACCGTTTTGGTTATTGCTGTTAATGCCAAGTGTAAAACGGACTGACTGCCAAGTGATAGCACCATATAGGACGCTGTCTCCGCCAAGGCGATATTGGTCTAACCGACTGCTGTACCCGCTGTTCGGATTGGAGTTGGTGGCAACAGATTCTGGTATCCAAAAAACGATTATCGAAGCATTTTTTAATCCCAGCGCCCGCCAGTCGAAATCCAAAAAATAGGTGCCTGCCTGCATATTTAGTTCGCGATATGCCACTACCGACGAGGCACTCGCCGTAGTGTAAGACGAGGTGGCACCGTCGTCAGCAGATATATACAACCCGTTCTGACCGTTCTCGCTGAAATTGCCCAAACTGCCTATATACCATTGGTTGGCGCAATTCGCCCCTTGCGCGCCTGCATTGCATACCCATGCGTTCTTTTCCTGCGCATCCTCGAAGTCGCAATAATACGAGGTCAGTTGCGCCCGAAGCGGCATAGCGCCTGCCAGCAGCAAGCCTGCAAAGGCGATTGTCCGATATATGTACGTGGTTATTTTCATTATTTGCTCACTATGCCCCAATAAATGGTTAATTTGTGGCTGATTATATGTTTCCAAAGAATTAACGTCAGTTTGATATAATTAAATGGTTGGTCTCACTTTGCCGCCGTAGGCGATAAGATTTTTGGCAATTTATGGATGCAAAGCCAAAGATTTAGTTAGATTTCTTGCCGCTTTGCGGCAAAGGAATTTTTTATATCGAATAAACGTTCCCTATTCCCCGTTCAGCACCGTGATCTGTACACGGCGGTTGTTCTGCCGTCCTTCTTCCGTGTCGTTGGTGTCAATAGGTTCGCTCTCACCCTTGCCGTTGGTCTCGATACGGTCGGCGGCTATACCGCGTTTCACCATCTCGGTCTTCACGCTTGCGGCACGTTTCTCCGACAGCACCTGGTTGTACATATCCGCACCTTGCGAGTCGGTGTGTCCCGTGATCAGGATACGTACATCGGGGTTCTCGCTCAGCATAGTGTACAGACGCATCAACTCGGGTTCGGACGATGGTAATATGTCCGCCTTGTCAGTGGCGAAATACATGTACTTGAGCAGCAGCGTCTTGTGCACGATATGTATCGGGCGCAGGTAGTAATGCACAGTGTCGGTCAGACGGCTGACCACCGCCGTGGTATCGTGGTATCCGTTGGCGGAAAGCGTCATATCAAACACATCGCCATAGTGCAGCCCTGCTACCGCCGGTGTCTCTGTGCTGATAGTCAGCGTCTTGTTGTGTCCGTCGGAAACGCGGCTCTTCAGTTGCATCGTCGCACCGATCAGTTGTTCCGTTTCCAAATCATGCACATAGCATACCCAGCGTGGCACGGGGATCAACCGAAAGCGTATTGTATCCAAATCGGCGGTGTGGATAACCCGCAGCGTATCGCCCATATAATCGCTCGGCAGGTAGCCCGCTGCACGTGCCACCACCGTATAGGTTGATTTGGCATAGCGTACAGCCGCCTTGTTGCCTTTGCCCATATTGCGCACTTTGGCTTTCTGCTTGGGTTTGTTGGTGTCTTTTACCTCCACGCTCGCCTGCGAAGTGGTCGGGTTGCCCAGTGTGTCGGTTACCACAAACACCATTCTCGGGTTCGGCACCCTCGGTTTGTTTACTTGCCAAAGAGCCGTCAGTTTGACACCCACAAGAAGCGAACTGAGGTTCTTGTCCGCAAAACTCGATTGGTGCAGCGGGGTGGTGTACAACTTGGCCGGTTGTGCGTCCGATTGGTAGGTGCCGTCTACTGCTGCTAATGCCGTTCCCTCGCCCGTGCGGGCGGAAAGAACCGGCATACCGTAGTCGATAAACACACCCAGACGGGTGTGCCATGGGTGGCGGCTGTCTTCGTTGACGGTCTGCCAGTCGGTGGGGAAAAACTCGTTCAGGTTGATACCGAACTCGCCGGACAACGCTATATCCAGCCCCCATTTGATCGGTCCGTTGCCCATTCCGCTATATAGGGGATGCTCCGCCAATGTCCCTGTCTGCAGGTTGTGCGCGGGTATGTCCGTCCAGTCTTCCAATCCCATTTGTTCGGTTACCGAGGTCAGCAGATTACCGCGCTGTTTCCATCTTCCGAAAAGCGTGTAACCCACCTTGGCACCCGCCATAAAATAGTATCGGTCGAAATTTCCGCCAAAGAGTATCGGTACCATCAGTTGCCCTACGGCTTGCGTCTCGCGGAAATTTTGCAGTTCATAGTTTTGTATCATTGTCGCATAGTCGCCGCGTCCTGTTTGAAACGGCGAAAGCGTCATTCGGTCTTCCGAAGAGAAAATACGCAGTTCCGGTCCGGCAGAGAACATAAACCGCCCGTGGTGTAACTCGTAGCCTACACCGAGCAGACCGCCGCCCCCGCCGACAAAACGCGA
Source organism: uncultured Bacteroidales bacterium (assembly GCA_934716995.1). Classification (GTDB taxonomy): domain Bacteria; phylum Bacteroidota; class Bacteroidia; order Bacteroidales; family Paludibacteraceae; genus Colicola. The sequence continues at coordinate 111,921 of CAKUYO010000002.1, read as the reverse complement.
GTCGAAACTGCCTGTCTTGCCTAATCCCGCATCGAAAGTGGCAGCGGAGTAGTTGTTTACCAGTCCCGAGTATCCGGCACCGCCCCACATCGAAACAAAATGCAGGTCTTGTATCCTGGTGGTCTGGCTCTTGCCTTTGCCCTTGGTATTTTTGCTGTTGCGTGCAGGCGGTGCCGCCAACAACACCATAGGCAACGCTATTGCCAGCAACAATATATATAGTATGCGTTTCATTTGTCTTTTTTGTTTCTACTTGTAACGCCAATGATCGTGTAATTACACCGTTAATTATTTTCTCTAAGCGCGGGGCGTGTTGCCCCGCAAGATAGGTTTTGAAGGTTTTGTTTTTATAAGTTTTCGTTATATCGAACTCACGTTAATTTTATGTCCCACCCCCCAAAAAAAATCACAACCAATTAACGTTCCTATTCCACGACCACTCTGAACGGCTTGTTGCCGTCGGGCGACGATACTACCAGGATATACATTCCCCGTTCCATAGACAGTGGCAATGTGCTTTCTCCTGCCGGTACATCGGTGGTGAATACGGGCAGCCCCATTGTGTTGTACCCGCGTACTTGCGCTTTCTGCGGTACGGATACCACCACGCTTTGCCCGCTGCGGATGTACGATGGCGAGAGTGATACCTGTTCATCAACAGAACCCGCCGTTGGCACAAATACGCAACTCATCTCCTGCGTTCCGTCCGGCAGGGTGACCAAACAGGTATAATAGTCGTTTGCCGACAACCCGCCTGCTTTGTAGTAATACGAACGGTTTGCCCCCGCAATCGGTTCGCCGTTCTCGTACCATTGATAACCCGTAAACGTTCCGCCGCCCTCGTAATCCGCATTCATCAGTGAGATGACATCATTCCAGCGTTGGAAAATCATATAGCGGCACATACGTATCTCTTCGCTGACAGAGCAACCATAATCGTTATAGAAATTCATCGTATATATGCCGCCTCTCAGGCTGTCCAATGTCACCGACTCGGTATATTCCGTGTCGTTGACGGTGAACCGTGATACATTCGAGTACTCCGAAATGGTTATGTGTATGTAGCCGTACAGGTGTGCGCTGTCCGCTTCCTGCGCTTCTATGATAGGCATCAGTTCGGGCAGAACCGTTACCTTGCGTATGATCGTGCTGTCGCAACCGTATCGGTTGGGCAATACGAGCCGCATCGTTCTCGATACATCCGTCCACAGGCTGTCCAGCCGCACCGTATCGCCGTAGCAAACCGTCGTGTCAGCCAGTTCGGTAAAGCCTTGCGGATTTACGGTCAGATACAGTGTGTCATTCGCGTAGCAACCCGTTTCGGGGGCTTGCCCTTGGAAAGTATATATGCCGCCGGTGGTGTATCGGGTGCCGTGCCAGTCCGTCCAACTGCCCTCGCAGATGGTGTCATATACAGCCTCCTGTGTGTCTCCTATACGCGGCACCGTTACTTCTATTGTCGTATCCGACATACAGGCTCCCTCCCCGATACCGTTCTTCGCTGTCAGGTGTACCCAGTGTTTTCCGCCCTCGGCAGGAAAAATGATATATCCGGGATTGGGGTCGGTGGTGTAGTCTTGTGCGCCTGTGCTGAATTCCCATTCGTAGTTTTCGCAGCCCTCGTCGCGGTACTCGATATGCTTGCCGTCCTCGTTCACCCATACATAACTCGTATTGGTGATCGTATAGCGGTTTTCGCAGTTCTGCGGGGTATAGAGCAGTCCGAACTCCGCTTGCGGCCAGCGTGCCGTGGTGTTGATGCTCAGTTCGAACCGGCAGCCGGTGTTCTCTTTCGAGGTCAGTCGGCACGTCCAGTCGGTCGGGTCGGTGGAGCGTATCTCTACCGTGCGGTCGGTGGAACGTATGGTGCCATCCTCCGTCCGCCATTCGTAGTTGAATCCGTCGGGGGCTGCTACTTCCATCACATCCTTTCCGCAACCGGTGTTCTTGATGTTGGCTGACTCGCAATCCAATGTGAAATAGGCATATCCATAGTGTGCCGAGAGAAAACAGTCGTAGGTCGCTACGCTGATATACAGCGTCCGCCCCTCGTAATCGCTCAGGTTCAGTCCGAGCGTTGTCCAGTCTTTATAGACAATGTCGGCATCCATAGTCTGTCCCTTGATGGTCTGCCAACCGGGGTCGTTGCTCAGCGGGTTCAGATCCACACGACCGCATGTTGCGTCCACCGGCTGTCCGTTCTCGTCTTTCACTTCCAATACAAACCGGGGCATCTGGTCTTCGCTATGCCCCGTCGGATCTTGTAGCACTATTGCATACCGCAGCAGCAGTATCTCGCTGTTCTTGTCCACATAATACGGATAAGTGATCGCTTCCGTGCCGTTGCTCGTTTCCCAGTTGCCCAAACGCACACTCGAGGTCTCGCCCCGTGGTACCATACGCAGTTTCCCGCCCGTGCGCGGGTCGGTCGCCGTCGTGTCCCATACCACCGTATGGCGCGAGAGTATCGAGTTCGGACCTTGGTCTATCACACCCGTCTTTTCAAAGGGCTTGTTCTTATTGACCTCATATCCGTCTGTATTGGTAGTGCTGTAAGTACAATGCGCCAACGTGGTGTCGTGCAGGTTCGAGTAGTTGATACAGTGCAACTCCGGACAGAAAACCGTAAAATTGTTTATGTATGCATACGGGCTGTACACCGTGTCGGATTTGCCTTGCACGTCGGTCTGTATGTCCATACTCCGCACACGGAAATCATAGACACCCTCCTTCATGTTCTGCAGCGTATAGGTGCTGCTGTTGTTCACCCAGCGGTTTTTCCATACACTTTCCCCTATGCGGCGGTATTGGAACTGGTATCGCGTCGCTACTGGACTCCATTCAAACACCACGTGGTCGCAGTTCTCCACCGTCCCCGTAAAACCGGTCGGCAGCGGGAACTTGTTCTCCACAATTTGTATGTTGTCTATCGCCCCGCTGATACCCTGTTGTATAGAGTCCGCCTCCGAGTTTAGCCACGCAAACCATAGCCGCACATAGCGCACTTCGCCGTTCGACGGTTGCGTTACGTTCAGGTTGAAGTTCGCCGTATTCCACGTCTCCGCCCCGCTTGCCGGACCTATAGTCGGGTTCACTGTCGGCAATACGTCCGTTCCGCGTTGCAGCGTTACTTTGTTCGATTGTGCCGTCGGCGGCTGGATGAACGTAACATACCCCGCCGCCAACTGCATATTCGGACTGATATAATCGAAGCAGACATAGTAATTTCCTGTCGGTAGTATAAAATCGCGGTAAGCGAACTGCACATATTTCGGGTTGCCGATAATCAATTCAATCTCGCCCGTCATCTTGTTGATAAACAGGTAGCGTTTGCCTACATCCGAGTTCAATCCCCCGCTGTTCGACATATAGAGTCCCTTGTCCCCGCTGCTACGCAACGCTTCGCCCACGCACCATTGGTCGATGAGAGAATCGGTGTCGTATGTACCCATACCGGGGTTGAGCACCCATTTGCCCAACTCAGACGACTCCGTGTCCTCAAAACCGAATTCGTAAGGTAATTTCTCGAATGTCTGCCCGTAGCCTGCTATGGCTGTACACAGCAAAGCCAAACTGCAATATATGCGAAATAAATGATGGTTTGTCATCTTTTTTGTAGCCCTGTAAAAACACGCTGCAAAGTTACGCAAAAAATGCCAATAATGCAATAATTATGTGCAAATTTAACATGACAGTTTCTAAAACAGGGTGTCGTCTTGACAGGTTGGCTCTGTTTTACGGCAACGACACGGCAACGGGAACTGTTCTTGCAGGGCGTTTACCCATGAGTGTGTTTGCTTTGGGGCTTTCATAAAACCTTTGCCGGCTGCGCAAAATCCTGCCCAACTATATAAAAACACGAAAAATGTAGAAAAATGACAGCCAAATTTGCATAATCAAAAAAATAGCCGTACCTTTGCACCCGCTTTTGAGAAAAAGCATTGTTTCATACGAATGTCTCCCTAGCTCAGTTGGTAGAGCAACTGACTCTTAATCAGTGGGTCGAGGGTTCGAGTCCCTCGGGGGACACAGAGAGAGATTGTCTTGGTTGGCAATCTCTTTTTTGTTTTTCTTGGGTATAATGTGATTAGCGTCAATTCAATAATAAGAGCATAATGCCATATTTCTCCGCCGTAGGCGAATAAAATTTATGGCAATTTGTGGCTGCAAAAACAACAATTTACTTGGATTTCTTGCCGCTTTGCGGCAAAGGAGTTTTTTATCTCGAACTCACATATTTCTCATGCTGTAAGAAAGTTTTGTTTTGCTTTTTTTGTTGCTTTCATCGTTGTCGTGTCTGCAAAGTCGCACAACAAAAAAAAAGAGAAACCGATTCCGATTTCTCTTTTCTCTTGGTAGTGCTACCCGGACTCGAACCGGGGTTTACGGCGTGAGAGGCCGTTGTCCTAGGCCACTAGACGATAGCACCAAGGTTATTGTTTTTGCTTTCTTTCTCAAAAGCGGGTGCAAAGGTACGGCATTTTTTTGACATACACAAATTTTGTGATGTTTTTCTCTACTTTTTCTGCATTTTTTCTCTTTTGAGACTTTTGCTGTGCCCTTTGAAATATCTTTGCTTGCCATATTCATATTTTATTGCTAACTTTGCGCCTGTCTCTTAATTCTTACTTATCTGTATGCAAAATGCGAATTTTGGTTTTGTGCGAGTGGCTGCAGCGGTGCCTATGATCCGTGTGGCGGATTGTAAATACAACGCACAGCAAGTGAAACAGCAAATACAGGAGGCAGTCAATGAGGGCGTGGAGGTGATTTGTTTCCCCGAACTGACCCTTACCGGCTACACGTGCGCCGATCTGTTCTTTACCCGCCAACTCCAGCAGGATGCGCTTGCCGCACTCGAAGATATATGCGCTTTTACCCGCGAGAAACCCCTTATCGTACTTATCGGTGCGCCTTTGCAGGTGGATAACAATCTCTTCAACTGCGCTTTTGTGATGACCGATGGCGAGGTCTTGGGTGTCGTACCGAAGATCAACCTCCCCAATACGGGCGAATTCTACGAGAAACGATGGTTCACTTCCGGGCGTTTGGCACTCGAGTACTCGTGGAACACCGTTGCACCGCGTATTCCCACTATCGAGATCTGGAGCGGCGATGTGCCGTTTGGTCCCGACCTGCTTTTTACCACGCGCAACTATAGTTTCGGTATCGAGATCTGCGAGGATCTCTGGAGCCCTCTCCCGCCGTCCACCCAGTTGGCTATCCAGGGGGCGGAACTGATCTTCAACCTCTCGAGCAGCAACTGCCTCGTGGGTAAGAACGCTTTCCGGCGCAGGATGATCACCCAGCAGTCGGCACGCGTCCATTGCGGCTATGTATATACCTCTTCGGGCGTGGGCGAAAGCACCACCGATGTGGTCTATTCGGGCTCAACCTACATCGCCGAGAACGGAGACCTGCTCTGCGAGGGCGAACGCTTTCTGCGCACCTCGTCTATGATTATCCAGGAGATTGATGTCGAGCGGCTTCGCACCGACCGCCAGCGCAATACCAACTTTACCAAAGACAAGCACGGGCATTATCGCAAGATCAACGTGGCACCTCTGGAACGGATGACCGACGATATGGAAAGCGTCCAAACCGAGCCTGTTCACCGCACTTTCTCCACCACACCTTTCCTGCCAGCCAAGGGTGATGAAGATACCTATTGTATGGATGTATTCTCTATTCAGACGAGCGGACTGATGCGCCGTTGGGAGCATACACATTCCGAGACGGTCGTCGTCGGTATCTCGGGCGGTTTGGACTCCACACTGGCACTTCTGGTTTGCGTCTTGGCGGCAGACAACCTCGGCTACGACCGCAAGCGTGTCCTCGGTATCACTATGCCGGGTTTCGGTACAAGCGACCGCACCTACCGGAATGCCCTCGCTATGATGGAGCAACTCGGCGTTACTGTCTGCGAAATTCCTATCCGCGATGTCGCTACGCAGCACCTTGCCGACATCGGGCACGATATAAATACCCACGATGTTACCTATGAGAACGCCCAGGCGCGTATCCGTACGCTTGTCCTGATGGATATGGCGAACAAGCACAACGGCATCGTGGTCGGCACGGGCGACTTGAGCGAACTTGCCCTCGGATGGGCGACCTATTCAGGTGACCAGATGTCTATGTACGGTATCAATGCGGGTATTCCCAAGACCCTTGTGCGCTATATGGTGCGCTATGCGGCGGAGAATATGTTTGGCGAGGATACGCGCCGTGTCCTGCTGGATGTCATCGATACCCCCGTCTCTCCCGAGTTGCTGCCTGCGGACGAGAATGGTAATATCGCCCAGATCACCGAAGACAAAGTCGGTCCCTACGAACTCCACGATTTCTTTATCTACTATTATCTCCGCTACGGCTTCACGCGCGACAAAATAGCCTATATGGCTTCGCAGGCGTTTGCCGACAAGTACGACGCAGAGACCATCAACCATTGGCTTGGCGTCTTCTTCCGCCGTTTCTACCAGCAGCAGTTCAAACGCTCTTGTATGCCCGACGGACCGAAAGTGGTGTGTGTCAGTCTCTCCCCCCGCGGCGACTGGCGTATGCCCAGCGATGTCTGCTGCCCCCAATAACGCAAACAACGCAAACAACGCAAACAACGCAAACAACGTTTACCTCCTATGACTGTCCAAGAAAACATCTCCCTCCTCGGGCACAACACGTTCAAGATGAGCGTGCGCACGCGCGTATGGGCGGAATATACATCCGTTGCCGAACTCCAAGACCTGCTCCGCCGCTATGCGGGGCAACCGCTTTTGGCTGTCGGTGCAGGTTCCAATCTGCTGTTTACCAAAGACTTCGATGGCGTCCTTCTCCATTCTTGTATGTGTCGTGCACGCGCCCTCGATGAGGACTCCGATTCAGTGCTTGTTGAAGCGGAGTCGGGTTTGGTCTTGGACGAACTCATTGAGCAGATCGTCGATATGGGGCTCGGCGGCTTGGAGAACCTGAGCCATATCCCCGGAGAGGTGGGAGCCTCGGCGGTGCAGAATGTCGGGGCGTATGGCGTGGAAGCCAAAGATGTCATTGCCAGCGTCAATACGGTCGAGGTCGCTACGGGCAAAACGCGCACGTTCACCAATGAGGAGTGCCGTTACGGCTATCGCGACAGTATCTTCAAAAACGAACTCCGCGGGCAGTATGTTGTAACAAGCGTGGTCTATCGCTTGGAGAAACATCCCGTTTTGCACCTCGACTATGGCAACCTCCGCGCCCTCAATCCGCAGTCGTTGCGCGAGGTGCGCGATGCCGTCATCCGTATCCGTCGGCAGAAACTGCCCGAGGTGGACGAACTCGGTTCCGCAGGCAGTTTCTTCAAAAACCCCGTTATTCCCGTCTCGCAGTTCGGGGCTTTGCAGGCGCAATATCCTGCTATCCCCCATTATGAAACCAAGGACGGTGTCAAGATTCCTGCTGCATGGCTTATCGAGCAATGCGGCTGCAAGGGGAAGACCGTCGGTGGCGCACAGGTCTTTGAGCGTCAGCCGCTGGTCATCATCAATGCTACAGGCACTGCCACGCCCGACGACATCATCCGTCTCGCCCGCTCCGTCATCGCCTCCGTCCGTTCCCACTTCTCCATCACTCTCTCCCCCGAAGTCAATTACATCTAAAGAAACATTAACAGCAAATCCATACCAACAAGCCGGAATTTGTTATAGGATGTAAGGAGGATAGGCTATTGTTGAAAGATATATAAAGATTTAAAAATAAACTCAATATGGCAAGTTTTATTGTAGAAGGCGGACACAAACTGCACGGCACTATCACCCCGCAAGGGGCGAAAAACGAAGCCCTGCAGGTGCTGTGTGCCGTACTCCTTACGCAGGACGAAATCATAATGAACAACCTGCCTGATATTCTTGATGTCAATAACCTGATTGACCTGCTCCAATCCATGGGCGTCTCGGTGCAGCACCTTGCCAAAGGCAGGTATGCTTTCTGCGCCCGCAATATCGATACAGGATGGCTCCATAGCCCCGAGTTTCTCCGCAAGTGCAACCGCCTGCGCGGCTCGGTAATGCTTATCGGTCCTCTGTTGGCACGGTTCGGCGAGGTTACCTATGCCAAACCGGGCGGAGACAAGATCGGTCGCCGGCGCTTGGATACACACTTCCAGGGTATGCTCAACCTCGGTGCCGCTTTCACTTACGACCACGACCTCCGTGCGTATCATTTCAGCGGACAGCGTCTCCGTGGCACCTATATGCTGCTTGACGAGGCCAGCGTAACGGGTACGGCGAATATCATTATGGCATCCGTCCTTGCCGAGGGTACCACTACTATCTACAACGCCGCCTGTGAGCCTTATATACAGCAACTATGCCGTATGCTCAATCGTATGGGCGCACAGATACAGGGCGTTGGTTCCAACCTGCTCACTATCACGGGCGTGTCCGCTCTCCATAGCACGGAGCATACTCTCCTTCCCGATATGATTGAGGTCGGTTCGTTTATCGGTATGGCGGCTATCACGGGCAGTGAACTTACGATCTGCAATGTCTCCTACCGTGATCTCGGTATCATACCCGAATCCTTCCGCCGGCTGGGTATTCAGGTGATCCAGCAGGGCGATGATATATACATTCCCGCACAGGAACACTACCAGATAGAATCTTTCCTCGACGGCTCTATCCTTACCGTGGCGGACGCACCGTGGCCCGGACTCACGCCCGACCTGCTCTCCGTCATCCTCGTGGTTGCCACGCAGGCACGCGGTTCCGTCCTCATTCACCAGAAGATGTTCGAGAGCCGTCTCTTCTTTGTCGATAAGTTGATTGACATGGGGGCGCAGATTATTCTCTGCGACCCGCACCGCGCCGTCGTCATCGGGCACGACCGCCAAATGCGTCTCCGCCACAACAACATGACCTCTCCTGATATTCGTGCGGGTATAGCCATGCTCATTGCGGCAATGGCGGCGGACGGTACCAGCCGCATTGACCACATCGACCAGATCGACCGCGGTTACGAGGATATCGAATCCCGTCTCAACGCCATCGGTGCCCATATCAAACGCGAAGAATAAACAATCTGCATCAATGTGTCTCCGTTATGGGCAATGGCATTGCCGTATTTCTATTAGCCACTTACAAATATGAAGAAATTAGCAACTATATTTTCTTTCCTTTTTATTTTATTTTCTTTATCTGCCCAAATTGTCAATCCCGTCCATTGGACAGGTTCTGTTGTCGGTGATAGTATCCGAATAGAAGCCACCATAGACACAGGTTGGCACATGACCCTTATCGAACTCAATGACTCCGCCATTGGTGAGGAATACAGCGGGACATACACTCTTTCTCTGCCCGCTGTCCCGTCTGTCTCCGTACGCTACAATGCTTGCGACGACCGTATGTGTACTGCCCCCGAGGTGTGGGAGTACACGCCCGCAGCCGTGGCGCAGGACGCGCCCGCTCCCGTTGATACACCTGATAGCCCTGCCGGTAAATCGCTTTGGTGGGTGTTCGCTATGGGGCTCTTGGGCGGACTGCTGGCTGTCTTCACCCCTTGTGTATGGCCTATTATCCCGATGACCGTCTCTTTCTTTATCAAACGTAGCGGTGCCGCACGCGGTACAACCAACGTACATGCCGTACGCGATGCCCTGCTCTACGGGCTGAGTATCATCATTATCTACGTAGGCTTGGGGCTGTTGGTAACGCTCCTCTTCGGTGCCTCTGCGCTCAATGCGCTCAGTACCAATGCAGTGGTGAACATCATTTTCTTTTTGATTCTCGTTCTCTTTGCCGCATCGTTCTTCGGGGCATTCGAACTGACGCTGCCTGCTTCGTGGTCTACCGCCCTCAGCACCAAGTCGGGCAATACAAAGGGTTTCCTGAGTATTCTGCTGATGGCATTTACGCTGGTCATAGTCTCTTTCTCGTGTACGGGACCTATCATCGGTACCTTGCTCGTCGAAGCGGCAGGCAAGACCCTACTCGCTCCCGCAATAGGAATGTTGGGCTTCGCTATTGCCCTCGCTCTGCCGTTTTCGCTCTTTGCCCTGTTTCCCTCTGTACTCAAAAAACTGCCTAAATCGGGCGGGTGGATGAATACGTTCAAGGTTACACTCGCTTTCCTCGAACTCGCTCTCTCCCTCAAGTTCTTGAGCGTGGCAGACCTTGCTTATGGCTGGCATATCCTCGACAGGGAGGTCTTTATCGCCCTTTGGGTGGTCATCTTTGCCCTGCTCGGATTGTATCTCTTGGGGCTGATCTCTTTCCCAAATGACGATGACTCCCACCGCAGAACCTCTGTTCCGCGCTTCTTCCTCGCCGTTGTCTCTCTCGCGTTTGCAATCTATATGCTCCCCGGTTTGTGGGGCGCACCGCTGCGTGCCGTCTCGGCTTTTGCGCCGCCTATGAGTACGCAGGACTGGTATATAGGGCAGCATACCGCTTCCGTACCCGCGGATAAACAGATCACGTTTACCGACTATGACGAGGGTATGGCGTATGCCCGCGCACACCAAATGCCTGTATTCCTCGATTTCAACGGCTATGGTTGTGTCAACTGCCGCAAGATGGAAGCGGCAGTGCTCTCCAAGCCCGAGGTGGAAGCCCGCTTGCGCAACTATGTCCTGATCTCCCTTATCGTGGACGACAAGACCAAGTTGTCCGCCCCTGTACAAGTGGAGGAAAACGGCAAGACTGTCACGCTGAAAACCATTGGCGACAAGTGGAGTTACAAGCAGCGCACCGAATACGGAGCCAATGCACAACCGTTTTATATTCAGTTGGATGCCGACGGCAACCGTCTTACCCCCACCGCCTATTCCTACGACGAAGACATCCCAGAATTCCTTGATTGGTTAATCTACTGACAACAACTCCAAATAACGTTTGCGCAAGCAAACCATTTACATAAAATCACTAACGTTTGCGTAAGCAAACCACTAACACGCAGTCATTAACGTTCGCTTTGCGAACCATCAATACGCAGTTAAAAACATGTATAAAAATCCGAATTTTAGCCACGAGCGTCCCTCTTTGCCGCGCCGTGAGAGTAAAACGCAATACGATACCAAGCGTCCGCCCGAGAAAGAGATGATCTTCGGTATCCGTGCCGTCATCGAAGCCATTGATGCGGGCAAGGTACTCGACAAAGTCCTCCTCCGTCGCGATATGAGCAGCACTATAGGCAAGGAACTGCTGCAGAAACTGGAAGGTACAACCACCCCCGTGCAGAAGGTGCCGGTCGAGAAACTCAATCAGTTCACCGACAAGAACCATCAAGGGGTCATTGCTTTCCTCTCGCCCATTGAGTTCTACCGTGTCGAAGATATGGTGCAGTCGCTCTTCGATCAGGGCAAAACGCCGCTGCTCGTTGTGCTTGACGGCATCACCGATATGCGCAATTTCGGGGCGATTGCCCGCACGTGCGCCTGTGCAGGCGTGCATGCGCTCGTTATTCCTACGCGCGGTTGTGTCTCTATCAACGGCGATGCTATCAAAACCTCTGCGGGTGCGCTCCATACGCTCCCTGTCTGCAAGGTGGACAATCTGCAGAATTGTCTCGCCTATCTCCGCGACAGCGGTCTGCGTATCGTAGCCGCTACCGAGCATACCGACACCAACTATACCGATGTGGATATGACGGCTCCGACCGCTATCGTTATGGGCTCGGAGGAAAAGGGCATTTATGAGGAGAACCTCAAACTCGCTACCGACCGTGTCCGTATCCCGATGACGGACGCTATCGAGTCCCTCAATGTCTCTGTCGCCGCCGGTATTATGATCTATGAAGCCCTCCGCCAACGCGCTAAAAACTGAAAACAAAAAACTCTCAACTTTCAACTTTCCAACTTCTCTCAACTTTAATCTCTCAACTTTCCACTAATAATGACTGTCCTCTACGAAGATAACCATATTATCGCCGTCAATAAGACCTGCAACGAGATAGTACAGGGTGACAAGACGGGCGATACACCGCTTTCAGAGTTGGTAAAAGCCTATATCAAGGAGAAGTACAACAAACCGGGCGAGGTCTTTCTTGGTGTTACCCACCGTCTCGACCGCCCCACGAGTGGGGTAGTGCTCTTTGCCCGCACGAGCAAGGCGTTGGCGCGGCTCAACGATATGTTCAAGTCGCATACCGAGATCAAAAAGACCTACTGGGCAATCGTCGCCAATGCTCCTGCTGCACCCGAAGGACGTTTGGAGAACTACCTCATTCGCAACGAGCAGCAGAACAAGTCGTATATTGCCCGTGTGGACAAGGACGGCAATCCGCTCAATAAGGAAGCAAAAAAGGCAGTCCTTACTTATAAAACCATTGCCCGAGGCGACCGATATACGTTGCTGGAAATCAATCTCGAGACCGGTCGCCACCACCAGATCCGTTGCCAACTCGCGGCTATCGGTTGCCCCATCAAAGGCGACCTCAAATACGGAGCCAAGCGCAGCAATCCCGACGGCGGAATATGTCTCCACGCCCGCCGTATTGAGTTCATTCACCCTGTCAGCAAACAGCCCCTCTCCATCACCGCCCCCGTCCCCCAAGACCGCCTCTGGCAAGCCTTGGCTCAACAGACCCAAGTGCCAGAAAATTAACGTCCAATTAACGACAATTAATGGAACTTTCTTAATGGTCTTTAATGGAGAAAAACAGCAATCAACGGAAAAATAAACTAAACCCCATATATCATGAAACATCTTCTTTTAGGCGATGAAGCGATAGCGCAAGGTGCTATCGATGCAGGCTTGAGCGGTGTCTATGCCTATCCGGGCACACCGTCAACGGAAATCACCGAGTACATCCAACTCCGCGAAGCACGCAAGCAGAAAGCGGGCAGCAAGGAGCCCCCTATCTTCTGCCGTTGGGCATCCAACGAGAAGACCGCTATGGAGGGCGCACTCGGTATGTCCTATATGGGCAAACGCGCACTCGTATGTATGAAGCACGTGGGTATGAACGTCTGTGCAGACGCATTCATGAACGCTGCCATCACCGGCGTAAACGGCGGCTTGGTAGTCGTGGCTGCTGACGACCCCTCCATGCACTCTTCGCAGAACGAGCAGGACAGCCGTTTCTATGCCAAGTTTGCCATGATACCGTGCTTCGAGCCCACCAACCAACAGGAGGCGTACGAGATGACCAAAGAGGCGTTCCGCCTTTCCGAGGAACTGCGCACACCCATCCTTTTGCGCGTAACAACCCGCATGGCTCACTCGCGTGCCGTTGTCGAAACCGCTGACAACACACCTGTTCAGAACCAGATGTCTCTCCCCGAGAACGTACAGCACTTTATCCTGCTGCCGGCATTTGCCAAGAAGAACTATGCCGAACTCGTAGCCGCACAACCCGCATTCGTGCATAAGAGCGAGACCTCGCCCTTCAATTCCTACACCAAAGGCACGCACCCCGAGCGCGGTATCATCACCACGGGTATTGCCTACAACTACCTTATGGAGAACTACCAACCCGCTATGGGCTGCTCTATCCTCAAGGTCGCCCAGTACCCGCTGCCTGTTGCCCTCATCAACCAAATGGTGGCTGACGGCGCCAAGGAAATCCTCGTCATCGAAGAGGGGCAACCTGTCGTTGAGGAGCTCATTCACGGACTCGTGCCTTCCACGGTCGCAGTCAAAGGACGCTTCACGGGCGACCTCCCGCGTATGGGCGAACTCACACCCGACAGCGTACGCCTTGCCATCGGTCTCGATGCACTGCCTACCCGCGAAGCCGACAATCTCGTTGTCAACCGTCCGCCCGCACTGTGCCAAGGTTGCGGACACCGCGACGTATATGCTGCCCTCAACGAGGTCGCACGCGAATACCCGCAACCCCGTATCTTCGGCGACATCGGTTGCTACACACTGGGTGCCCTCTCGCCGTTCCACGCTATCCACGCGTGTGTCGAGATGGGAGCCTCTATCACCATGGCGAAAGGGGCTGCCGATGCAGGACAACACCCCGCCATTGCCGTTATCGGAGACTCTACGTTCACCCACTCGGGCATGACCGGACTCTTGGACTGCGTCAACAGCAACGCCAATGTAGTGGTACTTATCTCCGACAATCTCACCACCGGTATGACGGGCGGACAGGACTCTGCCGGTACGGGTCGCCTCGAGCAGATTTGCTACGGCGTCGGTGTGGACAAAGACCATGTGCGCGTCGTAGTGCCACTGCCCAAGAATATGGAAGAGATTAAGAACGTGCTCCGCGAAGAAATCGACTACCCTGGCACTTCCGTAGTCATCGCACGCCGCGAGTGCATCCAGACGCTCAAACGCCACTTGAAAGCAAAAAAGTAACATTTCATTAATTTCTTTCATATCTCTCGTGCCGCGGTAGCGTGTATATAATGCCGGTTTGATATAAGTAAAACATCTTACGTTGCCGCCGTAGGCGAATAAGATTTATGGCAATTTATGGATGCAAAAGAAAAGATTTATTTAGATTTCTTGCCGCTTGCGGCATAGGAAACAATAACCACAAAACAGTAAATACAATATGAAAAAAGATATTATTTTAGCAGGTGTCGGAGGACAAGGTATCCTCTCTATTGCTACAGTCATTGGTGAAGCCGCATTGGCAGAGGGCTTGTATCTCAAGCAAGCCGAGGTACACGGTATGAGTCAGCGTGGCGGCGACGTGCAGTCCAACCTCCGTCTCTCGTCCGAACCCATTCACTCGGACCTCATTCCCGTTGGCGGAGCCGACCTTATCATCTCCTTGGAGCCTATGGAGGCATTGCGCTACGTGCAGTATCTCAAGCCCGAAGGCTGGATTGTTACATCGTCCGTGCCTTTCGTCAATATCCCCAACTATCCCGAACTGGCAGAGGTTATCCGCCATATTGAAGCCCACAAGAACCACGTTCTTTTGGACGTAGAGGCACTTGCCAAAGAGGCAGGTGCTCCCTCGCAGGCGGCTAACATGGTGCTTCTCGGAGCAGCCATTCCGATGTTGGGTATCGACCACGACAAGATGATTGCCGGAGTGCAGCGTGTCTTCGCCCGCAAAGGCGACGCCATCGTCCGGAGCAACGTCTCCGCCGTCGAAGCCGGCTACCGCAACTCCAAACAAATGGAATAATAGAAAGAGAGAAAAAGGAATAGTAGCATATAACAACAGAAATCATAGAACAATTAAAACTCCACGCACGAAGATAGTGTGTGGAGTTTTTTATTCGGGTATCGGCTTGCAACGCACTGCTTTGGGAGCATCGCGACCGCAAGCCTATGCCCGCGCCGGTTGTCCTTATAGACCTTAAAATCCTTAAATACCTTAATATCCTCTAAAAATATGCATATTATGCAAAAAAATAAAGAGTAATATCATTTACGGCAACGAGACGGCAACGACAGCGGTGGATAGGCACCTTTTGTGCAATAGTTTTATGCATAATATGCATTATTTCTGTTGCATACTATGCATATAAAATCCGATGTTTTAATTTTTATTTGTACATATCGCAAAAAAGCAGTACTTTTGTGCCGGCTAACGTCTGTTCGCAAAGGGATAGGGGTGGGGCACATATTATGCCAGACCAATTCCCGTTTGTGTGGCTATGCGTTGGCGAGACATATTGTAAAAAGGCGTTTATTAGCGCTTGTTTTGGTAGTTTGGAATCCGGAAAATTTCGCATACCCGAAACAAGAGGTGCAATAAACGTCCATTGGTATGTATAATACTTCCCTTTGTATCTTGTCGGATACAAAGGAGTGTCGTACATATATAGCGTGGACGTTAGTTGCTTGTTCTTGTATGCAGGGTCATTTCCGGAACCTCAAACTAAAGAATAGGCAGGAGTAAGGTTCCACGCTCTTTTTATATCCATCCATCTAATTCAATTTCTCTTACCTGTCTGTTTGGAGCCGGCAGACGCAAAACTCATTTACACAATGAAAAAAGTAACGTTTTTTGCCATGCTTTTGGCAATGTTCGGCTTGTGCCTGACAAGTTGCAACCGCGAGGATGAGGTGGTACCCGCCACGTCCAACAAAGTCTCTACGGGAGATGTCTATTTTTCTTTGAAAGATGCCGATGGTCTCCATTCTGAGCGTTATGAAGTAACATTTCATGGAAGTATCAATGTCGATATCCGTGAATACGATTTGGTAGAGTTTGGTTTTATCTATTCAGAAGATCCTTCAGAAATGACACCTTTTGGAGAAGGAACACAGAAATTTGTGAAACGCCTTGTTGGTAATGATTTTGATTATCAAACCTATATGTACAAGGAAGACTTGGATTATACCACTTACTACTATCGTGCCTTTATTTTGTTTAACGATAAACAATATGAACTGGGTGCCGTAAAGAAATTCGGCAACCTAAAAACGAGTTCCTACGGGAAATAACCTCAAATCCATTACATCAATGAAAAAGCAATTCCTACTATTGTCAGTCTTCTTCATTGCGCTTGTCCTGTCCTCGTGTGGAGTAACTACCTCCACTACCAACAGTTATTCGGGACGCACGCGCAAGATTGAGGGCGGACGCATTACCGAGCAGCGGAAGGCTGCCGAGATAGATGTCGATTTCGCGCATCGTGTAACAGCCCGGTCGGGGTGGCAGTCGTCCAAGTCGGCAGCGCAAGCCGAAGCGGAACACAAAGCCATCATCGAAAATGGTATCGATGTGGTGGTTCAACCTATTTGGAAAATCACTGTTTCACCGCTATTCTCGCAAGCGGACGGCGCACCTTGGTGGCAGTATTCCTACAAAGCCGAGATTAACGGCTTTGCGGGAATGTACAAGAAAGCCTACTCTGAAGAGGAACAGATCTTGCAGATGAAAGACATCGATAGGGAAACGATAGAAAAGTATAAACTGCTTACCGATCCAGACTTCCCGAAAGTTTACTATAATCAGGACAAGCAACCCGATGATAACAGTATCAAAGGCAGTGTGATTATCGAAGGCGGAACTGCCGCTCCTGCATCTCCTGTTACGCTTGCCAAATCAACCAAATCATCCGTCAGTCTCGTGGTCAAATCCCCCTCCGAACCGCATCCCGTGAAAGAAATCAATTACTATCAGCGTGGTAGAAGCAAAATCAATGCAGGGAAAACGTTCTGCACAATGGGTGCACTCTGTCTCGTTACCGCTGTAGGAACGGGTGTCGGTTACGGATTTAGCGATTATGGTTTCAGCGAGGATCGCGGTGCGTATGCTTTGTTTGTCAGCACACATGCTTTTACAACCTTCGGTGTGTTCTTTGAAATCCTCGGTGGTTCGTGCTGGGCGGCAGGTAAGCGCGACCTCAAGCGTGCGGGTAATCCGAATCTTACTTTCAACTACCAAGTGGCTCCCACCGGCATCAACTTGGCTTTTAATTTCTAATTTAACATATCACATAAATTGCATACTTTGCCGCCGTAGGCGAATAAGATTTATAGCAATTTATGGATGCAAAAACAACGATTTACTTAGATTTCTTGCCGCTTTGCGGCAAAGGAGTTTTCGCATCGAACTCACGTTCATTTAACTTTTTAATATACAAATCAATATGAAAACCAATATCAATCTTTTCGTTCTTGCCGTTGCGGCTCTTTCGTTTGCAGCCTGCGCCAAGACGCAAACCTATGTAACCAATACCTATACCGGTCGCAGCCAAAATATCAAGGGGGTCGAACTGAATGCCGAACAGACTATCGTTGATCTTCGTGTGGATTTCACCAAACATATCCAAGGTGAGTCTGACTGGTGCCTCAGTGAGAAAACCGCCAAAGAGCAGGCTCTCTATAATGCCGTAATGAGCGGTAACGGCGATGTGGTGATTGAGCCGATCTATCGTATTGAGACGCGCACGGAACAAAGTAGCAAATCCTACTCCAAGGAAGTGAAAGCGTATGTAGTCGGTTATGCGGGCTTCTATACCAATCCCCGCCAGCCGATAGACGAACTGCAGCGATTGAAAAATATTGATATGGAGACCATTGAGAAGCATATTTTGTTGTCTCATCCCGAGATGTTGCCGCAGATCAAGAAATCACAGGAATCCCGCAGCAACGTAACGGTCAATAACAACTATGCCGAACCTGCTCCTGCTGTTTCGCACACTTCTCCCGCAGAAATCCAAAAAACAGCAAGGAAGAAATAGACTTTGTTAAAATTCAAAGGTAAACAAGGAGACTGCCTGACAAATACAATAGGGCAGTCTCTTTTTTTTGTAGTAATGTATTGTCTTAATCTTATCTAAAGCATAATCACCCATTAATCCCCCCCCAAAAAAATGTATATAACGTTAGTTCGATATACTTGTGGAATATAAAATTTATGGTTAATCTATGGTAATACGGCGTAGCCGTCCGTTCAAAAACAGCCCCGATAATGTCGATTAGTGGTCCGTTCAGTGGCAATTTGTTTTGCTATATGTAGTGGTTGCTATACGGTTATCTGTTGTGCATAGTTGTTGTTGGTTGTTGACCGACAAAGTCTCTTTCTGTCGTTATATCGAACTCACGTTATATACGGAATATGCAATTCCTATATCTTATAATACCAATTACGTAGAAAAGACGTAGAAAGGACGTAGAAAGAATTGCCCTTTATGCGGTGCTTTTATACACCTTATGCACTATATATGTTGCATAAAGTGTATAAATGTTGTTTTGAGGCGGTCATAAAGTGGATTGTTTTTTATTTGGAGATGTGCGTTTTTTTTTGTAATTTTGCAGGCTAATTGATACTATGGCAGAGAAAGACTTTATATTTCGTTGTTTTGCGAGCGGCAGTAGCGGTAACTGCTACTATCTGGGTACGTTGGAACGCGGCATCCTGATAGATGCCGGTATATCTGCGCGGCTGATACAGAAACACTTGCGCAGTATGGGGCTGGATTTTGAGAATATCATGGGCGTACTGGTAACCCATGACCATGCCGACCATATACGTGCCGTGGGGACACTCGGCGAGCGGGTGCACCTGCCTGTCTACAGCACCCGCCTGATACACGAGGGGATAGACCGCAATTACGGCGTCAGGGAGAAACTGAAAACCAGCCGCCGCTATTTCGAGAAAGGAGAAGAGTGGACACTCGGGGATCTGACAATCAATACTTTCGGTATCAACCACGATTCCACCGAGTGCGTGGGATATGTAATCGATTACGTTGGACAGCGGTTTATGATTGCCACCGACTGCGGAGAACCCAACGGGCAGATGGAGGCGTATATCCACACCGCCAACCATCTTGTCATCGAAGCCAACCACGACGAACATCTGCTGCTCAACGGTCCTTACCCGACCTACTTGAAAGAGCGTATTCTGTCCCCTCGCGGACACCAGAGCAATGCCACGTGCGGCGACCTGCTGGCACGCAACTACCATGAGGGGCTGCGCAATATATGGCTTTGCCACCTCAGTCTGGAGAACAACGACCCCGAAGTGGCATACAACACGGTGGCGGACAAACTGCGCGAGGCGGGTGTGGAACCCGGGCGTGACGTCTATCTGAAAGCCTTGGAACGCACCAGTCCGAGCCGCATCTACCGCTTGGGAAATACGATATTGAAAGATACTGAAGAATAAATAAAAACGGGAGGTAATATGGAACGATTAGTGATTATCCCTACTTACAACGAGAAGGAAAATATCGAGGCAATCATTGCGGCTGTAATGGCTTTGCCGTTGGATTTCAGTGTGTTGGTGATTGATGATGGTTCGCCGGACGGTACGGCGGACATCGTCAAGGGGTTGATGGAAAACCAATATAAAGACCGTCTGTTTATCATAGAGCGTGCGGGCAAACTGGGTCTCGGAACAGCCTATATCACGGGTTTCAAATGGGCTATTGAACACGAAGCGGACTATATCTTCGAGATGGATGCGGACTTCAGCCATAACCCGCAAGACCTGATGAAACTGTACGATGCGTGCGCCAATGGCGGTGCGGATGTGGCAATAGGCAGCCGGTATGTAACGGGGGTGAATGTGGTAAACTGGCCGATGGGGCGTGTGCTGATGAGTTATTTTGCCAGCAAGTATGTGCGGTTTGTACTCGGTATGCCGATTAACGACACTACGGCGGGTTTTGTATGTTACAAGCGCAAGGCATTGGAAACCATCGAGTTGGACAAAATACGCTTCAAAGGGTATGCCTTCCAGATAGAGATGAAATTTACCGCCTACAAGTGCGGATTCAAGATTACGGAAGTGCCGATTATCTTTGTGAACCGCGTATTGGGTACGAGCAAGATGTCGGGTGGTATTTTCTCCGAAGCGCTGCTGGGAGTGGTACGCTTGAAAATCAGTTCGTGGTTCCGCAAGTATCCGAAGAAGAATGCGTAGCCGGTTTTGGATAGGGTTGCTGGGTGTGTGCCTGCTGTTTTCTGCATGCGGCAAAAAGGTACAGACCAGGCAGGAGTATATCGAAGAGGAGATCGTGCCTGTCCGCTACGAATACGGGTTGGCGATTGACTCTTTCCGTGTGGATACCGGCTATGTCGGCAATGGCGAGACACTGGGCGGCATACTGAACCGGCTCGGGGCTGCTCGGCAACAGGTCAATCAAGTGGGGCAACTCAATAGGGAGGAGTTTGATGTGCGGCAGATACGTGCCGGCAAGCAGTATTTGGCTCTGTATGACACGGCAAACGTTTTGCAGTATTGGGTCTATCTGCCTGATGCACGGACGGCGAAAGTGCTGCATCTGACGGATTCTCTGCACGTCGAGCATATACAGAAACCGATACGTATCGTGCCGCGCAAGGCGGAGGTGGTGATTGAATCAAGTCTGTGGAACGCTATGGCGGGCAACGGACTGCCTGTGGAGTTGGCACTCGAACTGAGCGAGATATATGCGTGGACGATTGATTTCTTCGGTTTGCAGCAGGGCGATTCGATACGTGTTTTTTACGACGAACAATACGTGGACTCCACTCGCTGGGGAATAGGGCGTATCTATGCCGCGGATTTCTACCATGCCAAGCGGTGGCAGGAGGCGTTTTGGTTCGACATCTCGGATTATCAAGCGGTCGGTACGCCCTGTCGGGGTTATTTTGATGCGGACGGCAACAGCCTGCGCAAGGCGTTTCTGAAAGCGCCGCTCAACTACAAACGTATCTCCAGCAAATTCACCTATGCCCGCAAACACCCTGTCTATAAGATCGTACGTCCGCATACGGGAGTGGACTATGCCGCACCGGCAGGTACGCCTGTGGTGGCGATCGGCGACGGGGTGGTGATAGAGAAAGGCTACAAAGGCGGTGGAGGCAACACGGTGAAGATACGGCATAACTCCACTTACACTACGGCATATCTGCACCTGAGCAAGTACGGCGAGGGGATAGCCGTCGGTAAGCATGTGAACCAGGGGCAGGTCATCGGTTATGTGGGCAGCACGGGGGCTTCCACCGGTCCGCACCTCGATTTCCGCGTGTGGAAAGGCGGCAGCCCGATAGATCCGCTCAAGATGGTGTCTCCGCCCGTGGAACCGGTGCCTGCGTGCTATCGTCCCGTTTTCGACTCGGTAGTTGTGGCACTTCGCAGGGAGTTGTAGGGAAAGGATCTACGCTTGCTACACAGTGGGAAATATGTGTCCTACGCACCTGCTACGCGGTGCGAGAGAAATTAAAAAATAAAAGAACTAGGAAATAAAGAGGGCATAATACATAATGACGGATAGCGAAATAACATATGCTGTACGCGGGGCAATATATGATGTGTATATGGTATTAGGTCCTGGACTATTAGAATCTGCGTACGAGATTGCGTTGGCTTATCACTTACGCCGAGAGGGGTTTACTGTGCAGACGCAAGTCCCTATCACGCTTTCTTATGGCGATATTGAAATTCCTGTAGCGTACCGATTGGATATGCTGGTAAATGACAAGGTGATTATAGAACTTAAATCTGTGGAAAATATAGAGAAAATACACTACAAACAACTGCGAACCTATTTGCGTTTATCGCATAGGCATACGGGTATATTGGTAAACTTTAATACACAAAATATATTGAGTAGTATTCATACTGTCCATAATAGTTATGAAATACCAACCGAATAATAATTTCCTTTATTTCTTTTATTTCTCTCGCGCTGCTACGCAAGCGCGTAGGAGACAAAATCCCTACTAACACGAAAATTTATCATTAATATGACATTAGAGAATATATTGACCAAGAAGGTGCAGGAGGCGGTGAAGAACCTCTACGGCATCGAAGTGAGTGAACAGCAGGTGCAACTGCAAAAGACCCGTCCCGAGTTTGAGGGCGACATCACGCTCGTGGTGTTCCCGTTTGTGAAGGCGGCACGCAAAGCACCCGCACAAGTGGCGGCAGAGATGGGCGAGGCATTGCAGGGCGACCTTGTGGAGAAATTCAATGCCGTGCAGGGATTCCTCAACCTGAGTATCGCGCAGACCTATTGGCTTGAGCAGTTGCAAACCATTGCCGATACGGAGAACTACGGCTGTCATACCCGCACCAAAGCGGATGGCACGCAGCCGCTGATGATGGTGGAATACAGTTCGCCGAATACCAACAAGCCCCTTCACCTCGGGCATGTGCGCAACAACCTGTTGGGCTACTCGATAGCAAAGATACAGGAGGCTAACGGCTGGAAAGTGGTGAAAACCAACATTGTGAACGACCGCGGCATACACATCTGCAAGTCGATGCTCGCGTGGCTGAAATTCGGCAACGGCGAGACACCCGAGTCGAGTGGCAAGAAGGGCGACCACCTGATAGGCGACTACTATGTGCGCTTTGATGTGGAATATAAGAAGCAGATCAAAGAATTGATGGCGCAGGGTATGGACGAGGAAACCGCCAAGAAAGAGGCTCCGCTTATCAAAGAGGCGCAGGCAATGCTGCTCAAGTGGGAGCAAGGCGACCCCGAGGTGCGTGCGCTCTGGCAGAAAATGAACAGTTGGGTCTATGCCGGCTTTGACGAAACCTACAAGCAAATGGGGGTCAGTTTCGATAAGATTTACTATGAGTCGAATACCTACCTTGAGGGCAAGAAAGAGGTGGAACGCGGTCTGAAAGAGGGCTTGTTCTACCGCCGCGAGGACGGTTCCGTATGGGCTGACCTCACGCAGAACGGTTTGGACGAGAAACTGCTGCTCCGCTCCGACGGCACATCGGTCTATATGACGCAGGATATAGGTACTGCCAAACTGCGTTTCCAAGACTATCCCATCGACAAGATGGTCTATGTGGTGGGCAACGAGCAGGAGTACCATTTCAAGGTGCTGTCTATTCTCCTCGACCGACTCGGTTTCCCCTTTGGCAAAGAGTTGGTGCATTTCAGTTACGGAATGGTGGAACTGCCCAACGGCAAAATGAAGAGCCGCGAGGGTACGGTGGTGGATGCCGACGACCTGATGGCGCAGATGATTGACGATGCCCGCGAGATTTCCAAAGACAAAGTGAATACTCTGCCTGACATCACCGCCGACGAGGCAAACGAGATAGCGCGTATCGTGGGTTTGGGCGCATTGAAATACTTTATTCTAAAGGTCGATCCGCGCAAGAATATGCTCTTCAATCCCGCAGAGAGTATCGATTTCAACGGCAATACGGGACCGTTTATCCAATATACCTACGCGCGTATCCAGAGCGTGCTGCGCAAGGCGGAGGCAGCCCACGACCTTAAGGGCTTTAACGACCTTAAAGTCCTTAACGACAAGGAACTGGCTCTTATCCAGCGTCTGGCGGATTATCCCGCTGTGGTGCGTCAGGCGGGCAACGATTTCTCGCCTGCCGTGATTGCAAACTATGCGTATGCGCTGGCGTGTGATTTCAACTCGTTTTACCACGACTACAGCATTCTCAACGAACCTGATGCTGCCGTCCGTGCCATGCGCCTGACGCTCTCCGCTACGGTGGCAAAGGTGATCCGCAGTGCGATGTCGCTGCTGGGTATTGAGGTGCCGGACCGAATGTAAGTGAACCAACTATAAATCCTTTTGTATTATGAAAAAGAGCATTTTTCTGGCTGCCTTGGCAGTGGTCGCAATGGTATGTGCCGGTTGCGACAGCGAGCGTTTTACGCCTGTACACGATTCTACGGAACTATGGCCTGCTGTGAGCAGCGAAACAGGTAAATGGGGATATATTGATTCCAAAGGCACCTT
Source organism: uncultured Bacteroidales bacterium (assembly GCA_934716995.1). Lineage (GTDB taxonomy): Bacteria > Bacteroidota > Bacteroidia > Bacteroidales > Paludibacteraceae > Colicola. The sequence goes on along the minus strand of CAKUYO010000002.1, from coordinate 87,865 downwards.
TGTCATTCCCGCCAATTACGATGTGGCACACGGTTTCTCATGCGGGTATGCACTGGTGGAAAGCGGAGAAAACAGTTTTTATATCGATACCAAAGGCAAAATGCAAGATGCACCCCGTTTTGAAGATGCCGAGGACTTCTATTATAAGTACGCGCGTGTAGAAGCGGACGACCTGTATGGTATGCTGAATACCAAATTCAAGTATGCTATTCAACCTACGTTTTATGATTTAGGTCGTCGTATGGGCGACAATGGTCTGGTGGCTGCGCGGCAGACAGAAGACGGCTTGTACGGCTATGTCAACAGCAAAGGCAGTTGGAAAATACAACCGCTCTATGAAGATGCAGAGCCGTTCCATAATGGCGTTGCTATCATCAAGTTGGGCGACAAAGAGGGCGTAATCAACGACAATGGCGAGTTCATTGTTCCGCCTACGTATGACAACCTGATGGATGTCGGGGAAGGTATGACCGCCTATGAGTTGAACAAGAAATGGGGTGTGCTGGATAAGAATGGCAAAGTACTGATCGCCCCCGTATATGACGATCTCGGTACTATGGTGGATAACGGTCTTTTGCCTGTGGCGCAAAGCGGGAAATGCGGTTACCTCAACAGCAAGGGCGATACCAAAATCAACTTTATGTATTACAATGCGGATCCTTTCTTTGAGGGCTATGCTTTTGTGCAACAATCCGAGAACGGTGTGTGGATGTGTATCAATACCAAGGGAACAATCCGGTTCGCACTATTGCACAATGAAAAAGCCGTTACGGGATTCCATAATGGCTTGGCTCTTGTCGAATTGTATGATGACGAGGCAAAACAACTGACTGCCCGTTATATCAACGTGAATGGCGAAACGGTCTATTCGTGGAAAGAGGAATGGTCAAGTTCGTATAATGCGCCTGTGCGTCAAACGGATAACGAAAATACCCGCTCGCAGCAACTCATAGAAATGACTCTGCATTTCGATTCGCGCAACCTGTGATTTATCGCATACAATGAAATGGCAACGCACACCGGACATTGTCCGGGTGTGCGTTTTTTTTGTGCCGGATTACTGACCGGTTCGGGTGTGTGCGCAGTATTCCATAGGTGAACAACCTGCTATGGCGGTGAAATTGCGCCATGCACTGGTGCGGGAGCGGTAGCCTGCATCATAGAACAGGTTTTGCAGGTTTTGTGCGGGGTCGTCCTGCAATTGCTCTTGTATGTATGCCACTCGGCGGCGGTTGATCATATCGGGGTAACTGTCATATCCCAACTGTTTGATGCCTAATTGCAGGTATCGCCGGTTGGTGCGCACCATGCGTATCAAGTCATCTTGTGTCAAGTCGGGATTCTGCCATATATCAGGATTGTCCAACGCCATTTGTATGCGCTGCGAGACCTCTGTAATAACGTCTGACTTTTGTGCAGGTTCTTCCGATGGCTGTGTCTCCTCCGGCAGTTCCAAGGTTACTATGGGCGGCAGGTAATCCGCATCTGCCGTCGGAGCGGAGCGCAGTACGTTCAGGCGCACCACCAGTTCAATGTACAGGATCAGGAGTGTCAAGCCGATATACAATGCCTCGTGTACAATACTTGCCCAAAAAAGACGCAGCCCGCGGCTGGCAAAATAGGTAACGGTCATACAGAGTGTGATGACCACCACTGCCCGTACCCACTCCAACGGGGCATTGCTGTTCCGCCAGTTGTGCTGCATCAGCAGAAGCCATACTCCGTAGGGAATAAAGATAAAAGTGAGCACAATGCGCAGCCATACATTCGGTTCGCGGATATAGGTGACGATGTCGCTGACGGTATAAAGCGGGCGTATGTCAAAATGGTGCAGCATCAGCAATGCCGCCATCAAGACCAACCACGGAGAGAGTAGCAGCAACCCGCGCTGCAAGTCTATCCAGCCGGGGCGCAACATCTCTATAGGGTAGAGCCATAACAGAAAGAAGATCAAGAATCCGAAGAGAATAATGATCGGATCCATCAGCAGAAAACCGCCCGCATACTCGGGTGCGCACAGGGCGATGACTATCTCGCCCAGTGAGGCGATGGACGAGGTGAGAAAGAAAAAGGCGATGAACAGGCGCGAACGGTCGCTTTGGCGTTTATGTTCGGCAAAAACAAGGTACGCCGCCACCCCTTCCAGAACCATATTCAGGAAGAAAAGCCCCAATGTGACGGTATGGGTGTTGGATAGTGTACCGAACATAGCAGATTGTATTGCAAAAGACTGCTTAGCAACCTGTTAAGCAGTCTTTTGCAGTACGTGGCGTATTTATAATGCTTTCAGTGTGGCAAGCAGGAACCGGTAGAATTTCTGTACGGTCTTGATGTTCACACGCTCATCGGGCGAGTGGGGGTGTTCGATGGTAGGACCGAAGGAAATCATATCCATACCAGGATAGTTGCGTCCGATAATACCGCACTCCAATCCGGCGTGAATAGTGATAACCCGCGCCTCTTGGTTGAACTCTTTTTTGTAAATGTCTTTCATCACCTCGAGGATATGGCTGTGCAGATTGGGTTTCCAGCCGGGATACGAACCCGAGAACTCCACCTTGGCGCCTGCCAGCGAGAACGCTGAATCAATAACCGACTGCAGTTCCTCTTTGCGCGATTCCACCGACGAGCGGGTGAGGCAGTAAACGAGTATCTGTTTGCCTTGCGTCTCGATCATAGCGAGGTTGTTGCTGGTCTCAACCACATCGGGCATTTCGGGAATCATACGATATACGCCGTGCGGCACGAGGGTGACAGCGTGGATCAGAAAATCCTGCACGTCTTCGGGCAGTTCCACTTTCGGGCATTCTACCTCTTCGGCGGTCAGCGAAATGTTGTCCTCCACGCCGTCGTATTCGCGGATAAAGAGGTCTTCGTAATCGGCTACCAAGTCGAGTACATCGTCTTTGCTCTCGGCGGGAATGGTGATGAGCGCACTTGCTTCGCGCGGAATGGCATTGCGCAGACTGCCTCCCTCTACATAAGCGAGACGCGCTTCATAGTTAGCCACTGCGTCTTTCAGGAAACGGAACAGCAGTTTGATGGCATTGGCACGCTGCATATTGATGTCGCAGCCCGAGTGCCCGCCTTTGCAGCCGTGCAGCGCAACACGCAACGCAATGTCGCCCTCCTCGGTTTCTACGGGTTCAAAGTCGAAAGTCGCCGTGGTGTCCACACCGCCGGCACAACCTACATAGAGTTCGCCCTCGCTCTCCGAGTCAAGGTTGATCAGCGTTTTGCCTTTCAGCACGCCGCCTTCGAGTGCAAAAGCACCGTACATACCGGTCTCTTCGTCCACGGTGAAGAGGGCTTCCAAGGGCGGGTGAGCCACGCTTTTGTCTGCAAGGATTGCCATCGCCGTAGCCACGCCGATGCCGTTGTCGGCACCGAGGGTGGTGCCGTTGGCGGTAACCCATTCGCCGTTGTCCTCCACGTAGGCTTCTATGGGGTCTTTCTCAAAATCGAATACTTTGTCCGAGTTTTTCTGCGGCACCATATCCATGTGCCCTTGCAGGATTACCCCCGGGTGGGTCTCCATACCCTCGCTGGCAGGCTTGCGGATCAGCACGTTGCCGATCCCGTCCACGATGGTCTCCAGTCCGAGACTGCGCCCGTAGTGGGCGATGAACTCGGAGATTTCTTTCTTCTTGCCGCTGGGGCGGGGGATCCGGGTGAGATTGTAGAAATTGCTCCACAAACTCTTTGGTTCAAGATTTTTCATATTCGTTGGTTTTTGTTTAATCTGTATGTTTGACAAATGTTCTATTTTTATACCCCAAACAAAGGCAGCCTATCCTATGCTTATCCTATGCTCATCCTCCTTACTTTTTGCCTTACCTGCCACGGTGCAAAATGTTCTATTTTTACATCCAAATTCCGCTCTGTAAAATTAACGACTGATTAATGATAATTAACGGAGAATTTTAATGGCACTTTTAACGGGCTTTAATGGAGGATTATACAATAAGTTATTGACGGATACATCACGGTTCCAGCACGCTTTCGGTGTTGCCTGCGGCAGGAACGGTCAGTTCCCCGCAAAGGCTCTTCTGGAGCAGTTTTTTGACGGTATCGATGTCGTCGGGGTTCTCACCGAGCAGGTACATCATCTTGGTGAGCAATGCCTCGGTGGTGATGTCGTAGCCCGATATAACGCCTGCCTTGAGCAGGTTCATCGAGACCGCATAGCGCCCCATCTCCACCGACCCTGTGTTACATTGGGTCTTGTTGACGATGATGATACCGCGGTTCACCGCATCACGCAACTGGCGGTACAGCCACTCCGACGATGGTGCATTGCCCGCACCGAAAGTCTCCAACACCAGCCCGCGCAGACCGGGGGTGGTCAGCACCTGGTGTACGATCGACTCCTGTATGCCGGGAAACAGTTTCAGCACGCCCACATTCTGGTCGGTCTTCACGCGCAGGCGGAGCGGCTGGCTCGGATCGTTGTAGTGTATGAGGTGCGGCTGGTAGGTGATATGCACGCCCGCCTTGGCGAGGGCGGGGTAGTTGTACGAGTTGAATGCCGAGAAATGTTCCGCATTGCGTTTGGTGGTACGGTTGCCGCGGAAAAGCCTGTCCTCGAAGAATATCGTTACTTCCGGCACTATCGGGTTGCCGTATTCGTCTTTGGCTGCGGCTATCTCGATGGCGGTCAGCAGGTTCTCTTTGGCGTCCGACCGCAATAGTCCTACCGGTAACTGGCTGCCTGTGAATACCACGGGTTTGCTCAGGTTCTCGAGCATAAACGACAAGGCGGATGCCGAATAAGACATCGTGTCCGTACCGTGCAGAATGACAAATCCGTTATACCGGTCGTAGTGGTCATAGACAAGATGTGCCATTTTTGCCCAATTGTCGGGATTGACATCCGATGAGTCAAGTAGCGGGTCGAAGGCCTCCATCTCTATATTGATATCGCCTGAAAATAATTCGGGCATAAAGGCCTTGAATGTTTCCGTATCCGCAGGATACAGCGCACCTGTGACCTTGTCGCGCACCATAGAAATGGTGCCTCCCGTAAAAATAAGCAGTACTTTACTCATAAATCCCATTACGCATTGTTACATTGCGCATTGCAAAGGTACACTATTTCCGCGAGATATACAAATAAACAACTCTTTTTGTAGTTTCTTTTCATTTGCGTATAATTTGGCATAATGTTTGTTATAAACTCTTAAGTGAATGTTAAACCTTTAATTTTTCTAATATGCTGACCTCTAAAGTAAACATTTTAATTTGTGACAACGACATCAATTTGAGTACGCTTCTGGCTGATTATCTCAAAAGTCGTGACTACAATGTAACCACCGTAACCGACGGACAGGACGCGCTGAATGCAATGCAGGAAATGCATTTTGATCTTTGTCTGTTGGATATCAATCTGCCGACCTTGGACGGTTTTGAGGTGCTGACGTATATGCGTCGCGCGGGCAAACAGACTCCTGTTGTGATGCTTACTTCCCGCTCTGCTAAAGAAGATATGCTTCGTGCATTTGAACTTGGCTGCGATGATTATGTTACCAAACCGTTCAGTATGGATGTCCTTATCTATCGTATTCAGGCTATTCTACGCCGCTATATGGCAGGTACGGATAACTCTACTACAACCTTTGAGATTGCGGGCAAAAAGTTCGATTCCGTTCATCAGACATTCGACGGGCAGCACATGTCGTCCCGTGAGAGCGACCTGCTGCTGATTCTTTGCCGTAATATGAACAACCTTGTGGAGCGTCAGGCTATCTTGTCGGCTTTGTGGAAAACCGACGACTATTTTGCTTCGCGCTCTCTGTCTGTGTATATCAACCACTTGCGTCGTTTCCTGGAGGGAACCGGCTACCGTATTCTCGGTGTGCACGGCAAGGGCTACAAACTGGTGGATGCGGTTGTTGAATAAACCCTGCTGTTGAAGATAGGGTGGGGTACGCATTGTGTGTTACCCATATGGGATAGTGCCGTTTGCGCAATTGCGCAAACGGCATTGTTTTTATTGGTATTTGGGAAAAATCACTGCTCTGATTTTCTGTATTCTCGTGCTGTCAGGTGTATGTGATTATCGGGTGATTATCGGGTGATTAACGGGTTGTTCAGCATAGAATCTATGGCGTTTACCTATGAGTTGGCACCAAATCTTTGTAACAATGCAGCGCGGCGCGTGTTGCGCCGCAAGACAAGGTTTTGATGGTTTTGTTTTATAATTTCCTTTATTTCTTTAATTTCTCTCGCACCGCATAGCGAGTGCGTAGGACATCTTTGGTCAATAAGGAGTTCTACTCAGCTCGCAGGGCTTCTTATCTCGCCATAGGCTCGAACGATTATTTCCGTTTCGCTACGGCGCTCAGTGTGCTGCGCACACCTGCCTTACGCTTCATATTCTATTTTTTTCTTGCCGCTTGCGGCATAGGAACCCATTTGCCAACTGTCGTGTAAACGCAGGGAATGCCTCTGTAATGAATACTCCGTTTTGCAAAATATGAGAAAATACTGCAATGTTGATTTTCTTGTGGTAAAAGTTTGCACAATCCGGAAAAAAGTCGTACCTTTGCATGCTTTTTCGCGGTTTGCCCTTCTTTCGCGCATACGCACGCGAGGTTTTGCGTGCAAAATGGTGAGGATACGGGTGTCGGCGGAAAGCAAAGAAATAAATGATAAATTATTAACAAACAACAAGTTACAATGCCTACAATTCAACAATTAGTTAGAAAAGGAAGAGCAGAACTTATCGACAAGAGCAAAAGCCCTGCATTGGACAGTTGCCCGCAACGTCGTGGCGTATGTGTGCGTGTTTACACGACAACTCCTAAAAAGCCTAACTCCGCTATGCGTAAAGTGGCTCGTGTTCGTCTGACGAACCAGAAGGAGGTGAACGCATACATTCCCGGAGAAGGACATAACTTGCAAGAACACAGTATCGTAATGGTACGTGGCGGTCGTGTGAAGGACCTTCCGGGTGTACGTTATCACATCGTTCGCGGTACGCTGGATACTGCGGGTGTGGCTAACCGCTTGCAACGTCGAAGCAAATACGGTGCAAAGCGCCCGAAAGCAAAGAAGTAATAAGTTCTGAAAACTGTAAAAACTAACTGAGAGTTCCATATTTGGGACGATTAACCGGGTTGATCGGTTGAGTAAGTTGGAATAATTGTGAATTATGCATTGCATATGTAAATTGTTCCGGCTGAAGCGATGACAACCAAAAATTAAAAACAACAATGAGAAAAGCAAAACCAACAAAACGTGTAATCCTTCCGGATCCCGTTTATGGCGAGGTGATGGTGGCTAAGTTTGTAAACCACCTGATGCTCGATGGTAAGAAAAACACTTCGTATGGTGTCTTCTATACCGCTTTGGGAGTGGTAGAACAGAAAATGAAGTCGGAGGACAAGTCGGCTTTGGATATCTGGAAACAGGCTCTCGATAACATCACTCCTTTGGTTGAGGTGAAATCGAAACGTATCGGTGGTGCTACTTTCCAGGTTCCTACCGAGATTCGTGCTGACCGCAAGGGTTCGATTGCAATGAAGAATATGATTGCTTTCGCACGCAAGCGCGGTGGTCATTCGATGGCAGAGAAATTGGCAGCCGAGATTATGGATGCCTACAACAACCAGGGTGGTGCCTTCAAACGTAAAGAGGATATGCACCGTATGGCTGAGGCTAACCGTGCATTCGCACACTTCCGTTTCTAATACGCACGTACGCGCGTGTATATAATTAAGGAAAAGAAACAATGGCTAAACACGATCTGAAATTAAACAGAAACATCGGTATCATGGCGCACATCGATGCCGGTAAGACAACTACCTCCGAGCGTATCCTGTACTACACCGGTCTGACACACAAAATCGGTGAGGTGCACGATGGTGCTGCTACTATGGACTGGATGGTTCAGGAGCAGGAGCGTGGTATTACTATCACTTCTGCAGCAACTACCACTTACTGGCCGTACAAAGGCGATAAGTACAAAATCAACTTGATAGACACTCCGGGGCACGTGGACTTTACCGTAGAGGTGGAGCGTTCGCTTCGTATCTTGGATGGTGCCGTTATGGCTCTCTGTGCTGTAGGTGGTGTTCAACCGCAGTCGGAAACCGTTTGGCGTCAGGCTGACAAATACAATGTGCCGCGTCTCTGCTATGTTAATAAGATGGACCGTTCGGGTGCCAACTTCTTCGATGTGGTTCGCCAGATTAAGGAGGTACTCGGTGCTACCCCTTGCCCTATCCAGATTCCTGTCGGAAATGAGGAGACCTTCAAAGGCGTAGTGGATCTTGTCAAGATGAAGGCTATCCTTTGGCACGACGAGACTATGGGTGCTGAGTATGAGGTGGATGACATTCCTGCAGATCTCGTTGCAGAGGCTGAGGAGTGGCGCGACAAAATGCTCGAGACTATCGCGGAGTTTGATGATACATTGATGGAGAAGTATTTCTCTGATCCTTCTACTATCACCGAGGATGAGATCCGTGCCGCTATCCGCAAGGGTACTATCGCTATGCACATCTTCCCCGTTATCTGCGGTTCTTCGTTCAAGAACAAGGGCGTGCAGACTATGCTTGATGCAGTCTGCGCTTATCTCCCGAGTCCGCTGGATACTCCGGAGATCGACGGTACCGATCCTCGCACGGGGGATGCTATCAGCCGTAAGCCGGATGATAACGAGCCGCTTTGTGCATTGGCATTCAAGATTGCTACCGATCCCTATGTGGGGCGTCTCTGCTATTTCAGAGTTTATTCGGGCAAGTTGGAAGCGGGTTCGTATGTTTACAACCCTCGTTCCGGCAAGAAAGAGCGTATCTCGCGTATCTTCCAGATGCACTCCAACCACCAGAATCCTGTTGATTTCATCGCTGCAGGTGATATCGGAGCCGGTGTAGGTTTCAAGGATATCCGTACGGGTGATACTCTTTGCGATGAGGAGAATCCTATCGTACTTGAGTCTATCGAATTCCCTGCTCCTGTGATTGGTGTTTCGGTTGAGCCGAAGAGCCAGGCAGACCTTGACAAACTCGGTGTGGGTTTGGCTAAGTTGGCAGAGGAAGACCCGACATTCACCGTTAAAACCGACGAGCAGACCGGTCAGACCGTTATCTCCGGTATGGGTGAGTTGCACCTTGAGATTATTATCGACCGTCTGAAACGTGAGTTCAAAGTGGAGTGCAACCAGGGTCGTCCGCAGGTAGCATACCGCGAGGCAATCTCTATGCCGGTTGAACTCCGTGAGACCTACAAGAAACAGTCCGGTGGTCGTGGTAAATTCGCCGATATGTTCGTCCGCGTTGAGCCTGCTGACCCTGATTTCGAAGGTTCGCTCCAATTCGTGAACGAGGTGAAAGGTGGTAACATTCCTAAGGAGTTTATCCCCTCTATCGAAAAAGGTTTCCAGGCTGCAATGAAGAATGGTGTACTTGCCGGCTATCCGGTTGACCAACTCAAGGTTACGGTTATTGATGGTAGTTTCCACCCCGTTGACTCCGACCAGTTGTCATTCGAGATCTGTGCCCAGATGGCATTCAAGAACGCTTGCGTTAAGGCCAAACCGGTTCTCATGGAGCCTATTATGAAAGTTGAGGTGGTAACACCCGAGGAGAATATGGGTGATGTCATTGGCGACTTGACCAAACGTCGTGGACAGGTAGAGGGTATGGATACCGCTCGTACGGGTGCACGTATCGTTAAGGCGAAAGTGCCTTTGAGCGAGATGTTCGGTTATGTAACCGCTCTTCGTACCATCACTTCCGGTCGTGCTACTTCCAGTATGGAGTTCTCGCACTATGAGGCTGTTTCGAGTGCAATCGCCAAGGCAGTTCTTACCGAGTGCGGCGGACGTGCAGACTTGGTATAATGCTTGAATAAGAACGTGCGCAGGTGAGCGCACAGGCGCACGTTCTTTTACATATAAAATAGATCGCGGGTCATTCCAAGCAAATGACTCTTTGGATGTCTCGCGCTCTGTTCCTAAGAGACAATTCGTGAAATTGTCAAATTGTAAAATTTTTAATTCAAAAAACAGACATGAGTCAGAAAATTCGTATCAAACTGAAATCTTTCGACCACAACCTGGTGGACAAGTCGGCAGAGAAAATCGTTAAAACAGTTAAGGCTACCGGTGCCGTAATCAGCGGTCCTATTCCATTGCCTACTCACAAACGTATCTTCACCGTTAACCGTTCTACTTTCGTCAACAAGAAGAGTCGTGAGCAGTTTGAACTTTCGAGTTACAAACGTCTGATTGACATCTACAACGCAAACAGCAAGACTATTGAGGCACTGATGAAACTCGAACTTGCCAGCGGTGTTGAGGTGGAAATCAAAGCGTAATCAAAAAGAAAAAACATTGTGCATTATGCATTACGCATTATGCATTCTTCAAACGACCGTTTCCCTCGGCAAATGACCGAGTAATCTTCGGGTGAAGGTGTCAGTCCGCGGGCGAGAACGGCAAATTATTAACAAACTAACAATCGGTAAAATGCCAGGATTATTAGGAAAAAAAATCGGAATGACTTCCGTATTCGGTGCTGATGGCAAGAATATCCCATGCACCGTTATCGAGGCAGGTCCTTGCGTTGTAACGCAACTGAAAACCGTTGAGAAAGATGGCTATCAGGCTGTTCAGGTAGGTTTCATGCAGAAGAGCGAGAAACATACCAACAAGGCTGAAGCAGGTCACTTCAAGGCTGCAGGCGTTCAACCTATGCGTCACCTCGCTGAGTTTGACGAGTTCGGCAAAGAACTCCATTTGGGCGATACCATTACGGTCGCTGATGTATTCGAGGAGAATACCTACATCGATGTGATCGGTACCAGCAAAGGTAAAGGTTTCCAAGGTGTCGTAAAACGCCACGGTTTCGGTGGTGTTGGTCAATCAACCCACGGTCAGGACGACCGTCTGCGCGCACCGGGTTCTGTAGGTGCTTGTGCATACCCGAGCCGTATATTCCCGGGTACACGTATGGGCGGACACATGGGACAAGACCGTATCACGGTTCAAAACCTTGTTGTTCTCAAAGTTATCCCCGAGTACAACTTGATTATGGTTAAGGGTAGTATTCCGGGTGCTAAAAATTCAATCGTTATTCTTAACAAGTAATTTAGTATGGAACTTAGTATTTTGAATATGGCCGGCAAAGAGACCGGCAAGAAGGTTGTTCTCAACGACGCAATCTTCGGTATTGAGCCTAACGAACATGCTATCTACTTGGACGTTAAGCAATACTTGGCAAACAACCGTCAGGGTACAGCCAAAGCAAAACAACGTAGCGAGAATGCCCACTCTACACGCAAACTTGGTCGTCAGAAAGGCGGCGGAGGCGCACGTCCGGGTGATTTCAAATCACCGGTTCGCGTAGGTGGTGGTACTATCTTTGGTCCCGTTCCCCGCAGTTATGCTTTCAAACTCAACCGCAAAGTAAAACAACTCGCTCGTAAATCGGCTTTCAGTCTCCGTGCTAAGCAGAATGAGATCATTGTTTTGGACGCTCTCACTTTCGAGGCTCCTAAGACCAAAGCAATGGTAGAGGTTCTCAACAACCTCAATGTAGCAGGCAAAAAGGTGACCTTCATCGTAAGTGATGCTAACACCAACGCAATCAAGTCGGCTGCCAATCTGCAGCGGGTTAACGTTGTTTCGGCTAACGAACTGAATACTTATACTATTATGAACTCGAATGTAGTGGTTCTTACCGAGGCTTCGGCTGCCGCTATCGAGGCAACTTTTAACGCATAAGGAGGTTACAACTATGGCAATTATTATCAAACCGATCGTCACTGAGAAGATGACCGCCGCTGGCGAAAAGTTGAACCGTTATGGTTTCAGAGTAGAACGTACTGCCAACAAAGTGGAAATCAAAAAGGCAGTAGAAGAGATGTACAATGTACAGGTAGAGGATGTAAATACCCTCGTCGTGGCTCCCAAAGTAAAACAACGCTATACCAAGAGCGGTTTGCTTCGCGGTGCACAACAGGCTTACAAAAAGGCTATCGTTACATTGAAACAAGGTGAAACAATCGATTTTTATAGCAATATCTAAAAATGGCTGTACGTAAATTTAAGCCCACTACACCGGGGCAAAGACACAAAGTTATCGGTGCATTTGAGACAATTACCGCAAGTGCTCCGGAGAAATCTCTTGTGTTCGGAAAACGCAAAACGGGTGGTCGTAACCATGCTGGTAAGATGACCATGCGCTACATCGGCGGCGGACATAAGCAGAAATATCGTGTAATTGACTTCAAACGTAACAAAGATGGTGTACCCGCTACAGTTAAAACGATTGAGTATGATCCGAACCGTTCGGCTCGCATCGCTCTCTTGTTCTATGCTGATGGTGAGAAACGTTACATTCTTGCACCTAACGGACTGCAAGTAGGTCAAACGGTTATGTCGGGAGCAGACGCTGCTCCTGAAGTAGGAAATGCCCTTCCGATGGCAAACATTCCTCTCGGAACGCTCATTCACAACATTGAGTTGCGTCCGGGGCAGGGTGCTTGCATGGTTCGCTCGGCAGGTGTGTTTGCACAACTCTCTTCGCGTGAAGACAAGTATGCAATCATCAAACTGCCTTCGGGTGAATTGCGCAAGGTGCTCGCAGCATGCAAGGCTACCGTTGGTGTAGTCGGCAACAGCGACCACGCATTGGAGAAAAGCGGTAAGGCAGGTCGAAGCCGCTGGCTCGGTCGTCGTCCTCACAACCGTGGTGTTGTTATGAACCCTGTAGATCACCCGATGGGTGGTGGTGAAGGACGTGCATCCGGTGGACATCCGCGTTCTCGCAAGGGCTTGCTCGCTAAGGGTTACAAGACTCGTCACCCGAAGAACCAGAGCAATCAGTTCATAATCGAAAGAAGAAAGAAATAACCTATTAAAATCGTAACAACATTATGAGTCGTTCATTAAAAAAAGGACCGTTTATCAATGTCAAGTTGGAGGACAAGGTGTTGGCTATGAATGAGTCGGGCAAGAAAGAAGTTGTCAAGACTTGGAGCCGTGCTTCTATGATTTCTCCGGATTTTGTAGGTCATACTATTGCAGTTCACAATGGAAACAAATTCATTCCTGTTTATGTAACGGAGAATATGGTTGGTCATAAGTTGGGAGAATTCGCTCCTACACGTACCTTCCGTGGTCATGCCGGCAACAACAAGAAGTAATCCGTTGAATCATTCAAACAACAAATTAAATTTTAGAATTCAAAATGGGTGCTAGAAAACATAATACAGCCGAGGCAATGAAAGAGGCTCGCAAGAGCCAGTACTTTGCCAAGGTAAACAACGTTCCTACATCTCCACGCAAAATGCGCCTTGTTGCTGACATGATTCGTGGTATGGAAGTGAACCGTGCACTGGGTGCTTTGCATTTCTCTACTCGGGAGGCATCGCGCGCTATGGAAAAAGTACTGAAATCGGCTATTGCTAACTGGGAAGCAAAAACCGGCAAGAAGGCTGATCAGGAAACATTGTATGTAAGCAATATCATGGTTGACGGCGGAATGATGCTCAAGCGTCTGCTGACCGCTCCTCAAGGTCGTGGCTACCGCGTCCGCAAACGTTCCAACCATGTTACTGTATTCGTGGATACTAAAAATACTAACGCTGAAAAGTAATCAACAAAATGGGACAGAAAATTAATCCTATTGCAAACCGCCTCGGTATTGTCCGTGGTTGGGATTCCAACTGGTTTGGCGGTAAGAATTACGGAGATACTATCGTAGAGGATACTAAAATTCGTAAGTACCTCAACGCCCGTCTTGCTGAGGCTAGTATTTCCCGTATCGTCATCGAAAGAACTCTGAAACTTGTAACTGTAACTGTCTGCACCGCTCGCCCCGGTTTTATCATCGGTAAGGGTGGACAAGAGGTTGACAAATTGAAGGAGGAACTCAAAAAAATCACCAAACAAGATGTTCAAATCAACATCTTCGAGGTAAAACGTCCTGAGTTGGATGCAACTATTGTTGCTACCAAGATTGCACGTCAATTGGAAGGCAAAGTGGCTTACCGTCGTGCCGTTAAGATGGCCATCGCTTCTACTATGCGTATGGGCGCCGAGGGTATCAAGGTTCAAGTCAGCGGTCGTCTGAACGGTGCCGAGATGGCACGTAAAGAGATGTACAAAGAAGGACGTACTCCTCTCCACACACTGCGTGCCGACATCGACTACTGCCAGATTGGTGCTATCACCAAGGTTGGTGTTATCGGTGTTAAGGTTTGGATCTGCCGTGGCGAAGTTTACGGCAAGAAAGACCTCGCTCCCAACTTCACTCAGAAACAGGAAGGTCGTGGCATGGATCGCCGCAACGACCGCCGTGATGGTGACCGTAAGGGCGGTTTCCGCAGAAACAAAAAACAATAAGTTTAACCGATTTGTAGATTACAACAGTTATGTTACAACCTAAGAAAACGAAATTCCGCCGCTCGCAAAAAGGCCGTATCAAAGGCATCGCGCAACGCGGCAATGAGTTGGCATTCGGCTCATTCGGTATCAAATCGCTTGGTACCATCTGGTTGACAGGTCGTCAAATCGAAGCAGCCCGTGTTGCTGTAACGCGTTATATGCAACGTCAGGGTCAGGTATGGATTCGCGTATTCCCGGATAAACCTATCACTAAGAAACCTTTGGATGTCCGTATGGGTAAAGGTAAAGGTGCTCCCGAGGGATTCGTAGTTCCATTGGAGCCCGGACGTATCATCTTCGAGGTTGACGGCGTACCTTACGAGGTAGCCAAAGAGGCACTTCGTCTGGCTGCTCAGAAACTTCCTATCACTACTAAGTTTGTCGTAAGACGTGATTACGACCCAACCCAAAATGTTTAATCAGGATTATGAAAACAGCTGAAATTAAAGAATTAACTACCGCTGAGATCCAAGAGCGTCTCGCTGCAGAAAAAGATGCACTAGTGCGCCTCAAACTGAATCACAGCATTTCTCCGCTCGACAATCCGTTGCAGATTAAGGTTGCTCGTAAGACAATCGCACGCCTTGCAACCGAACTCCGTGCAAGAGAATTAACCAAGTAAAAAACGAAAGTGAAATGGAAACAAGAAATTTAAGAAAAGAGCGTGTGGGCGTTGTCGTTTCCAACAAGATGGATAAGACCATTGTCGTAGCCGTTAAGTGGAAAGAGAAACACCCCATCTATGGCAAGTTTGTCAATAAAACTCGCAAGTTCCATGTTCATGACGAGAAGAACGAGTGTGGTATCGGCGATACCGTCCGCATTATGGAGACTCGTCCGCTGAGCAAAACTGTTCGTTGGCGTCTAACTCAAATTATTGAAAGGGCTAAGTAATTATGATACAACAAGAATCAAGACTTACGGTTGCGGACAACTCCGGTGCCAAGGAGGCATTGTGCATCCGCGTACTGGGCGGAACCAAAAAACGTTACGCCACCCTCGGCGACACCATCGTGGTAGCAGTTAAGGGCGTTATTCCTTCTTCTGACATCAAGGACGGTGCGGTTAGCCGCGCTATCGTTGTTCGCGTTAAGAAAGAGGTTCGCCGTGCTGACGGCAGTTACATCCGTTTCGATGACAACGCATGCGTGCTTGTCAACAATGCAGGTGAACTCCGCGGTTCGCGTATATTCGGTCCCGTTGCTCGTGAACTCCGTCAAACCAACATGAAGATTATTTCTCTGGCACCTGAAGTGCTTTAATCATCTAAATTATTACAGTAATGGCAAAATTACATATTAAGAAAGGTGATACCGTTTATGTTAACGCGGGTGCATCGAAAGGCAAAACCGGTCGCGTGCTGGAGGTGCTTGTAGATAAGCAGCGTGCTATCGTAGAAGGTGTTAATATGGTATCGAAAAGTACCAAACCTAATGCAAAGAACCCGCAAGGGGGTATTGTAAAACAAGAGGCTTCTATCCATATCTCCAATCTCAACCCCGTTGAGAACGGCAAACCGGTTCGCGTTGGCCGTGTGGAGAAAGACGGAAAGTTAGTCCGTGTATCTAAAAAAACCGGAAAGGAGATTTAATGATGAATACAGCAAGTCTGAAGCAAGATTATCAGGAGCGTATCGTTCCTATCTTGATGAAAGAGTTCAACTACACTACAGTAATGCAGTGCCCGAAACTCACCAAGATTGTTCTCAATCAAGGTCTGGGCGAGGCTGTTGCCGACAAGAAGATCGTCGATGTCGCTCAAGCGGAAATGACAGCCATCGCAGGTCAGAAAGCCGTTGCTACACTCTCCAAGAAGGATATTGCTAACTTTAAGGTACGTAAAAAAATGCCGATCGGCGTTCGCGTAACCCTGCGTGGTGAGCGTATGTACGAGTTCTTGGAGCGTCTCGTTCGCGTCGCTCTCCCTCGTATCCGCGACTTCAAAGGTATCGAGAACAAGATGGACGGACGTGGTAATTACACCCTTGGTATCCAAGAGCAAATTATCTTCCCGGAAATTAACATTGATAACATCACCAAACTGCTCGGTATGAACATCACGTTCGTTACCACTGCGCAAACCGATGAAGAAGGTTTCGCTCTCCTCCGTGAGTTTGGCTTACCATTCAAAAAGTAATCGCTATGGCAAAAGAATCAATGAAAGCCCGCGAGGTAAAACGCGCCGCTCTTGTCGCTAAATATGCTGCGAAACGCGCCCAACTCCTCAAGGATGGCGACTATGTAGGTCTCCAGTCTCTGCCTAAGAACGCAAGCCCTGTCCGTCTGCACAATCGTTGCAAGATCACGGGTCGTCCGAAAGGTTATATGCGTGCATTCGGTTTGTCGCGTATTCAGTTCCGTGAGATGGCTTCCAAAGGTCTTATCCCTGGAGTGAAGAAGGCAAGTTGGTAATCGTACTGAAACTATACGCCCCGAAGGAGTTTCCATACTCCTTCGGGACTGCCATATAGTCATTGGCATTTTTCGCTTTCGGACTGCCATTCCGCTCTGCAAATGTCTGACACTATGTCATTGCGAGATAATAAATGTTAAATACGTTTTGTGCACCATTCAGCATAGGATGTGCATAGGATGTGAGGAGGATAGGCTACTTTTAACTATCCGTTTTGTTAACGTTTATTTGTTTTATAATATATTGTGGCACGATATTTGTAGATGTGAATAGGTTGCGCCGTCTGCAAAGATGTCAGCGACTAAAATCAACTTATTATTAAATATTGTCCCGACAGCCGGGATTAATTTAACAACAAAACATTTATGACAGATCCTATCGCAGATTATCTGACTCGTCTCAGAAATGCAATCAAAGCCGGTCATCGCGTAGTTGAGGTGCCTGCTTCGAATCTGAAGAAAGAGATCACTCGTATCTTGTTTGAGAAAGGTTATATCCTCTCTTACAAGTTCGTGGAAGATGGACCTCAGGGCACTATCAAGATTGCCTTGAAGTATGATCCCGTTAACAAAGTTAACGCCATCAAGAGTTTGCAACGTGTATCCACCCCGGGTCTTCGTAAGTATGTGGGCTATCGTGAGATGCCGCGCGTACTGAACGGATTGGGTATCGCTATCCTTTCTACTTCGAAAGGTGTGATGACCAACAAGGAAGCCCTTGGTCAGCAATTGGGTGGTGAGGTTATTTGTTATGTTTATTAATGTAAGGAGGAGAAGACTATGTCAAGAATTGGTAAATTACCTATCGCAATCCCTGCAGACGTAACCGTAACCGTTAGCCCTGAAAATGTGGTAACCGTAAAAGGTCCTAAGGGGGAACTCACTCAGGCTGTTGACCCTCTGATTACCGTTACTGTTGAGGATGGCGTTTGCCACGTTACTCGTCCGAATGACGAAAAAGAAAGCCGCGCTAAACATGGTTTGTATCGCGCGCTGATTCATAATATGGTTGTTGGTGTGCACGATGGCTATAAGAAAGTTCTCGAACTTGTCGGTGTCGGTTTCCGCGTGGAAATGCTCCAGCCGCAGGTGCTGAACCTTACTTTGGGTTATACTCACCCTATCTATCTCGGCTTGCCGAAAGAGATTAAGGTAGAGACCAAGTCGGAGCGTAACCAGAACCCGCTTATTTTCTTGGAGTCGGCTGACAAACAACTTCTTGGCCAGGTTTGTGCCAAGATTCGCTCGTTCCGTCGTCCTGAACCTTACAAAGGCAAGGGTGTTAAGTTCCAAGGTGAAGTTGTACGTCGTAAGGCTGGTAAATCGGCTGGTAAATAATAGAAAGGAATAAGTTATGAATCAGAAAATTGCAAGAAGACTTAAGATTAAAGCATCTATCCGTACCAAAGTATCGGGTACTGCTGAGCGTCCTCGTCTGACCGTATTCCGTAGCAACAGCCAAATTTACGCTCAAGTAATTGATGATACCAAGGGCGTTACACTCGCTAATGCTTCATCTCTCGGAATTAAAGATAAAATGACCAAGAGCGAGAAAGCCGCTCAGGTAGGCAAAATGATTGCAGAGGCTGCACAGAAAGCCGGCATTCAGGAGGTTGTGTTCGATCGTAACGGCTACCTCTACCATGGTCGAGTTCAATCATTGGCAGATGCTGCTCGTGAAGCAGGTCTCAAATTCTAAACACGCTGACTAACAATGAATCGAGTTAAAACAACACAAGACTTGGAACTCAAGGAGCGCCTTGTCGCAGTTAACCGCGTAACCAAAGTTACGAAAGGTGGACGTACCTTTACATTTGCAGCCATCGTTGTTGTAGGAGACGGAAACGGCATCGTAGGTTATGGTTTGGGTAAAGCAGGTGAGGTTACCGCTGCTATCGCAAAGGCTACCGAGTCCGCTAAAAAGAACCTTATCCAAGTGCCTGTACTTAATGGTACCATTCCTCACGAGCAGTATGCCAAGTTCGGCGGTGCTCGCGTATATATCCAACCCGCTACTCACGGTACCGGTGTGAAGGCCGGTGGTGCCATGCGTGCCGTTCTTGAGTCTGTCGGTGTTACCGACGTGCTCGCTAAGGCAAAAGGCTCTTCCAACCCTCACAACCTCGTCAAGGCTACCGTTGCCGCTCTCGCAGAACTGCGTGACGCACGTACAGTGGCTCAGAACCGTGGCGTAAGCCTCTCTACAGTGTTTAACGGATAATTCTCATCACTATGGCTACAATCAAGATTCAGCAAGTACGCAGCATCATCCGCTGCCCGAAAGTACAGAAGGCTACTATGGAAGCCCTCGGTCTTCGTAAAATCAACGCCATCGTGGAGCACGAGGCTACTCCTGCTATTCTCGGAATGGTAGAGAAGGTAAAACATTTGGTTAAAGTAATTGATTAATACGTAAAAGCAATGGAATTACATAATTTAACTCCGGCTGCTGGTTCGGTGAAAACCGCAAAACGTATCGGTCGTGGTGCCGGTTCGGGACTCGGTGGAACTTCTACCCGTGGTCATAAGGGTGCAAAATCGCGTTCGGGCTACTCCAAGAAGATCGGGTTCGAAGGTGGTCAGATGCCTATGCAACGTCGTTTGCCTAAGTTCGGTTTCAAGAATATCAACCGCGTTGAGTACAAGGCTATCAATCTCTCTACTCTTCAGGCTTTGGCTGATGCCAAACATCTCGAGAAAATCGGATTGGTCGAACTTCACGAGGCTGGTTTCATCAACAAGACAACCCTTGTTAAAATTCTTGGCAACGGTACCCTTACCGCAAAATTGACCGTCGAGGCGAATGCATTCAGCAAAACCGCTGAAGAGGCTATTACGGCAGCCGGTGGTACTATCGTTAAGATCTAATTTACTGAGAGGTTTCCCGAGCAGGTTTGATTACCTGTTCGGGAATACTTCTGCAAAAAACGCAAAGTATGAAATTTATCGAAACATGTAAGAATATCTGGAAGATTGAGGATCTCCGCAACCGGTTGATTACCACATTTATTTTTGTGCTTATCTATCGTTTCGGTTCCTTCATTGTTCTTCCCGGTATTGACCCGACGGCACTTACTGCTCTGCATTCGCAGACAGCAGGCGGCTTGATGGCGCTTCTGGATATGTTCTCCGGTGGTGCGTTCTCCAATGCATCTATCTTTGCGCTCGGTATTATGCCTTACATCTCTGCTTCTATCGTAATCCAACTGCTTACCATTGCAGTGCCTTACTTCCAGAAAATGCAGAAAGAGGGTGAATCCGGACGCCAGAAAATGAACCAGATCACGCGCTATCTGACCGTTGCTATCCTTCTGTTCCAGGGACCGAGTTACTTGGTTAACCTTTCGGTACAGATGGCGCAGGCAGGTCAACCGTTGGTTATCGGTTTCAACTGGTTTACGATTTCTTCTACGATCCTCCTCTGTGCAGGCTCAATGTTTGTGATGTGGTTGGGTGAGCGTATTACCGATCGTGGTATAGGAAACGGTATTTCCTTTATCATCTTGATCGGTATTATTGCGCGTTTCCCGAGTGCGCTCATCCAAGAGTTCTCCAGTCGTTTGAACGATGCAGGTGGCGGTTTGATCGTCTTCATTGCAGAGATCGTAATTCTGCTCTTCGTATTTGCTTTTGCAATTATGCTGGTACAAGGTACTCGTAAGATTCCTGTACAATATGCAAAACGTATCCAGGGTAATAAACAATATGGTGGTGTGCGTCAGTACATTCCTCTCAAGGTGAATGCTGCTAACGTAATGCCTATCATCTTCGCTCAGGCCATTATGTTTATTCCTATCGCTATTGTCGGCTTCCGTGCTGACGGCAGCAATGCGTTTGTAAGAGCATTTATGGATAACAACGGCTTCTGGTACAATCTCGTTTTTGCTATCCTTATCATCGCTTTCACCTATTTCTACACCGCGATTATCATCAATCCTGTTCAGATGGCGGAAAACCTGAAACTGAACAACGGATTTATCCCCGGTGTGAAACCCGGTAAGAAAACGGCAGAGTATATTGATACGATTATGTCGCGTATCACGTTGCCCGGTTCTATTCTCTTGGCAATCATCGCTATTTTGCCTGCTTTCGCCCGTCTTTGCGGTGTCAGCATGGGCTTTGCTCAGTTCTTCGGCGGTACCTCTTTGCTGATTATGGTTGGTGTTATCTTGGATACCCTCCAGCAGATTGAGAGTCATTTGCTGATGCGCCACTACGATGGTTTCTTTGAGTCGGGTATGCGTATCAAAGGTCGTTCGGGAGCGATGGCTTACTAATTACGGACTTATTTGGTAATCTTTTAAGATGATTTTCCTTAAGACTGACGAAGAAGTAGAACTCATGCGGGAGAGCAATATCTTGCTGGGTAAAACCTATGCCGAAGTGGCAAAGGCTGTTCAGCCGGGTGTTTCTACCGCTAAGTTGGATAAGATAGCCTACGAGTTTATTATGGACAATGGCGGTGTCCCCGCTTGTCTTGGCTACGAAGGCTATCCTGCTACTCTTTGTACTTCGGTCAATGAACAGGTTGTACATGGTATTCCTTCCGAGAAACAGATTCTGAAAGATGGCGACATCGTTTCTGTGGATTCTGTTATTAATCTGAACGGATATTGTTCTGATAGTGCTTACACATTTCCGGTCGGAAATGTAGCACCCGAGACGCTGCAACTGATGCGTACCACCAAAGAAGCACTTTATCTCGGTATCGGCCAGGCTGTTACAGGCCGCCGTTTGGGAGATATTGGTGCTACTATTCAGGAGCACTGCGAGCGTGCGGGGTATTCCGTGGTTCGTGAGTTCGTCGGACATGGTATCGGACGCGAGATGCACGAAGAACCTGAAGTGTGCAACTACGGACGCCGTGGCAACGGTATCGTACTCAAGTCGGGTATGACTTTGGCTATTGAGCCGATGATCTGTCTCGGACGCCGCAATATCATTATCGAAGAAGATGGTTGGACGGCACGTACGGCTGACCGCAAACCTGCGGCACACTACGAATTGTCGGTTTGTGTGCGCAATGGCAAAGCGGACATCCTCTCTACGTTTGACTATATTAAGGAGGTCTTGGGAGACCGTTTTATTTAATCACTGTTAAATCCAACGTTTTTTAGTATGGCAAAGCAAGATGCTATCGAAGTGGACGGCGTCATTACCGAGGCTCTCTCGAATGCAATGTTCCGCGTTCAACTCGAAAATGGTCCGCTCATCACGGCACATATCTCAGGCAAGATGCGTATGCACTACATCAAGATCCTTGCTGGGGACCGTGTGAAAGTGGAGATGAGTCCTTATGATTTAACCAAAGGACGTATTTCGTTCCGTTATAAATAAAACTACAAAACTCTACAACAATGAAAGTTAGAGCATCTATCAAGAAGCGCAATGCAGACTGCAAGATTGTACGTCGCAAAGGCCACTTGTATGTAATCAACAAGAAAGACCCGAAGATGAAGATGCGTCAAGGATAAGCGCAATCGGAATCCATAGGTCAAAGAACATCAGTTCTCTAAATTAAGAAACAATTAAAAACAAATTTATCCTTTAGTTTAAAATTATGGCTATAAGAATTGTCGGTGTAGATCTGCCGCAGAACAAATGCGGTGAAGTCGGTTTGACTTACATCTACGGAATAGGTCGTTCAAGCGCAAAGAAGATCCTGGCAGAGGCAGGCGTTGACCCAAGCATCAAGGTACAGGATTGGACGGATGACCAAGCAGCTAAAATCCGTGAGATCATCGGTGCTAAGTACAAAGTGGAAGGTGATCTTCGTTCGGAAACTCAACTCAACATCAAACGTTTGATGGATATCGGTTGTTACCGTGGAGTTCGTCATCGTCTCGGTTTGCCTGTTCGTGGTCAATCGACGAAGAACAACGCTCGTACGCGCAAAGGTAAAAAGAAAACCGTTGCTAACAAGAAGAAGGCTACGAAGTAATCTTCAGCGGTTAGCAAGTTAAATCAATACATAATATCTATCAAATTATGGCAAAGAAAGCAATTGCAGCTAAGAAGCGCGTTGTAAAGATTGACGGTGTCGGTCAACTGCACGTGATGTCTTCTTTCAACAATGTTATCGTTACTATTGCTAACGCAGACGGTCAGGTTATCTCGTGGTCGTCGGCAGGCAAGATGGGCTTCCGTGGCTCCAAAAAGAATACTCCTTATGCAGCGCAGATGGCTGCACAAGATTGCGGCAAAGTCGCTTACGACTTGGGTCTCCGCAAAGTGAAAGCATACGTTAAAGGTCCGGGACAAGGTCGTGAGTCCGCAATCCGTGCTTGCGTTGCAGCAGGTATCGAGGTTACTGAGATTATTGACGTTACTCCTATGCCACACAACGGCTGCCGTCCTCCAAAACGTCGCCGTGTTTAATCATTAAGTATGGTTCTGATGGTACAAACCGCTTTACCCGCGATAAGTTTTCGTCCGGTCGAGTAATAGGAACGGTCTGATAACAAAAGTCAGTCGGGTAATAGATACAAAAGCGTTTTGTAGCAGGAAGAACACTAACCCTTTTAACTTACAAAAAATTATGGCAAGATATACAGGTCCAAAATCACGTATTGCACGTCGTTTCGGTGAACCAATCTTCGGTCCGGACAAAGTGTTGGATAAACGCAACTATGCTCCGGGACAACACGGCGTTAACCGTCGTAAAAAGAATTCTGAGTATGGTACTCAGTTAGCAGAGAAGCAGAAAGCAAAGTACACTTATGGTGTTCTTGAGCGTCAGTTCCGTCTCCTGTTTGCACAAGCACAGCGTGCAAAGGGTATTACGGGTGAGATTCTGCTCCAACTCCTTGAGAGCCGTTTGGATAACATCGTTTATCGTCTCGGTATCGCTCCTACCCGTGCAGCCGCACGACAGATGGTTAGCCACCGTCACATCACCGTTGACGGTAAGGTGGTAAACATTCCCTCGTACCAGGTAAAGCCCGGTCAGGTAGTGGCTGTTCGCGAAAAGGCTAAGTCGCTTGAGGTTATTGCTGCTTCTCTCGAAGGTTTCAACCACAGCAAATACAGTTGGTTGGAGTGGAACGAGGCTGACAAGGCAGGTAAGTATCTCAACGTTCCGCAACGCGAAGAGATTCCTGAGAATATCAAGGAGCAGTTAATCGTCGAGTTGTACTCTAAACAATAAACTTTAAATTCATGGCAATATTAGATTTCATCAAACCTGACAAGGTGATAATGTTGGATTCGAGTGCGACGAAAGGTACTTTCGAATTTCGTCCTCTCGAACCGGGGTATGGTATTACGATAGGCAATGCTATCCGCCGCGTGCTGCTTGGCTCGCTGGAGGGGTATGCTATTTGCGCTGTCAAGATCAGCGGTATTGATCATGAATTTGCTACTATCCCCGGTGTCATCACAGATGTAACTAATCTCATTCTCAACCTCAAACAGGTTCGCTTCATCCGCAAGGAAGGCTCTGAAGCCAATGGTGAAACCGTTAAACTCCATGTCTCGAATGCGAAAGCATTCCTGGCGGGTGAGTTGAACTCGGCTCTCCAGAACTTCGAAGTCCTCAATCCTGACCTCCAACTCGCAGAGATGGACGAGGTGGCAGATTTTGAGATAGAACTGACTATCAATAAGGGACGTGGCTACGTACCCGGAGACGAGAACCGTCATGCCGATGATCCTATCGGCGTGCTCGCTATCGACTCCATCTACACGCCTATCCGTAATGTTATGATTTCGGTTGACCAGTTCCGTGTCGAGCAACGTACCGACTACGAGAAACTGACTATCGAGATTACCACCGATGGCTCTATCACCCCGCAGAAGGCACTTACTGAGGCTGCTAAAATTCTGATTTACCACTTTATGCTTTTCTCGGACGAGCGTATCGTTCTTGAGGAAGACACAAAGAAGAACAATAGCGCGCTTGATGAGGAGATGCTGCGTATGCGTCAGTTGCTCAACCAGAAACTTCAGGATATGGATCTTAGTGTCCGTGCACTCAACTGTCTGAAAGCAGCAGAGGTGGAGACTTTGGGCGAGTTGGTCAAGTATCATCGTTCCGACCTGCTGAAGTTCCGTAACTTCGGTAAGAAATCACTTACCGAGTTGGACGAACTGCTTGAGCGTAACGGTTTGGCATTTGGTATGGATATCTCGCGTTATCGTACTACGGAGTAATTTTTCAGGGGAGAGATCCCCGTAGTTCCCAACTATTAAATTTATAAAACTATTATGAGACATAATAAGAAATTCAATCATCTTAGCCGCAAAGCCAACCATCGTGCCGCTTTGATGTCGAATATGGCTTGCTCGCTGATTATGCACAAGCGTATTTCGACTACTTTGGCTAAGGCAAAAGCTCTCCGTATGTACGTTGAGCCTATCCTCACTCGTGCGAAAGAGGATAATATGGCGAACCGCCGTCTTGCGTTCAGCCAACTGAAGCAGAAAGAGGTAGTTACCGAGTTGTTCCAAAACGTAGGCGAGAAGATCGCTAACCGTCCGGGTGGTTACACACGTATTCTCCGCACAGGTTTCCGTTTGGGCGATGCTGCAGAGATGTGTATCATTGAGTTGGTTGACTACAATGACAACATGCTCAAAGAGGCTAAGAAAGCCACCAAGAAGGCTACCCGTCGTGCCGGCAAGAAGGCAGTGAAAGAGGGCGTAGAGGAGGCTGCTGCAGAGGCAACTGAGGCTCCGAAAGCAGAGTAATTTCTCTTAATAAGGAACAAGGAGCAAGGAATAAAGACACACACAATCGTCTTTGCTCCTTGCTCCTTGACTTTTATATCTACCCGTTTGCAAGTACAACCGTATTAGTGCAACCGTATTATGGTGAAAAAATACTGCTAATATGCAAATAGGAGAAACGCTATGTGCGGCATAAATACGGTAAGGGTAGGATAGAGTAAGTAGATAGTAGAAAAAAGTAATATCAAAATAGAGTAATATCAAAAATAGCAAATTATGTTACTTGATTTGACACAACATAACGCTGCCAAGACCACGATTGACAACTGCAAGCCCGGTGATACTATCACGGTGAGCGGTATGATTCACAATGTGCGCGTTACCAAGTGGGGTGGTTTTATCATCCTGCGCAAGTCGCGCGGTCTGCTGCAGGCTGTAGTACAAAACGAGACTTCCCGTTTCTATGACGAGAACGGCAACGAGATTGCACTCAACGGACTTTGCCGCGAGATGGCTGTAACGATCGAGGGTACGGTGAACGAGGCAAAAATCAAAGACCCCGCTGCGTTCTACAATACGATAGAGATTGCCGTTGCAACCGTGCGTGTTCTTTCGCGTCCGACGACATCGGAGGTGGTAGATATCAATGCGCTGAAGTTCGGCGATGAGGAGACAATGCTGCGCTTCAAGTTCGACAACCGTCAGGTTACGCTCCGCAACCCGCGCGATATGGCGATACTGAAGGTGCAATCGACGATTGCCAAAGCATTTGCGGATTTTCTGACCGAGAACGGCTTTACACAGATCTATACCCCGAAGATTGTATCGGAGGGGGCAGAAGGCGGTGCCAACGTGTTTAAGTTGGATTACTTCGGCAAACAGGTTTATCTGGCGCAGTCGCCACAATTCTACAAACAGATAGGCGTGGGTGTGTATGAGCGTGTCTTTGAGATTGCGCCGGCATACCGTGCAGAGAAACACAATACATCGCGCCACCTGAACGAGTATATCTCGCTTGATGTAGAGATGGGCTTTATCAAAGGGCAGGAAGATGTGATGACATTGGAGGCTGCCTTGCTGCACTATATCATCAACCGTGTGGAAAAAGATTGTGCACACGAACTGAACCTGCTCGGTGCTACGGCTCCGAAACTGCCGACCAATGTACCGGCATGGAAACTGAGCGAGGTGCACGAGATTCTCTTTGATAACCACCTGACAGAGGAAGACCACCGCGGTGAGGATGACCTGGCTCCCGAGGAGGAACGCGCTATCTGCAAGTATGCCTTGGAGAAATACGGTTCGGATTTTGTGTTCGTTACCCATTTCCCGAGCCAGCACCGTGCGTTCTATGCTATGGACGACCCCGAGGACCCGTCGCTCACATTAAGTTTCGACCTTTTGATGCGCGGTTTGGAGATCACTTCCGGCGGTCAGCGTATTCACAAGGAACAGGACTATCGCGAGAAGATGCTGCGCCGCGGTATGAACCCCGATAATTTCCGTTTCTACCTCGACACATTCCGCAACGGTATGCCGCCTCACGGAGGTTTTGCCATCGGTCTGGAGCGTATCACGGCATGTTTCTTGGGCATTGCCAACGTAAAGGAATGCTCGATGTTCCCCCGCGACATCAATCGTGTGGCACCATAAAAAAGGAAGAATATATGACAAAAACGACCATTTGACCTCGTGTCAGATGGTCGTTTTTTTAGTGTGTTTATTGTATAAAAAGTGAATATTATGCATAAAATAGCGGCTTAAACACATAGTTTAATGCAATTCTTTCTACGTCCTTTCTACGTCTTTTCTACGTAATTGGTATTACGAAGTACAGGCATTGTATATCCTGCATATTTTTTGTATAGACAGGTGTGTGGCTGTGGGGGTTGCGTATGTCGGATTTTTGGTGTACCTTTGCACGCTATTTTTACAATGCACAATGCGTAATGCACAATGCACAATTCATAATGCACAATGCGTAATGAAATAAATAATGACCCAACAATATGAAGAAACACAAATTATTATGGCTTTTGGTACTCTCTCTGCTCTGCGGGAGAGCAGGAAGCATCTATGCTGAGGACTGGACACGCGTAACCGATGTGTCGGTGTTGGCAGCGGGCGACCGGATTGTGATGGCTTGCCCGAGCAAGGGCGTGGCAGCCGGTGAGGTGGATGCAAGCAAGAAAATACTGACCAGCGTCGCCGCCACTTTTTCGGAAGACGAGTCGATTATGACCTCGGAAGGCAAAGCGCAGGTGTTTGTATTAGGCGGCAAGAGCGGCGCATGGACGCTGGCTAATGCAGCAGGGCAACTGCTCAGCGCAGCCGACACCAAGGAAGTAGGGTACGGCAAAACTACCAACACGTGGACGATTGCAGTGGACGAGAACGGTCTGGCAACCGTACAATGTACGAACACCCGATACGGACGTTTCCTGTACAACGTAAACAGTCCCCGATTTACGACCTATACAAGCAGAACCACGTCCGGTATGCTGCTGCCTACGCTCTATCGGAAGAGTTACAAAGAGTATCATTTCGAGTATCAGGGCTATACGGAGAAGACCACCCGTTGCCGGGAGTATGCTTATGCAGAGGGCACACAGATAACGCTCTCTAAGGGGCAACCGACCAGAGAAGGATGTACATTTGAAGGCTGGCTGTTCGGCGGCAAGACGTACCAACCGGGCGAGGTTTTTACGATGCCGTCAGAAGATGTGTCGCTTGTAGCACAATGGAAGAGCAGTGAAACCGGTTTGCACGGGGCGGAGACGGCTGCGAAAGCGACCAAAGTGTTGCGGAACAACACCCTTTATATAGAGAAAGACGGAAACTTGTATGATGTATTAGGGAATAAACACTGATTATGAAAAAGCAAATTATTCTTTCGGCTTTGGTTCTGGGCACAGCCCTTACGATACATGCCGTACCGGCTTACCGCGGTTGGCAGACCAAGACCCAACCCGACGGCACTACGATACAGGTGCAGCAGAACGGCGATGAGGTGTATCACTATTTCACCAACACCGACGGCGACATCGTGCGTATGGATGCAGACGGCTACTGGCGTGTAGCGGAGCAACAACCGGCGGCAGAGACGATCCGTGCGCGCCGTGCGAAAGCGCATCGCCAGCCCCGCCGTATAGGCGGTATCAACTTAGCCCCGCGCGGGTTGTTTATTCTGGTTAATTTTGCCGATACCCAATACCAGTCGGGCAATACGCCGGCGCAGATGGACTCGATGATGAATGCTGTGAATTACACGTATGGCAGTTCATACGGGTCGGCACGCAAGTACTTTATCGACCAGTCGAACGGGGCATACACACCGACGTTTGATGTGGTAGGTCCCGTAACACTCACCAAGCAAGCGGTTTACTATGGCGAGAATGATGCGGAGGGTAGCGACAAGTACCCCGGCGATATGGTGATTGAGGCGTGCAAGTTGGCAAAATCGCAGTTCGGTGTGGACTTTACGCAATACGACAACGACCACGACGGCGAAGTGGATTTTGTATATATCATCTATGCCGGCAAGGGTGAGGCAGACGGCGGGGAAACGGAAACCATCTGGCCGCACAACTGGAACATCGAGTCGGCAATCTATTACGGCTACTGCACCTATACGGCAGCGGGATGCAAGGTGGACGGACTGAGTATCAACAACTACGCCTGCTCGGGCGAGTTGAACGGGCAGACGGGCGACCGCAACGGTATCGGCACACTCTGCCACGAGTTCGGGCATGTATTGGGATTGCCGGATTTCTATGATACCGACTACGGAAGCAACTACAGCAACCACAGAACGCCGGGCGATTGGGATATAATGGACAGCGGCAGTTACAACGGCGACGGCTGCTACCCGCCTAATTACAGTGCATTCGAGAAGTATTTCTTCGGTTGGACGACTCCGGTCAATCCCGGTGCGGACGGACAATGGCTGACGCTTTACCCCGCAGGCGACCAACGTTATCAAGCCTATCAGGTGAATGCATCGGGGACGCTGCAGGCAGCCGCTACCGACGGACTGAACTACTACATAGAGAACCGCCAGCAGACCGGTTGGGACCGGTACCTGCCAGGACACGGCATGATAGTGTGGTATGTGAACTACAGTCAGACGGCGTGGGATAACAATGCACCGAACAACACCGCCTCTTTTCCGCGCTACACCGTAGAGTCGGCCAGCGGATATACAACCAACATAGGGGCGGCACGCGACCCGTTCCCCGGCACGGGCAATGTTACTTCGTGGAGCAAGATTTCGGGTACACCGCTGAAGGATATCCGTGAAGAGAACGGCGTGATAATGCTTACCTACAAAGATGTGTTCTTGGGCTATACAGTGAACTGGGTAGCCGATGGCGAGACGATAGAGAGCAAAGTCTATAAGGAGGCAGGTGCACCGCTCGAAATGCCGACGGCTATTGTTACGCCCTGCGAGGGAATGCGCCTGATCGGCTGGACTACCGAGGCGGACTACCACGACCCGTTTGTGTTGCCCGAAGACCTGTTTACGGATGCAGAGGGCAAAAATGTAAACAATCATACTACGTATTACGCTGTATTTGAGTGATTTTTAGTGGAAAGAACGTTAATTATCGTGTAATTGGACGTTAATTTCTTATTGAACATATAATTAACCATGTAATTAGACCATTAATTCTGATTCTGAAATAATAAATCCCTATCGGGTATCGGCTTGCGGTCGCTTTGCTCCCAACGCACTGCGTTGCAAGCCGGTACCCGATAGGGATTTTTATGGGCTTTTTATGCGAGACTTGCCGAAAAGCGGTTTGCGTATTCGGGGAAAAATGTGTATCTTTGCACGTTTGTTTTGGATTTTTAGAAAGATACGACAGATATGAAGTACAATTGGACTTTTGCGAATGTAGGCGGGACTACCCGCGTGAAGATTCAGTCGGGCGAAGATATCCGCCACTTGGGGGAGTTGGATCAGAAGATGTGGACGGTGCTCTCCTGCCCCACTACGGGATTGGAGATCAGCGAGGAGAGCCTGAAACTGATAGACATAGACGGCGATGGCAAACTGCGCGTGAAAGAGCTGGTACAGACCGCCGATTGGTTGTGCAGCATGCTGCGCAACCCGGAGAGCCTGCTCGCAGGCAAAGCCGAGGTGGCACTGGCGAATATAGCCGATGAGACGCTGCTTGCCGTTGCAAAGCAAGTGGCAGGCGGAAAGGAGACGGTAACGCCGGCAGATGTGGATGCGGCTATTGCAAGCGTTACGATTGATGCGCAGGCGGCTCCCGAGGCGCCTTTTGCCGCCGATGTGATAGCGGCATACAAAGCCAAACAGGTGGAATATGCCGCCTACTATGAGCAGGAAAAACTGCAGCAGTTGGGACTTGCCACCATAGCCGAAGACGCTGCCAAACCCGGTTTGCCGGAGGCGGAGTTTGCGGAGATGGGCAGTAAGATTGCCGCTTACGAGGCCGGTACGGCGGCAGCCAACGATGCCAATGCCAAAGCACTGGCGGCAGCGCAAGCGCAATATATGCCGCTGCGCAAGTTGCTGTTGCTCAGCCGCGATTTCTACCGCCTGCTGCGCAACTTTATCACCTTTGAGGATTTCTACGACAAGAACCAGACCACCAAGGCAATATTTCAGGCGGGTACGCTCATTATCGACCAGCGTGCCTGCTCGTTGTGCGTGCGTGTGAACGATATGGCAAAGCAGAACGCACAGGCAGGATTGAGCGGTATGTATCTGATTTACTGCGACTGCGAGAGCAAGAAACTCGGCAGGAAAATGCAGATTGCGGCGGCGATGACCGTAGGGGGAATACGCAATCTGTCGGTGGGCAAGAACGCCCTGTTCTATGACAACGAGGGGAACGACTGGGATGCGGTGGTAACGAAGATTATCGACAACCCGATTTCTATCAGTCAGGCATTCTGGAGCCCGTATCGCAAGTTCGGCGCATGGGTAACCGACCTGATCAACAAGTCGGCAGCCGAGAAAGACAGCAAAGTGTTCTCGGAAGCAACAGCCAAAGTCCAGGAGAATGCAGGCAAGACACCTACCGAAGGCGAGAAGCCGAAACCGCAGGCATTTGATATAGCGAAGTTTGCCGGTATCTTTGCGGCTATCGGTATGGCTGTCGGATATATAGGGGCGTTCTTTACTAGTGTGATAGGCGGCTTTGCCGAACTCAAATGGTGGCAGGATATTCTGGCAGTACTGGGGATTGTGCTGGTTATCAGCGGTCCGTCGATGTTCCTGGCTTGGACGAAACTGCGCAAACGCAATCTCGCTCCCGTGCTGAATGCCAACGGTTGGGCAATCAATGCGGAGGTAATGGTTAGCGTGCTGTTCGGCGGGACGCTTACGCAGCAGGCACAGTTCCCGATGCTCCAGTTGGTGGACCCGCTGGCAAAGAAAGGTATGCCTGCCTGGAAGAAATGGCTGATTTCCATTGCGTCCGTACTGGTGGTGCTACTCGGTTTGTGGCTTGGCAACCTGCTGAATTGGTGCAAACTGCCCAGTCCGCTGCCTTGCTTCCACAAAGAGCAGGTAGAAGAGGTGGAGGTAATAGAAACACCCGCTGTTGAAGAAGCCCCTGCAGAAGTAGTCGTAATAGAGGAGGGCACAAAATGAAATTCAATGCACAATGCACAATGCATAATGCACAATGGGCATTATTGGTTCTATTGCTCTTGTTACCATTGACGGTTTCTGCCAAACGTCCGAGTAAGAAAGTTGAGGTTGCTCCGGTTGATACCGTTTCTGCGGTGTTGGCAGATACGGCGGATTTGGCGGACAGCGAGGGCGATGAACCCGGTTCGTTGGACGATATAGAGGTGGAGAGCGTAGGTATTCCCGAATGGCTGCAAACGCATATCTCGGGTGATACGCTCTATGTGGCGTGTGCGCAGGATATGCTGCCGCGCCGGTTGGTGGTGATGACCAACGACGGCGAGTGTCTCTATAAACTGCTGCCTGCCACGATGGGCGAATTGGCGCAGATTGACCACCCCGCAGACAGTGTCTACAAGCATATATGGACGGCAGCGCGGGTCAATCCGTATGCTACGCCGATTGATTCGCTGCAAGACAGTATTCAGATCGATATGCGCGGGTTCTGTATGCCCGTGGTGAACACTCCCGTTCCCGACGGGCAACACCCGCTGCGGGGGTATGTAACCTCGAAGTTCGGTTTCCGCAAATACCGTTTCCACTACGGCACGGATGTAAAAGTGCAGATAGGCGACTCGGTGCGTGCGTCGTGGGACGGGCAGGTGCGTATTGTAGGTTGGGATCCGCGCGGGTACGGCTACTATGTGGTTATCCGCCACCCCAACGGGTTGGAGACGGTCTATGGGCACTTGTCGCGCCCGCTGTTTGACGAGGGCGAGGCTATCTATGCGGGCGAGGTGCTCGGTTTGGGCGGCAACACGGGGCGCAGCACGGGCAGCCACCTGCACTACGAGATACGCTACCTCGGCAATGCCATCAATCCCGAACTGTTGGTTGATTTTGCCAAAGGCGAGATACGCTATCCCGAGGCGTATATGCTGACCAAGAAAAGCACCTTCGGACACAGCACCGAACTGAAAGCCGCACAGCAGGCGCAGTATCACCGTGTCCGCCAAGGCGATACCCTCGGTGCCATCGCCCGCAAGTATCACACTACGGTGGGCGCACTCTGCCGTATGAACCGGATCAAGGAAACATCGTTGCTGCAGATCGGGCAAAAGATACGGGTGCGGTAGTTTCCGTTAAGGTATGGTTTGTCTCCATTAATGACCATTAAATAGTCATTAAAAAGCATTATCGGGTAGAGTTCTCCGTTAATTGCCGTTAATCAACCATTAATTGTATCTATGGAGAACGTTAATGAACGTCAGTTGCGCTAATTTTGGATATAAAATTTATGGTTAATTTGTGGTAATACGGCGTAGCCATCCGTTCCAAACAGCCCCTATTTGGCTATTTGGATAATTTTTGACCATATTTGTCTAAAAAGCGCGGGGCGTGTTGCCCCGCAAAAAAAGGTTTTGCAAGTTTTGTTTTTTATAGATTCTCGTTATGTCGAACTCACGTTAATTATCCATATAATTGAGCCTTTGATTGCGAGGTATGTATATTGAACATAATTATTACTTGGAGAGTGAAAAAATACTTGCATATCTCAATAAGAAATCGTATCTTTGCAACGTGATTTATAATGAGATACAAATTATAGAATAGAATTATTATATTGCAAAACTATAATTATGATATTCTTAGACCGCACAGAATACATCCGGCGTCTGCAAAATGCACTGCTACGTTCCGAGACGCAGTTTTTGGTACTATATGGCAGGCGTCGTATAGGCAAATCCACGTTGCTCAAGCATGTCTTGGAATTAGAGCAGCGCGATGTGTATTTTCTTAGCGACCAAACCTCGGAAGTACACCAGCGCACCCTGCTTGCCAAGGCTATTGCTGAACGGATAGAGGGTTTTGATAAGGTGATTTATCCTGATTGGGAAACGCTGTTCGTGGCACTCAATCGCCAACTGACAAGTCGTTTGGTACTCTGCTTGGACGAGTTTCCTTATATGGTCAAGAGTTGCCCATCGTTGCCGTCGGTATTGCAGAAACTACTTAATGGCAAACTGTTGCGTTTCGATTTGATTATATGCGGTTCGTCGCAACAACTGATGCAAGGCTATGTACTCAACAAACGCGAACCTCTGTACGGTTTGGCGAATGAGATTATCAAACTGACTCCTATTCCTGCTTATTACCTGAAACAGGCTTTGCTATGTAGTGCTGTAGATGCAGTGGAGGAGTTTGCTATATGGGGCGGTATCCCACGCTATTGGGAGTTGCGGTGCGACTATACCGACAAGGGTAGTGCCGTCCGCCAATTGCTTTTATCGCCGCAGGGTATTTTGCACGAAGAGCCGTTGCGACTGCTGCGTGACGATATGCGGGATACTGTACAGACCTCTACGCTGCTGTCTATCATTGCGGAGGGTGCCAACCGTATTTCGGAAATAGCATCCCGTGCCGGTAAAGAGGCGAGTGCTTTGTCCGAACCGCTGACCAACCTGCGCGATCTGGGGTATATACGGCGCGAGATACCTTTCGGCGATGATGAGAGGAACAGTAAGAAAGGTATTTATCGGATAAACGATAATCTGCTATTGTTCTATTATCGGTTTGTTACGCCCTATAACTCGCTGTTGGAATTGGGAAGGTACGCTATTGTGGAGGAGGTTATCCGCAGTCAGTTCAGTCAGTTTGCCGGAGATACATGGGAATATCTGTGTCGGCAATATGTGAGTGGTAATATGTTAGGCGGTATTGCCTACAAAGTTGCTTCCCGCTGGTGGGGAAAAATACAGACCTCAACGAGAGATAATGAGATGGTGGAGTTGGACGTGG
Source organism: uncultured Bacteroidales bacterium (assembly GCA_934716995.1). Lineage (GTDB taxonomy): Bacteria > Bacteroidota > Bacteroidia > Bacteroidales > Paludibacteraceae > Colicola. The sequence goes on along the minus strand of CAKUYO010000002.1, from coordinate 52,983 downwards.
TAGCCGAGTCGCTGGATAAGAAACATATACTTATCGGCGAGTGTAAATGGACACAACAGGAAAATCCTCATCGTCTGCTTCATCGCTTGCAATCCATAGCACCCGCATTGCCCTTTGTCAAGAAGGGGCAGCAAGTACATTTTGCCTTATTCTTGAAAAATATGCCTACAGATGTGTCCGCAAATGATGTAATGATATACACTCCTGCAGATGTGCTGTGTAGTGAATAAGAGTATAGTTGATTTTTCTTTGAAACGTTAATTTTTTCTTTGGACATATAATTATCCGTATAATTGAGCCATTAATTGCGAGGTAAGGATATTATTGGCTAATTGGTGAATCAGGGCAATCGTATCAAAATCGGATGATAGTTCGGAGCCCGGTTATACCGGCTACTCTCTATGCCGGTAGTTTTTGCATTCTTTTCATTCTTTGCAAACGTATATTTTCCCAAAATATGCAGAATATGCAAATTTTATACCTCATAATATCATTTACGGCAACGAGACGGCAACGAGATAGGTTTTTATGCGGTGCTTTTATGCAGTTTATGCATTGTATATGTTGCATAAAGTGTATAGATGTTGTTTTGCGATTGTCCTGTTGGTGGATGATTTTTATGTTTTTCAAAATGTTAATTTTACGATAAATTATACGATAATTAACGTTTTTTGCAATCAACTCTTGCGTGGGTCAATAAAAAGCAGTACCTTTGTGCATATTTAGAATGAACAACGGTTAAGACACTCTTTCTATGACATCGGCAATGGCAATATGTGCGACGCTTTCCGCTCTGTGCGGACGTTCTGTGCAGCCCATAATGCCGATGAATACTACCAAAATAGGGGGTAATTGATATGTATAGTGGCGACTATGGTGGTCGCTACTATTTTTTTAATGCCGTTGTAATGTTGTTTCCTATGCCGCAAGCGGCAAGAAAAATAAAGGAAAATAAAGAAAACTTTTTACGTCTGCACCTGTCGCACTAAAACGGTCGTTTTTTGTGTACTAGGTTCGCCTGCAACTACAACTTTTAATTCTACATTGTCAATTCGTGCATTATTACTTCCTGTGTTCTTCAATACCAAGTCAAAAGTTGTAGGACTTGTTTTACCATCCTTTACCTTAATTGTCCATGATGTTTGCTTTCCACTAATTGCTAAATCCGCTGAAGAAGTAGTCAGTGTAAATGTCGTTCTATTAGACAAAAATGTCAATGCCATTTCCGTCGATTCTCCTGTTGGTATTCCTTTAATTGTCCATGTTGTATTACTTTTGGCAAGTAGTAATTCGGGGGCTACACCTCCCGCTAGTTTTTCGTTATATCCTTTAGTATTTGGAGAGGATTGCTCATAGGTGATATTAGCGTTATCAAAGGTTGTTGTCCCATATCCCTTCCCCGCAACAGATGGAGTTTGTGTTCCAAAATGTTCAAAAGTTTCCGCCCAAAGGATATCCCCAACAGCAGCAACATCTCCCCACACGACATTAGATCCCAAAGTTAAGAGAGCGCAGAGGAGCGCAAAAAGGTACGTTTTTTTCATATTTGTAGAGTTTTTATATTTCAATGTGATTTTGCCTCAAAACCGGTACACAAAAAACGACCGTTTTATTTGATCTGAATGGTGGAACGGGAACTGCACCGGAACAGATAGAGGAAGAGGTTAATAAAACGATAACATTGCCTGCTGGAGACGGGTTGAGCAAAGAGGGCTTTACTTTCTCGGGATGGAATACCAAGGCGGATGGCAGTGGAACTGCGTATGCAGCGGGAGCAACCTATACAATGACAGCCGAGAATGTTACACTTTATGCACAATGGGTAGCACAACCACAAGAGGTAGAACCGCCTTATACAGTGATGGTGGGTGCCAACCCGAATGAAGGAGGTAGTGCCATTTTTGAAGGTGGGGACTATGATTACGAATTTGACCAAGCAGGTGCTGCGGCTACGATTACGGCTACTGCAAATGACCACTATCGTTTTGTTAATTGGACGATAGATGAGGGTAGTGTTCTTATTACAGACGCAAAGGCGGCTACTACCACTATTACGGTACAAAAAGTGTCAGTAACAGTATTGTACGCTAATTTCGTAGCACTGTATCCGATAACGACAACTGTTTCAGGAACGGGAACTATTTCCGTGGTTAATACAACAATGAGCGGGGATATTACGGAAGCGGCAGAAGGAGACCAAATGGAGGTGTCGGTAACCACAGATGATGTGGTAAAGTCGGTTACAATGAATGGAGAAACCCTTACTGCTGCCAACGGAAAATATAAATTTACGATGCCCAAAGGGGCTGTAACGATTGAGGCTACTATTGTGGAGGCTGTTAAATGGTATGTCGTACACGATATGTCGCTTCTGAACGTGGGGGACAAGGTAGTCTTTGCATATCAGGAAAAGAACCACGTTGCGGGGGCGTTATCGGGAGATTATTTGAAAGCCGAAACCGCTACATTTAGTGAGGACAAAAACACCATCAATCTGCTTCCTGAAACCGCAACGATATTTACATTGGGTGGCACCGCAGGTGCGTGGACGTTTGCAAATGCTTCTGGTGCATTGCTGATGACCAAAAGCAAAAGCAAGTTGGCTTTTGGCAATGAAGCCAATACGTGGAATGTACAAATACAAGAAAGTAATGCTTCTATTCAAAATGTGAAGAATAGTACGTTATATTTACAATATAATGTAACAAGTCCGCGTTTTAATTCGTATGATGGTAAACAAGCAGATATTCAAATTTTTACTGACCATAAATTATCCAAAACGAGACCAACGGCGAAATGGTATGCAGATGCTGCACACACACAAGAACTGACAGAGGTTTATGCAAAACAATCCACAGGGATTGAGGCATACTTTGTTACCAATACTGACGGAGCAAAAACATTCTCTTCCACTAATACTGATGTGGCGACTATAGATAGTGAGGGCAATATCACGCTTGTTGGCATAGGTACAACCACTATCACTGCAACTACTTCAGAGACAGAGAATTGTTTGCCAAACACGGTTTCTTTTATCCTTAATGTGATAGATGAAAATGCGTGTGTTTGGAAAGCGGCTTCAATGGGGGAAAAGGATGGAAATGCAACTCTTGTGCAGGAATCTCCTGTAAGTATTGCATTTGCAAAGAACGGTAGTTCAAATGCTCCCAAATACGATGCAGATGATAGTGCTGTTCGCTTCTATCAAAGTAATACACTAACAATCAGTGGTGAAAATAAGTTTATTATCAAGATAAAAATCGTCTTTGATAAAAACAAAGTGGGTTCTAATTTTGCAGCCAATATAGGAACGTATAGTATCACGGAAACGATAGGACAATGGTCAGGGGTAGCCAAAGAGGTTGTACTGACGAACTCCGGTATCCGTTCCGATATCCTTTCCATAGAGGTACATTATCTAAATACCGAGGTCGTACGTACGGGATTGACGGAAGGCAAGTTCGGGACGATCTGTCTGGAAAAGAGTGTTACTACATCGCTTGGGGCTTCGTTCTATGAGATAGCATACCGCGAAGACCAAAACGGCGAACCGTATAAGGTGCTCTTTGATGAGGTGAAGACACTCGAAGCGGGTGTACCGTATATATTCTTGGCAGAAGACGAGCAGATAACCGTGGTGTATGGTGATGAGACGGCAATCGTAGCCGGTAGCCGAAACGGTCTGGTGGGCACGTTTGCGGCTATACAAGACGGTGCTGCAGGGGCGGCAGGCAATACGCTGGAGGGCAACTATCTGGTGAACAACAACCAGATACGCAAGTGCTTGGGCAACTGCTCCTTGCCGGCCAACAGGGCATATATCCGTATGGGCGATGTAAGCACACTGCCGACAGCACCGCAACCGGGTCGCCGCCGTATCACGCTGCAGAACGCCGCTACCGGTACAGCCACCGGTTGGGAAGGCATAACGGAGGATAGCACTCTCGCTCCGCAGCAGGAGGGTATCTATGATGTCCTCGGGCGCAAGTTGGAAAACGCAGAAAGCGGATTCTATATCATCAACGGCAAGAAACAAGTGATTGTAAAATAATTCTCTAAAATACAGCAACGTATGAAAAAACAATATAATCAACCCCGCGTGGAGACGGTGGGAATGGAACCGGAAACAAATATCCTTTATGCCGCCAGTATGATGATCGGTTCGGAAGGAGGGGGTATGGTAGGCGACTAACAGGCTACCGAACCCGATGTGTGTTCAGGCTGCTTGGCGATTTGCCAAGCAGCCTGAATGCGTTTATGGGGGCTCCCCCCCGCCGCATAGGGGCGATAGCGGCGGATAGTGGGCTAATAAGACCAATAAGACTAATAGGGCTAATCTAATAGAGGAATGGGGGAATAGGGACAAAAATGGGGAGGGTATTGTGTATTTTAGGAAAAAGCAGTATCTTTGCGGGGTAAAAACTATGCAACGTGCAACCACTAACGCGGCGCAGCCGCCACAAACGTGTAACCACAAACGCATAGCCACAAACGTTTGCACTGCAAACCACTAACACGGAGGAACAAACCTTTTAACAAAACATACTATGTACACCGAATTTCAAAAACACCTGCAGCAGACGCTGCAAGAGATTCGCGATGCGGGACTCTACAAGAACGAACGCGTCATCGTTACCCCCCAGTCGTCCGGCATCCAAGTGGAGAATGGCGGCAAGCGTGTGGATGTAATCAATTTCTGCGCGAACAACTACCTCGGGCTGGCGGATAACCAAGAACTGATCGAGGCAGCCAAAGAGCGTATGGACAGCCGCGGATACGGAATGGCTTCGGTGCGTTTTATTTGCGGTACGCAAGATACACACAAGCAGTTGGAGAAAGCCGTTTCGGATTTCTTCGGCACGGAAGATACCATACTCTATGCGGCTTGTTTCGACGCCAACGGCGGTTTGTTCGAGCCGTTGTTGACCGACGAGGATGCGATCATCTCCGACGCACTCAACCATGCATCGATCATCGACGGCGTGCGTCTCTGCAAGGCGGTGCGTTACCGCTATGCCAACGGCGATATGGCAGACTTGGAGGAGCAACTGAAGAAAGCACAGGCACAGCGTTTCCGTATCATCGCCACCGACGGTGTGTTCTCGATGGACGGCAATGTATGCCCGTTGGACAAGATATACGAACTGGCACAGAAATACAACGCTCTGGTGATGGTGGACGAGAGCCACTCGGCAGGCGTGGTCGGCAAGACGGGACACGGCGTAACGGAGCAGTTCGGTCTGCGCGGCAAGATAGAGATACTGACGGGTACGCTCGGCAAAGCCTTCGGCGGCTCGGTAGGCGGGTTTACGACGGGCAAGAAAGAGATTATCGACCTGCTCCGCCAGCGCAGCCGTCCCTACCTGTTCTCCAACTCCATCCCGCCGATGATTGCCGCTGCCGGACTGAAGACGTTTGAGATACTGACACGCAGCAACGAGTTGCAAGACCGCTTGCACGCCAACACGGAGTATTTCGTAGGCAAGATGAAAGAGGCGGGTTTCGACATCAAGCCGACCCAGTCGGCTATCTGTGCCGTGATGCTCTACGAAGCACGCCTGAGCCAGGATTTTGCTGCGGCTCTGCAGGACGAGGGTATCTATGTAACAGGTTTCTACTATCCCGTAGTGCCGAAAGGGCAGGCGCGTATCCGCGTACAACTATCCGCCGCACACACCCGCGAGCAGTTGGACAAAGGTATCGAGGCGTTTGTCAAGGTTGGCAAACAACTTGGTGTATTGAAATGAACGATGAACGAAGCACAATGAACAAAGAACAAAAGACAGAATATTAAATTGAGCATTTTATTCTTTGTTCTTTGTCCTTAATTCATTGTCTTAAAGAACGAATGTTATGAAAGCATTACGAAAATCGCGTCCCGAATACGGGATTTGGATGGAAGAAGTACCTATGCCCGAAGTGGGGGTAAACGATGTACTTATCAAGGTGAAGAAAGCCGCGATCTGCGGTACCGATCTGCATATGTACAAGTGGGACGACTGGTCGCAGAAACACTGCGTGCCGCCCTATACGATGGGGCATGAGTTCGTAGGTGAAGTGGTGGAGATCGGTCCCGGGGTACGCCATACGAAAGTGGGCGAGCGCGTTACCGCCGAAGGGCATATCGTCTGCGGGCATTGCCGCAACTGCCGCCGTGGTATGGGGCATGTGTGCGAGAACAGCCTGTCGGTGGGTATATTCGGCAAAGACGGTGCATTTGCGGAATATGTTACCATCCCCGAGTCGAACATAGTGCACCTCAACCCCGCCATACCCGATGACTTCGCGGCGATTATGGACCCGTTCGGCAATGCCACGCATACGGCATTGGCATTCCCGCTCCTGGGCGAGGATGTGCTGATTACGGGTGCCGGTCTGATCGGTACTATGGCGGCGGGTATATGCCGCTACGCGGGGGCGAAACATGTGGTGGTAACCGACATCAATCCGCTACGCCTGGAGATAGCCAAGAAGATGGGTGCCACGCTTACGGTGGACGGTTCGAAAGGCGAGACGGTAGAGGACGCCATGAAACAACTCGGTATCCGCGGTTTCGATGTGGGACTCGAGATGTCGGGGGCGCCTGCGGCGTTCAACGATATGATACAGCACATGTACAAAGGTTCGAACATCGCCCAACTCGGTATCCTGCCGTCGGACACACAGGTCAACTGGTCGGACGTGATATTCAATGCGCTGACTATCAAAGGTATCACGGGGCGCCGTATGTGGGAGACATGGTACCAGATGGAGCAGATGCTGCTCGGCGGACTCGACCTCAGTCCCGTGATTACCCACCATTTCAAGTTCGACGACTTTCGGAAAGGCTTTGATGTGATGGTGAGCGGGCAATGCGGCAAGGTGCTATTGGAGTGGTAAGAACAAGAACCGGAGCATAGAATTTCCGTCCTGGCGGGGATTCTATGCCTGTTTATATACGATATATGAGAAAAATTTTTACGTGTATTGCGTTGCTGCTTTGTGTCCTGCTGGTGCAGGCGGGGCAAAGCAACGGGCTGACAGAGTACAAGTTAGACAACGGTCTGACGGTAATGCTGTGGGAAGACCACGACCAACCCGACGTGCAGGGCTGGATGGTTACGCGTGCGGGGTCGATAGACGAACCCGAGACGGCGACGGGTCTGGCACACTATCTGGAACATATGCTTTTTAAGGGCACTGACCGTATCGGTACTCTCGACTGGGAGAAAGAACGCCCGCTGTATGAACACGTGATAGCGCTGTACGACACGCTGGCTATGACCGAAGACCCCAAGAGCAGGGAAACTATACAGACCCGTATCAACAAGGTATCGCGCGAGGAAGCCCTCTATTCGGCTACTGACGAGTTCCCCAATTTGATACAGAGCATAGGCGGTGAGGGATTGAATGCTTTCACTTCCTACGATGAGACGTGTTTTATGAACTCATTCCCCGGTTATCAGTTGGAGCGTTGGCTCACACTCTATTCCGACCGGTTGATACATCCGGTTTTCCGCTCTTTTCAAGCCGAGTTGGAAAACGTATTTGAGGAATACAATATGTACCTCGACGACAACTCTACGCACGTACAGAATTTTGTGAACGGGCATCTCTATGCGGGGCATGCTTATGCACGCGACATCATCGGTTATCCCGAGGATTTGAAGAATCCGAAACTGCGTCAGTTAATTGAGTTCTATAACACATGGTATGTGCCGAACAATATGGCACTGATCCTTGTGGGCGACTTCAATGCAGAGGAAGCCAAACCGTTGATAGAAAAGACTTTCGGACGTTTGCAGGCTAAACCGTTGCCGGTGCGCAAAGTATATCTGCAAACCGATTTTTCCAAAAATGAGCGGTTTGCCGCCAAGTTGGGCTATATGCCTATGGTGGAGATTGGGTATAAAGGTGTTCCTGCGGGCGATAAGGACGAGTTGCTGTTGGATTTTGTTACCTCGCTGCTGTCCAACTCTATGCAGGTGGGGTTGTTGGACAAGTTGGTATTGGACAGCAAGGTGATGTATGCGTGGGCAAGCAACGATTCCCGCCGCGACCAAGGGCGTATCGAATTGGTGGTTGTACCCTATATGGATGCCGTTACACAACAGTACAACTCGCTTCAGGAAGCCGAAGCATTGGTGATGGAAGAGGTGGAAAAACTCATTAAGGGCGATATAGATACCGCTTTGGTTGCGGCTGTACGTGAGAACTTCTACCAGCAGTCCGACCGTACTATGGAGTACCCGCAAATGAAAGTGCGTCTGTTGGAGCATAGTTTTGTCTATCAGCAGCCTGTAGAGGAACTATTGCAGCAGAAAGAGCAGGTTTCCGCCATTACGCTCGGGGATATCAGGCGTGTAGCCAAGCAGTATTTCGCCGCTCCCCGCAAGACATTTGAGATAGAAGAGGGCAATCCGAAGAAGAACAAACTGCCCAAACCGAAGATTCTGCCGCTCACACCGCCCAAAGGAGAATCGGACTATTATGCCCGTTTTGATACCATTCCCACAGGACATCTGGTTCCGAAGTTTATTGACTTCAGCGACATTGACCAAGATAATTTCTACGAGGGCGTGCATGTTTATTGCACCCCTAATACGCAGAATCATATTTTCTCCCTGCGTTTGAAATACGGGGTGGGAACGTATGAGATACCGTTTTTGGAATATGCTACCGCAATGATGAATATCTCGGGTGTGAAAGGTAATCCGGGAATGACATCGGCGGAGTTCCGCGCCCGTCTGGCACAACTCGGTGCCAAGTGTACGTATTCGGTTACGGACAACTATTTTCTGGTGGATATAGAGGGCAACGAACAGAACTTGCAAGAGATAGTCTCGCTGGTCAATCTCCATCTGCTGTTCCCAAATTTCAGTTCGGAGAACGATATACTGCTCAACAATATCAAGGGACAGGAATACTCCATGCGCCAAATGGAGCAGAAAAACACCGATATGGTAGCCGATGCGGCTATGGAATATATGCGCTATGGCGAAAATTCGGCATATATCCGCCGTCCGACATTGCAAGATGTACTCGAACTGACCGACACACAATTGGAAAGCGAACTGCATCGTGCGTTGGATTATGAACTGGAAATCCACTATGCGGGTGCTTTGCCTGCCATGGAGGTGAAAAACATACTTTATGGTCGCCTGCCGATGGCAGAGTATGCACGCCCGACCAATTCACCCATAGACCGCCCACAGAAGCCGGTGGATAAGGATGTGGTCTATTTCCTGCCCGATGCGACTATGCAGCAGGCAAAGGTGTATTTTTTGATTGACGGCGAGCCCTATTCTATCAATGATGCTGTCCGCTATATGGCGTTCAATGAGTATTTCGGTGGTGGTTTCTCGGGGCTGGTGATGAATGAGATACGAGAGAAACGCTCTATGGCATATACGGCTTACGGCTATTTCGAGCGTCCACCCGTCCAAGGTCGTGCCACCCGTTTTGTAGGGTATGTGGGTACGCAGTCCGACAAAGTGGCGGACGCTGTTGATGTGTATATGAGTCTTCTGGATTCTATGCCCGAATATCCCGCCACGATAGAGAATATCCGCACTATGCTGCGCCAGTCAGTATTGTCGAACAAACCAACTTTCCGCAAGAAAAGCGAGCGCCTGACGAGTCTGATGCGCTTGGGGTATGCTATCGATCCCGCCACGCTGCAGGTACGTCAGATACAGCGGCTGCGGTTTGATGACATAGATGCGTTCTATCGTTCGCACGTTCAGGGCAAACCTGTGGCAATTCTTATCGTGGGCGACCCGAAACTGATTGACCAAAAGCAGATTAAGGCACACTACGGCAAAATAACCAAACTAAGCAAAAACAAATTATTCAGTTATTAATCTATGCACAAAGCAGGTTTCGTAAATATAGTCGGCAACCCCAATGTGGGCAAGTCCACGCTGATGAACGCTCTGGTGGGCGAGCGGCTGTCGATCATCACCTCCAAGGCGCAGACCACCCGCCACCGTATCATGGGTATCGTCAATGGTGAGGATTTTCAGATGGTCTATTCCGATACCCCGGGGGTGCTGCACCCCAACTACAAACTGCAAGAGCAGATGCTTGAGTTCTCCCGTTCCGCACTGGTGGATGCCGATGTGCTGCTCTATGTAACGGATGTGCAGGACAATGTGGAGAAAAATGCCGATTTTCTCGACAAGGTCAAGAAGATGGCTGCTAACAGCGTAAGCGATCTAACATCCAACAGTCCGAAGGGCGGTCTGTCAGCGCAGCGGTCTATCCCTCGCGTGTTTCTTGTAATCAACAAGATAGACCTCACTACACAGGATACCTTGGAGCGTCTGGTGGAGTTCTGGCACAGCCAACTGCCCGAAGCCACTATTTTTCCTATTTCCGCCAAGGAGCGTTTCGGCGTGGCGCAACTCTTCGATGCCATTCGCGATGCTTTGCCCGAGTGTCCGCCGTTCTTTCCCAAAGACCAACTCACCGACAAGCCTGCGCGGTTCTTTGTGGACGAGATTATCCGCGAGAAAATCCTGCTTTCCTACGACAAGGAAATCCCCTATTCGGTAGAAGTGGAAGTGGAGTCGTTTAAGGACGAAGAGCCTTCGCCGCAGCACTCCAAGGGGCTGATACGTATCAGTGCTGTCATTTATGTGGAGCGCGACAGCCAGAAAGGTATTATCATCGGCAAGGCGGGTACTGCCCTCAAGCGTGTCGGTACGCTGGCACGCGCCGAGATAGAGGAGTTCTTCCAGAAACCGGTATTCTTGCAACTCTTTGTCAAGGTGGACAAAGACTGGCGCAGCAACCAATCCCGCCTCAAACACTACGGCTACGACCTGAACTAATGTTGAATTAGGAATTATGAATTAGGAATTATGAAAAAACAAATAGTTCTCTTTTTAGCATTAGTTGTTTCGGTATCCGTCTTTGCCGAAGTCCTTTTTACGGAAGATTTTACCGCCGCCAACGGCACACCCGTCGAGGGATACAATGGGTGGTTTACGCCCAATAATGGTGCATCAAGTATTGCAACAAGCAACGGACTGGAGTTCGCCGGTTATGCGATGTCGGGTATCGGCAATGCCGCTCTGCTCAATGGCACAAGCGGACAATATCAGCCGCACCATTCGTTTACGGAAGTAAAAGAAGGCACGCTGTATGTGGCGTTTATGTTCCAACCCACTATCGTAGGCAAAGCGGGCTGGTTCTTCTCGTTGCGCGATGCCTATTCCACTACCACCTACAACTACATTGCCCGTATCCATATCTCCGAAGACGGTTACTTGGGGCTGCGGTTCTACAAAACAGCCGCTGCGATGTATGACGGGACGATGTCTCTCGACGGGCAGCACCCCTGTCTCGTGGTACTCAAATACACAATCCGCGAGGGCGAACACAACGACGAAATCTCGCTCTATGCTTTCGATACAATGCCTTCCGACGAACCTGCTACGCCGCTTATCGGTCCTCTTACCGATGCCCAAGCCCCGGATATTCATCCGCAAAACATCGTTCTCCGTGCGTATGACGGTGATTCGTGGCTGGTTATTGACGGTATCCGTGTTGCCAGCACGTGGAGCGAAGCCGTTGCCGGTCTGAATACAGCCTTGCCCGCCGCGGCGGAGGTGCAAAGTGCCGCCCTATCTTATAATCTCTTCGGTCTGCCTGTTTCTGCCTCATACCGTGGTATCGTCATCAGGGACGGACAGAAATACTTGCAATAAGTTCCTTTTCTATACACAAAAACAGGCTGCTCCGGCAACGGGCAGCCTGTCTTTGTGTATGTCTGTTTCTCAATCAGATGCGCTCAAGGTTGGAGAGACGAATCCAGCCTTGGTTGTTGCCCACGCGGATATTGCACCAGTCGCCGAGTATCTCGCGGATATCCACTTTCGTGCCCTCGTGGAGCGTAAAGAGGTCGGTACCCGACCGGTCGGGCGACGACTTGGCATTGACCACGCCTTGTGTGATAATCGCCTCCTCACGGAGGGTATCGCGGCGGTGGAGCGAACCGGCATTCACGCCGCTGAGAATGGCTACAAGCAGCAACACCCACGCTGTGTGAAAGGCAGTTTTGCGCAGCCATGTCGTGCGGCAGAGAAGAAACAAGAGCAATCCTGCCAAACTGATGACAAACAGCGAGACAGACAGCCACATCCATGTTTGCTCCGTGAGCAGGTTGCGCAGCGAGCGCACCCGGTTGCTGATAAAGAATGCCTGCGTGTCGGTGATGTTGTCCGTGATGCGCGACCGCGCAAATTCCAAGTTGTATTTCGCATCGGAGTACGTGGGACGCAACCGCAAAGCCCTCTCGTAGGCAAGAATGGATTGTGCCAGTTCGCCCTGTTTGAAACGGGCATTGCCGAGGTTATAATACACCTCGGCATAGTCTTTGCTTACACCCGTTCCCGCATCATCAATAATTGTCTGATATAGCGCAGCCGCATCGGCATAGTTGCCTGCCGCATACTGCTCATTCGCTGCCTCAAAAGCCGTTTGCGCCGTCGCAGGAATAGACACGCACCATACGCAAAAGGCTATGGCACATATATTATAGAATAGTCGTTTCATATCAGTTTATTTATTAAAAAATATAATATCAAAGTGGGTGCAAATACCCGCTATCCACAGGGTATCCTCCCGACATCCACCTTACTTTTCTATACGCAATATAGCATCGCACAATATATAATAGATGTTAATGATAGGATGGAGGAAATTATAATTTCTGTTCCTCAAGTTGGTCAATAAGGCGGCTTGTTGCCTTGTAGAGGTCGTCCATTTCGTGGTCGGACGACGGTGCGTAGCGGGCAAACTCCGCTGTGGAGAGGACGTTGTTCACCTCTTTGATCAAGTCTTCGCCCACGCCTTTCCCGCGCAGGATAGACGAGATGTTGTCCTTGTTGAGGTCTGCGGTCGGGATAGACAGACGGTCGCTCAGGTATGTCCAGGCAGCACGCTCTATCTCCTCATAGAAAGCCTCTTTCTGATTCTCTTTCAGCAGTTTGCCTGCTTTTTTCAGACGTTTCTGTGCCACTTTGTTGGCATGTTTGTAGCGCATGCGCGTGATGTCGGCATTCTCCTTGATCTGTTTGCGGAAGATAACAAACAGGAGCAGTGCCACACAGAGCGGAACAAGGTAGAGCAACCAGAAAGTGAGACTGCCGTATTCCACCCATGCCGCCCGCTTGGGCTGCAAGGTCGGTACAGCGGTGCTGATATAGCGGATGTCGGAACCTAACTGCTTGATATCCTCTTTGTTCACGTAGTTATTCACTACGGCATTGTTGCTTTGTTCGTTGGCGCCTTTCTTCACGTGAATGGTATATTCCGGCGTGGAGAGCGTTTTGTAGGTGTCGTCCTGCGTGTCGAAATAGGAGAACGTAACGGCGGGTATGGTGTAGTCGCCCGATGCACGCGGAATAGCCAGATATTCTATCGATTTGGTACCGCTCACGCCCGATGTGGTGGTCTTGAAATTGTTGGTTACTTTCGGGTCGTACGGCTCAAAGCCTTCGGGCCAATCGACGGCGGGCGTCTTGAGCAGTTTCATATTGCCCGTACCCGTGATGTCGAGACGGATAGTAACGGCATCATTGGTCTGCAGTTCGGTTTGCGAGATCGAGGGCGTGAGCGTAAAATGCCCCACACCGCCCGAGAAACCTGCGGGTTTGCCGCTTGGCAGCGCGTCCACATGGACGGTTACGCCCGGGGCGGTGATAGCCCGGGTTACGTTGGTGTATGTGCCGAAGAAATCGTCGAATATACTGCGTACCTGTGCGCGGGTCTGCACGCGAAGCACCGCCTCAAACGAAGCGGGGTCGATCTTGATGTCGCCCGAGTGCTGCGGATAGAGCAGGGTACGGTAGAGCGTGGCGGTCTGGTAGTTGCGTCCGTTGTAGTGCTCGAGTTCGGTCTGTATCTCGCCTTGCTCCAGGTCTTGTTTGAGGAAGCCCGTGAACTCGGGAATCTTGGTATTGTTGGTGAACTGCGCCACGTCCACACCCGCGAAATAGAGTTTGTAACTCAGGAGAATGGCTTCTTGTTCGTGCACGCGCGTCTTGCTGACGATGGTGCGGATAAACAGGTTTTCGCTGCTCACGCTGCCCGAGTTGCTGCTCTGCTGCGTCTGTTGCGCACCGGTCTGACGGCTCGGCTGTTGAGTCTGCTGCGGCTGTTCGTCCTCGGGCAAGACGGTGATACGTACGCCGTTGGAGGTATATTCGCTGCCGCTGACCCGTATGCCGGCGGGGGCGATGGTGAACGTGCCCTCCCGTTGCGCCAGCAGGGTGTAGGTATAGGTCTGCGAGAACGATGATGTGCGCTTCCCGTTGACAAACGAGGTTGAACTGGAAGTGGAGGTGTACGGTCCTGCCAGAACATCAAAGTCGGGCATATCGGGCGCACGCAAGTCTTTGCTGCGCTGGTTGACCGAATAGGTGAGTTGGAACGGTTTGCCGACAATCACCTGCGAGGGGGCGGTGGCGCGGAAGACCACATCGTCTGCCCGTACAGCCCCCGCCACAATGCACAACAGGCATTGTAATATACAGAATATCTTTGTTTTACGCTTCATTGTTCATTGTTCTTTGTTCATTGTTCTTTGTCCCCGGATTACCAGTCTTTCTCTACGCGGCGTTTCTGCCCCTGCTGGCGTTGCAGTTTGTCCTGTGTTTCCTGCTCGTCCTGTTCCAATGCCTGCAGTATCTGTTCGGCAGTCTCTTTGTCCATCTTGGAGTCGTCCTGCTGCTCTTGTTGCTGCTGTTGCTCTTGCTGTTGGTCTTGATTCTGCTCGTCTTGTTGGTCTTGCTGCTGTTGCTGCTCTTGTTGCTGCTGTTGCTGATTCTGTTGGTCTTGGTTCTGGTCTTGATTCTGATCTTTGTTTTGTTCTTGATTTTGTTGCTGTTGCTGCTGTTCTTGGAGCATCTGCATCGCCTTCACAAGGTTGTAACGTGTGTCGTTGTCTTTCGGGTTGTTGCGGAGCGACTGTTGGTAAGCCGCAATCGCTTTGTCGTATTGCTGCTGCGCAAAATAGGCATTGCCGAGGTTGTGGTAACTCTCGGCAAGTTGTTTCTTGTCTTGTTTGCTGTCAAGCAGTTGGGCGGCTTTCTGGTACTCTGCCTGCGCCTCGGGATACTTGTCCTGCTTGAAAAGTGCATTGCCCAGGTTGTAGTGCCCCTCGAAAGAGTTTCCGTTTTTCTCTAATCCGCGGCGGTAATCCACCTCCGCAGCGGTGAAATCCTGCTTGTTGTACTGCTTGTTTCCTCTGCGCACATCGGGGGCTTCTTGCTGCGCAAAAGCACCTGCAGCAAAGAGTACTATGTTGAATATCAGAAATATGCGTTTCATATTATTTTGTCTTTTTCTCCTCGTTGAAGATGTCCAAACGGGTGAGCGATTTGTTTTTGCGGTTGAAGATAAAGAAATCAATCACAAGGAGCAGCAATGCCACCAGTACAAACGATTGGAACTGCTCGTTGTATTCGGTATAGACCTTGGTCTCTATCTCTGTGGTGGCCAGCGTGTCAATCTCCTTTTGTAGCGCACGCATAGCGGTGTTGGTGTTGTCGCAGCGCACGTAGATACCGTTGCCTGCCTTGGCAATCTCGCGGCACATATCCTCGTTCAGACGGCTCACCACCACATTGCCCTGCCGGTCTTTGCGGAAATTGTTGGTGCCGGGGATAGGAATTGGCGAACCTTCCGGCTTGCCGATACCCACTACCATCACTTTTATTCCCATCTCTTTGGCGCGTGCTGCCACGGCAGCGGCATCGTCCTCGTGGTTCTCGCCGTCGGTAATCAGGATGATTGCACGGCTGGCATCCGTCTCCTCGCTGCCGAACGACTGAATGGCGGTGTTGAGTGCCGCACCGATAGCCGTTCCCTGCGTCTTGATGAGATCAGGGGTAATGCTGTTGAGGAACATCTTTGCCGATACATAGTCGCACGTGATAGGCAACTGGGTATATGCTTCGCCTGCAAAAACCACCAGTCCCACTTTGTCGTCCACCATCTGGTCAATCATCTTGCTCAGCATCTGTTTGGCGCGGTCCAGACGGCACGGAGCCACGTCCTCCGCCAGCATCGAGTTGGATATGTCCAAAGCGATGATCGCCTCTATTCCTTGCCGTTTTACGGTCTGCTCGCGTTGTCCGTATTGCGGACGTGCAGCAGCCACGATAAGCAGCACCAGTGCTACCATCAGAATGGAGAACTTCATATTCGGTCGTACCCGCGAGGCGTTGGGCATCAGTTCGCTCACCAATGCGGGGTCGCCGAACTCCGCCAACTGGCGGCGTTTGCGGCGGGTGTACCATATATATAGCCCGATGAACACCGGCACCACCGCCAGCATCCAAAGCATTTCTATATTTGCAAAACGAAACATGTTTGATAAGATCGCCCTTTGGGCTAATAGACAAAAGACCGTTCGCTACGCTCTCTAAAAGAGCAAAAACAAAATGCCTTTTGTAAGTTATTGGTTAATCGTTCTTTGTTCTTTGTTAATTGTTCTTTGTCCTAATTGGTTACCGTGCGCAGCACAAAATAGCGCAGTATGATTTCCGCAATCAGGCAGAGCAGTGCTGCCACCAGGAACGGCGGGAAAATGTCGGTATGTTTGGCATATTCGCGCACGCGCAGTTTGGTTTTCTCCAACCGGTCAATCTGCTCATATATCGATTTCAGGCTCGAGTTGTCCGTCGCGCGGAAATACTGTCCGCCTGTCGTGCTGGCAATGCGCTGCAGCGTACTCTCGTCGAACTCGCTGTCCATCATCATGTATTGTACGCCCATGGGCGTCTGTACGGGTACGCGCGCCTGCCCGTGCGAACCTACGCCGATGGCATACACGCGTATGCCGTAGGTCTTGGCTATCTCGGCGGCGGTCTGCGGGTCAATCTCGCCGCGGTTGTTGCTACCGTCCGTCAGCAGGATGATCACTTTCGATTTGGTCTGCGAGTCCTTCATACGGTTCACTGCATTCGCCAAACCCAAGCCGATGGCGGTACCATCTTCTATCATACCGAATTTCACCGACTTGAACAGATTGATCAGTACTGCGTGGTCGGTGGTCAGCGGGCATTGCGTGAAACTCTCGCCTGCGAACACTACCAGACCGATCTGGTCGTTGGGGCGGGCAATCACAAAATCGGACGCCACTTGTTTGGCTGCCTCCAGGCGGTTCGGCTTCAGGTCTTCCGCCTGCATGGTACCCGAGATGTCGAGTGCCATCATAATATCGATACCCTCTGTCGATTCCGATGACCAGCGGTTGGTCAGTTGCGGGCGTGCCAATGCTATCGAAAGCAGCGTGATACATGCCACACGCAGCACGAAAGGCACGTGCAACAGATAGATGCGTGCCGACTTCGGCTGTTTCTTCAGTACCCGTGTGTCGGATATCTGCAAACTGGCATCTGCTTTGCGCAGTTCGTAGATATACCACCCCACAACCGGTATCAACAGCAGGAGCAGAAATAAATATGCGGGACTTGCAAAAGTCATAATCTTGTCGTAGTTATATAATAAACATCAGTTCGATATTAAGCATAATTGCACACTTTGCCGCCGTAGGCGAATAAGATTTATAGCAATTTATGGCTGCAAAAGCAAAGATTTACTTGGATTTCTTGCCGCTTTGCGGCAAAGGAGTTTTATATACTATATGGAAATTATATGTTTTTACTCTCCTCTTTGCCGGTCGCCTTCTCCTCTTCGGGAACCTCCTGCGGTGTCGTCTCCTTGACGAAATCGTATGCGGTCTTCAGTGCGTTCTCGTTCTCGTCGGGTGTAGCGGTCCACTTGGCGAATTTTACCAGGTCGGCAAGCGACAGCATCTTGCGCAGACGCTCGAACAGGTCTTTCTGTTCTTTCATCAGCGGTTTCAGTTCCTGCAGGGTTTCGTCGCTCGTCTTCTCCGTACTTGATACCTCGTAGCGGCGCGATATATATTCGCGGATGACATCGGTCAGTTCGGTGTGATATTCCTTCACTTTGCCGTCCTGCCAGATCTTCTCTGCTTTTATTTCGTCCAGTTTTTCCAAAGCCACCTCTTCCGCGGGGCGCAACGGCTCCTGTTTAGCCTCTTCGGGAGCCCCCGTTTTGTGCTTTCGGATATAGCGTACCAGATAGTAGATACCTGTACCCAGTCCGATCAGCAGCACTGCCAGCAGTATCCAGCGGATAATCCCCCACCACCATATCGGGGCTTTCTGTATGTCCTTGATGTCGGTGATGGCAAGCGTGGTATCCACCTCAAACGGCTGTACCACGTTGAGCGACAGCGGTTCGCTCCATACCGTGTCTTCGCCGCTCACAAACGGCTGCGGAGCAATATAGAAAAGCGAATCCTTGAATGATGTAAGGGTCAGATACTGGTTTACTTGTATGCGTCCGTCGGATAGTGTGGTCGTGTCGGCAATCGTACGATCGACAATCTCTACCTCGGGCATCAGGGTCTCGCCGTAAGCGGGCAGGGCTACCTGCTCATTGGCGTTCATCGTGGCTTGCAGGTGCAAGTCAGTCTGGTCGCCGAGGAAGATAGTCGTCGAATCAAGTGCGGCGGAAACCACTATGGCTAATAACAGGTTCATCCTTGTTAATTATGAATTACGAATTATGAATTATGAATTGCAACCATTCCAACCTCTAACATCCAACAGCGCAGCGGTCTAACATCTAATTTCTACATCTTAAACAGTCTCATCAACGCCCTCACATAGTCCTGATCCGTGCGGATACTGATGCTGTTGATGCCCGCCTTGGTGTAGAGTGTCTGCAGGTTCTCCTGCTGCTTGCGCCATGCTTCGGCGTAGTGGTTGCGCACGCTGGTCAGCGCGGTGTCTATCCATATACGCTCGCCCGTCTCCGCGTCTTTTGCTTTCAGCAACCCTATATCGGGCAGTTCCGCATCGCGGCGGTCGTATATCTGTATCACGTTCAGGTCGTGTTTGTGCGAAGCGATCACGAGTGGCGCAGCCCCGGTTTTCTTGTCGGGTGCGGCGGCAAACGCAGGGTCTTGGCAGTCGCTGATGAGAAAAGCCGTACAACGGCGTTTCTGTGCATTGGCAAAATAGTGCAGTGCACCGTTGATGTCCGTTCCCGTCGAGGCAGGCTCAAACGACAGCAGTTCGCGGATGATATGCAGTACGTGCGACTTGCCCTTCTTGGCGGGGATGAACTTCTCTATCTTGTCCGAGAAAAATATCACACCCACTTTGTCGTTGTTTTCAATGGTCGAGAATGCCAGCGTAGCCGCCACCTCCGCCATCATATCGCGTTTCATTTGTGTCTGCGTGCCGAAATTGCGGCTTCCGCTCACGTCCACCAGCAGCATTACCGTCAGTTCGCGCTCCTCCTCGAACACCTTTATATAAGGTTTGTTCAGCCGCGCCGTAACGTTCCAGTCTATTGAGCGCACATCGTCGCCGGGCTGGTACTCGCGCACCTCAGAGAACGCCATACCGTGCCCCTTGAACTGCGAGTGGTACTCACCCGCAAAGATGTTCCGACTAAGACCGTGCGTCTTAATCTCGATCTTTCGTACCCGTTGTAGTAGTTCTTCTGAAGTCATTTATTCAATGCATAATGCGCAATGCATAATTAAAGAATCTCTAAATATCTAACCTCTAACAGCGTCAGCGGTCTAACCTCTAACAGCCGCAGGCGGTCTAAATCGAAAACGATCTGCGTTTTCGATTTACGGCACTTGCACTGCGTTCAGCACCTCGGTAATCACATCCTCCGTGCTTACGTTGTTCGCCTCTGCTTCGTAGGTCAAGCCGATACGGTGGCGCAGTACGTCGTAGCATACGGCGCGCACGTCCTCGGGAATGACGTACCCGCGACGATGGATGAAGGCATAAGCCCGTGCGGCTCGCGCCAGGTTGATGCTTGCACGCGGCGAACCGCCGAACTGTATCATCGTCTTCAGGTCTTGCAGTCCGTACTCCTCGGGGGTACGGGTCGCAAACACAATATCCACGATGTATTTCTCTATTTTCTCGTCCAGATAGACTTCGTTCACCACATTGCGCGCCTTGCGGATATCCTCTGTCGAGAGTATCGGCAGCACCTGTTTCTTCTCGCCCGAGATGTTCTGGCGGATAATCTGCTGCTCTTCCTCTTTTTTCGGGTAGCCGATGACCACTTTCAGCATAAAACGGTCGGTCTGCGCTTCGGGCAGCGGATACGTACCCTCTTGCTCAATCGGGTTCTGTGTAGCCAGTACTAAGAACGGGTCGTCTAATTTGAATGTCTCCTCGCCGATCGTGATCTGACGCTCCTGCATAGCCTCGAGCAGAGCCGACTGCACCTTCGCCGGCGCACGGTTGATCTCGTCCGCCAATACGAAATTGGCAAAGATCGGACCTTTCTTTATATGAAACTCCTCCGTCTTCTGTGAGTAAATCTGCGTACCGAGTACATCGGCTGGCAACAGGTCGGGGGTGAACTGGATACGGGAAAAATCGGCTTTTATCAGGTCGGCAAGGGTCTTGATAGCCAGAGTTTTTGCCAAACCGGGCACACCCTCGAGCAGAATATGTCCGTCGCTCAGCAGACCGATGAGCAGGCTTTCTACAAGGTGCTTCTGCCCTACAATCACTTGGTTCATACCCAGCGTCAGGGCATCTACAAACGAACTCTCGCGCTCAATGCGCTCTTGCAGTTCGCGAATATCTACGGTAGTTTGCATAGTTGTATTTTGATATTGAATTTTCCAATTAGGATGACTTTCGGGCACTTTCGTTACCCGTCAATCGGTATGCAAACTTTGTGCCAAACTGCTTTCCCCCGCTTTTCGGCATCCTCCTACAAAATTTTTATTAGTCTTATTAGTCTTATTATTGGTCCTATTCGTCCCATCCGTTCAATTACCCTCCATTTGCCTTCCGTTTGGTTTCGTGCCGATAAGCATAGGTTAAACTTGGGTGATTCTTAGGTGATTCTTGGGTGATTCATAGGTTATTCAGCCGTCAATCCAGGTGTTTACCAAGGAGTTGGCACCAAGTCCCGCCGGGGACGCGGACGCCTCGTCCGCGGTAATTTGGGAGCGCAAAAGTGTGGGGACGACGCGTCTCGCGTCGTCAGAAAAGCAACTTTAGGCTTATTTTCTTCCATTTTTCTTGCCGCTTGCGGCATAGGAGACATTAGTGCCAACTGCTGGGTAACCACCCTGCAAATGCAACAGGCAACAAGTTTTTGTTTTTGCTCTTGTGTATGTGCTATTTTATTTGTAACTTTGCGCGGAGTTTGAAACCGCCCCTGCGGGGCGGAAAATACCAAAAACACACCTCTAAAACTACTAATCGACATGATGAAAAATAACAACTATTGTGTGATTATGGCGGGCGGTATAGGAAGCCGCTTCTGGCCGTTCAGCCGCAACTCTCAACCCAAACAGTTCCTTGATTTCTTCGGTACGGGGCGCAGCCTGCTCCAGATGACGGTGGACCGCTTCCGCCCTGTTGTACCTATCGAGAATGTACTGATAGTTACCAACGTGCAGTACAAGGAACTGGTGATGAAGCAGATACCTGACTTGCAGCCCTCGCAGGTGCTCTGCGAACCCGCACGCCGCAATACCGCCCCCTGTATCGCTTACGCTACAGCGCATATCAAAGGCGTGCTGCTCCAACGTGCCATTGCTGATGGACGCATAGCACAAGGCGAGGTGCCCGACATTAGCAGCCCTGTCTATGATGCCAATATCGTTGTTGCGCCGAGCGACCACCTTATCCTGCAAGAACAGGTGTTCCGGCAGACCATAGAGCACGGTCTCTCTTTTGTGGAGCAGAACGATGCCATTCTTACACTCGGTATGAAGCCTACCCGCCCCGAGACAGGCTACGGATACATTCAGATGCAGGACGTGCAACATAATGCCGAGGGCGTTTGTAAGGTAAAAACCTTCACGGAGAAGCCCAATCTCGAACTGGCAAAAGTGTTTATGGAGAGCGGCGAGTTCTTGTGGAACTCGGGTATTTTCCTCTGGAACCTGCGCACTATCTATTCGGCGTTCCATAGTTTCCTCCCCGAGATTGTAGAGAAGTTCCGCGAGGGATACCGCTATATGGGTACTGACCGCGAGGATGATTTTATCCAGCGTATCTTCCCTACCTGCCCCAATATCAGTATCGACTACGGCGTAATGGAGAAAGCGCAGAATGTCTTCGTTCTGCCGTCCGATTTCGGCTGGTCGGATCTCGGTACGTGGGGTTCGCTCTACGAACTGAGCGACAAGGACGGCAACGGCAATGTTACGCTCCATAGCGAAGCCACTTACTACGACAGCCACCGCAATATCGTTACTATGGAGAGCGGTAAATTGGCAGTTATTCAGGGTCTTGACGATATGATTGTCGCCGAGCAAGGCAATGTGCTGCTCATCTGCCACAAAGCCCAAGAACAACAGATCCGCCAGTTTGTCAACGACGCCAACGACCGCTACAACGGCAAATTCAATTAGTCGCTGCTTTGAAACGCATTCCGCCCCAAACAAAAATGGTTTTGCAAAGCAATATGTTTGCTTTGCAAAACTATAATCTTAAAAATAACGCGTTATGAAAACTGGAAATGTGATTAGGGCATTACCATTGATGGTAGGTATGGCATTATCGAGTTGTAATCAAACACCTATTGACGATGGCAAAGACTTGCCGCCTGCTGGTCAGTTTACCTATTACAACACGATAGAAATTGATTCAACAGCATCTGCCTGCGGCGTGGATAGTTGCGTAATCAATCTGCCTTGGCTGAATGACAAAATAAATGCATTTTTGAAAGATAGCGCAGAACGGCGGACAAATATAACCACTTCTTTGCAAATAGATTTGGTAACGTATGCGGATAACACCGATGGCAGTGATATGACATACTACTCTTATCGTGTGGATGACATACCTTTCTTTGGTACCTTATGGTTTGATTGTGACGGTGATACGGTTTGGCAAGACCCCGATTGGTTTGTGTTACAAAATGATACAATGATATGTTCCGATAAAGACGAGTATTTTATCAATATCTTGGACGAAAGAGGTAAAATGCAACTAAATAAAACCATCGTACATATCGAATTGGGACTCTTTCCGTGGATATGATAAATAATGATCACAACTAAATATGCCTTTTATGAAAAGGAAAAATGTGCAATATGTATTATTGTTGTTAGATGTGGTGCTATTAGGTTGTAATCAAACACCCATTGATGATGACAAATACTTGCCGCCTGTCGGTCGTTGTATGGTTTAGAGATGTGTTGAATAATAGTGGTGTTACAGATGAACAAAAGATTGTAAACATACACTTGGGCTATGAATGTGGTGGCATTTAATACTCTCTCTAAAATTATGAAAAAGATTCTTATTTGATATTGTTGCATTTTTTTGGGGTACAATAGTTTGGGCTAATCCTGGCAACCGATACCGAGCAAGTCTCTTTGGACGTGGCAGGTTTGCCCAACGGCTGGTATCAACTATTGCTCTTGCAGGACGGACAACTGATGAGTTCTGGAAATGTGCTGATTGCACATTAGATTTTTTATACAGACTAATAATAACTTACAGATATGAGTTACCTTAATTTTGACAAGACACTGCTTATCAACTTGGAGCGGTCGCTTCCCAAAGAGATGATACGCACCAACCGTGCGGGGGCGTACAACTCCACCACGCTCGTTGATTGCAACACCCGCAAGTACCATGGGCAGTTGGTGCTTCCGCTACCGGAACTGGGGCAGGACAACTATGTGCTGCTCGGTTCGTTGGACGAGACCGTTATCCAGCACGGGGCGGAGTTCAATCTCGGTTTGCACAAGTACGGCGAAAATACCTATTCGCCCAACGGACACAAGTATATCCGCGAGTTCGATTGTGAGGTTATCTCCAAGACCACCTACCGCGTGGGCGGCGTTATCTTGACCAAGGAACGTATGCTCGTCAGTTTCGAACCGCGCGTACTGATACGCTACACCCTTCTTGAATCAGGTTCGCCGACATTGTTACGTTTCCGCCCGTTTCTGGCATTCCGATCGGTGAACGAACTGACGCACGAGAACCCGCGTGCCAACACCAATATGGATGAGTGCGAAAACGGGCGTTACAACAGGATGTATCCCGAGTTTCCGCACCTGTATATGCAGTTCTCCAAAGCAGTTGAATATCATCACGACCCCGCGTGGTACAAAGGTATCGAGTACCCCAAGGAGCAGGAGCGCGGCTATGAATACAAAGAGGATTTGCTCGTACCCGGCTGGTTCGAACTGCCGATGCGCAAAGGTGAGAGTGTCATCTTTGCTGCGGGCATCACCGAAACCGACACCGCCAAACTCAAGACCGTTTGGACGAAAGAACTCAAGCGGCGTATTGCCCGTACGGATATGTTCGCCTGTCTGAAAAATTCCGCCGCACAATTCTACAAGCGCGAAGGGGACAAATGCTACCTGCTGGCGGGCTATCCGTGGTATCACGCACAGGCGCGGTCGGCGTTCTTCGCTACCCCGAGTTGCACGCTCGACATCGACCGCCCCGAGTATTGGGACGCTATCATCGACAAAACCGCTGTCGGCGAGGTGCGTGCGTTTATGGCGGGGCAGACCGACCAAGTGAGAATGGAGGGAATGGACGACCCCGATGTGCTCCTGTGGTTCGTGCGGGCGTGCCAGAAATACGCCCACAAATATACGGTGCATGAAGCAGCAGAAAAATACGGCGAACTATGCCGCGAGATAGTGGAGTTCTACCGCCGTCAGAACCACCCGCGGGCTATCGTCCACCAGAACGGCTTGATTTGGGTGGACGGTACGGAGCATCCCGCCACATGGATGTCGGCGGTGGAGAACGGGCGTCCGATTACCCCGCGTACGGGCTACGTGGTAGAGATTAACGCTCTGTGGTACAATGCCCTGAAGTTTACTGAGGAACTGCAACGCGACTTGGGCAAAGAAGCCGTTGCCGACTTGCTGGAGTATCAGGCGGAGATCGTGCGTGACTCGTTTGTCCGCACTTTCTGGAACGGGCTCTATCTGGACGACTATGTGGTGGGCGACTACCACGACAAAGAGGTGCGCCCCAACCAGATCTGGAGTGCGGGCTTGCCCTATTCGCCGTTGGACCGCAAGCAGATGAAAGCCGTGGTGGACATCTGTACAAAGGAACTGCTCGCCCCGCGCGGACTGCGCACCCTTTCGCCCAAGAGCGGCAACTATCGCCCGTTCTATGTCGGTGGGCAGTTGGAGCGCGACCGCAACTTCCACAACGGTCCCATCTGGCCTGCCTCTATTGCGGCCTATGCACGCGCATATATGACGGTCTATAAGCACAGCGGACTGAGTTTTATGGAACGCCTGCTGGTCGGCTATGAGCGCGAGATGAGCGAACTCTGTATCGGTACGCTCAACGAACTCTACGACGGCAATCCGCCCTACAAAGGACACGGCGGTATGAGTTTCGCCCCTAGCGTGGCAGCCGTAATCTCAGTAATAGACACCATGAAACGCTATACAGACAACACCGAAGAATCGCAAATAACACAACACTAACAGACATGAATGCACTAATGTTCGGGTGGGAGTTCCCGCCTCATATCTTAGGAGGATTAGGTACCGCCAGTTACGGACTGACGCGCGGTATGGCACAGCAGCCCGATATGCACATCACTTTTGTCATCCCCAAGCCGTGGGGAGACGAAGACCGGTCGTTCTTGCGCATCATAGGTGCCAACAGCATACCCATTGTGTGGAAAGAGAATAGTTACGACTATGTGCGCCAACGTATGGAGGGCAGAATGTCCCCCGAGGAGTATTTTCACTTCCGTGACGGTATCAAATACGACTTTCGCCGTATCGGTACCGACGACCTCGGTTGTGTGGCGTTCTCCGGTCGCTACCCCGATAACCTTATCGAGGAGATCGGCAACTACGAGGCGGTGGCGTCGGTACTTGCCAATAGCCTTGATTTCGACATCATCCACTCCCACGACTGGCTGACTTACCCCGCAGGCGTGTTCGCCAAGCATATATCGGGCAAACCGTTGGTTATCCATGTCCATGCCACTGATTTCGACCGTAGCCGAGGCAATGTCAATCCCACCGTTTATGCTATCGAAAAACGCGGTATGGAGGAGGCGGATCATATCATGTGTGTGAGCAACCTGACCCGCCAAACTGTCATTGACAAATACGGTATCAATCCGCGCAAGGTCTCTACTGTGCATAATGCCGTCGAACCGTTGGCACACCCCGATGAGTTTGTCAAACACCCGCGTAAGGACAAACTCGTTACTTTTCTCGGACGTATCACGATGCAGAAAGGTCCCGAGTACTTTGTTGAGGCTGCCGCGCGGGTATTGGAGAAAACCGACGGCGTGCGTTTCGTGATGGCGGGCAGCGGCGACAAGATGAATGAGATGATCGATCTTGTAGCCAAACGAGGTATCGCCGACAAGTTCCATTTCCCCGGTTTTATGCGCGGGCGGCAGGTGCAGGAACTGCTGGCGGACTCCGATGTATATATTATGCCGAGTGTGAGCGAACCGTTTGGTATCTCGCCGCTTGAGGCGATGCAGGTCGGTTGCCCTACTATCATATCCAAACAGTCGGGCTGTGCGGAAATCCTGAGCCACGCTATCAAAACCGACTACTGGGACATTGACGCTATGGCGGACGCCATCTATGCTATCGTCAAATACCCCGCAATGTACAAATCGCTCCACGAAGAAGGTAAACGTGAGGTCAATAATATCCGCTGGTACGATGCCGGTCTCAAAGTCCGCCGCATCTACGACGCCGTCATCAACCACACGCTGTAATCTTACGATATCTCACATAATCTAAAAAATCAATATGTTATGAGTAGAAATCCATTTGTATGTTTATGCCTTTTGATAGGTTTTGCATTTCTTGTTTATAGTTGCGATGCATTTAGAAATCCCGATTCTGGAAAAATTAACTATATGAGTATAGTTACTATAGATTCAACTGCATCAGCCTGTGATGTGGATAGTTGTGTTCTTAAATTGCCTTGGTTGAACGGGAAAATAAATGTTTTCTTGAAAGATAGTACTGAAAGAAAATCTAAGTTTGAAACTACCCTGCATATTACGCAATTAGCGTGCTTGGATACTGTTACAGACGAACAATACACATGTTTTATGTATGATTGTTCGGACAACGTGTTAGGTGGTATTTTATGGCTTGATTGTACGGGAGACACCATTTGTAATTGGCAAGAATTTGTTAATAATACAATGGATGAAGAAATAACAATTACTCCGGAGGATTATTTTAGAAAAACATTGCATTCTGACATTCTATCCGACGAAACAATCGTAGAACTGCATTTCGGCTATATTCCTCATATTTGATTATTGTAATTAAAACTAATGCTTTATGAAAAAGAAAAAGGCAGTATTATTGTTGCTTCTCCTTACGGGAATACTATGTCTGTCAAGTTGTGATAAGTATCGTATTCCGATGGGGAGAGAATATGTATATACATTTGAGGTCGATTCCGTTACCTCTGCTTGTGGCGTAGATAGTTGTGTTATCAATATTCCTTGGATAAATAATGAAATCAATGCATTCTTGGCAGATAGTGCAGAGAGAAAATTGAAATTTGAAACATCCCTGAAAATTACACAATATCTTTGTGCCGATAATACGATAGAGGGAGAAATAACATACTTTGAATGTACAATGTCGGATAGGAAACAGAGTGGTACCTTGTGGCTTGACTGCAATGGAGATACTATTTGGATAGATCCCGATTACACTAATACAGAAACGCATCCATATAATGAAGCAACAAATATCGAGTTTGGAGATAGTTTGTGGCATAGTGGTGCTATAAAAGAGGGAAAAAGTATAGTCCGTATTACAATGGGATTTCTTCCTCGTATATAATAAATTTAATCAAAATGCTATCTTATGAAAAACATTTCTTGTTGTGTGTTCTTGTTGCTATGTTCATTAGTTGTGTTGGCTGATTCTGCATATCCGGATTCTATACAAGTTAAGCAATCGGATGGTACAATGTTATGGACAAAAGTGCATGGAGATGAATTGTATAATTGGCGTTCTACTACGGATGGACATATTATACTACGTGATGAACAGAAATGCTATCGCTATGCAATGGTTAAAAATGATTCTTTAGTGCCATCTGATATAATGGTGCATAATAAGCAGAATCGGGATGCAAATGAGGTGACTTTTATTAGAGATAATGCCGCAACAGTTCAAAAGTTCCTGAAAGCAGAACAACAAGTGGCATTGATGCAGAGAAAAGAAGAGTTGTCCGCTATAAATGAAGAAAATTCAGAGATTGCACCCCAAACAACTGCTTTGGTGGTGGGGAAAAGAAAGATACTTACCATATTGATGGGTTTTAAGGATAGACCTTTTACAAAAACTGCATCAGATTTTGATAAGTTGATGAATCAAAAAAGTGGAATGGTTGAGGTAAATTATGGAAGTGTATGGCAATTTTATAATGAGGATTCGTATGGTTCGTTGGATGTATCTTCTGTGGTGGTAGGTCCATTTGTTGCTAATTTTAAGAGTAGTTATTATAAAGAAGGAAAAAATGATGGGACGCAAACTTCGCGTGAATTGGTGCGTGAGGCAATTCATAGAGCCAGCGAAAGCGGTGTGGATTTTTCTCAATTGGATGGGGACGGGGACGGATATGTAGATTGTGTGCAGGTTATTTTTGCAGGACATGGAATGTCTAGTGGTGCCGAAGATGGGTTGATATGGGCGCATCAATCATCATTAGTATCTGCTATAATTCGTGATGGGAAGAAAGCAAAAAAATATATTATAACTCCGGAATTGGGTAGTGATGATAAGATAGCACCAATAGGTACTATCTGCCACGAATTTGGGCATATATTGGGTGCCCCCGATTTTTATGATAGAATAGATGACGAATATGAATACTGTGCAACAGGAAAATATGATTTAATGTGTAATGGTAGTTGGAACTCTGATGGACATAGACCATCCCATCATAATGCTTATACCAAGTGTTACTTGTTTGGTTGGGTACATGCAGAAGTCATTACAAATGAGACAAAGGAATATAGAATATCATCTTCTACATTAAAACCGGAAGTCTATCGCATAAATACTGCAAATGGTGCGGAATGTTTTCTGGTAGAGAATAGAATTCGAGTAAATTTTGATAGATACATTCCACAGGAAGGATTGGTGATATATCATATACATAAAGATATAGTTTCCACTATAGAAAAGGATAAATTCATCAACTCTCGGCATCCATTAATGTGTTATATTGTGGATGCTTATGCTAAACATAATCCCACAAGTGATCCTAATTCTTATGGTTTCTTAGATTCTAAACGTACTTTTGGTATAGGTGACAGAACGTATTATGGAAATAGTTCTACACCAACTTGTGCAACGTGGAATGGATATGGAATAGGTATAAATCTTTGTTTTATCAAACAAAATCCTGATAAGTCGATTAGTTTTACCGTTAATCCGCAGATAGAAGGTCCTGCTCAACTTTGTAAAGAGAGAACTTATTCAGTAACAGGCGTTGTGCCTGATAGGGATACTATTGTGTGGTCTTACAAAACTGACATTACTCCACTTCCTTATACATCAGTTCTTAAATTCCCGAATGGAAATAAGGGTGCAAGTGTTACCGTTAAAAGAGGTGCGCAACATATTATGTTGCTTGATTCTATACCGAAAATGGTTGCTAACAATGTAACACAACCAATAACACAAAGTGCAGAGTTTGTGTCACCATTAGATATGGCTATAGACAAACCTTATGTTGGAACGGTTACTTTATATGCTACAATACATAGTGGCAATGGTACATATACTATAGAGAAAAAGATAGAATTGCCGGAAAATATACAACCTCAACTGAGTATTTCTTCTGAGCCGGGTACTTTGTGGAGGGCTAATACAATGAGAACCTTTACGGAAATAGGTTGTCCTAATGTGGAGGACGAGTATATCAAGTGGTATGTAACCCATCCGCAAGATACTATAACCCACGAGTTTACGGGACGCTCTATTAGTGTTATGCCTACGAAACGAGGTACACTTACGATACGTGTTGTAAATGATTGTGGTTGCCCTACGAAGAACGAAACTATCTATACATTTAGTGTTATGGGCGGTACAATTATTAAACCGCCATTCCGTTTTGAATCTTATCAAAACCCCGTAAATACCTCTTCAATAGCCATTTCCATAGAACGCAATGTGGATGATGAAACCGATGTGGCAACATTTGCAGTACCATACGAACTCCCCAATTATACCATTGAGTTATGGAGCGAGTTGCAAGGGCGTGTCCGCACTTTGACATCCAATACCGAAAAAGTGTCTTTGGACGTGGCGGGGTTGCCCAATGGTTGGTATCAATTATTGCTCTTGCAAGACGGACAACTATTGGATTCTGGAAATGTTCTGCTTACACACTAAAATGACATCAATAATCTTTGAGGATGTAATAATATGGTTTATGGTTAATTCGTGATAATACGGACGTAGTTCGTCCGTTTAACAATCAATCACGATAATGCCTATTTGAATAATTTTGACTATATTTGCCTAAAAAACGCGGCGCGTGTTGCGCCGCAAGACAGGTTTTGCAGGTTTTGTTTCAATATAAAAAACACGCCGCAGGCGAATAAGATTTATAGCAATTTAGGACTGCAATGCGAAAAGATTTACTTAGATTTCTTGCCGCTTGCGGCAAAGGATACAACAAACAGAATAACTAACATAACTTACAGATTATGAAAAATATATGCTTTTGCTTTCAGATGCATGCACCGTATCGTCTGAA
Organism: uncultured Bacteroidales bacterium; assembly: GCA_934716995.1. GTDB lineage: Bacteria > Bacteroidota > Bacteroidia > Bacteroidales > Paludibacteraceae > Colicola. The sequence continues at coordinate 22,180 of CAKUYO010000002.1, read as the reverse complement.
GCGTTATCGTTTCTTTGACGTCGGTCAAGACCATTATTATTACGATGACATGCAGACCGAGGACAACGTTACGTGGCTCGTACAGACCTCCTACCTGCCACTTTGTCAGACCCTGCGCGAGATGGTCAAACTCTCCAAAGGGCGTTTCCATTGTGCGCTCTCTATCTCCGGCGTGATGCTCGAGATGTTTGAGCAGTACACCCCCGAGATGATCGATGTGCTCAAGGAACTGGCTGACAGTAAGTGCGTTGAGTTCTTGGCTACCCCCTTTTCCTATTCCCTCGCGGCGGAGTACAATATGGACGAGTTCCAAGAGCAATTGGACAAGCAGCGTGCTGTCATCAACGATGTGCTTGGGGTAACTCCTGCTGCCATTTGGAACACCGAATTGCTCTATTCCGATGAAATGGCATATAATTTGTACAAGTTGGGCTACAAGGTGATGCTTACCGAGGGTGCCAAGCACGTGATGAGTTGGAAGTCGCCTAATTATCTCTACACTTCGGCGGGTGCGCCCAAGATGAAGATGCTTGTGCGCAACGCGGGCTTAAGCGACGAATTGGGTTTCCATTTCTCCGACCCCAACTGGGGCAATTACCCGATAGATGCGGAGAAGTATGCGAACCAACTGCAGTCGCTGCCCGAGGGCGAAGACCTCATCAATATATGGGTCGGTGCCGATACGTTCGGTATCCGCCAGCAGGTAGGTACGGGTATCTTCGAGTTCCTCAAGGCGTTGCCCTACTATGCGATTGAGCGCGGAATGGGGTTCTGTACGCCTACCGAGGCTGCCAAGAAGATGACGGCTATCGATGCCGTCTCTGCGCCATACCCGCTTACGTGGGCAGGTGAGGCGAAAGACCTCAGTATGTACAACGGCAATGACCTCCAGCAGGAGGCGTTGAGCAAACTCTATGCGGTTGCCGAGCGTGTACACCTCTGTCAGGACAAGGGACTGAAAACCAACTGGCTGCGCCTGCAAGATGTGAACAATTTCCACTATATGAACCACATCGACCAGGGAGCGACCTACTACGAATCGGCATACGAGGCGTTTATCAATTATATGAACGTGCTGTCCGATTTCCTGCAGTCCGTGGAGGAGCAGTACCCGACCACTATCGGCAATGAGGAACTGAACGGCTTGCTCAAGACTATCAACAGTCAGGAGAAAGAGATTCAGCAACTCAAAGAGGAATTGAAAAAGAAAAAAGCAAAACTGACCAAATAAACGACACGTAAAAAGTGTACGATTATTAAGATTTATCCAAAGGAGAACTGCGAGTTCTCCTTTGGATAAAAGTGAGGTGGATGAGCATAGGATGCGCATAGGATACGCACCCTTTGTGCCGTCCGTAAAAATGTACGTTTGTTAAGATTGGAAAAATTGTGCATTATGCATTGTGCATTGTGAATTGAGAAATAAGTTTATCATATTAGTCTGCTTTTTGTTGGTAACTGCCATGGGCTTTGCCGCCAAGGAGAAGGCTGTCAAGACGGTCATCCGTACTTGGCAGTTGCCGTCGCCTGCGGCTATCGCCGACACCGTGCAGTTCGCCGATACCGCATATCTCAACTACCCGATGCGCAGTGCGCAGAACGACTATTCCATCTCGTCGGCTTACAACGGCAACTGCCTCGTGTCGCCCATTCAGTCGCGTATCTATTTCGACCGTCTCTCGAAGATCGACGACATCTTCGCTGCGGCTTACCAGCCTTATATATATACGCCGCAGGACGTGCGTTTCTTCAACACCACCACGCCCTATTCGAGCATTGCCTACAACAAAGGCTTTACCACTATGCACGAGGAAAACGAGATCTATTTCCTCTTTACGGGCAACCTCAACAAGCGTATCAACCTCGGTACGCAACTCAACTACCTCAATAGCGTGGGGCATTATTCCAACTCGGCGGGCAAACTATTCAACGGCAATGTCTTCGGTTCCTACAACGGCAACCGTTATTCGCTGCAGGCGGCATTCACGTTTGCCAACTGGAGCAATTTTGACAACGGCGGACTTACCAACCCCGGCGACCTCGACGGGGCGTTGCAACCGGAGGACTTGCCCGTCAACCTCAATGCCATGTCGGGCTACCGCTACCTCGCCGGCTTCCTCAACCACTACTATAGCATTACCGTCGAGCGCCCCTATCACGACACCATCGAAGTAATCAACGAAGAGGGCAGGCGCGAGCGGCGCGATACGCTCAAGATCAACTATGTGCCGGTTACTACCTTTGCGCACACCTTCGAGACCACCAACAGCAACCGCCGTTACGTGGAGCGAACCGCACAACAGGGCTTTTATCCGGCCTATTATCGTAATCCGGATACCACCAACGACTCCACCGATGTGCTTACTATCCGCAACACGCTGAGTGTAACTTTCGAGGAGGAGTTCAACCGCCTGCTCAAGTTCGGTGCCACGGTCTATGCTGTCAACGAGTGCCAGCGTTTTCTCCGCCCTCTGAACGAGGACGCAAGCAGTCTCTTGGGCGACTATGAGCCGTTTGCAGGTCCGTGGATGAACACCGTTGCCCACCTCGCTCCCGATACCCTATGGGGCTACCAATGGACAAACAACACCTTTGTCGGCGGTGCGCTCTACAAGAACCGCGGCAAATGGGTGCATTACGGCTTCGACGGCGATGTCTGTGTCTTGGGCTACAAACTCGGCGAGTTCCAAGTGAACGGACACGTGGACGGCGATTTCCGTATTGGCAGAGATACGATGTATATCCATGCCCGCGCCTTTGTCAGAAATGAGACCCCGTCCTATTATCTGCAGCATTTCTCGTCCAACCACTTCCGTTGGGACAACGATTTCCAAAAGACCTATCGTTTCTATGTCGGCGGCGGGATTGCATACCCCACCACGTGGGTGAAACCGAAAGTCAATGTGGGCTTTGAGAACCTGACACGCTATATCTATTTCGACCAAACGGGTAATCCCGTGCAGCACGAGGGCAATATACAGGTGCTGTCGGCGGATGTGCAGTGCGACCTGACCACACCGTGGGTGAACCTCGAGAACCATGTGGTCTATCAGTTGTCGAGCGATGCGGCAATGCCTTTGCCGTCTTTTACACTCTATCACAACCTCTACTACCACGGTACGTGGTTCCGTGCTATGGACGCACAGATCGGTGTGGATATGCGGTATTTTACGTCCTACTATGCCCCCTTGCTCAATCCCGCTACGGCGCAGTTCTGCGTCCAGAACACTGCCAAGGTCGGCAACTATCCGATACTCAATGTGTATGCCAATTTCTACGTCAGATCATTGCACCTGCGTTTCTTTGCCCACTACACCCATTTCAACCACCTGTTTATGAAATCAACTCCGAACTACTTTGCTATGCCCGGCTACCCGATGAACCCTGACATATTCCGCGCCGGTCTCGCCTGGCATTTCTATAAATAACAACAAAACAAAAATAACGTATAACCACAAACGTACAACCATAAACGGCTCTGCCCACCAACGTGCAACCACTAACGGTGCAACCCACCAACGTGCAACCCACCAACGGCACCGCCCACAAACGTTTACCAACATTATGCCTTTAACAATACGATTAAATAAAATCTTGATTTACGCCCGCGACGAAGCGGAGCGTTTGCAGAACACACAGATACTGCCCGAACACCTCGTTCTGGGTATCCTGCGTCTGGCGGAAGGTCAGGCGTATGACCTGCTCTGCAAGGCGGGATTGTCTGCCGAGGAAACCAAAGGAAACCTCGATACCGCTTTGCAGCAGGAACAGCGCGACACTATCGAACCGATCACCCGCAGTACGCAGGTGGAGAGTATCATGCGTATCGCCGAGGGGATCAGCCGTGAGTATCAGGCGGATGCCGTCGGTAGTGCCCACTTGCTGCTGGCTATCTTGCGCCACCGTATCAACCGTGCCGCACTCTATCTGGCTAATGCGTGGGGAATCACCTACGATCGGATAGTCGAACTCTATGCCCAGCCGCATACTACCACGCAAACCCCGACCGCAGGAATGGGGCAGGGGAGTGATGTCGAAGACGGCAAACCCCGTCGCCCGCAGTCCAATGTGGGCAAAGTCGGTGCTACTACCGCACTCGACAAGTACGGACACGACCTTACCAAACAGGCGCAGGCGGGCAAACTCGACCCCGTCGTTGGGCGCGAGGTGGAGATAGAGCGTGTGGTGCAGATCCTCTCCCGACGCAAGAAGAACAACCCTATCCTTATTGGCGAACCGGGGGTCGGCAAGTCGGCTATCGTGGAGGGACTCGCTTTGCGTATCGTAGGCAACGAGGCGGGTGCTCTTGCGGGCAAACGTATCATCACCCTTGATGTGGCGTCTATGGTGGCGGGTACCACCTACCGCGGTCAGTTCGAGGAACGTATGAAAGCGGTGCTGCAGGAGTTGCAACGCCACCATGAAGTAATCCTCTTTATCGACGAGATACATACCATCATCGGTGCGGGGAACGCACAGGGTTCGCTGGATGCAGCTAATATCCTCAAACCTGCTTTGGCGCGGGGCGAGGTGCAGTGCATCGGTGCTACTACCACCAACGAGTATCGCACCTCTATAGAGAAAGACGGGGCGCTGGAACGCCGTTTCCAGAAAGTGGTTGTCCGTCCGACCACCCCCGAAGAGACCCTCTCTATCCTCAATCGTCTGAGTGAGCATTACGCGGAATACCACCATGTGGTCTATCCCGAAGAGACCCTGCAGGCGGCGGTCAGCCTGGCGGAACGTTACCTTACCGACCGTGCTTTCCCCGACAAGGCCATCGATGTGATGGACGAGGCAGGTGCACGGGCGCACGCGCATGCCAAGGCGGTAGGCGACGAACTGCAAGAGCCTTATACCATCACCGTGGACGATATTGCTTCCGTGGTTTCGATGATGTCGGGCGTACCCGTACAGCGTGTGCAGAAAGCGGAAACGGAGCGGCTGCGCACTATGGACGAGACTCTGCGCAAGCGGGTCATCGGTCAGGACGAAGCCGTTGATACCATCGTGCGTGCCATTCGTCGCTCGCGTCTCGGCTTGCGCGACCCGCGCCGTCCTATCGGTACTTTCTTCTTCCTCGGTCCTACGGGTGTGGGCAAGACCTACCTCGCGCAGTGTCTGGCGGAGGAGATGTTCGGCAGCCGCGATGCGGTAATCCGTTTCGATATGTCGGAATATATGGAGAAACATACCGTCTCGCTCTTGGTAGGCGCACCTCCGGGATACGTGGCGCACGAGGACGGCGGCAAACTGACCGAAGCCGTACACCGCAAACCCTATTCGATTGTATTGTTCGACGAGATAGAGAAAGCCCACCCCGACATCTTCAATATCCTCTTGCAGGTGCTGGACGAGGGACGGCTTACCGACAGGCAGGGACACGTGGTGGATTTCCGCAATACGATTATCATCCTTACCTCCAATGTCGGCACACGTCAACTTAAGGAGTTCGGGGCAGGTATCGGTTTCGGAGTGTCGGATATGGATGCCAAGACAAGCAATCAGATGCTGCTCAAGGCGTTGCAGAAGACTTTCCCGCCCGAGTTTCTCAACCGTATTGACAATGTCATTACGTTCCAGCCTCTCACGCGCGATGCACTCGCACGTATCGTCAATATCGAGGTGGCATTGCTCCAAGAGCGTCTGCGCAAGACGGGGCATCAACTGGTGCTGACGCCCGAAGCCGCTATGCAGTTGGCAGAGAAAGCCTACGACCCGCAGAACGGGGCGCGTCCGGTCAAACGGGCTATCCAGACCTATCTCGAAGACCCGCTCACCGATGTGCTGCTCGCACACCCGCAGCAAAAACGCATAACTATCAAACAACTACAAAATAAATAACTATTATGGCTATTGAGATTACAGACGCCAATATCAAAGCGTTGTTGGCAGAGGGCAAACCCCTCGTAGTGGACTTGTGGGCACCATGGTGCGGTCCTTGCAAGATGATGTTGCCCATCGTAGAAGAGTTGAGCAACGAGTATGAAGGTCGTGTCGTGGTCGGCAAACTCAATGTGGACGACAACCCGGACACTTGCGAGGAATACGGAGTGATGAATATCCCGACGATGCTGTTCTTCAAGAACGGCGAACTCGTCAACCGCCATGTCGGTGCCTGCCGCAAATCCGACCTTATCCCCCTCCTTGATTCCCTTTTGTAAAAAAAAAGTACAAGTAAGCGTATGCTAACTCAAGCATAAACATACTATTACATAATGAAAGCGGCTGCCTGCATTTGTCAGACAGCCGCTTTCAATCCAATCTGTTCGCCTACAACATCCATCACCTGCTATAAGATTCTTCATAATCTCTTGCAATATGAATCAGAGTTATCTGTTATTCAACTAAAGTCCATGTCTCGCCCATTCCCATAAACAGTCCTCCCCGCTCCTCAGTCGTGTCGGTGATTATCGTTTTATACATTACAATACCCTTGCCTTTCACTATCTTTGCGGCATTTGGGAAAACGGTTTTACTACCAAATCTGTCCCTATAAGAGGCTTTTAAGGAAATTGTATCACCTAAATACTGGAATATAGCATCAGGTTTTGAGGACTTATTTTCTGCAGTGAACCCAATATATAAATCTTGGGTAGTAGTTAATCCTATGGATAAATATTTTCTAGAATCCCCAATATACATATCAAACAAACGAGGAGTTACAATATCCTCATTGGCATTATTTGTCAACTTTGCTGTAATAAAGTAAATTTCCGAGGCAGTTGTAAATCCTCCGAATGCTTCTTCTACAGGATCCCTTTCCGGACGTGGCTCATACTCTCGACTTATTTCTTCTACGGTTAGTGTGAATGTGTTACCTTTGTCAGAAATATATCTTAACTCTGTACCCTCTTCCGGAAAGTAGCAGTCAACTCGTTCAAAGGGGAAATTATCCCAACCATATTTGATGTAAGGAACAGTCTTATCAGGATTATTTCTGTCTCCATCGCACGAGCATAAAATTAGCGCAATGCAGGCTGCTCCGATTTTTACAATGTCTTTCATAATTATTGAATGTAAATTTTATCGGAATGTACCATTCCGTTGGTGGTTATTTTGATTATATACAGTCCGGATGCGATATTATTGGTCTGAATGGTATTAGTACACTCATCAAAAATGCAGTTGCCATAGACAATGAACGATAGAACTCTACAACTCTGTCTTTCTTATAATAAACCCATCGAAAGAATTAAATATGCACTAACTTAATTCCGCCAATGGGTTTTATTAAATTCATTTTATGATTATAATGCAATAATAGTTTATCTGCATTTTTCGTAATGCTATCTCCCCCTCGTTACCAATCATCGCGTAGTATCTTATGTTGCTCATTATCGTCCCAGCGTTCTGCCTTGCCCTCTTTATACAATTTCTCCATAATCTCTTGCAGTGAATACCCCTTTGGTGCAAACGGATTGCCGTCTTCAAAATTTCGTATGTCAATTTCAACGCTATCGATATTTATACGGTATTCTGTAGTAACATAAACAGGCGAGTTACCATCTAATCGGGTTAGTTTCAAATACTTATAATCGGGTGTCTCTTCCATTACGCGCATGGCTTTCTTATACTCTGTCCGTGTTCCTGCCATATAAGTACCATCCATACAACGACACTGCTGTATGGAGATGGTATCGTAATAGGTACGTGCACTGTAAGTTTTGGTTCTATGAGTCTTTTGATCGTAGCATTTTTCAATCTGTATATTCTCTATGGCAATTGTTGTATTGGGGGCATAAATAATTATATCATGGATTCCGAATTGTTTCGTTGCGGTATCAAAATCATATGAGGCGCAGCATATGGTCAATATACATAGTACGACCGCCTTTGATAAAAATCTAAATATTGTTTTCATAATAGTAAAATAGTGAGTGTTATTTTATAGATTATTTGTTATATACCCACATACAGCAATATGGAGTTGTTGTTTGCACTTGAAGAATGAAAATTTTCTTAACACGCTGCAAAGCGTACGCAATTTATTTGTCACATACAACACTTTGTTTTATTTTTTTTGTAAAAATGTATTTTTTTGTTACAAAATAGATTGTATTCGTATGATTGTGTAATTTTTATTGTTAATAATCTGTCATAGAGAAAAACAAGCATACATATATGTGTTGACGGTCGCTTGTTTTCTTTTTTATTAGTATGCTACTGCCCAAAGCGTCTGAATGATGGCTTTACGGCAGAACAAATCTCCGCCCGTAGGCATCTTGTATCTCCACGATTCCCGCCTCCTTCCGCAGCAGGCAGTAGGCGGCTGCGTCCGCTTCCGGTTGCATATACAGATGCGACGTGCCCGCTATCACTCTTTCATTTTCTTTTGCTTCGGGAATAGCCAAAACTATTGCCGTAAGACCGGCGTCCGGAGCGTCATCACGCAGTAGAAAATCGGTTCGTATCCCCTTGTCGGTGTATGGCGACCGGATGGTTACAAACATATCAACCTCTATCTGGTATCTTGTCCCTCGTAGACAGAGGTGAGCCTCTTTCCCTACTATATATGTCGGTGGCTCTGCTATAATCCCCTTGGGCGAAAATTCGGTATATGCCTGCTCTATTTTGTACACGGCAAAACGCTCCTTTTCCCCGTTTTCCCTGATAAATACCACCGAGTCGCCAACCGCATAATGCCCGAATAGATACTGATTTTCTTTGGCAAACATCTCGTCCGCCTCTGCCTTTGCCGCCGCATTGTCCGGCTCGTTGCAACTGTTGAGAACCATACCCGTCAGCAATAAAAAAGGTAATAGTATGCGTTTCATGGAGATTTTTTATGAATTTTCGTTATTTTGTCCGTGCGAATTAAACCGTACTCCATACCACGGACTGATTCTCGAACCATAGTGCAACGTGGTGTAGTGGATGCGGAACCTTTCCCGTATGATATCGTCTTCCGACGGAAGAGACTGTGTATCAGGTAGTACGAACTCATAGGTCAGGCTGTTATCAACCCGATAATCGGCAATCGTATCTTCTATACACTCTTTGGTAGCAGTGTCTATGCGGTAACGCGTTATCTGAATACGCGTTAGTGCATCGTGATTGATGCTGAATATCAATGTATCTCCCACCGCAAAACATATTTCCTGCGGGTCTCCTTTCTTTGTCAGTGTCGGATTGAATATATGCATCGGGTGCAATACTATGCTTATGTCGTTGAACTCCTGTTTTCCTTTCAGTATTGTGTCATTTAGATAAAGTATAGTATCGTGATCATTATATGAAGCCATCAAATCAATCCATAGATCCCCCATACCTTCCACTTGAAAATCAAATGTGCCATTGGTTTCGGATAGTAAAGTTTTTGTATTGTCATAGCGTATCATACTGCCGTATGAAGTAATGTCGTACAGATAGTATTGAGCCAATATAATAACATTTCCATCTGGCGACATTTGTTTTCCGTCTTTGGTAAGATAGTATTGACCGGTGATGTGCATAGCCGCATCATTTTTCGGTGGTGTCATATCGCAGGCTGTCATCAGAAAACTGCAACCTAATAGTATAGATATAGTAAAGTGTTTCATATGGTTATTGAATGAAAATTTTAGATGTATGTTGCTCTCCCGTATTTGATTGATAAACCAATACATATACTCCTGTTGGTAAAATTGGTAATGATAATAGATTTTCGTCATCCATATTGATGTTGGTTGTGTGTACTAATGTTCCCAATGGTGTATATAAGTAGGCTTTATATGTTCCAATAATAGTATCTGTAATGAGAAAGTTATGATCTTGAGCATTGTTTTTTTGTATATGTTGCTCCTGAGATTTTTTGAGGTACAGGTTTTCAATGTCAACCATATGTGGGCAATCATATTCCAAAGGGTAATCACCTATTTTATCAGTAAACTTATTAATCTTATAATTTGAAGTGGATGTGCTATAGATGGTGTCATTACAGAATATGCCTAATCTATATGGATAATCATTCCTGAAATTGTATGGTAAATTTTTGGATATAGTCCTTGTATAAGGAACTGTATATTGAGTCTCATCTAAATTGTAACGTAATGGCGAAAAATAAGCATAATAGGGCGTAGGGATATCAAGATAGACCGCTAATGGAATAGAGAGAAAGCTAACATAAAACATGGAAGGATATTGTCTGTTCTCTAAATATATAGATTCATCACCAATTTCAGCATTAAGCAAACGTCTTGGAATGTAAGGACATAAATTCATGTACAAAGGGTACTTATTGCCATTTTTATAAGCGTATGTATCATATATAATAGGATTTATAATTTCTTCGTGGTTATTATTTGAAGGATTTCTTTCATCACTCTCATAACGTCCGATAACCACATCGAAAGGACTATATTGTAATAGATCTGTTACCAATGTATCTGCAAAATTAATGCAAAAATTACTCTCTGGAGTGCGATAATCCATAGCGGAGTTTACTGGTACGAAGCCGAACCCTAATCCGTCTGTATATATTTCGAAACCATGATTTCTGTCACATAGCCACGGAATACCCATATAGGAGTTTAATCGAAATGAATTCCCAGGATCTATTGTGAAATTTAATCCTAAAAATCCTAAATTGAGAAATCCGCCCCACGAGAAATTAGAGGAACTTTTATCTCGCTTGAGATACTCATGACTACCTGCACTTACGCAATAAGGAAGTAAGTTGGTTCCATATCGATGATAACTGAAGATGTCTTGTGTATAAGTAACTTTTATTCCAAACCAATACACTTTTATATGTGGGCGAACTCTTGTGTACTGCATATTGAAAAGCAACCCTGTAGTATTAATATCTGGATTAGTACGAATATCCACTTCTATATCATTTATAAATTTCAATCCCAATATGCGATAACGCACTTGATTTTTCATATAGAGTAGGTGGTCGTTAGGTTGGCGTTTTGTACCGGGATATGAAATGTATTTTTCTACATCATCATAATACATATTGTCTTGTCCTTCTCCTCCTAAAGAACCGTTTACCAAAGCCACCAATTTGCAGTATTGCGGATAGTCTCCGAGATTCTTGAAATCTTTTTGCAGTTCGTAGTAGTCGTCGTGTGCATCATACGAGTAGGTATCGCCATCAATGCGTGTCTGTGTTTTATGATGTCGGTTCAACATCTGTTGCACAGAAATTCCGTTTAGACCAGTATTAACCAAGTCTAAATTAACACGTGTTCGTGAGTTGAGAAAATCGGCAAATCCGTATAAATACCCGCCGGGACATAAAGCATCGCCATATATGGCTTGTAACGACATTGGTATATTTACACCTTGATGCGGACCATCATTTGAAATGAATAAGCGAGTATTGTGCAATCGGTCTGTAGTTGCCCAACACTCTTGTGGATGTTCCATTTTTAGTAGTGCATAACGTCCTACTAAGCACCCCATGCTATGTCCGATTACTACAAATTCCTCGAAATTTTCGTTCTCTATATTCTTTTCGATGTAGCGGTTCAGTAGTTTGGATAACCGATATGCATTATCGCGAATATCACCATTGGGATATATCCAGTCAACGATTACGAATTTGTATCCCAAGGAAAGCAAATTATGCATTTTGCCTTCCCATATATATTTGTTGTATAATTCTTGCGCACTTCGACCTTGATATGACTTCCTAAAAGCGGTAGGATTGTAGCCGGATAAAACAAAAATAGTTTTCACGTGCTTTTCATAATCGGCAGGAGGATCTTTTGGGGTAAATTCAAAGACTTCTAATCCTTCATTTTCATACACTTCATATTCTCCATCGTTGCATTTTACATCGGATAGGTTTGTGGTAATACTTTCTTGATCTTCGCCTTGAACTGTAATTTTGCTACATGACCATCCTACCTGTTTCTGTTCATATTCTGCATAAACGGTAATGATATAGTCTCCGGACTTTTTGTAATCAACTTGGCAGAAAAAATCTTTCTTATTGAGTTCTCTTTTTCCCTCGTCATCACCAAAATCTATGTACAGAGTATAACCTTTTTCGTAAGCCTCTTTTATCTCTTTATCCACAGCCAATGTATGAATAAAGAATGTCGGATGTAGAGTGGTTATTCTTTCAACAAGTGGGGATACCATAAAGATATGCTCTGTCTTATATATGGCTTCCGATGCGCGCCAGTCATCAAAATGAACTCGTAAATAAAGTTGATTTTCAAGAGTGTCAAAATAAAAATACTCATATTTTTGACTTAAAGCAGTCGGGGTAAATCTGCAGAATTTATAGTCAATAATACCTAATGGAACCTCATAATCGCTATGTTCCAATGCTTCTGATGCTATTGTTTCTGGTTTCTGTAGGACAGATTGGTCTTTCGCACTATTGTACATTTCGTCGTATGCATAAAACCACTTGTCGCAATCTGTAACTAATTGACATTCTTCTGCAAAATACTCATCTTCTAAAATATGGGCTGACCGCTCGTATAAGAAATTGGTAGGATGATCTAAATCCTTAAAAATGTGCCGTAGTTGTCTGTTGGCTTCTGTAATAGTTCCCTCTTCTGCGGGCAATGGCATAATCCTAATACACAATAAGACTGCAATACAAAAAAAACGTGTAAATGTTTTCATAATGGTATATAATTTAATGGGTTAGTAAAATCTTTAAGATTATGTACAAATGCCAATGTGTGTTAGTAAATGTTATATTGGTTGCAAAAGTATAGAAATTATTTTACTTATGCAAGAAAAATGTTGTATAACGTATCTTTTTATTATGTTTTTGTTTGTATATGTACTATTGTGCCGTGATTTTGTGTATTCAGTAAGCAAAGTGTCTGCTGTAGTGTCCTGTATTGAAAGTGTTACCGATATGGTTGTGTAGATTATGCAGTAAATATGCATTATATGCAATTCAATGCTTCTGTATAGCGATTACGTAGAAAAGACGTAGAAAAGACGTAGAAAAGACGTAGAAAGAATAGGCTTTTCCCGATAGGATAAGCCGCTTGTTTATGCAGATTATGCAGAAAAATATGCATTACATACGTTATTATTCTGTGTCGGTCGGAATGTACGTGAATACACAAAAAATCCGGCTGCCACTTGTGGCAGCCGGATAGAGTGGGGAAATTGATATTGCTCCCCGTGGGAATGAGAAATGGGTTATTTCACCAATGCGCCTGTAGCGGTATATACATTGCCGTTGCGCAGGATATACATCTGTCCGTTCTGAATGTATTTGGTAACCTCTGCGGCATCAGCATTGACATGGTCGATAGCCGTCTGCAGCCCCGCATTGATAACCACGTGGATAGGTCTGTCATACGAATTGACAGCGTCCACCGTGATTTTCAGTTCGCCATTGTTGTTCTCCACAACCGCCTTACCCGATACCATAAAGAATATGGGTTGTACCAGCATATTGTCAGAGATGGTGCTATAATAGGAAGGATATACTTGGTTGTTGCTATTTATACCGGTGGTCGCCATTACGGTGCCGACTGCATTGGTATAGTTTATCGGATATTCACCCGCGGGGATAATGATGTCTTTATCCGTGTTCCCGCAAATAAAACCGATAGTGGTATAATCTGCGCCATTGGCGGATTGTGCATCCACATAAATAACCCCTTGAGAAGCATAATCGGTATCTACCGCAACATTGTCAACCCCTGCCGTATAGGTGCGATCTACGCTTCCCGTCTCGGCATCAGCTGTCAGACGTACAACATCATCGTATTCTGCTATCATAGTAATCTTATAGTAGGTAGCATCCGTACCGACCATACCAGCGACTACAGTAATCTCCTTGCCGACAACCGTAATGTTTACGGTTCCGTCCAAGAATTCTACAAAATCATCGTCGGTAGCATACCATGGATCATAAACCACGAATGAGTATTTGGCATTTAATTGGTCTGCCATATACGTGCCTGCCACTTTCCCTCCTACGTTGGTAGGATAGAAACTTACGGCGTACGTCAAATCAGTAGTCTTGCCCTCGATTTGGAAAGCATCTTCCGTTTCTATTTTGTTGTGAAATCGGGCTTTCGGGATGTTGATTGTAATCGTATCTTTGCACTCGGGAATGACGGTTGCTTTGGGTTGTAAACGAATGTTATAGGTATTCCCGTCTTCGGCAGTAACGGTGGAGGTTACAATGGCTTTCCCGCTACCCGCATTCGCCAATGTAACTTCTCCGTTTATCAGTATTTGTGTTCCCCCCTTGGGGGTAATGCCTACGTTGGCATCATAGGTGCCGAAATACTGGACTACCTCTGCAATCATAATAGAGATGTCATAGTCATCGTTTGCACTGGTGATTTGCGTAATAGGAGTGCCAAAGACATCGCTCATATCATAGATATGTACCGAATCGCATACAATATCAATCGTGGTGCCGGCAAGTTGTGCAGGGGCTTTTTGAGTCTCGTCTGCCAATACTGCCACAGGCACTTTTGTGTTCAACGGTTTGTGAGACAACTTCAGTCGCTCTCCCGCATTAGCACTTACCAGAAGCGTAAGCGCAAAGAATAATGAGGAAATCTTTTTCATATCAAAGAAATGTTTAGTTAATAAAATCCTTACAAAAGTACTGCTTTTGCGTGATATATGCAATAAAATGTGCATATTGGTGGCATTTTGCTGCAACAATCCCTTATAAGGATGTATCTCGTTGCCGTGTGTTATAAGGAGTTCTACTCAGCCCACCGGGCTTCGTCTCGCTACGGCACTCAGTGTGCTACGCACACCTGCCTTACGCTTCACGTTGCCGTGTCGTTGCCGTAATTTCCATTGCGGATGAGATTGAGCAGTGCTTCTACGGCGTCCTCTTGCGGGATATTCTTCAGGACGCACTCTTTGCCGCGATAGAGACTGATGCGTCCGCGTCCGGCACCCACATAGCCGTAGTCGGCATCCGCCATCTCGCCCGGACCGTTTACGATACAGCCCATTATGCCTATTTTCAGTCCCGTAAATTCCGCCGTGGCGGCTTTCACCTCGGCAATGGTCTTTTCCAAGTCGAACAGCGTGCGCCCGCACCCGGGGCAGGAGATATACTCCGTCTTGTAGATACGCACGCGCGCCGCCTGCAATATGTCTTTGCCCAGCCGCTCCAACCGGTCGGCGTCAAAATGCGGATTGCCCAATACGAGATGGGTTGCATGGTGTTCCCACAGCAGCCGTCCGCACTCTGCTGCGGCGTGCAACTGAAACAATCCCCAATCGGTATCTTCGTTGGAATAATAAATGGTATTGCCCTCCACGGAAACACACGTGTTGTCCGCATAGCGGATACTTTGCGGACTGACGAAATAATCCACCAGCGCACGTGCCACGGGAATCTCGTTTTCCGGGGCTTCGCTCAGGCTTACCCGCACCGTGTCGCCGATACCGTCCGCCAGCAGGGCACCGATACCGACCGCCGACTTGATGCGTCCGTCCTCGCCTTCGCCCGCTTCCGTAACGCCCAAGTGCAACGGAAAAGCCATACCCTCTTGGTTCATCTGCTGCACCAGCAGCCGTACCGTATCGACCATGATGCGGGTGTTGCTCGCCTTGACGGAGATGACGATATTCATAAACTGTTCGCTTGCCGCCACGCGCAGAAACTCCATCACACTCTCTACCATACCGGCGGGTGTGTCGCCATAGCGCGACATGATACGGTCGCTCAGACTGCCGTGGTTCACGCCCAAACGGAGGGCGGTGTGGTGTGCTTTGCATATATCGAGCAGGCGTGTGAACCGTTCCCGCAGCCGCCCGAGTTCGGCTTGGTATTCCTCTTCGGTATAGTCGATATGTTTGAATTTGCGTGCAGGGTCTATGTAGTTGCCGGGGTTGATACGCACTTTCTCCACCACCTGCGCCGCCGCATCCGCCACGTCGGCTTGGAAATGGACGTCTGCAACCATTACGCATTGTGCATTGTGCATTGTGCATTGCCGGTGTATCTCTTTGAGCGACTCCACCTCCCGCAGTCCCTGCGTGGTGAAACGGACCAGTTCCGCCCCCGCGGCGATACAGCGTTGCGCTTGGGCTACACTCCCCTCTATATCGTTGGTCGAGGTGTTTGCCATAGTCTGGATACGGATAGGCGAATCGCTGCCTATATAGATGTTTCCTACTTTTGTCTGTGTTGTTTTCCGGCGTGAATACGTCTTGTTTATGTTCATATTGTATGATTTTTCTATTAAAAGCAAAAATAATGCACCAATTATTTGCAGGGTTCAAAAAAAAGCAGTACCTTTGCACCCGCTTTTGAGAAAAAGCCTGAATCAGTAGCTCAGCAGGTAGAGCACATCCCTTTTAAGGATGGGGTCCTGGGTTCGAGCCCCAGCTGGTTCACACAGAGGAGAGCAACGCTCTCCTTTTTTTGTTGTGTATCGGTCTCTTTCTTGTAGCATAGTTGTCTATTCAATGTTTGTTCAATATAAAGTGGAATTGTCTTACTTGTCCTCTGTAGGCGATAAGATTTACAATGGCAATTTATGGATCTGAGGATGTAAAATTGTAGATTTACTCGGATTTCTTGCCGCTTTGCGGCAAAGGAGTTTCTTATTTCGAATTCACGTTATACTATTATCTGTTGTTTAATAGTTGTTGACAGTTGTTGGCCGACAAAGTCTCTTTCTTTCGAATTCACGTTATTTCTTTCTGAGTTGCCGGCGGCGCAGGAGACGGAGGAACCATTGCTTGGTTTTGGTAACCAGACGCCATGTGCGGCTCGGTTGGGGAATATCCGTCAGAAATACATCGCGCACCTCGCCGCCCATCTGCTGCTCGGGGTAGAGTATCAGATAGTTGTGCTGCCGGAAGAAACGCTCCAGCATATCGGGTATCTGCTCGAAAAGCGGGTTGTAACTGGCAGTGGCGTGGCGCGAAGAGACCATTACAATCATATCATCCTTTTCTGCCTCTTTTGCCATCATCAGTACCTCTTCCCAGTCGCCCATCTCGCGGTACGATGCCCGCAGGTACTTGCCCTTGCGGCGGCTCATGGCTTTCAGCACACGCTGCGTGTCCTCGTTGGCAAAGAATACCACTTTCGCGCCTATCTGGCTGCTCAGACGGCGTATCTGTCCGAAGCAGGAGATGAAATCGTACTCCTTCTCGGCATAGCGCGGTACTGCCACCAGCAGACGGTTGATCGTATTGAGCGGTTGCACCTCGTGATAGACGATGGTGGATTTGCCCCGCCGCTCGATGATCTGCCGTGCGTCCGCCCAGTCGTCGCTCTGTACGAACTCCGTCTCGGGCAGGCTGCTCAGGTTGCTCAGTTCTTTCAGTTTGTCGTGCAGGTCTTCGCCTACCGACATCACCAGCCATTCGTCTTCTGTTCTGTCACTCTCCAGTTTGGCTTCCTCCTGCAGGGCGATCTGCTTGGCGGCATGCTCTGTAACAAACGACGAGATGGTGCACAGCACCAGTATCATCAGTACGGCGCCGTTGAGTATCTCGGAGTTGAAAAGCCCCACTTGGTAACCGATAGTTACTATCGCCAGCGTGCCTGCCGCTGTGGCGTGTGTCAGTCCGAAAACCAGTTGCCGCTCCATACCCGAGAGGTGGAACGACCCTTGTGCCGCCCATGCGGCAAGCCACTTGCCCGCCAGTTTGGTACCGATCATTACAGCCGCAATGGTGATGGTCGCCCAGCCGTGCCAGCAGAGACTGATGTCGATCATCATGCCCACGTCAATCAGAAAGAGCGGCACGAAGATACTGTTGCCTACAAAATTGATACGGTTCATCAGCGAGGAGCGGTTCGGTACCAGCCGGTTGAGCGACACTCCGCATACAAAAGCACCGAGGATACCCTCCAAACCTGCCCAGTCGGCGAGAAAAGCCGACAGCATCAGCACCGTCATCACGAGCATAAAGCAGAAAACCGGTTCCTGCTGCCGCTTGAATGCTTTCTGCACCACCCACGGAAACGCCCACAAGGTCATCACTGCAAAGAGGGCAATCTTTCCCGCCAATGCCCACCAGAATAGCGGACTCTCCGTGCCTGTCAGGTGGCTTTTCAGTCCTGCCAGCACCAGGAGCGACATCGTAATCGCCACCATCGTACCGCCCACGACGATATTTACCGCCGCATTCTTCTGTATGCCGTAGCGGCTCACTATCGGGTAGGTCATCAGCGTATGGCTGCCGTACATCGCTCCCATCAGGGCGCACGTCGCCCAGCCGAATCCCATCAGGCGGCTGGTGAGCATACCTAATGCAAAAGGTATCAGGAAGGTATAGAAACCGAAGAGGACTGCGCTCCGTTTGTACTGGCTGAAGTCGTTCATGTCAATCTCTATACCCGCCTGCAGCATGATATAGAGCATACCCATCTTGCCCAACACGCGTATCGTTTCGCTTTCGGCAAAGATATTCAGCCCGTATGGTCCCAGTGCAATACCCGCCAGAATAAAGCCTACAATGCTCGGCACGTGTATCTTGCGGCACACGGGCGGTATGAGGAGTATTACTCCCAGTACAACCGACATTATGGCTAATGAGTTGGATAGCATTCTGTTTGATGCGCAAACGTTATTGGTTTTACGTTTATGGTTTTTACGTTAGTGGCGTTGCGTTGTTGGCTTTGCGTTTATGGTTTTACGTTGCTGGCTTCGCGTTTAGGTTCGTTCTGCAAGCCCCTCCTCTGAAGGAGGGGTTTGGGGAGGTCTATTACAGAAACCTTCCCGTAATGCTCTCCTTGCAGTTCTTCACTTCCTCTATTGTCCCCTCGCAGACCAACTGCCCGCCGCCGCGTCCGCCTTCTGGACCCATATCGATCAGGTAGTCGCAACTGCGAATGACATCCAAGTTATGCTCTATGATCAGCACCGTGTTGCCCTTGTCTGCCAGTTTGCGCAGTACGCCGAGCAGCACGCGTATGTCCTCGAAATGCAGCCCCGTGGTCGGTTCGTCCAATATATACAGGGTCTTGCCTGTGGAGGGGCGTGCCAGTTCGGTCGCCAGTTTGATGCGCTGGCTTTCGCCGCCCGAGAGCGAGGTGGACGATTGCCCGAGTTTGATATACCCCAAGCCGACGTCCTGTATCGTCTTGATTTTGCGCAGGATATACGGTTGGCTCTCAAAGAACTCCACCGCCTGATTGACCGTCATATCCAGTACGTCGGCGATGTTCTTGCCCTTGAAACGCACCTCGAGCGTCTCTTTGTTGTAGCGCTGTCCGCCGCACGCCTCGCAGGGTACGTACACATCGGGCATAAAGTGCATCTGTATCGTCTTGTACCCGTTGCCCGAACACTCCTCGCACCGCCCGCCTTTGGCATTGAAACTGAAGCGGTTGGCTTTCCACGCCCGTATCTTCGATTCGGGCAGTTGGGCGAACAGTTCGCGTATGTCGTTGAATACATTGGTGTAGGTGGCGGGGTTGGAACGGGGTGTCCTGCCTATCGGCGACTGATCGACGGCAATCACCTTGTCGATGTTCTCCACGCCCTCTATGCTGTCGTATGCCAGCGGTTTTTGCAGGCTGCGGTAGAACTTCTGCGACAGGATGGGGTAGAGCGTCTGGTTGACCAATGTCGATTTGCCGCTGCCGCTCACGCCCGTAACGCATACCATACGCCCGAGCGGGATACGCACCGTAACATTTCGTAGGTTATTGCCTTTGCAGCCTCGCAGCGTGAGCCATTTTGTGTCTTTCCCGACAGGCGTGGCGGTATGTTCGGGCGGCGTAACCTGCAACTCTCCGCGCAGGTATCTGGCGGTGAGCGTGTCGGTATGCAGCATCTCAGCGGGGGTTCCGGCAAACATGATCTCGCCGCCCAACCGTCCGGCTTTCGGACCGATGTCCACCACATAATCCGCCTCGCGCATCATCTGCTCGTCGTGCTCCACCACAATCACGGAGTTGCCCATATCGCGCAACTCTTTGAGCGAGTTCAGCAGCCGCTCGTTGTCCCGCTGGTGCAAACCGATACTGGGTTCGTCCAATATATATAGTACGTTCACCAGACGCGAACCGATCTGCGTCGCCAACCGGATACGCTGGCTCTCGCCGCCCGACAGGCTGTCTGCTCCGCGTCCGAGACTCAGGTAACTCAGCCCGACGCTCTGCATAAACTGCAGCCGCACGCATATCTCCTTAAGTATCGGCTCGGCAATAGCACGCTGCTGGCTGCTCAGAGCGGCAAAGATATCCTGCCCCTCGCCTTTGGCAATAGCGGTCAGAAACTCCAGCAGTTTGTCTATATCCATATCCGTCAGGTCGGCGATGGTCTTGCCCGCAATCTTGTAACTCAGCGCCTCTTTGTTGAGCCGCTTGCCGCCGCATTCGGGGCAGACGGTCACGTCGTCGTCCGTACCGTCTTTCTGTTCCTCCTGCTCCTGCACGTAGGCGAGCATACGCTGATACCAGTCGGTGTCGTCGTGTACGATGTCGTCCAACTGCTTGTCGTCGGTGGTCTGCGAAGCGTGTATCTTGCCTATTCCTTTGCAGCACGGGCACCAGCCTTGCGGACTGTTGAAAGAGAACGTGTGCGGCGCGGGGTCGCCGTAACTCAGTCCCGTAGTCGGGCACATCAGGTTGCGCGAGAAATACCGTATCTGCGATTCTTTGTTCTTTGTCCTTTGTTCTTTGTTCTCCCTGTCCCATTCCGCAATCATCATCACCCCGTTGCCCTGCGTCATCGCTTTGTCCACCGACTGTCGCAACCGCCGCAAGTCTTCTGATTCGTTTTCCGAAGAAGCATTTGGTTCTTCGTTCTTTGTCCTTTGTTCTTTGTCCCTGATTGCCAGCCTGTCCACCACCACTTCGATACTGTGGTTCTTGTAGCGGTCCACCTTCATTCCGCGCACCACCTCTTGCACTTCGCCGTCCACGCGCACATACATATATCCCTTGCGGCGTATGGTCTCGAATAGTTCCTTGTAGTGTCCCTTGCGGTTGTTCACCATCGGTGCCAGCAGGAGAATCTTCTTGCCGGCGTAGTCTTTTTGTATCAGATCGACTATCTGCTCGTCCGTATAATGCACCATTTTCTCACCCGTCAGGTACGAGTACGCTTCGCCCGCACGGGCATAGAGCAGACGCAGGAAATCGTAGATCTCGGTGATGGTTCCCACCGTGGAACGCGGGTTCTTGCCCGTGGTCTTCTGGTCAATGGAGATGACGGGACTCAGCCCCGTTATCTTGTCCACATCGGGGCGCTGCATATTGCCGATATAACCCCGTGCGTACGACGAAAACGTATCGATATACCGCCTTTGCCCCTCGGCAAAGATGGTATCAAACGCCAGCGACGACTTGCCGCTGCCCGACAAGCCTGTGATGACGGTCAGTTTGTTGCGGGGGATGTTTACGCTGATGTTTTTCAGGTTGTGCACCCTCGCTCCGACCACCTCTATTTGGTTGTTTTCTTCTTCACTCATTGCGCTTGCAAAGTTACTGCTTTTTTTCGGCTTATGCAAACCGTCTTTATAATATGTCCTCCAACTTCTCCACACCATATTGGTCTTATTGGTCTTATTCGTCCTATTAGCCCCATTTGCCCCAATGGCATATTTTTTGTATGCTTGCGGGCGGAAAAAATCTCCTTATTGTTATGACAGAAAAAGAAAAAATGCTCGCAGGGCAGGTCTATGATGCCTGCGACTCGGAAGTGCTGGTGGAACTCAATCGCTGCAAAGATCTGATTTTTGAATACAACAACCTGCGCCCGTCGCAGTTGGCGGAACGCAAAGCCCTGCTCCGTAAACTGCTCGGGGCATGCGATGACCAAGTCTTTATCAATCAACCATTCTATTGCGATTATGGCACGCATATCCGTGTCGGCAAACGTTTCTTTGCCAATTTCCATTTTACAGTGCTTGACGAGGCGTATGTTACCATCGGCGACGATGCTTTTATCGGACCGAATGTGTCTATCTACACCGCTTGCCACAGTACAGACCCCGCAGAACGCAATACACGTCAGGAATGGGCGAAACCGGTAACCATCGGCAACAACTGCTGGATAGGCGGCTCGGTTACCATTCTCCCCGGTGTAACCATCGGCGACAACTGCACCATAGGGGCGGGCTCCGTCGTAACCCGCAATATCCCCTCCAACTCCATTGCGGTCGGCAACCCCTGCCGTGTCATAAAAACCATATCCCCGAAATAAAGCATATCGGCAAGCCGTCTCGTGCTTACTTCGTGCTATCAAGAATAGGTGATTGATAGGTGATTGATAGGTGATTCCTTATAGGATACCCGGCGTTTCCCCAGGAGTTGACG
>CAKUYO010000001.1 GCA_934716995.1 uncultured Bacteroidales bacterium | reverse complement strand
ATACAAAGAAATCAGCCTGCAAAATGACCCATAGAGCGGTTCTGAACGTCGATTTTTAGTCTGAACCTTTTGAATCGCCTGCAACGCCCTATTCATCGGACATGAAGCCACTTTCCAGCCTGCAAAATGACCCATAGACCAAAAAGGAGTCCCCGTACCCTTATGCCGTCAGGTCTATGATGTTTGTATGTTATTCGTATGTTATTTGTATGTGATTGGTATGTGATTAGGCTGTTTTTGCTTGTATTTCAGGTGGTTATGTATATACTATTTTCGCTTGTTCGCCTGAATGAAAAACTAACTGCTTTACAACCAATGGATTATAACAAAAAAGGCTGCCCAACTATACTTGTTGGACAGCCTCTCTTGGATATTTAGATAACGTCAGTTCGATATAAGCGAATTGTCTTACTTTGCCGCCGTAGGCGAATAAGATTAGTGGCAATTTACGGATGTGAAAACAAAGATTTACTTAGATTTCTTGCCGCTTTGCGGCAAAGGAGTTTTTTATTTCGAACTCACGTTAGATAGATATTTCTATCAACAATGCTATACGGTGGCTTCGATATTCCAGACGAAGGCGCGTACACCCACTTCCTTGTTGCGCATATCGAGTTTCTCGACCGCTTCGAGGAGCGAAGGCACTTTGTCGTCGTCCACCACGGTGATGACGCACGAGTTCATCTCCGGCCATGCATGGGTTCCGCGGCGCGGGTCGCCGTCGTGGCTGCCGCGTCCCTGCACCTGCTCAAAGAATGTAAAACCGCGTATTTCCAACGCATCAAGCATATATTCCACACGCTCGGTGTTGGCTTGGTTGAATATAATCATTACAGACTTCATAAGCAATTTGTAAATTTGTAAGTTTGTAAATATGTAAATGTGCAAACGGAATTTACAAATTTCCTAATTTACACATTTACACATTGTTTTTATTTCTCCAACTCGGTGGGAGTAGTTTCGGGGAAAACGGTGGCTTTAGCCTCTTCCATAGCGGGTTCCTGCCCTTTCTTTACCTTGATATTCATAAAGATAAAGTTTTTGCGCATACGGCTGATTTTGTCGCGCTCGCCATGACGGGACATCAGTGCATAGAGGGTAGGTACCATAAAGAAAGTCAGCAAGGTAGATACCAGCAGACCGCCGATCACGACGATACCCATCGGTTGCCACATCTCGCTACCTTCGCCGTTGGAAACAGCCATCGGCACCATACCGAGAATGGTAGTGAAAGCGGTCATCAAGACAGGACGCATACGGCTTCTGCCCGCCATCACGACGGCTTTGTTGAGTTCGACACCTCGCTCACGGAGCAGGTCGATATAGTCAATCAGCACAATACCGTTCTTTACCACGATACCCACCAGCATGATCAGACCCAGCGCACCGATCATATCCAGGCTGCGGCCTGTCATCCACAGTGCCATAACCACACCCGACAGGGCGAAAGGAATGGTGAACATAATCACAAACGGTTTTTTGAACGATTCGAACTGCGATGCCATCACAATATATACAAGCAGGACAATGAGTGCAGCCAGAAGTCCCATTTTGCCGAAGGTCTCCTGCTGGTCTTCGTAATCACCTGCCAGACGGATAGTAACACCTTGCGGGATATCTAATTGGTCAATCACTTGCGTCTGGATACTTTGTGCCAACTCGCCCAGCGGTACATTGTACGGCGTAACCGATACGGTAACAATACGCTGCCGCAGTTTGCGCTCGATAGTAGGCGGTGTCCAGTATTCGCCGATAGAGCATACCTCCGAGAGTTTGACGCTCTTGCCCGCAGGAGTGGGGATGGTCAGGTCCTGTATCTTCTGGATGGTATTGCGGTCCTCTTCCTGCAAGCGTGCCACAATGTCGTACTCCGAACCGTCCTCTTTGAGGTAACCGCATGCCATACCGTTTACACGGTTGCGCAGGTAGGTGGATATAGTGGCGGGAGTAAGTCCCAGACGGCTTGCTTTCTCTTTGTCCACGGTGATCTTGATTTCCGGACGTTCGTCATCACGCGAGATAGTCGCATCGCGCGCACCGGCGATGTCGTGGTTACACTTGGCTTGTATCTCTTCTGCCAGCAGCGAAGTGGCATCGAAATCATAACCGTAGATCTCTATATCCACTGAGTTGGATGCCATACCGCCGCCGCTCGAAGTGCTGACCTGGTAGTCAGTAATCTCGGGGTAACGTGCAATCTCCTGACGGATAACCTCGGCAATGTCAAAGATACTGCGCTCGCGCTCATACTTCTTGCTGCAGCGGATAGTCATCGAGATGGTGTTGTTCATTGTGGAAGAGAACATTGCCGATACGCCCGAATCGTCGTTGCTACCGGCGGATGTACTGATCAACTGTATCTCGGGTACCAGTTCCGTAAAGCGTGCTTCGAGGGCACGGGCGGTCTTCAGGGTCTCCTCGATACGTGTACCGCGCTGCAGTTTGATGGTAACCGACATACGTCCGTTATCCTGCTGCTGCATAAAGTCGGTACCGATCTGACCGGTAATGGCGGGTATCATAGAGGCTACGAACAAGCCTAATAGAACGAGGAAAGTAACCGCTTTGTGGTTCAGGCACCAGCCTAATCCTTTGGCATACTTGTCGTCAATCCAGTCCAAAGCACGCACCACCGTACGGTCGTACCACGATTTCTTGTTTTGGTCGTCGTCAATGAGGTTGCCGTTTTCGTCCACATGCACTTTGCGCGGTTTGAGCAACTTGCTCGCCAACATAGGCGTCAGCGAGATGGCGATAAGCGTGGAAGTCGAGGTAACGATGGTTACGATCCAGCCCAACTCGCGGAACAGGATACCCGACATACCTGTCAGGGTGGTCAGCGGAACGAACACGGCTGCCAGTACCAGCGTGGTGGCGATAACCGACACCCACACCTCGTTGGTGGCATAGATAGCCGCCTCGCGCGGGTTCTCACCGCGATCGACGTGCTTGGTGATGTTCTCCAACACCACAATGGCATCGTCCACCACCATACCGATAGCCACAGTCAAGGAACAGAGCGAGATGATGTTGAGCGACGAACCTACCAACTTCAGGTAGATAAACGCCACAATCAGCGATATAGGAATGGTCAGACCGATGATCAGCGTAGCACGCCAGCGCCCCAGAAAGAACAGCACTACTAGTACCACGAAGAGCAGCGCATAGCCGATAGACTCTTTCAGCGAGTCGATAGAGTTCTCGATGTTCTCCGACGAGTCGTAGATGAGTTTGAACTTCACATCCGACGGCAGCGTCTGCTGTATCTTGGCAATCTCTTTGCGTACATCGCGGCATATCTGTACCGTGTTTGCACCCGTCTGCTTGGTGATCATCAGGCGGGCGCACTCGATACCGTCCGTTTTTTCGTCCAGAGACAACTCTTTGATGGTATCTTTCACCGTGGCAATATCGCGCACATATACCTGACGTCCGTCCGCCGTGGTGGTAACCACCAGATTGTTGATCTCCGACGACTCGGCAAACTCCGAGCGCACCTCCATCTGGTACTGCTCTTTCTTCAGTTTGACCGTACCCGACGACATATTCAGGTTGTTGGCGGAGATGACGTTGCCTACATTCTCCACTGTCAGTCCGTAGGCATCGAGTTTCTGCTGGTCGAGATAGACATATACATACCGGTCAGGCGCACCCGATACGGTCAGGTTGCCGATACCGTCCACACGGTTCAACTGCGGAATAATCTCGTCATCAAGCATCTTGTCCAGTGCCGGATACGACTCGTTGGCGGTAACGGCATATTGGATAACCGGCATCATCGAGGTAGAGAGACGCAGGATAATCGGGTTGGAACAACCGTCCGGCAGGTTGTCCTTGACAAGATCCACGTATGTTCGCACATCGTTGATAACCTCGTCGAGATTCGTTCCCCACTCAAACTCAAGCGTAACCTGCGAGATGTTGTCCTTTGATTTGGACGTCAGTTCTTTGAGGTGATCCACCGAGTTGAGCGAGTTTTCCATCACCTTGGTTACGTTGGTTTCCACCTCGGACGCCGAGGCACCCGCATAAGTGGTCATCACCGTGATATACGGAGGGTCCATCTCCGGGAACTGGTCAACCGGCAACTGCACATAGCAGAAGATACCTATGATAATCACTGCCACAAAGATAAGGGCGGTGGTTACAGGCTTTTGGACCGCTGATTTATATATAGCCATCTTTAATTCAATTTGTAAATTTACCAATTTGCAGATGTGTAAATGCAATTTACAAATTTACACACTTACAAATTTACACATTATAATTATTTACTCGCCGTCGGCGGTAGTGCCGGTCGTGATTTTTACACCGTCCACCAATCGTGCTTCGCCTTTGGTCACCAGTTCCACACCGTCCACGATCTCGGGTGCGCTGATTTCTACATCGTCGCCGAAACGCTGTCCCATCTCCACGCTCACGCGTTTGGCACGTCCGTTGTCGTTGATATATACATAGCGGTCGTTGGCACCGACAAGTTTCAGCACGGTCGAGTAGGGGGCGGTGATCACGTCAGCCTTGCCCAAACCGAGCGTCGTGGTAACGTACATACCCGGGCGGAGCAATCTCTCGCGGTTGTTGACAACCACTTTTACCTGGAATGTATGACTCGAAGCGTCCACGGTCGGATAAACCACCTCAATCGTGGCGGGGAATGTCTTGTCGGGATAGACGTCCGAATGTAAAGTCAGGTGCATCCCTTCTTTCACTTGCGGAATATACGATTCGGGGATAGCCACCAATGTCTTGAGTTTGTCCACCTGCGTCAGCACCAGAATAGCCTGCCCGCTGTATAGTTCGCCGTCCTCATAGTTTTTTGCAGAGATAACGCCTGCAAAAGGAGCCTTCACGTAGGTGTTCTTCTCGAGGAAGTCGATGTTCTCTTTGGTCTGGTCGAGCGACAACTTGGTCTGGTCGTATTGCTGTTGCGAAACCGACCCCGTCTGAATCAAGCCTTCCATACGTGCCATCTCGGTCTCGAGGTTGGCAATCGACAGTTTGGTGGTCTTGTATTGCTGCTGGTCCATACGCACGAGGTCGCTGCCTTTCTGTACACGGTCGCCCACCTCTACATATATATGCTCGATCTTACCCGTCAGCGAGGGGGCAACGTTCACGGTCTCGTACCCCATCAGGTTCGACGAGAGGGTGATGTCGCGCTGTATCTCGCGGGTGTGCAGGGTGGTCAGTTCCACCACCTCGGTGCGCTCTCCTGCTTCGCCGGTAGCAGTAGTCGCCTCTTTCTTGCCGCAACCGGCTAATACCAATGCGGCGGTTGCCATAATAAATACCTTTTTCATATATCTTTTTTGTTTTTATTCTATTTTGACGTCAGTTCGATATAAGCAAAATTGTCTTACTTTGCCGCCGTAGGCGATAAGATTTATGGCAATTTATGGATGTAAAATCAAAGATTTACTTAGATTTCTTGCCGCTTTGCGGCATAGGAGTCTTTATCCGAACTTACGTTATTTTAATATAACCATTATTGTATCAATCAGCATAGGATGCGCATAGGATACGCTACCCTTAGGCTGTGGATAGGCTACTTGTTGTTTAAGAATTTTTCAAGATCTGCTTCGGCGTTTACCAAAGTCAGCACCGCCTGTACGTAGGTCGATTGTGCCGAAATTACATCGTTGCTGGCGTTTACCAGTTCGAGGTTGCTGGTGGCACCGTAGTTGTACTTGTTGGTGGTCGATTGGAACACGCGCTGTGTTACTTCCATATTCTCTTTCTCCACCATATAGGTCTCAAAGGCGTTCTGGAGGTTGAAACGCAACTGCTGGTTCTGTATGCCGAGATTGTCTGCCGTCTCGGCAAGCGTATTGCGAGCCGACTCAAGCGCAATCTTTTTCTCTGTTACACCTGCGGCACGTTTGCCCGACGACCAAAGCGGCATCGACACACTTACACTCACGGCATGAGGCGGGGTCATACGGAAACCGCCCTCCGCATAGTAGTGCTGGTTGCTGTATTGGTAGCCTACGCCTACCGTAGGACCGTATGCCCAGCCTGCCATGTGTACGTTGGCTTTTGCCAAATCCACGTTCTTGACCAATGTCTGGTAGTTGAGGTTGTTCTGCGGGATAAAATCCTCTCCCAGCAGATTGAGAACAGCCTCTGCCGAGAGCATGTCGTCCAGTGTGGAGGTGAGTGTCAGTTCGGTCTCGACGGGTACGTCAAGCAGCACTTTCAGCGAGTTCAAAGCCAACTGCGTGGAGCGCTTGTTGGAGTTGATGTTGTTGCGCAGCGTGTTCACACGCACCATAATCTGGTCTGCCGATGTCTGCTCTGCCGCACCTACATCTACCGAGCGTTGGGTCATCTCGGCGAGTTTCTCCACGTTCAGCAACGACGAATCGAGCAATGCCACTACGTCCTGCAATACCAGCACCGAGGCATACGAAGTCTTCACGTTGGCACGCAGATCGTCCTCCGACTGCTCCAGCGCAATTTTCTGCATATCAATGGCAATCGTGTTCAGTACGGCACCTGCAATGGCTTGCCCGCTGATACCTACCGAAGCCTTTACGCCTGTAGTCGAGTAGTCCGGCATGGCAATCTCCATACCCTGGAAATCCATTTTGTACCCGCACATCGAACTGTACGCCCACGAAGCGTCAACCTGCGGCAGCATTGCGGCAATGGTCTGCCAGCGTTGCGCATACGCCTGCTGTACCGCCAGATCCGCATTGCGCAACGAGCGGTTGGCTTTCACCGCATAATCCTGCGCCTCGGCCACACTCAGGCTCAACTCGGCAGGCACATCACGCTGCGGCGCCTTCTTGGTTGCCGCCATCACGTGGTCTTCTGCTATGGCACTCGTGCTGATCACCAGCGCAGCCGCCATAAGTGAAATTAGTTTTTTCATCTTTTTTATACCTTATATATTAATTATCGTAGTAGTTCCATTACGCATTATGCATTGTGCATTGTACATTATGCATTATGCATTATGCATTGTTAAGTATTCCCCTTACCATTATGTCCATTCCCTGTTTGGCTATCCGTATCATTTCGCTGCGGCGTTTGGGGTAGTTTTGCATTGTCTCCATAATGGTATAGTGGGTGTAGGAGAAAAATTGTGCCGTTACATCGGCATCCATATCCTTGCGGAAAACACCTTCGCTTTGTCCTTTCTGGATAAACCGCTTCAGATTGCGGTACATCATCTGGCACAGGTGCTCTTTGTGCTGTACAAACAGGTTTGGATAATACTTCTGCAGGTCGTACATAATTGGAGGCGGCTGCTCAAAGTCTTTCTCGTTTTTCTTTGCCATCGCACCCCATTCCTGTAGTATCTGCGTCGTGCTTTTGCCTTCCACTTCACGCAGCATACTGCGTTCCATTTTCTGCTCATGCAGGGTTAGCATTTCGCTTACCAACTGATCTTTCGACTCGAAATATACGTAGAATGTCTTTTTCGATATACCTAATTCGCGGCAAATATCATCAATGCTCAGTGAGCGTATTCCCACTTCTCGCATTTTCTTTACAGCAAACTGAACTATATTTTCCCGTTGGTTGCCACACATATCTAATCTAAACCTAACAGCGCGGCGGTTTGTTTTCCCACAGCGCAAGCAGTCTGCGTATGCCTTTACAATAAACGTGCCACACGTGCCAAAATGGGTGCTCGGATGGAAACTTTTTTACTTTTGTAGTTTCCGAGTGCTATTTCAATACACGAATTTAGCCCATTAGTCCAATGAGTCATATTGGTCTAATCGGACTTATTATGCCTATGTTTTGCAAACTGTACCTTGCAAAATTTACAAAAATATGCTATAAAACACATTTTCTTGCTATTTTATTTGGCTATATCAAAAATATACCGTACTTTTGCATCGTGTTTTTCATGGTATTAGATTTAAGGTTAAGTAAAAAGATTGGGTTGTCGTGAGACAATCCTCTTTTTTTTTATTATAGAGGTCATTAAAGACATTAGAGTCCCTAAGGTCCTTAAGGTCGCGAAAGACCTTAAGGACTTTTTCTTTTTAGTACCCATTTTTATGGCACTATGAGATACAAAAATCCCGCTTGATTTTGCAACCAAGCGGGATTTATTATGCGTATTGTGTGTTCTTTTACACGATACTATCTCTATCTTTATTTGATATTACTCAATCACAGCACCGAGGGCATTGTATTTAACGCCGTTCTTGACGATAACGAGCGCACCATTCTCCATATACTTGGTAGCCTTAGCCTCTACAGCGGTGTTGTCAATGGCGGTTGTACCACCGATGGTCAGCGAAGAAATACGATAACCGGCTGCAAACTCTTTGATTTCTACATTGCCGGATGTTGCTTGATACTCCAAGGTTTTCCAAACATAACCTTTCTCGTCTGCACCTTCAGAACCTTTAGCGGGGCAAGTAAGGTCTGTAGAAACAGCAATGGCACCCTTCGGATATACACCGGCTGCGTCTGCAAAGTCAGCAGCAGTACTACCCTTAGCGGCTACAACCAACTTGATGCTTGTGCCTACTTGAACACCCGAGAGTTTGATGATACCGTTCTTGCCACCGAACTCGAAACTATTGCCCAAGTTGATATTGAATGCTTTTCCCTTATCGGAACCATTTTTGATAGTGAATTGGATATTCTCTGCGCCTTTGGGAGATACGACAGCTTCTACACCACCGGTGATGTCATACACTAATTTGTCCTCCTTGGTTTCCGTTGCATTCTTGGTTGCATCAGTTACAACCCAATCTGCCTCGGTAGCATACTTCGAGAAATCATAGGTCTCTGCGTTGATGGTTGCTGCTGCAACGAGGGCAGCGGCGAAAAAGAAGATTTTCTTCATAATGTGTTTGTTTTTATGTGGTTAATGTAAAATATTCGGTCTTTATTTCGTTTCCGATTGACGGTGCAAAAGTAGTGCAAATATGTCAATTGGGCAAACAGATTTTGACAGAATATGTGTATTTTTTTTAGTTGAGAGTTGAAAGTTGAGGGTTGAAAGCAGTGGGAAAGTAGGAGAATTGTTGGTTGAGAGTTGTCTTCTTACTCTGTCAGCGGGTCTTTGCCGTTGAATAGTATTTGGTTGGAGTGCTTGATGTCGAACTCGTTGCCCGGACGGGTACGGAAACTGCAATGGGTGAATGTGAGTTTCTCCGCATAGTCCAACTTTACACCCGTATCGCTGACACCATAGATGGTGATGTTGTCAAACACGAGATCGTGTACAGGCATACCTTTCATACCGGTGATATTTACCACGTTCTCTGCCACGGCACCGGTGATATTGCGGAAAGTGATATTGCTCCAGTCGGGGAAGAAAGCATCTTTCTTGTCTTTGTCGGTGGCACTTACGCCCGCGCCGCGGTCGGCATAGCCCGACTCAATATAGATTACGTCCTCGCGGATATTGCGCACTACGTTGTCGGTGCAATAGATGTCTTTGCACCAGCCGCCGCGCCCGGGAGCGGACTTGAAGCGGAAACCGATGTCGGTGCCGTCAAACACACAGTTGCGCACTACGATACGCTGCATACCGCCCGAGTATTCCGAACCGATGACGAACCCGCCGTGCGCCCGATAGACCGTATCGTTCATAATCAGTATATCCGATTGCGGACCGGCATCCACACCTTTCTGCCCGACACCGCCTTTCATACAGATACCGTCATCGCCGCAACTGATATTGCAGTTCACAATCAGCCCCGTCTGTACGTTGCCCGGATCCATAGCGTCGCCGTTCTGTGCCCACCACGGGCAGCGGATAGTGATACCGTCGATAATCAGGTTCTGCACGCGCGTCGGCACGAGGTGGAACTTGGGCGAGTTGAGCAGCGTAACGCCCTGAATGAGTACGTTTTTCGAGTCGGTGATGTTCACTAAGTGCGGGCGCATCTTCTCCTGTGTGATCGCGTCGGAAGCGATATTGGGGATACCGAGTTCTTTGTTGAGGTTATAGGGATACCAGATAGAGTGTTTCTTGTCGTCTG
This sequence comes from uncultured Bacteroidales bacterium, assembly GCA_934716995.1. GTDB lineage: Bacteria > Bacteroidota > Bacteroidia > Bacteroidales > Paludibacteraceae > Colicola. The sequence continues at coordinate 212,934 of CAKUYO010000001.1, read as the reverse complement.
GACGGAGCGTACCGCCCATAGCCAGTGCCTCTTCCCATACTTGCGGGTCGGTCTTTTTAATCTTTTTCTCTTTGATAGGGCGCCAGTAGAATCCTTGTCCGTCCAGAGTGCCGTTGCCCGTGATAGCCACGTTCTCGAGTTTGGAACCATAGACGCAGGCATTGCATTTCTTCGAGCCGTCGCGGAGAGAATCCGATTTCTGCACATAGAGTTCTTTGTCGGTGGAGAAGAGCAGGGTAGCCCCGTCTTCGAGGTGCAGGTCGATGTTGCTGTACAGGCGTATCGGTCCTGTGAGCCATATGCCTGCGGGAATAATGATATGCCCGCCGCCCTGCTTGGATACTTTCTTGATGACCTTGTTGATGATGTCGCCCACATTGGTTTTTCCGTCTGCTACGGCACCTACATTGGCGATATTCACCTCTACATTGCGGAATGCCACGGGCTGTACCTGTTGCATCTCCACAGGGAGATTGGTATAGTAGTCGGCGTACGGGTTAGCCGATAGCAATGCACAATGCACAATGCACAATGCACAAGCGAATAATGAGAAAAGGCGTTTCATATTCAAAGAACAGTTAATATATATAGTATATATAGCCAAGTGGATGACGGGTGGTTGACGGTTGGATAGTCTTTTGACATATCTCCAACCTAAGCCTATCCTATAACGAATCACCCACGAATCACCTACTCCTGATAACACGAAGCAGGCATACGGTTAGTACAAATCCTGTACCAGACTGTTGAGATAGACTTCGAGGTTGGTGTACGGGGCTTGCAGGGTAGTGGCTTTGCCGTCGGATGAAGCGTTTGGATCCAAGCCGTGTGCTGTTTCCCATTCGTCGGGCATACCGTCCCGGTCGGTGTCCTTGAGGGCTGTTCCTGAGGAGTATTCGATATAGCCGCCGGTATCTTGAGGAGAGTCAATCAGTCCGCCCGTGGAGCCGTTGGAGCCTTTGCACGAGGCTGTTCCGTTGCGTACCTCGTTGGCAATACGGGTATCAATGGCATCACGGCGAAGCGAGCAACCCGCTTTGGCAAGGACGGTCTCGAAAGCCTGTTCGGCGGTCTGCTCCGTAGTCAGAGCCGTAAGCCCCGTTGTCCAACGGTTTTTTGCTTTTACGTTGTCGGTTTTTACGGTAGAGCCCTGCCAGTTGTCGTTGGTAACGGTTTCTGAGCCATACATATAGTTGTTTTTCAGATAGAACTTGGCAGGAATGAGTGTGCCTATTTCCGAGCAATAGGGACAGGAAACGGTCGGGTCGAGCAGGCGGGTCTTTTTGGAGGTGGCAGGACCGGGTTTGTAGTAGTTGGCAACCATATTGATCTGTCGCGGTTGGTCAATTCCCTCTCCTCCGTAAGACGAGTTGCCGCCCCAGTTATAGACCACATTGTTTACATAGTCAAGCGGTCCGAAACAGTGGTTGTCCACATACGAGTGGTCGAAGCGCGGGTTGCGCGAGTCGTGGTGGGCGAGCAGGTTATGATGGAACGTGGCATTCGTTCCGCCCCATATACCGCCGTAGCCGTGGTTTCCTTTGACGTGGACGGAACGGCGGAGCGACTCGGTGATAAAACAATACTGGAGTGTAAAACCGGTATTGCCATAGCAACTGACACACTCGTCGGTACTCCACGAGAACGAGCAGTGGTCGATAATGATGTTCTTCCGTCCGCGGACGGTAAGGGCGTCTCCCTCTACTTTGTTTTGGTCTCCCATTCGGAAACGCAGGAAACGGACAATGACGTTGCTGCACTTGATTTCTACGGGATAACCTGCTATGCATATACCATCGCCCGGTGCGGTTTGTCCTGCAATGGTAAGCGAGCCGTTGGCGATATTCAACTGGCTTTTGAGGTGAATCGTGCCCGATACATCAAAGACAATGGTGCGTGTGCCTGCCAGATTGACCGCATGGCGCAACGAACCGGCATCGTTAGGGTCGTCGCTGAGGTTGGTCACGTGCAGTACTACACCGCCACGTCCGCCCGTGGTGTACTTGCCACCGCCTTCCGCACCGGGGAAAGCCGGCGTCTGGGTGGGGGTAACGGCAGGTTCTTCGCCACCGCCGCACGCGGTACAGCAGAGGGCGAAGAACATACAGAACAAGTATTGCTTAATATAAATAGTCATTCCAGAGTGTGCCATTGGAAGCACTGACGTTTACATCGAAGATAGGCCAGTATTGGTGCATATCAATGTCAGTACCTTCCTTATAGAGATAGTATTTGTCCGGTGCGAGATATTCGGTAACCGCATCATCGCTGGTCTTTACATAGAATGCTTTGGCTACCCAGCCTTGTGCTTTGTCAAATTCGGCAGGTCGGCTGTCGCCCAAGTTCAGACCGACAAACTTGTCAAACACGTATGCATCGCCCGACTTGGCAAACGAGTTGTCTTTGCGATACTTGAAGTAAACAGAGTCGCAGCGTCCGGCATACTTACCGTTTCCTGCTTGCAAATCCGCCAGATCTTTCATCGTATTCTCCAAAGATGTCTTGAGCAGTCCCCAGCGCATCAGGTCATATTTGCGGATATTTTCACCGCAGAACTCAAACGCGCGCTCGTCCGCAATAGCCTCGAAAGTGAGTGGTTTGGATGCCAAGCCTGCGCGAGTGCGTATCTTGTCGAACTGCTCCTGTGCATTCAGCTCGTAGAGATTATCCGGAGCATTGCCCTCTTTGGAACCGATAGCCGCCTCGGCGAACATCAGCAGAATGTCGGCATAGCGGAGAACGGGCATATCTATGCAGTCCTCATTGCTCGAGTACTCGCGTGTCATCCACTCCACACGCAGTTTACCCAAGTGCATTGACGAAGCATCCGCTAATTTCTGGTAGAGTTTCTTGTCTTTGGCGGGTGTGTCCGGGAAGCAAGCCGCGGCATCGCTGCTCACGCCTGAACCGTTGTCGTAGTCCCATGCAAAGGGACATATGGTTACATCGCGGCGCAGATCGGCTTTGTCATATTTGAAATAGAAAGTAGGTACAATCTCAATCATGGATTGCGTCTTGGTGTTCTCTTTGTTGCCGTCACCGTAAGAAACGGTGTTCACCAAATGTCCGGGAACACGGTCGGCAATCTTCAGACCGGTAAGCGAGAGTACCTGACCGCGTGCACCGTTGAGGAACGGCAATGCCCAGATAAACTCCGACTCGGCATAGTTGGTTTTGTCGGCACAGAGGTCGCGCCATACCTGCTCGAAACTGTCTTGCAGTTTGTTGTCTTCTTTCTTGATGATCTGTGCGCAAGCCCAGACCGCCTCTTGATAGAGTTCTTTGCGTTTGTCGGCATCCTTTACATTGTATTGTACGGAGCAGTCTTTGGTACCGCCTTGGGTGAACGTGTTGGGACGCATAGCCAGACCGGCGTACATCATATCCATACGTGCCAGCAGACCATAAGCCAATGCCTTGCTCGGGCGGCCGGTGTAGTTGGCTGCCGTTCCGGGACAGGATTCCGACCATGGCATCAGTTCGGCTGCCTCTTTCAGGTCAAGCCGCAGTTGCTCATAGATGACATTGCGGTCGGCTTTGTCCACATATAGGTCGTTGATGTCCTTGCCGTCGAAGGGCTTGAAGCAAGCGGGAACATCGCCCCAGAGTTTTATCATCTCGAGGTAGCAGAACGCACGCAACGTAAGCGTTTCGCCGAGCAGGTAGCGGAATGTGCTGTTGGTGGTATCGGAATAGGTACGGATACCCTCTGCCACTACGTTGCAACGCTCAATGGCGGAGTTGAGGTATGCCCACGGATCTTTTCCGTTAGAGGTGGACAAGTCGCCTGTTCCCTTGCTGGTACAATAAGCCGCCCAGTCTTTATCCTCCGATTTGCTGCTGTGCTCGATGTCGGTGTTGATGGCTACATAGCCGCCGCACAGACGGTTGCGGAACGACTTGTCTTCGCCGAAAGTGTCATATATCGCCCCTACTGCTTGGGCAGTCATCTCTGTTGATTTGAATACCGACTCATCCATGGCTGATGGCGAGTTGGTATCGAAGAAATCTTTTTCGCAACCTGCCAACGCCAATGCCAAAACGCCGTATATTATATATTTTGCTTTCATATCTTCTTATATGCTGTGTGATTAGAATTGAATGTTCATACCGATATTGATACCGCGACTCTTGGGGTAAGCGGAGAAATCTACACCGGGAGTAAGCGGATTCTTCGACGAGCGGGTATCCACTTCGGGGTCGAGACCGCTGTACTTGGTAGCGCAGAAGAGATTGGTACCCTGTACATATACGCGGATATTATTGATTACCTTCGATTTGGTCATCCAGTCTTTCGGAAGCGAGTAGCCCAAAGTGAGTTGGTTCAGACGCAAGAAAGAACCGTCCTCAAGGTGCTGATCGGTAACTACGTAGTGCGACATAATAGGAGAGTGGGTGGTTGCCCCTTTCTCGGTATTCATCTGATCCAGTTGGTTTGCCATCTCGGTGTAGGCATCGCCAAATACAAAGCCCGAGGTAGCCAATACTTCCGGCATATACTGCCCTTGTTCGGAGAACAGCGAGTAGCGGTTGCTGTATGCCATCGACGAAACGAGGTTGCGCATCTTGGTCTTCTCCGTTACCGTGGTGTACTCCATATTGCTCAAGTTCAGAATCTTGTTGCCAAACGAGAATGTGAAGTTGGCTGCGAGGTCAAAACGTCCCCATTTGTCGCCACCGATGTTGAAATTGATGTTGAAACCGCCGGTATGGGTAGGTACGGTGTTGCCGAGAACCACTTTGTCTTTTTCGTCAATCACACCGTCCCCGTTCTGGTCTTTGAACTTGATGGCACCCGGTACAGGCTGATTGGTCAGGAAACCGTCGCCGTAGTTTGCCACTCCGTCTGCCAATCCCCATGTATTGGTGCCGGGAATGTAACTTACAAAGTCGGCTGCGGTATAATAACCGTCGGTCTCATACCCCACTACGTTGCCTACCGGTTGCCCTACTTCTACAAGGAACTCCGCCAGCGTCAGATACTCCGACGATCCGAAACAACTGGTCTGTGCGCTGAGCGAACTGACATTACCCAGGTCCATTACGCGGGTGCGGTTGAAAGCGATATTGGCATCTACCGACAGGTTGTAACTCAGGTTTTTGGAACGCTTGTCCAAAATCACACCCTTGATAGAAAACTCCATACCCATATTGCGCGTAGAACCGATATTCTGGTACTGGTAGTTGTAGCGTGCGGGCAGAGTCTGGCGGATAATCAAGTCTTTGGTTGTATTCCAATAGAGGTCTACCGTACCCGACAGACGGTCGCGGAAGAAGCCGTAGTCGAAACCGAAGTCGCGGGTGGTGGTCGTCTCCCATTTCAGGTGCGGGTTGCTGGCGATCTTATCCGAACCGCCTACTACAAGGATATTGCTGGTAGAACCGTTACCAAGGTCGAAATAGGTCATCTGGCGCGACAGGAAATCCTGGTGCAGATAACCCAAATCAACGTTGTTATTACCCGCCATACCATAACTCAAACGCCATTTCCAGTTCGACATCCAGTCTTGTGCACCTTCCATCCAAGGCTCATCTGACATACGCCATGCCGCTGCCGCCGAGGGGAAATAGCCCCACTGGTTTTCTTTCTCGAAGCGTGTGGAGCAGTCGGCACGGAATGTGGCGGTCAGGTAGTAGCGACCTTTGTAATCATAGTTCGCACGCGCAAAGAACGACAACTGGTTGTCTTTCGGATTGACATAATTGCTGATTTCCATATAGGATGCTTGTCCCAGATAGTTGAAAATCTCGCCGTTAAGAACATCATACTGCCCATTGTATCCGAAACCGCGCTGGGTGTTGGTTTCCCCTTTGCGCAGGATGGTCTCTTCGCCCACCAACAGGCTTACATTGTGCGATGTATTGAAGGTCTGCTTCCACTCCAGCGTGTTGGCGTTACGCAGTGTGGAGGTCTTCTCCTTGTCCACTTGCAGTTGTGCCGTACCGCTTGCAACGCCCGGGCGACCCGTATTGCGGGCGAAATAGGTGGTAGGTCCATAGTAGCGGTTGGTCAGAATGTCGCGGCTCTCATAGCCCAATTCCACACGGGCGGTGAAGTGCTTGGCGAACTTGTAACTCATATAGCCCTGCATATTCCACTTGTTGTCCGTCTTGTATTTGTAGTTGTCGCGGATAGTGGTCAGCGGGTCGTAGAGCGAGCCGAACGTTTCGTCTTCGTCCCCCTCCCCGGAATCCTTGCTCAATAGTGTAGTAGGTGTGTAAACCACGCAGTTGCGCAAGCGGGACTCTGTGGCAGTACCATTGTCCTTGATGGCATTGGAACCGGCACCCAGGACACCCGTGTTGGTATAACGCGCTGTAAAGCCGACCGTGAAATTCTTGAAGGGTTTGAATTTTGCTTTCAGACTCAGGTTGTTGCGCACATAGTCCGACTGTTCCATAATGGCTTTGTCGTCTATGCGGTTGTAACTCAAGTTGAAATTAGCGTTCTTGTTGCCGCCGCTCACGCTCACCGACTGGTTGGAAGCAAACCCCGTGCGACCGAATGTCTGGTCTTGCCAGTCAATGAACGGATGCTGCCCGGGATCTTTGTATTCGGCAAGCAAGTCGCTGATGTTGGTGTTTTCAATCTCATCGTCGGTCTTATACTTTGTACTATTGTACAGTTTGTCGAAATAGGCGTAGAAATTGCTGCGCAACCCGGACAAACTCTTGTCTTTCTGGTATGCCCATTCGTATTGCATCAGCGCAAATTCCTCGGGATCAAGTACATCATATTTCTTGGCTATGGTTTTCCAACCTACATACCCGCTATAGTCCACATGGAAAGTCATCTTGTCCTCTTCGCTCGAATCGGCATCTTTCGTAGTGATGATGATAACGCCGTTGGCACCCTGCGCACCGTAGATAGCCGTGGCGGCAGCGTCTTTCAGTACGTCCATCGAGGCGATGTCGCTCGGCGCAATATCGGCAATACTTGAGACAGGGAACCCGTCCACGATGTAAAGCGGGTCATTCGACTGCGTAAGCGACGTTCCGCCGCGCACACGGATCTTGACGTCTGCATCAGGGCTTCCCTCGGTGGTCGTTACGCTCACACCCGACAATTTGCCCTGCAATGCCTCGGCGGCACTCGTTACAGGGATGTCTTTCAGTTGCTCGGCGTTCACACTCGCTACCGAGGTAACCACGTCGCGTTTCTTGGTTGTGCCGTAGCCGGTTACCACCACCTCGTCAAGTACTTCGCTGTCCTCTTTGAGTACCACATTGATAACGTTTCCCGTGATGTCGATTTCCTGTGTTTTCAGACCGATGTACGAGAAAACCAGGGTCGTGGCATCGTCGGGTACGTCTAACGAGTAGTTGCCGTCAAAATCCGTTACGGTACCAATCGTAGTACCCTTGACAACCACCGACGCCGAGATAATGGTCTCGCCGGTCTGGTCTGTTACCGTTCCGCTGATGATACGTGCTTCGGCTGCCACGCCCGCAAGGAGCAAAGCAGACAGCACTATGCTGCGGAATACGTTGAATTTCAATTTCATAAAGAGTTTGATTGATTGTGTATTAGTATGGGTATTTTGTTTCTGTATAGAGGTATTTGCTTTGGTTCATTACGCATTATGCATTGTGCATTACGCATTATATTACTAAATCGGGTGCAAAGATACAACGGAATAAGCAATGCGATGTGTAAAAATTGACACAATCGGGAGAACATTCTCCTCAAATAGCAGAATATTCCCACACCTCATACTACAAAATTACGGCAACGTGAAGCGTAAGGCGGGTGTGCATAGCACACTGAGCGCCGAAGCGACACGAAGCCCAGTGGGCTGAGTAGAACTCCTTAAAGTACACGGCAACGGGATAGGTTTTTATGCGGTGTTTACCCCGGCAGGAGACATTGCATAAACAAGTGCATAAAAACCATTATAGCCCCCCATTCTTTCTACGTCCTTTCTACGTCTTTTCTACGTAAACGGTATTATGAAATACAGGAATGTATAAACTGTATATTTTTTGCATGTTTGTACATTCCGCTTATTCTTTGTATCTTTGCAGATAATTTGACGAAAAACCTATGAAAGATCATATTTTTGCTGTGCTGTGTGCGGTCTGGTGCCTTGCGGTACAGCCCCTGTGCGCCGCATTGCAGGACGATTTGCGCCTATTAGACAACACCCTCGCGCAGAAACAGCAATTCGACCGCCAGAAAGAGGAACGCATACACACGCTGGAAGCACGGCATCCGCTTGATTTTTCCACTGTGCAGCAACTGTTCGACGAGTACAAATCGTACAACTATGATCAGGGCAAGCACTATGCGGATTTGCTGGTGCAGTATGCCGAGCAGAGCGGAGACACCCGCCAACTATACGAAGCCCAATGCGACCAGGTGTTTGCTCTCCTGTCGGCGGGGCTTTTCAAGGAGGGGTACGACCTGCTGCAATCCATACATATTCCCGCCGAAGACACTCTCGGACGTGTCAATTATTATATCATCTCCGCCCGTTTGATGCTGGATCTGGCGGTCTATTCGGGCGACAAGTACGCTACCGCCTATCACGCCGAGCAGCGGCGGAATTACGAACAAGCCACCGCATTGCTTACCCCGAAAGATACGTTTCTCTACAACTATTGTATGGCTGCTGTAGCCGAGTTTGAGGGTGACTGGACCGGTTCTATCACCCACCACCGGCGTTCCCTCAAGAGCAGTGCCGCTTCGCCGCACGATACCGCTGTGGCATACTCTTCCATTGCCTTCGCCTACCAACAGATGGGCGACCGCAATATGATGATGCACTATAATATCCTTTCTGCCGTTGCCGATATCAGGAGCAGTACCAAAGAGACTATCTCCCTGCGCCGTGTGGCGCAGACGCTCTATGAGGACGGCAACCTCTCGCCGGCTGCCAGGTATATACGCGAAGCCAAAGAGGATGCCGAGTTCTACGGGGCGCGCCATCGCGAGATGGAACTGATGCAGATCCTGCCTATCATCGATGCCGAGAATGCCAAACTCTTGCAAAGTCAGAACCGCCGTATCCTGGGGTGGGTGATTGTCTCGTTTGTATTCCTGCTCATTACGCTGGCAGCCGTGTTTCTGCTCTACCGCCGTATGCGCCAGATACGCGCCGCGCGTGCCACTATCGAGGGAATGAACAGCAGTCTGTTGGTGGCAAACCGCCTCAAAGAGGAGTATATCGGTACGGCACTATGCTGGCAGTCGCAGTATCTCGGCGAGATGGAACGCTACCAGCAGATGGTGCGCAAGCGTATTCAGGAAAAGCGGTACGACGATATTCTTACCATCCCGAAGAATGCGGATGCCCACCGCCAGCGCGAGGAGTTCTACAAGCGTTTCGACGAGATGTTCCTCGGTATATTCCCCACTTTCGTCGCCGATTTCAATGCGTTGCTGCGCCCAGGGGAACAGATTGTTGTCAAGAAGAACGAACTGCTCAATACCGAACTGCGTATATTTGCACTTCTGCGTCTCGGCGTAACCCATAGCGAGGTCATTGCACAGGTGCTGGACTATAACATCACTACCATCTATACCTACAAAACCAAAGTAAAGGGCAGATCCGACCTCTCCAACGACGAGTTTTTCCGCCGTCTGATGCTCATCCCTTCTTTTGCGGCGGGCAAAAAGCATTGATTTCCTATAAAAACACGCTGAATATGCCTATAAAATCGTTTAGATAAAACGATACTTGTAGAAATATATAACAGAATGATTGTCAGTCTGTTCAATTTTTATTTCAATCGATAATTATTTAGAAAAAATCTATATACATTGTGCGTATATACGATTTGCCGTAATTTTGCAACCGATTTTAGAAACAAGCCGGTTGCCGTTACCCGACGTGTATAGTGGCAACCGCTAATTACTAACCTACTAAAACAAATCAACATGAAAAAACATGCTCTCCTTGCGAATGTGTGTATTTTGATTTTGCTTGCTTTGTTCGCTACCCCCCCCGTGCAGATTTGGGCACAGGCGAAGTCTTTGCAAGCCGTTGAGGGTATCGTAAAAGACGCTCAGAACGAACCTCTCATCGGTGCCTCCGTCATGGTGGAAGGCACCAACACGGGTACCATTACCGACTTTAATGGGCATTATCTTCTCCAAAACGTAGCCGCTACCGCCAAGTTGGTGTTCTCGTATGTCGGCTACACTACCCAAACCATTGCTGTCAACGGGCGTAGCAACGTGGATGTTACCCTCGAAGACGAAAGCCACATGCTCGACCAGGTGGTCGTCATCGGCTACGGAAGCCTCTCCAAAAAAGAGGTCTCCTCGTCCATCGTACAGGTGGAAGCCAAAGACTTCAACCGCGGTGCGATGAACAACCCGATGGAGATGCTCAACGGCAAGGTCGCCGGTCTGAATGTGGTTACTTCCGCAGCCGCCAACCCTAACTCCAGCAGCGACTTGCAGATCCGCGGTGCGGGCAGTCTGACGGCAAGCAACAGCCCGTTGGTGGTCATCGACGGTATAGCAGGTGGCGACATCCGCAATATCGCCGCACAGGACATCGAGTCGATTACCGTACTGAAAGATGCGGGTTCCGCTGCTATCTATGGTACGCGCGGCGCGAACGGCGTTATCCTCGTTACCACCAAGAAAGGTGCGGGCAACGAGGCGGGCAAGTTCACCGTAACCTACGACTCCTATTTCGATTGCAACATCGCCAATGCGCACCCCGACGTGCTTTCCGCGGACGAGTTCCGCCGCAGCCGCCGCGGTACGGACTATGGTGCGGAGACCAACTGGTACGACGAGATCATCAAGCCTGCCACCTACGACATCAACCAGTATGTCTCTATCAACGGCGCTACCAACCACGGCTATTATGCCGCTTCGTTCAACTTCAAGGATGCCAAGGGTCTGGATATCGTCAGCGCACGCCGCGAGTACGGCGGTCGTTTTGCCGCCGAGCAGAAATTTCTCGGCGACCATCTGGTGCTGTCGGGAAGCCTGTCGGGCAGACGCGTGAACGAGACATGGGGCGCAGACGACCAGGTGGACAACGCCCTGCAACTCAACCCTACGATGCCGGTCTATAATGCGGACGGGTCCTACTACCAGCCTACCAATGTAACGGGTGCGGTCAACCCTGTAACGCGGCTCAAAGAGACCAAGAGCCAGGGCAAGCGTATGTACCTGCTCGGCAATGTGGATTTGAAATACAATATCTGGCACAACGAGCACCATAATATCTCGACCAACGTCAATTATGCGCTGCAGTACAACGACCTCAAATCGGACACCTATGCTTCGTCGAAAGCCAACAGCAGTTACTGGGACGGTGTGCGCGGTACGGCTACGCTGCAATACCAAAAATGGCAGACCCACCGCGTGGAATGGCTTGCCAACTACGGTATGCACTATGGCGACCACGACCTGAAAGCCGTTGTAGGCTACAGTTGGGAGCGCAGTATCTATGAGCAGATGTATGAGCAGAACCGCGATTTCTCTTACGATAACACCCTCTGGAACAATATCGGTGCGGGATCGTACCTGACCAAGGGGCTGGCAAGCATGAGCAGTTATATGAACGAGGCGACGCTGATCGGTTTCTTCGGACGTATCAACTACAACTACAAGGATATGCTTTTTGCGTCGGTCAGTTACCGCCGCGAGGGCAGCACCAAGTTCGGTGCCAACAACAAGTGGGGTGATTTCCCGTCCGCTTCGCTGGCATGGGAGATTATGAGTTGCGACTTCGCCGCTCCCGCCAAGGAGACGCTCCGCAGCCTCAAACCCCGTGTGTCGTACGGTCTGACCGGGCGTTCCGACTTCGACCCCTATCAGTCGATGGCTACCTACGGCACCAAGGACAGTTATTTTATGGACGGCGAATGGGTAGTGGGCTATGCGCCTACCGCCAACAGCAACCCGAACCTGCAATGGGAGAAGAATGCCGCACTCAATGTCGGCGTGGATTTCGACTTGTGGGGACGCCTCCGCGGTAGCGTGGAGTACTACAACCGCCAGTCGCAAGACCTGCTCTACAACTACTCTGCGCCCCAGCCTCCTTTCGTATATAACAAGATCCTCGTCAATGTCGGTACGGTTACCAACCAGGGTGTCGAGGTCGTACTGAACGGCGATGTCATCAAGCGTAAGGATTTCCTCTGGAATATGAATATCAACTACAGTTGGGGCAAGACCGTGCTGAGCAAACTCTCCTCCGATGTCTATAAAGCCGACTACCTCGAACTCTACCAGAAAGCGGGTGTGGGTACCAACGAGTACTATTTCCGCGTGGAAGAGGGCGGCGAGATTGGTCAGTTCTACGGCTATGAAGCCGCAGGCGCGGACGAGAACGGCAACCTCCTGGTATTGGACAACGAGGGCAATGCGCAACTCGCCAGCCAGGCTGACCTCAGTTGGAAACGCTATATCGGCAACGGCGCACCCAAGCATTTCCTCTCGTGGAACAACACCTGGACCTACAAGAACTGGGATTTCTCTATGATGTGGCGCGGGGCGTTCGACTTCGACATCTACAATGCCCGCAAATATGGTATGGGCTTGCAGGGTTGCGGTACCGACAACGTACTCCGTTCCGCTTATCTGGGCAATGACGGCGTGAAGAGCCACGGCGGTGTTATCTCGAGTTATTTCCTCGAGCGCGGCGACTACTTCAAGTTGGACAATATCACTATCGGCTACAATGTCGTGGTGCCGTCTGCCAAGTATTTCCAAAATATGCGTATCTATGTTACCGCCAAAAATATAGCCACTATCACCAAGTACTCGGGCAACGACCCGGCTATCGTAACCCAGACGGGTATCACCCCGGGTGTCGATTCGTCGAGCGCTTACCCTACGGCTACCCAACTGGCACTCGGTATCACCCTTAACCTCAAATAAATTATACGGTAATTAACGTCAGTTCAATATAAGCATAATTGCATATTTTTCCGCCGTAGGCGAATAAGATTTATAGCAATTTATGGATGTAAAAGCAAAGATTTATTTAGATTTCTTGCCGCTTTGCGGCATAGGAGTTTTTATATCGAACTCACGATAATTAACGTTCTAAACAAACACGATTATGAAAAAGATAATCTATTCTTTGGCTCTTGCCATCGGCATACTTTCTTTGAGCGGTTGCGACCTGACGGAGAAGAACTACTCCAATATCGACCGCGACATCTATTATCAGAACGAGTCCAGCGTCAAAGGGGCGGTCGCTGCTATCTATGCCCGTGCGGCATACGGTTTCTGCGAGTATTTCTACTACCTGCAGGAGTTTTCTGCCGACCAGATCGCGTGGCGCACGTGGAACGGCGGTCAGTGGGGCTGGGACGAAGGACTGAAATTCGTTCTCTCGTCGCATACGTGGACGTCCGAATCGAAGATTGTCCTTCAGGCATGGGAGTCCGCGTGGACCACTATCGGTATGTGCAACCAACTCATCTCCGACCTTCAAGCCATCGACCCTTCTTCTATAGGTATGACCGACGAGGCGGTGCGCAGTTACATCGCCGAGGTGCGTACTATCCGTGCATGGGCGTACTACAATAATTTCGAGTTGTGGGGCGGTGCGCTCCCGCTCTGCGTCAGCGTCTCCTCCGAGGTGCCGGGCAGTGCCGACGCCGACTTCAACACGGGCTGCAAGAAAGTGTACGATTTTATCGCCACCGAGTTGGACGAGTCGCTCGCCGATCTCCAAAACAAAGGCGGCAACCGTGTCAGCCCCGCTATGAACCGTATGCTCAAGATGCGTCTGCTGCTCAATGCGCAGATCTTCATCGGCGAGGACCATTACACCGACTGCGCCACGCTGGCACAATCGCTCATTAACGGCGACTACGGCACCTATGACATCGTTTCCGACTACCGTCAGATCTTCTCGCTCAACAACGCCGACTGCCCCGAGGTGGTCTTCGCTTTCGCCGAGCAGCAGGGGCAACTCAACACGGGCTGGATGCGTAACGTGCCTTTCCTGCCCTACAACTACAACGAGTTCCTTGACATTTTCGCCATCAACCAGTCGGCATGGAACTGCGTCTGCCTCACACCGTCCTACGACAACTCGGGCAACGAGAAAGTCTATCCCGACGGCAAGATGTACGGCGGAACCGACAACCCCGTCTGCTTCCTCGAAGGCAACTACAACGACCGTCTCGGTGCCGTCTATGAGCGTTTCGAGGACGGCGACATACGCAAGCAGAGTTATGCCTTCGACACCGAGTGGAACGGCGGTATATTCCTCAAAGGTGAAATCAAAAACATCACCACGGGCGAACCCGTCCTCGCTGATGCCGACCGCGACCAACAACCTCTCGTCTATATTGACCAGGTCGGGCAGTTCGCAGGCACTACCTCCGAACTCGGACGCTCCCTCGAGACCGTCCAGTCGCCGCGCTGGGGGCAGACCAACTCGGGCTACCGCCTGATGAAATATCCGATGTACCGTGCTGCCACGGGCATCGACTACCAGGACATCTCCGAGGTTGAGTTCCGCTGGGCGGAAGTCTATTACACTCTCGCCGAGTGCAAGATGCGGGCGGGCGATTTTGCCGGTGCAAAAGACCTCGTCAACCATGTCCGCCAACGCTATTTCGCAAGCGCAGGGGCTATGACCGACAAAGCCGCTTCATGGACACCCGAGCAGTGGATGCTCCACCAGTGGGGTGTTGAGTTCCTCAACGAGGGCAGACGCCGCCGCACCGACCTCCGCCGCTTCGACCAGTTCACGCAGGGACAGTGGTGGTTCTTCGGACGCGCTACCGACGATGCAGGACAGGTCTTCCCTGCCAAACGCGACCGCAAATACGAGTGGTATCCTCTCCCGCAGAGTGCCCTCTCCGTCAACCCCGGTCTGGTGCAAAACCCCGCATATAATTAAGAATTATGAATGACGAATTATGAATTAAGTGTATAGCAGGTGTATGTGATTCGTATGTGATTCGTATGTGATTCTGCACATAATGCCTATACCCTACGTAAACAACGTAAACTACATAAACTACGTGAAACCCATTATGAAAAAGATATTTTTGAGCCTTATGCTCGCACTGCCGGTGCTCTTTGCCGGTTGCCGCAAAGAGGAGATCGTGTTTGAGCACGAGAAACCGCAGTTCGAACTCAAAGAGAATGCCATCCTCCTCGAGGTCATCGTCCCTGCCGGTACCTCCGCCAAAGACCAGATCTATATGGTCGGTGCGTTCAACGGACAGGATACCGTCAATTACGTCAATGCCGACTTCTGCCTGCAGAAAGCCGAGAAAGTGGACGCCAAATACGGTATCTACCTCTATCCTGAGGACTTCAAAGACGGCAAGACGCTTGCTGACGGATTCCTCTTTGTCAGCAAGTTGCAGGGTATAGAGAAACCCGCTGTCCCGCATATCCTCGAAGGTTGCGAAATCGGCAACCGCTATACGATAAGTATTACCGCATGGGGTGGTGCCGCACAGCAACCCGAGATTGAGCACGACGGATACGCCGTCTTTGTTCTCGACGAGACCGGTTGGGATGCCCTCACGCTCTATATGTGGGGCGATGTCAACGACCTCAACGGCGGTTGGCCCGGTATGGCGGTTACGGGTACGCAGACTGTCAACGGTGTTACTTACAAATACTTCGATATGGGTGCCGCCAATACCGGCAAAGCGGAAAACCTCATCTTCAACAACAACGGCGGCGGTACGCAGTTGTCCGACTTTGCTTTCACTATCGACCGCGACCTCTATCTCCGCCTTACTGCCGAGGGCGTGGAGGAAATCAGTAATGAACCCGAAATCGAACATGACGGTCCTGTGGTCTTTGTCCTTGACTCTACAGGCTGGGACGTACTCATGCTCTATATGTGGGGCGATGAGAACAATCTCAACGGTGCTTGGCCGGGTATGCCTGTTACCGGCACGCAGAAGATCAAAGGCGTGGAATACAAGTATTTCGATATGGGCGAAGCCAATCGCGGCAAAGCAGAAAACCTGATCTTCAATAACAATGACGGCACGCAGTTGAAAGACGTAGCCTATACTATCGACCGTGATACCTTCCTCATTCTTACCACCAATGGCGCACGGGGCTTGGACGCAGAACCTGTACCCACGCCCGAACCCGCAGAGTAAGTGTCTTGCACCGTCTATGTGGAGAACGCCACGGGTTGGAACTGCTTCAGCGTCTATAGTTGGGGCAATGACTACGAGGCATTCGGTGCATGGCCCGGACTGTCCGGCGACGCCACCGAGGAAATAGACGATATCACCTACTACGTATTCCATATCACCGCCCCCGAAGGCAATACCCTCAATCTTATCTTCAACAACAACGCCTGCGAAACAGAAGAAGCCACCAAGGCGCAATACGACGCTGCTGCCGTTACCGTCGCCAAGGATGCAGTCTTCTACTTCCACGCAGCCCCCACCGGTGCAACACAAAAATAATCATCCTGCCCTGAGCCCCTCCTTTGAAGGAGGGGTTGGGGAGGTCTCTCTATCTCTCTTATGCATAAATCCCTGTTAACCCTTTTCTCCCTCTTCTTGTGCCTCACAGGGTGCAAGGGAGGGGAGAACACGCCCACTCCGACGCCTGACCCCGTCGAGAGTCTGCACAAAGCCGACACTACGGTTGTTTACGAGTGCAACGAGCGTCTTTTTGCCAAACAGAACGCCTTTCGTGCTATTGAGGCGTACCTGCCTGTACTGCAAGAGATGCAGGTCAATGTCCTTTGGCTGATGCCCATCCATCCGCGCGGTACGGTCAAGACCGTCAATTCACCCTATTGCGTAAAGGACTACTATGCTATCGACCCTGCTTTCGGTACGCTTGCCGACCTGCAGTCGTTGGTCAGCGAGTGCCACAAACGCGGTATTCGCGTTATTCTCGACTGGGTCGCCAACCACACCGCATGGGATAACCAATGGTATATCGACCACCCCGAGTGGTACACCACACCCGTGGACGATGAGAAGAACTGGAACGACGTAGTGCCGCTCGACTATACCAAGTCCGCTGTCTGCGATGCGATGCAGGACGCTATGCTCTATTGGGTACGCGAAGCCGACATCGACGGTTTCCGTTGCGACTATGCCCACGGTGTGCCGACCGCCTTCTGGCAAACGGCAATCGATGCCGTCCGCGACATCAAACCAGAGGCAATCATGCTTGCCGAGACCCACAAGGTGTCCTATTTCGATGCGGGCTTCGATTGGCTCTATAGTTGGGACTACCTATCGGGTATTCAGTCACTCTACCAAAAGCAGAAAGCCACAAGCACGCTTTACACTATCAGCAGCAAGGAAATGTCTTCCACACCATCGGGTAAGTACCGCCTGCGCTATACCACTACGCACGATGCTTCTTCCGAAAATGCACCCGCTACGTTCTACACCGATGCGCAGGGGCAACTCTCGGCGGCGTGTCTCACGTTCTTCCTCGGCGGGGTACCTATGATCTACTCCTCGCAGGAGATTGGCAATATGGACAAGATCAATTTCTTCGACTACAACATTCTGTCGTTCTCGGACAACGCTACCCGCCAAGCCTATACCGCTTTGCTCAAAGCCTATACCACAACTGCCGAGGCACGCTACGGAGCCCTTACCGACTACTCCACCGACCATGTGGCGATGTTTGCCCGCACGCAAGGAAGCAAGGAGATTCTGGTGATTGTCAATACCACCGATGCGGCGCAGGAAATAACCCTTCCTATGCGTTGGCAGCGCAACAAGTACACCAATGCCCTTACCGGCGAACAACTCTATTCGCCCAAGTCGCAATCCCTCCAACCCTACGAATATATAATTTACTCTAAATAAACATGAAAAAACTCTTTCTTTTTGCTTTGGCACTGCTCTCTTTCAGTTGGAGCACTGCTACCGCTGCGCCTCGCGCTGACGAGGTGAAGCACGATGGTTATGCCGTCTTTGTTCTCGACCAAACGGGGTGGGACGCTATGGCCCTCTATATGTGGGGCGATGTCAATAGCCTGAACGGTGTATGGCCCGGTATGCAGGTTACTGGTACCCAGACCGTCAAAGGTATCGAATACAAGTACTTCGATATGGGGGCTGCCAATACCGGCAAGTCCGAAAGCCTTATCTTTAATAACAACGGTGCAGGAAAGCAACTCAAAGACTTTGCCTACACTCTCAACCGTGACATCTACCTTGTTGTGGATACGGTTACAGGCGTACGCGAGATAACCCACAAAGACTCTATCCCTGATCCCGTCTTGGGTGGCATCGCACTCTATCCGTCCTACACCACGCTCCTTACCGAGCAGCCCGCCGAGGTCAAAGTGCTGTCGATGAACAACTCGCTTATCCACTACGAGAACGAGTGGCAGGACGATATGTTCAACCAAATGGCAGCCGCCGAGGGCAAGAACGCCACGTGGACAGCCCATACCAATCTCGGTAAGTCGCTCCAATACCACTACGATGAGGGCGAAGGACTGACCTCTGCCGGTACTCCGTCAGCGCGTATGCTGGTGCGTACACAGGCGTGGACACATATCATTCTTCAGGAGCAGACTGCCAGACCGCGTACCAACTTCAGCGGTTTCCGCAGCAGCGTAAAAGCCTGGGTGGAGTATATCCGCACTAACTGCCCCAATCCCAATGCCGTCATTATTCTGCCTGTCAACTGGGCGTACAACACTGCAGCGGATTTCAAGGCGGATAATGCGGATATGCTGGCTAAATATCGCGCTGTGGCACAAGAGTTCGGTGTCGTACTCTGCCCAGTGGGCGTAGCCTACGAACAGGCGTATGAGAAAGACGCTACTATTCTCCAAAACTGGTTCAAAGACGACCGCCACCCCAAGCAGAACGCCACCTATATGGCTTGCTGTCTCGAGTACGCCACCATCTTCGGTGTATCGCCTGCCACTGTTGCGTGGGCACCTTCTACGCTCACTGCCGACGAGGCTGCCGCTATGCGCACCTATGCAGCCGACACCTACAACGCTTTCACCCAAGTCGTTGATCAGCACAAACATTCCGTACATTTCGAGATACACCAGTTGGATGCCGACGGGCTATCTGTCGGTGCATTGGCTGTCGTCTGCGATACTGTGCTGACCACAGCAGGTGAGCATACGGTAAAAGTCCTGTACGACGGTAAACAATACACCGCTACCGTGTCGGTCGGTGCTGCCAAGACGGAGGTGATCACCTATCCCGCTATTGCTTTCAATGAAGAGGCTATGGTCTATACCCAGGACTTTAACACCCTCGGCGGGGCGGAAGTGGATCCTTCCACCGATGCCAAGACCGGTATTCTCAAAGGCACCCGTCTCCCCGAAGGCTGGCGTATCGAGCGCAACACCACCGGTCCGCGTCAGGTAGGTATGTATGGTACGGCTGCCGACAGCACAATGTATATCGGTGGGCAGTCGTTGGTGAAGAACGCGTACAACGGCACGTGGAACTTTGGTGCAACGGGCAATATAGACCGTGCTATCGGCGGTTTGACCACAGGCGTTGCCGGCGGTACCCGCGGTATCAATGTGATGGCGCACCTTACCAACAATGGCAAAACCAACTACGAAGGCGTCAAACTGACCTACGACATCGAGAAATACCGCAATGGTAACAACGACAAGGGTTTTACCGTCCAACTCTATTATTCCACCAACGGCAATACGTGGAAGAGTGCGGGCGACAAGTTCAAAACATCGTACCAACCTGATGCCAATACCGACGGAGCCGCTGTTGTGCCGATGAGTACCACCACTGTGCAGGATACACTGGATGTCGTCTTCACTGCCGGCACCGACCTCTATCTTGCATGGAACATCTCCGTTACTTCGGGCGACAACTGCGCCGGCGCACCGGGATATGCTATCGACAATGTGTCTATGACCGTCCTCGAAGCCGAGATACCCGAAGCCTCCTACTATATCTATGCCGACGACCAAACGGGCTGGGAGTCCCTCGCACTCTATACGTGGGGAACAAGCGAACTCTATGGCAAATGGCCCGGTGTCTATCCAATCAATACCACCGAGATGGAGGGCGTTACCTACAAGGTATTCCCCTATGACATCACCGAAGCGGGTTCCTATAACCTTATCTTCAACAACGGCAACAACGGCAAGCAGACCCCGGATTTCACTGTTACCGAAGCCCGCGACTACTACCTGGTGGTAACGGCTGACAAGGTGTACGAAGTAGGTACGGCTATTATGAATACCACCGCGGAGCAACCCGCTGCCCGCAAGTTCATCCGAAACGGTATCCTCTATATAGAGCACGCAGGGCATCTCTACACCGCCCAAGGCTGTCCGGTTAACAAGTAACATTGTGCATTATGCATTACGCATTGAATAAAGTATTAGTTTGATTTATATATAATTGTAGTGAACAGGGTGCGCAGCGATGCGCGCCCTGTTTTTATGCTGTCAACTACGGTACATACACGGTTGATATGCTGTTTTTGTCGGGTGTTTGTGTATGTCGTAAAAAAGATGTACCTTTGCAGGCAAATAGGCGGGCAATATGGAAGAAAGCAAACACGAATTTGATTGGGCATTATGGTGGATACGTATCAAGAAGTATCTGCTCAACAAGTATGTCGTTACGGTGCTGATATTCCTGTTTATCATGCTCTTTGCGGGCGACCAGAGCCTTATTCATACGATCCGCCGCGGGCGGGAAATACGCCAACTGGAGCAGCAGCGCGATATGTATCGCGAGGGTATCCGGTCTGCACAACAGGGAATCAATATGCTGCAAAATTCCGACAGTCTGGAGCGGTACGCGCGTGAACATTATTATATGCACGCAGCCAACGAGGATGTATATCTTGTAGAATAATGCACAATGCATAATGCACAATGACTTAGGTTTAGTATGAAAAAATCCAATATCTTTCTTATCAGCGGAATGATCGTCCTTTTGATAGGGGCAATCTTGAGTGTCTGCAAAGTACAGCCGTATGCCAACTATGTACTGATAGCGGGTGCTTTCCTGATTATCATTCGCGGTGCAATCCGTACCCGCGAACGCGATGACGACTCCAAACCGCAGGAATGAAAAAGAGGAATTAACGTCTGATTACACGATAATTAACGTTTTAATTATATGCTCCATAAAGATTAGCACACGCAATGCAAGACCGCTTGGTAAAACAACATCGCATTCTGGGTATTGACCCGGGTACGCTCTTTATGGGGTATGCTCTGCTGGATAGTGCGGGGCAGCGGGTGCAGTTGGTAGATTTCGGTGTATTGGATGTGCATAAATTAGACGGGCAATATGCCCGTTTGCAGAAAGAGTTCTTTTTCTTGCAGGAACTGATAGACCAATATAAGCCTACGGAACTTGCCATAGAGACGCAGTTTGTGGACAAGAACCCGCAGACAATGATTAAGATTGTGCATGCGCAGGGGGTGGCGATTGCTGCGGCTTTGAGCCGTGACATCCCTATAAATGAGTACTCGCCCATGAAAATCAAGATGGCGATTACGGGCAACGGTCATTCGAGCAAGGAGCAGGTGGCGGGTATGCTGCAGCGTTTCCTGCATATCCCTGCAGACCAGATGCCAAAGAAACTGGACGCCACCGACGCTTTGGGTATTGCCTACTGCCATTTCCTTCAGTTGGGCTTGCCGCTTACCGATGACCATTCTGCCAAGGATTGGACAACGTTTGCCAAACGCAAGGGGCTGGTTGACAACGGTTCCACCACTCCTAACCAACAACTGATGGCGGCTCTCCGGCAAGCAAAGAAATAGCGCAAAACGTATTTTCTGCAAAAATATATCCCTATTTCTTGGTATATTGATTTTTTTGTCGTACCTTTGCACCGCAATTCGGTTTTTGCCAACTCCGGTTTGCAAAAGAGACAGCAAAGGCTTTGTGCGGAATAATAACTTTATAAACTCATATAACTTAAATACAATTATGGCTTACGTAATTTCTGACGACTGCATTGCATGCGGTACATGTAAAGATGAATGCCCTATGGGCGCAATCTCTGAAGGCGAACACTATTCGATTGATCCGGATATCTGCACCGAGTGCGGTACCTGCGCAGATGTTTGTCCGAGCGGTGCTATCTCGAAATAAGCAAAGATCGAAAGGCTCATACAAAAAATCCTGTTTGAATTATTCAAGCAGGATTTTTTTTGTTTGCAGAATTTCGGCTGTGGATACAACTACTATCCGATAGCGTCCATGCGGTTCTCCATAGCGAGCATCTCATCGCGGAGACGGGCAGCGTTGTCGAAATCAAGGTCTTTGGCAGCGGCAAGCATAGCGCGGCGTTTCTGCTCAATGGCTTTCGTGAGGGCTTTCTTGTCCATTTTCTGCCAGTCAGCCGTTTTCCACGACTCGCGTATCGCCTTTTCTACCCGCTCTTTCTCTGCTTCGGGGTCTTTGTAGAGCGATGCCAATGCCGAGGTGTTGATTTCTTTCTTTATTGCCGTAGGCGTGATATGGTGTGCCTCGTTGTATGCCATCTGGATACGCCGGCGGCGGTTGGTCTCGTCTATGGTTGCCTGCATAGCCCCCGTAATCGTATCGCCGTACATAATAGCCTTGCCGTTCACGTTGCGGGCGGCACGCCCCACCGTCTGCGTCAGGCTGCGCTTGTCGCGCAGGAAACCCTGCTTGTCGGCATCAAGTATCGCCACCAGGCTCACCTCGGGCAGGTCGAGCCCCTCGCGCAGCAGGTTTACGCCCACCAGCACATCGTACAGCCCTTTGCGCAGGTCTTCCATGATCTTCACCCGCTCGATGGTATCAATGTCGGAGTGGATATAGGCGGAGCGGATGCCGTAGCGGCGCAGGTAGTCGTCCAACTCCTCCGTCATACGCTTGGTGAGCGTTGTCACCAGTATGCGCTCGTCGCGGCTGATACGCTGCTGTATCTCCTCCATCAGGTCGTCCACCTGGTGCTCGGTCGGGCGCACCTCTATCTCGGGGTCAAGCAAGCCCGTCGGTCGGATGACCTGGTCGATGACCACGCCCTCGGAACGCTGCAATTCGTATTCGTCGGGCGTGGCTGATACGTATATCGTCTGACCGGTCTTGGCTTCGAACTCGTCAAAAGTCAGCGGTCGGTTGTCGCGGGCGGCGGGCAGGCGGAAACCGTAGTTTACCAGGTTGTCTTTGCGCGACTTGTCGCCGCCGTACATACCGCGTATCTGCGGCACGGTAACGTGGCTTTCGTCGATCACAAGCAGCATGTCTTTCGGGAAATAGTCCAGCAGACAATACGGCGGACTGCCCGCTTCGCGTCCGTCGAAATAGCGGCTGTAGTTCTCCACACCCGAGCAGTAGCCGAGTTCCTGTATCATCTCCAGATCGTATTTTACACGCTCCTCGATGCGCTTGGCATAGAGCGGTTCGCCTATCTCTTGGAAATAGTTCACTTGGTTTGCCAGATCCAGTTTGATTTGCGACATTGCCGCCTCGATATGCTCTTTGCTGGTGCAGAAGATGGTGGCGGGCGATATGTTGTAGTGGTCAAACTCCTCCAGCAGACTGTTGTTCACCGGATCAACCGTCGAGATAGCGTCCACCTCGTTGCCGAAGAACTCGATGCGCACGATATAATCGGCATACGCAAGGGCTATGTCCACCGTGTCGCCCTTGACGCGGAAACGCCCGCGGGCTAACTCTATATCATTGCGGATATACTGCGCTGCCACCAACTGCTTGAGGAACGTATCCATCGGCAGTATCTCCCCGCGGCGGAGCGAGATACAGTTCTGCGTAAAATCCTGCGGGGAACCGAGACCATAGATACAACTGACCGACGAGACGACAATCACATCTTTCCGTCCGCTCAACAGTGCCGCCACGGCAGACAGCCGCAGGCGGTCAATCTCCTCGTTGATGCTCAGGTCCTTGTCTATATAGGTGTCGGTGGAGGGAATATACGCCTCGGGTTGATAGTAATCGTAATAGGAAACGAAATACTCTACGGCGTTGTGCGGGAAAAATGCTTTCATCTCCGAGTACAACTGTGCCGCAAGAGTCTTGTTGTGGCTCATAATGAGCGTCGGGCGGTTGAGTTGGCTGATGACATTGGCTATGGTAAACGTCTTGCCGCTGCCCGTGACGCCGAGCAGCACTTGTGCGGGTGCTCCCGCACGCACACCGCTCACAAGCGACTCTATCGCTTGCGGCTGATCGCCCGTAGGCTTATATGCACTCTCTAACTGAAACAAGTTTCTGTTTAATTATGAATTATGAATGAAGAATGATGAATGGATTAGCGTTCCCCTCCTCTGAAGGAGGGAAGGGGAGGTCCTAAAAAAAAGAAAAGAGCCTTGCGGCTCTTTCTTTTTCTTACTTAACTCGGCGTTCTTGAATACGAGCCTTCTTACCTGTGAGGTTGCGGAGGTAGTAGATCTTCGAGCGACGAACCTTACCGTACTTGTTGATAACAATGCTCTCGATGAAAGGACTGTCCATAGGGAAGATACGCTCTACGCCCACGTTGCCCGACATCTTGCGGACGGTGAAGCGTTTTTTGTCCTCGCTGCCGTGGATAGCGATTACATCGCCACGGAACTCCTGAACACGCTCCTTGTTACCCTCTTTGATACGATAAGCCACGGTGATTTGGTCACCGGCTTTGAATGCCGGAAACTCTTTTTTCTCACCGGCGAATGCCTGTTCGGCAATCTTAATCAGATCCATTTTTGTTTGATAATTAAATGGTTACGGCACAGAGTATGCACTACTATTCGGTGTCTGCCCGCCTGCGGATTTGTATCCTTCCGGCAGCCTCCTACTTCAATCGCCAGAGACTCTGCGCAAAATCGGCTGCAAAGTTACGACAAAAAAATGAAACTGCCAAATGTCGTCTTGTTTTCGATGTCGTTTTTTATCCGGCACTTTGTTCAAGTTTATGCAGAGTGTGCAGAAAAAATAATGTATATTCAGTATAGACAGCGGCTTACAGACCTTATAAACTCCAATTCTTTCTACGTCCTTTCTACGTCTTTTCTACGTAATCGGTATTATGAGGTATGGTTTTGCATATTCTGTATATTCAGGGCGAATTATGCGGGCGGTTTGCTTATGTCAGAAAATTGTTGTAACTTTGCGCACTTTTTAACTAATTACAATACTTTTCAGTTTAAGGCTTTCTTATGAGAAAAACATCCCGATTGTTAGTGCTTTTATTGGCGGCTGCAGCGTTTAGCAGTTGTGTTACGCAAAAGCAAATGACCTATTTCCGCGAGGTGGATACCGCGACGGCAGACAGTGTGAACAAAGTGTTTGAGGCGCAGATTGACCCGATTATCAAGGCGGGCGATGCGCTTTCCATTACCGTATCTGCGCTTGATCAGGAGGCGGTGGTGCCTTACAATCTGCCGACGGTGGTTTTTGCCAATCCGGGAACCAGCCAGTTGACCACCACGCCCAGTCTGCAGTACTATACCGTAGGTGCGGACGGTAAAATAGAATTTCCCGTATTGGGCAAGATTTCCGTGCTCGGACTGAAAACGACCGAGGTGGTCAACCTTTTGGAGGAAAAACTCTCCGCACAGATTGTGAATCCGATGGTGATTGTACAACTGATCAATGCCAAAGTAACGGTAATGGGTGAGGTGAACCGTCCAGGGCAGTATACAATGCCCAACGGGCGTATGACATTGCTGGACGCTTTGGGAGCCGCCGGCGACCTGTCGATCTACGGCAAACGGGACAATGTCCTGATAACCCGTGAGACCAACGGCAAACTGGAGTTCCATCGTCTGAACCTGAATTCGGACGAATTGTTTACGTCTCCTTACTACTATTTGCAGCAGAACGATGTGATATATGTCTCGCCGAACAAGGTGCGTGCTATCAGCAGTCAGAATATCGGTTTGTGGCTGAGTATGGTAAGTACCGTTGCGAGTGCCGCCACGGTGATTGTTACCGTGGTTAATGCTGCAAAGTAATTATG
Organism: uncultured Bacteroidales bacterium; assembly: GCA_934716995.1. GTDB lineage: Bacteria > Bacteroidota > Bacteroidia > Bacteroidales > Paludibacteraceae > Colicola. The sequence continues at coordinate 187,082 of CAKUYO010000001.1, read as the reverse complement.
AATTATGAATTATGAATTATGAATTATGAATTATGAATTACGCATTACGCATTGAATTATGGCACAGGAAACAAACAACAACGAAATAGATGTCCGGAAGATCTGCCGCGATGTGCTGGCACATTGGTGGTGGTTCGCAGTCGGGGTGGTACTCTGCTGCTGCGCGGGCGTATTATATATAGTGGGTACAACCCCAAAACTGACTACACAGGGGTCAATTATGCTGCGGCAGAAAGGTGATGAGAGTCTGACGGGGCAACTGGAATCCCTCAGTATGCTGGGGCTGGGCAATAACGGTGCGGCAAGCGATGAGGTGGTGGTGCTTCAGTCGCGCGACCTGATGCACCAGGCTTTGGACGCCTTGGACCTGTGGAATACCTATTATGTGAAAGACGGAATGCGCTGGATCGGTGAGTATCCGAATCATACTTTTACCGTAGAGCCGGTGGAAATTACCAAGAAAGCCGCCAAGCGAGGCAGTTATAAGGTAACAGTCAAGGTGCTGGACAACGGGTATAGGATCAAGGTGAGACAAGGGAGGTGGCATAGGTCAACCACCCGGGTGGCAGACCTGAAAGAGCCGATAGAGACTTGTGTCGGCACGATACGCGTTACCCAAAACCGCCCTATACAGGAGGATCGGACGGAATACCGCACCGTTTGTACTCCCAAGCCGTCCGTGGTGGACCAATACCGGACTGCGGTAAGTATCGCGCTGGAGAAGAAAGAATCGAACATCATCAATCTGACCACCACGTCGGATATGCCGGGGCGCGATGTGGCATTGCTCAACAAGTTGATAGAGCAGTACAATCTCAATACCGTAGTGGACAAGAACATTATCGCGACCAATACGGCGGCGTTTATTGAAGAACGGCTGGCGATCATCTCGCGTGAACTGAGCGATGCCGAGGAGGCTGTGGCTGCATATAAGACGAAGAACAACCTGACCGACCTGTCGGAAGAGGCAAAGATATTCCTGCAAGCCAACAGCGATGAGCAGAAGGAACTGGCGGATGTGGAGACACAACTCAACTTGGTGAACTATATCGAGGATTTTCTGAAGGACGATACCAAACGTTTCAGTCTGATTCCCGCCAATATAGGTATCACCGATGCCTCGCTGACCTCTTTTATCAGTGAGTATAACACACTGCTGCTGCAGCGTATGCGTGTGCTCCGTACGGCTACCGAAAACAACCCTGTTGTGGAGCAACTCAATGACCAGTTGCTTTCCATGCGGCAGAATATCGTAGCCAGTATCGCATCGGTGCGCGAGAGCCTGACGATTACCCGCGACGGCTTGCGCCAACGGGACAGCCGGTTCAACGCCCGTATCAAATCAGTGCCCAACCAAGAGCGGCAGTATGTGCAGATCAAGCGCCAGCAGGAACTCAAAGAAGAGATTTATCTGTTCCTCTACCAGAAACGCGAGGAGAATGCCCTGATGCTTGCTGCTACGGCAACACCCGCCAAGATAGTGGATACGCCGAAAGTGGATACCGGCAGTGCGCAGCCCAAACGCAAGATGGTGCTGCTGTTGTGTATCATTCTCGGCTTGGGTATTCCCGCGGGTATATTGTATATATGGAGTTTGTTCAATGACAAGATCCGCGATACCAAAGAGTATGAGAGTCTGGTGCATACGGCTATCGCAGGGCAGATTGTGGAGAACTCCCGCGGGAAACATATTGCCATCAACGAGGGCGAATCGACCGTTTCTGCGGAGTTGTTCCGTCTGCTGCGTACCAATCTGCGTTTTATGCTGCCCGCCGATGTGCAACACCCCGTGATACTGGTTACCTCGTGTATCAACGGCGAGGGAAAGTCGTATATCGCTACCAATATAGCCTTGTCGCTGGCGCTGCTTGACAAGAAAGTGGTGCTGGTAGGTTTGGATATACGCAAGCCGATGCTGGCAAAGTACTTCGGCCTGGGCAACAAAGGGTGTCTGACGAGTTATCTGTCTGACGATTCGTTTACGGTGGATGATACCATACAGCCTTCCGGAACGCATAAGAACCTGGATATTATCCCCGCCGGTGTGATTCCGCCCAACCCCGCCGAGTTGCTGCAGACGGAGCGTCTGGATATGCTTTTTGCCGAATTGCGCAAGCGATACGATTATATCATCGTGGATACGGCGCCGGTGGCAATGGTAAGCGATACTTTCCTGCTCGACCGCATAGCGGATATGACGCTGTTTGTGAGCCGCGCCAACTATACCCCGTGCGAGATGACCGATTTTATCAACCAGATAGCCGAACAGAAACGGCTGAAGAACATTGCCTGCGTGTTCAATGGCGTAAAGAACGCCAAAGCGGGGTACGGCTACGGCTATGGTTACGGCTACGGTTATGGCAGCACCAAGAAATAATTCTAACCGGTCGCAGCTTGTTGTCTAACCTCTAACAGCGTAGCGGTCTAATTTCTAACCTCTAACAGCAGCGGTCTTGTAAATATGATAGTTTGTGTAGCGGAGAAACCCTCTGTGGGGCAGTATATAGCGAAGGTGCTGGGGGCAACCCAACGCCGTGACGGCTATTTCGAGGGCAACGGCTATTGCGTTACATGGACTTTCGGGCACCTCTGCGCGTTGCTCGACCCGCAGGAATATACCGACCAATGGAAGAACTGGAATCTCAGTTCGCTCCCGATGATTCCGCAGCGTTTCAGTATCAAGGTGAACGGCGACGAGGGGGTACACAAGCAATTCAATGTGATCAAATCGCTTATAGCCCAAGCCGACGAGGTGATCAACTGCGGCGATGCCGGGCAGGAGGGAGAACTGATACAACGCTGGGTGTATCAGAAGGCGGGCTGTAAGATACCCGTGAAGCGTCTGTGGGTCAGTTCGCTGACCGAAGAGGCGATCGCAGAGGGTTTCAGAAAACTGAAAGACCAGTCGGAATACCAGCACCTCTACGAGGCGGGGCTGATGCGTGCCATCGGCGACTGGCTGCTCGGTATGAACGCCACGCGTGCCTATACCATCCGCTATGCGAAAGGAGTGGGGAAAGACCGGCAAGTGCTGTCCATCGGGCGTGTGCAGACGCCCACGCTGGCTTTGGTAGTCAAGCGGCAAGCCGAGATAGAGAACTTTGTGCCGAAGACGTACTGGGAACTGAAGACTACCTATCGCAACACGCTTTTTTCGGCGCAACTGCCCGCCGAGGAGGACGAATATGCCATTACCTCCCTCAAGCAGGGGCAGGCATTGGTGGAGTCTGTCAAAAATAGCCCGCTGACAATCACATCGGTTGAGAAAAAGAAAGGCACGGAGTCGGCTCCCAAACTTTTTGATCTGACAAGCCTGCAGGTGGAGTGCAACAAGAAGTATGCTTTTTCTGCCGACCAGACACTGAAACTTATTCAGTCGCTCTACGAGAAGCGAATCACCACTTATCCGCGTGTGGATACCACCTATCTGAGCGATGACATCTATCCGAAGATACCCGCTACGCTGGCGGGTATCAAGGATTTCTATCCGCAAGCAACGCCTTTGCTCGGTTTGAAAGCCGATGGCAAGAAAAGCGCAGACTCATTGCCAAAATCAAAAAAAGTATTTGATAACAAGAAAGTTACCGACCACCATGCGATTATCCCTACCGGTCAGCGCCCCGATGCACTGACTGCCGACTAACGCAAGGTGTTCGATCTGGTGGCATTGCGTTTTATCGGTGTTTTCTATCCCGACTGCGAGGTGAGTAACACCACGGTGCTGGCGGAGGTTCCCCGCACAGGTGTTGCTGAGAATGACGACTTGAAAAAGGTGGTTTTCAAGGTAACCGGCAGGCAAATACTGAAGCAGGGTTGGAGAGAGATTTATACCGGTTCCAACTCCCCCGACCCCCTCAAGGAGGGGGACAGTGGCGATAACGTTCCCGAGAACAATGCCGAGAGCAAGACCCTTCCTGCCTTTGTAAAAGGGGAGAGTGGGGAACATATGCCGCAACTGCAGGAGAAAACCACCACACCGCCGAAGTACTATACCGAAGCAACACTTCTTCGGGCAATGGAGACGGCGGGCAAGACGGTGGATAATGAGGAACTGCGCGATGCGATGAAAGAGAACGGTATCGGGCGGCCTTCCACCCGCGCGGCAATCATCGAGAAACTCTACCAGCGGAAATATATCGTCAAGCAGGGCAAATCCATTCGTGCCACACTGTTGGGGATCGACCTGATACACACTATCATTTCGCCGTTGCTGAAGTCGGCGGAACTGACAGGACGCTGGGAGAAGAAACTGCGCGAGATAGAGCGCGGCGAATATACGGCGCAGCAGTTTTTGGACGAACTGAAGACGATGACCGCCGATGTGGTGCGCGACGTGAAAGCCAACAAAGCGGGTATGCTCTGTCCTGTCTGCCGTCAGGGCGTGGTCATCCGCGGTAATACCCGCTACGGCTGCTCCCGCTGGCGCGAGGGCTGCACCTACGCCGAACCGTTCTGATTTTTTTTTATTGAAAAGTCTTTAACGACCTTAATGTCCTTAAAGACTCTAAAGACTTTATCCCCACAATGTCGGAATAAACAGGCACGAACCGTTGAGCAAAAACGTAAACTTACACCCCAAAAATCTTCCGAATATACACTTTATGTATTTTTGTGCTTCCGTATAGCATTTACGGCAACGAGACGGCAACGAGATAGGCTTCTATATACACTTTATGCAGCCTTGTTTCTGCATGCTATGCATATTAATTGTTAATTATTAATTGTTAATTGGCAAGTTAATTGTGTATCTGCATTTTTTTTTGTAACTTTGCGGACTGAAAAAGACTATTAAAAGATTGCACTATGAATATATCGTATAATTGGCTCAAACGCTACATCGCCTTGACCGACGATGCGGAGACAGTGGCAAAGATACTGACGTCCATCGGTTTGGAGGTCGGAACCGTAGAGAAAGTACAGACTATCAAAGGCGGTTTGGAAGGACTGGTAATCGGCGAGGTGCTGACTTGTGTGCCGCACCCCAACTCCGACCACCTGCATATCACGGAGGTGAACATCGGTGCAGCAGAGGCACAGGGCGCTGTTACCGACGGACAGGGACGGCATACGCTGCATATCGTTTGCGGGGCGCCGAATGTGGCTGCCGGGCAGAAAGTGGTGGTTGCTACGATCGGCACGGTATTGTACGACGGCGATGAGCATTTTACGATCAAACGCGGCAAGATACGTGGCGAGGAGTCGCTTGGTATGCTTTGCGCAGAGGACGAGATAGGCGTAGGCAGCGACCATGCGGGTATCATCGTGTTGCCTGCAGAAACACCCGTCGGCATGCCCGCCAAGGAGTACTACCACGTGGAGGACGACACGCTGATTGAGGTGGATATTACCCCGAACCGCTCGGACGCTATCAGCCACTACGGCGTGGCACGCGACCTCTATGCGTATTATCTGGCACACGGGCAGAACGTGGCTCTCACCCGCCCGAGTGTGGACGCTTTTGCCGTACAAAACCACAACCTGCCTATCGGGATTACGGTTGAAGATACCGAGGACTGCCCCCGCTATACGGGCGTGAGCATACAGGGCGTAACCATCAAAGAGTCGCCCGACTGGCTCAAGAAAGCCTTGACGACCATCGGTTTGCGCCCGATAAACAACGTGGTGGACGTAACGAATTTTGTGCTGCATGAGATGGGGCAGGCGCTCCACTCGTTTGATGCAGACAAGATAAAAGGACACCGCGTAATCGTACGCAAGGCGCACGAAGGCGAGAAATTCACCACCTTGGACGGCATAGAGCGTACGCTCTCGGCTGCCGACCTGATGATCTGCAACGCCGAGGAGCCGATGACGATGGCGGGTGTGTTCGGCGGACTGAATTCGGGTATCACCGACGAGACGAAAAACGTCTTTCTCGAGAGTGCCTATTTCAACCCTGTTTGTATCCGCAAGACCTCGCGCCGCCACCAGTTGCAGACCGACGCATCGTTCCGCTACGAGCGCGGTTGCGACCCGAACAACACCCTGTATATACTGAAACGCTGCGCATTGCTCATCCAAGAGGTAGCCGGCGGCGAGGTGGCGATGGAGGTGAGCGACAACGGGCAGACCTGCTTCGAGCCGTTCCCTGTAACGATCAATATCCCGCGTGTGAACGCGCTGATTGGTAAGGCGATAGGTGAACATACGATAGAGACTATTCTTCGCGGTTTGGAGATGGAGATCGTCAGCAAAGAGGGCGACGACTGGCATATCACCGTGCCGCGCTACCGTGTGGACGTACAGCGCGAGTGCGACGTGGTGGAGGATATTCTGCGTATCTACGGATACAACAATGTGGAGTTTCCCGAGAAAGTAAATACGAACCTCAGTTACAGCCCGAAACCCAACCCGCAGAAGTTGCAGACCCGCATATCGGAGCAACTGACCGCGCAGGGTTTCTATGAGATACTGAATAACTCGCTGACCAAAGTGGCATACTACGAGCCGTTGCAGACCTATCCGTTGGGCGAGTGCGTGAAGATCAAGAACCCGCTGAGCCAGGATCTCGGCGTGATGCGCCAGACACTGCTGTTCGGCGGTTTGGAGAGTATCCAGCGCAATGTCAACCGCAAGAATGCCGACCTGAAATTCTACGAGTTCGGCAACTGCTACCACTATCACGCCAACCCCGCCGCACGCGAGCATAACCCCGAGAATGCGCTTGTAGAGTACAGCGAGGAACCGCATTTGGCACTCTGGCTGACGGGTAACAAGACGCAGCAGTCGTGGATCAACAAAGGCGAGAAGACCACGTTCTATATGCTCCATGCGTATGTAAATGGTGTGCTGACCCGTATGGGGGTGGATGTGGCGCATTGCACTATGGAGGCGTTCAGCAACGAGTTGTTTTCCGACGGATTGATACTCAAGGCGCAGAACGGCAAGGAGTTGGGACGACTGGCGATTGTGGACAAGAAACTCGCCAAACAGTTCGATATTGATGAGGCGGTATTCTTTGCCGACCTCGACTGGAAGCAACTCCTGCGTCAGAACAAGCAGTACAAGCCCGTTATCAACGACCTGCCGAAGTTCCCCGAGGTGAAACGCGACTTTGCCCTGCTTGTGGACAAGCAGGTGGAGTTTGCAGACCTCGCACGGGCGGCGTTTGAGACCGAGCGCAAATTGCTCAAGAATGTATATCTGTTCGATGTCTATGAGGGCAAGAACCTTGAGGACGGCAAGAAATCGTATGCACTTTCGTTTATTTTGCAAGATCCGGATAATACGCTCAAAGACAAGCAGATAGAAGCTATCATGCAACGCTTGCAAAAGACCTTTGAGGAGAAGTTCGGGGCTAAACTGCGATAATCATTAAGTTGTCCGTAGACCTTAAAGACTTTATATTGTTCAACCCTTAAACACAAAACAAGTATGAAGAAAGCATTATTTGTAGTGGTGCTGTTGATATCAACGGTAGCAGGTTTTGCACAGGTGCCGCAAGAGAAAGAGAATGTGGTCTATCAGCTAACGGTCAACAAGAACGATCCGTCCACTCGCACGGATTACCAGAAAGCACTGACCCGCAGCGGGAATACCTATTTCCTGGGCAATCAGGTAATGGACAAGAAAGCCTATATCCGTTTTCTGGAAACCAACTGCCCCGCAGCGTGGCAGAAAGCCAACAGCGGTTACAAGACTGCTACTGCCGGTTGGTGCTTGCTCGGTATCGGTGCAGGATTTGAATTAGGCGGACTAATCGGTTTGATTGCCACAGCAGGCAGTACGATAGATAGCGATTACGGTTATGCTGAAGCAGATGTCAAGATGCATACCGCTTTGGGTTTGACTGCTGTTTATTGTGTAGGTGCATTCAGTATCGTAGCCTCTATTCCGACTATTGCTGTCGGCTATGCAAAGATGCACAATAGTGTGGATGTCTATAATGTGGCTTGCACCACGGCGCAAGTGCACCCCTATTGGAGTATCCAAACAAGCAAAAACGGTGTAGGATTAGCATACAATTTCTAATATATCGTTTAGCATATATTATACAAAAAAACACGGTATGGAAATTTCCTTGCCGTGTTTTTTTGTATGGTGTTTTTTATTTGCCGCCCACTAATTTCTTGATGTCGTTGAGTTTGTTGAGGGCTTCGAGGGGGGTAAGACTGTTGATGTCGAGACGGGTGAGTTCGTCGCGGATCTGCTCCAGAACGGGGTCGTCCAATTGGAAGAAACTGAGTTGCATACCCTCGGGGGCATTCACCGTGGCTTTGCCGCTGCCTACTTTCTTGATGTTTTGGCGGAGATGGTTGCTTTCTGCCAAAACAGAAGAAACGACAGCATCGCCACCGGTATGGTCGGTTTTGCCCGATACGGCACTGCTGTTTCCTTCCAGTTCGTGCAAAATCTCGTTGGCACGGATAATGATACTCTCGGGCATACCCGCCAGTTTCGCCACATGGATACCGAAACTGTGTTCAGATCCGCCTCGGACGAGTTTGCGCAGGAAGATCACTTTGCCGTTCACCTCGCGCACGGAGACATTATAGTTGCGTATGCGCGAGAACGATTTCTCCATCTCGTTGAGTTCGTGGTAGTGGGTGGCAAAAAGTGTCTTGGCATGCCCGCGCTGCTCGTGGATATACTCCACGATAGCCCATGCTATACTGATACCGTCGTAGGTGCTGGTGCCGCGCCCGAGTTCGTCGAAGAGGACAAGGCTCCGCTCGCTGAGGTTGTTCAATATGCTTGCCGCCTCGTTCATCTCCACCATAAACGTACTCTCGCCCATAGAGATATTGTCGCTGGCACCGACACGGGTGAAAATCTTGTCCACGATACCGATTGATGCACTCTCGGCGGGGACGAAACTGCCTATTTGCGCCATCAGTACGATCAGCGCCGTCTGGCGCAGGAGAGCGGATTTACCAGCCATGTTCGGACCCGTGATAATGATGATCTGCTGCCCGTTGTTGTCAAGCAGGACATCGTTTGCCACGTATTGTTCGCCGGCGGGCAATTGTTGCTCGATCACAGGGTGTCGCCCCTGACGAATATCAATCACCAAACTATCGTTCACATCGGGGCAGATGTACTTGTTTTCCGATGCAGCCGTGGCAAAACTGAGCAGGCAGTCGAGTTGCGCCACCACATTGGCATCGGTCTGCATCTGCGGCACAAACCCGCTCAATGCCAGCATCAGTTCCTGATAGAGGCGGTTCTCGATAATCTGTATTTTCTCTTCGGCAGAGAGAATAGTCTCTTCGTATTGCTTGAGTTCTTCTGTGATATACCGCTCGGCATTGACGAGGGTCTGCTTGCGGATCCACTCCTGAGGCACCAGGTCTTTGTAGGTATTGCGCACCTCCAGGTAATAGCCGAAGACGTTGTTGTACCCTATTTTCAGGCTTTGGATACCCGTCTTTTCCGCCTCGCGCTGCTGGATACGGAGCAGGTAGTCCTTGCCGTTGGTGTGTATGTCGCGCAGCGAATCAAGTTCGCTGTCCACACCGTTGGCAATCACGTTCGGTCGCCCTTGCACAGCGGGCGGATTGGGCTGTATCTGTCGCTCTATACGCTCGCGCATCTCGGTGCAGAGGTCTGTCTGCTCGCCGAGGAGATGCAGGTACGAGTTGTCGTCCGCTCCGAGGCACACCTCACGGATAGCGACCAGCGCACGCAGGGCGGTGGCGAGTTGCACCATCTCGCGCGGAGCGATGCGCCCCGTAGCGACCTTGCTCACGATGCGTTCCATATCCTGTATCTGCCCGATCTGCTCCCGTAGCAGGTCGCGCTCGTCGGGGTGGCGGAAAAAATACTCCACCACCGACTGGCGGTTGCGTATCGGACGCACATCCTTGAGCGGAAGGGCGATCCAGCGGTGCAGCAGGCGTCCGCCCATCGGCGAAATGGTATGGTCGAGGACATCGTAGAGCGTCTTGCTCTCTGCCGTCTGCCCGCCGAGGAGTTCGAGGTTATGAATGGTAAAGCGGTCGAGCCATACGTATTTGTCTTCCTCAATACGGCTCAGGTGCTGTATATGACCCGTTTGCAGGTGCTGCGTCATATCTAAGTAATGGAGGATACCCCCCGCGGCAACTACGCCGTTGGGCATCTTGTCGAGTCCGAACCCCTTGAGGTTCTTCACCTGCCATTGCTTCTCCAGTCGCTCCTGTGCCGATTCGGGCGTGAGCATCCAGTCTTCGAGTTCGAATGTAAAGAACTTGTTGCCGAAGCGGGCTTCAAACTCGGGTTTCTTCCCGCGCAGGAAGAGCACCTCTTTGGGCGCAAAGTCGGTCAGCAGTTTGTCAATGTAGTCGGCAGACCCTTCGGCAGCGAGGAACTCGCCCGTAGAGATGTCGAGAAAGGCAATGCCTATCGAATGTTTGGCAAAATGGAGACAGCCGACCCATGTGTTTTCTTTCTGCGTGAGGGTGGTGTCGGAGTAACTGACACCCGGTGTAACCAACTCCGTTACCCCGCGCTTGACTAATTTTTTGGTCAGTTTCGGGTCTTCCAACTGGTCGCATATCGCCACGCGCAAGCCCGCCCGCACTAATTTGGGCAGATAGGTATCGAGGGCATGGAACGGGAACCCCGCCATCTCCTGCGTCTGGTTGAGCCCGCCGGCACCGTTGCTGCGGTGGGTCAGCGTGATGTTGAGTATCTTACTGGCACGCAGGGCATCCTCGCAGTAGGTCTCGTAGAAATCGCCGCAACGGAACAGCAGCAGCGCATCGGGGTACTGCGCCTTGATGTCCCGAAACTGTTTCATCATCGGAGTCTGTTCCTTGTCTTTTGCCATAATTTACACATTTATAAATTTACACATTCATCACTTCAAGTCCACCGTTATCTTCAGGTTGTACCGCCGCCCTGTCAGGTAGTTGGGGCTTGCCCACTGGTTGCCGTAGGCGTCGCTCACCCAAAAATACGAGTTTACGTTCCGCCAGTCCACCAGGTTGAAGACCTCGAACTGCACCGCCCATTCGGCAATATGTTTCGCACTCGGCGCACGCATAAACTTCGCCGTCTTGGCATTGAAAGCATAGGTTGCTCCGAGGTCGATACGCCGGTAGTCGGGCATACGCAGTGTTTTCTGGCTGGCAAGGTTGCGCGGCGAGGCAAACGGCATTCCGTCGCTCCAGATCATCTTGAGGTGGAACTTCAGTTGCGGGAACTGCGGGATATAATCTTGGAAGAACATCGAGAACGAGTAGCGTTGCTCCTGCGGCGAGGGTATCCAACCGAGTTCGGGCTGGTCTGTCAGTCGCTGGCGGGCGGACATCGTGGAGAAACTGATCCAACTGTCTGCACCGGGCACCAATTCTCCGTAGAGTTTCAGGTCAAGTCCCGCCGCATAGCCTACGGCATCATTCTTTCCCGAATAGCGCACCCGCACATTGTCCACGGTGTAACTCTCCATACGGTCGATGTACTTGTAATACGCTTCCGCCGTCAGTTTGAACGGGCGTCCCCACGCACGGAAATAGTAGTCTCCGCCCAGTACCACATGCACGGAGCGTTGCGCCCGCAGGTCTTTGTTGAGCGTGATACGCGTTACGCCGTCATTGCCCGTCAGCGTATCGCGCAACTCCTTGTAGAACGGGGATTGGTAATAGAGACCCGTGGCAAGGCGGAAACTGAAATCGCGTTTCCAACCAGGGTTATAGACTATGCTTGCCCGCGGACTCGGCAGCACCTCGTTGTTGAGGCTCCACCATTGCAAACGTCCGCCGACGGTCAGTATCACCTGTCCCTTCTCGGTATTCCATTTGTGTGTATTCTGTATATAGCCTTGTATGCGTGCCGACTGCATCAGGCTGTCGCCGTTCATCGCATAGTAGAGCAGCATCTCCTCGTTGTTGTTCGGCAGGCTGTATCCCGTCGAGTCGCGCCATTCCCATTCGCTGATATGGTCTTTGAGCAGTTCCGCCTGCCCGCTTACTCCCCAACTCAGGGTGTTGTCCGCGTGTTTCCATTTTCCCGAGTGCGAAAGAGTTACCACTCCCGCTTGCAGGCGGTTGCGGGCGTGCTGGTGATACACCCCCGTACCCAATACCCCCGTTGTGGTGGCGGTGATACTTGCCGCACCGCTGCCTATCTCGGGTACTTCCCCGCGGATACTGTCCAGCGGCTTGTCTGTCAGGTAGTATTCGCCCGTGATGTCGTAGGTCTCCTGCTCGTACGTGTAGAAACCGCTCAGGTCGAAACCCAACTCCACCTCTTTCGACACGTGTCCGTGCGCACCGAGAGCCGCAAAACCGGTGGTAAAACGGTCTTTCTCCTGCCCATCATAGAAGATCTGCAAGTGCTTGGCATCCTGCCCGCCGAAACTCTCAATCATCGATTCTGGGGTAAAGCGATAGGTGTTTTGGCTGAAATTACCAAGGAAAGACATCCGCCAATCGCTCTGCGGGTGGCGTTTCTTGCCTGTTGCCCACGTGATATAGGTCTGGTAATCGATAAAATCCGGCTGATAATTGCCCGCCGTTGCCAGTGCACCGAGCATATAGCGGCTCGTCTTGTAGCGTATGCCGTGCATCTGCGAATACGTACTGTCGCCGTGTCCCACATACACGTTTGCTCCGAGAAGGCTCGCCCCCACGCTTGCCTCGAAGCGGTCGGGACGTTTGTATTCTATATCCAATACCGACGACATCTTGTCGCCGTACTGTGCATCGTACCCGCCCGCCGAGAACTGCACATTCTCCACCATATACGGGTTTACAAAACTCAACCCCTCCTGCTGCCCGCTGCGTATCAGCAACGGACGGTGCACCTCCAACCCGTTCACATACACTTGGTTCTCGTCGAAACTGCCGCCGCGCACGTTGTACTGCGACGATAGTTCGTTGTTTTGGTTCACGCCCGCAAACGTGATCAGCAGGCTCTCTATCGAACCGCCGGTCGCATCGGGCATTACACGCGTGGTCTGTGCCTCTATGCTCCCCATAGTGCCGTCCTGCCGTTTCAGTCCGCGCACCTCCACCTCCTCAATCCATTGCTCGTCGGTGGGCATCTTCACATTGATGTTCATCACCTCCTGCGGATCGATAATACGCTGGCGGATAGTGGTATAACCGATCATCGAAAACATCAGTTCCACCGTGTCCCGGTCGGCAAACAGCAGTTCGTAGTAGCCGTTTTTGTTGGTGGTTGTACCCGTTGTCGTTTCCGCAATCGTTACATTCGCCAGTTCAATACCGCGGTTCTCGCTGTCGGTTACATAGCCGTATATACGCATATTGCGGGCAATTGTCTGCCCGCAAACCGCCCACAAAAGCAAATATAGGAATAGTCCTTTTCTCAAGTTTACCATTTGGCCACGGTGTCGTTGTAGATACTCTCCGACAGTTCGGTTATCATCGTAGCACACAGTTCGTCCTGTACGTCGCTTAGCATTCGCGATGAGTCAAATGTCTGATACGCACTATATGTCTTTTCAAAACTTTCCTCGGGGTGGATGTTGTTGGTGAAACGCACCTGGATACGTATCGTCAGTTTGGTCTCTGCCGAATAACTGTCCGCCGAAATCGCCATTGCTGTCAGGTCGTAACCTACAATTTCGCCTTCCAACTCCAGGTCGCCGCCCTTGCGCAGCACTTGCAGACGGGTCTGACGCTGGAACAAGTCGCGTATGCCTTCGCTCAGGTCGTTGCTTAGCGCAGGGTTCACCATCGCTGCATTGTTCGGAAAATCCGCAATCGAGATAGAGTGTGTGGTCGTATAGTCAATGTTCGCCCCGTTGAACTTGTATGATATGGCACACCCCTGCAACACCCAAGTCAGCACGCTGACCAACAATATCCGATATATTTTTTGCATTCTGTTTTCTTTCAACGACCTTAATATCCTTAAAGTCCTTAATGACCTTGACAATCCCTTACAACCCGTATTCCTTTATTTTCCGGTACAATGTCCGTTCCGATATCCCGAGTTGTGCGGCTGCGGCTTTGCGGTTGCCGTTGCACCGTTCCAAAGTCTGCTCTATCATCTCGCGCTGGGTATCTTCCAGACTCTGCAGGTGGTGCGTTGTCTCTGGATTGACCACCTCAGCCTCCTGCACCTCGTCGGTATTATGTCCCCCTGTGTCTTGTACCAGCGGGTGCGACACGGCGGGGGTGGAATACAGCGGTTGCTCCGTAGTATGCGGTACAGCGTCTAATTGTGCTTTTATGTCGCGCATCTCCTGCTGCATCTTCATCATCATATTGTAGAGAATGCCTATCTCGTGCGAGTAGTCTTTTCCGCCTGTGCTGTTATTGGCTTGCGACGAAACCACCAATCCGTTCAGCCGCTCGTTATCCGGCAGGTAGCGGCGTAGCGTCTCGGCGGTGATGTGGTGATCCATTTCTATCACCGACACTTGCTCGGCGATATTCTTCAACTGGCGGATATTGCCGTTCCAATAGTAGGATTGCAGCAGGCGTGTTGCCTCATCGTCCAAGCGCAGCGGCGGCATCTGGTAGCGGTTGCAGAAGTCCACCGAGAACTTCCTGAACAGCAACGGTATATCCTCTTTGCGGTCGCGCAGCGCAGGCACACGTATCTCCACCGTGTTCAACCGGTAATACAAATCCTCGCGGAAACGCCCGTCGTCAATGGCTTTCTGCATATTCAGGTTGGTGGCGGCTACTACGCGCACATTGGTTTTCTGCACCTGGCTCGAACCCATACGGATAAACTCACCCGTCTCCAATACACGCAGCAACCGCACCTGCGTCTGCAGTGGCAGTTCCCCCACTTCGTCCAGAAACAGTGTCCCGCCGTCGGCTATCTCAAAATAACCCTTGCGCTCGGCTTTCGCATCGGTAAAAGCACCTTTCTCGTGCCCGAATAGTTCGCTGTCTATCGTACCTTCGGGAATTGCACCGCAGTTCACGGCAAAATACGGACCGTGTTTGCGTGCCGAAAAAGCGTGGATAATCTTCGGGAAATGTTCTTTTCCCACACCCGATTCGCCGGTAACCAACACACTCAAGTCGGTACGTGCCACCTGCACTGCCACTTCTATATCGCGGTTCAGCAGCGGACTGTTGCCGATAATCTCGAAACGCTGTTTTATGCCTTGTAATTCAGTAGATGTCATACGTGTAAAAAATGCCGCATTAGCGCACAAAGATACACCAAAAGTTTGAATTATGCAAACAAAACCCGCAAATCTATCTATAAATTACTATCTATAAATTACCCATTGTGCATAGATTTCCCATTGCTGCCTCGTCCCGCTTGAGCCCCGTCTCATACTTCCGTATAACCGCATCGGGTGATTATCGGGTGATTAACGGGTGATTAACGGGTTGTTCGTTATAGGATATGCGGTGGTTACCCAGCAGTTGGCACTAATGTCTCCTATGCCGCAAGCGGCAAGAAAAATGGAAGAAAATTGGCAAAAGATGTCCTACGCACTCGCTATGCGGTGCGAGAGAAATTAAAGAAATAAAGGAAATTATAAAACAAAACCATCAAAACCTTGTCTTGCGGCGCAACACGCGCCGCGCTGCATTGTTGCAAAGATTTTGGTGCCAACTCCTGGGTAAACGCCGAATATGCGGCGTTTACCGGTGTTTACCCATGAGTTGGACCAAGTGCTTTGTGCTGCCTGTCCGATTATAAGCGCAGGGCGTGTTGCTCCGCAAGACAATGTTTTGTTTTTGTTTTTATAATTTTTTTGTTACCATGTTTTGGGGTGTTTTTTTGTGGCGTGAGTGTGCGCAATACCGCCGACAAGGCAGATGAGCATATAGCAGGGGTAGAGTAGGGCAAGCAGAAACGCAATGCCCAAGGATACAGACGGATCACGGCGGCGGATGAGTGCGTAGTCAAACGGGAACTTGAGCAAGACCACAGGCGGGCAGAGAAATTGCAGGATATTGGTTGCTGCCACCCACGTACCGCAAAGGATAATGTCCCGGTCGGTATAGGCAGGGGCTTTGCCCGCCCAGCGCATACGCTGGCGGAAGAATGTCCGCCACGTGGGTTGCGGACGGATGGTGGCGGTGAACGAGTTGAGGGGTGAGTGTTTGGAGTTTAGAGAAAGCGTTTTGATTTTCAGCCCGCGGCGTTTGAAAGACTCAAGGAGGAACATATCGTCGCCGCTCGGTATTTCGGGGTACAGGTCGGCATACGACTCCAACCAACGCTCGCGGCGCACAACAAGGTTGGCTCCGCTGCACATTACGGCGTGTCCGCGTGCGGCGGTTTCGAGGGTGAGTTGCTGGATAGCAGCATATTCCGCTGTCTGCAAACGCTCCAGCAGGGACGGATTGGCAGTCTCCGGCTCCATACGCAGCGGCAGAATGAGCATATCCGCATCGCCTATTGCGCTTAAAACCTCTTCGCCGCCGGCAGCGGGCGGAATGATGTCGTCGTCCTGCAACCATACATAGTCGGCTGTAGAGGCGGAGATCAAGCGGTAGAGGGCGTGTTTCTTGCCCTTGTTCTCATCGTTTATACCCCGGCGCGGGACGATTCGTTCAATACGCATAGTTGGCAGTAGAAATCGGGGTACGACTTGGCAATACAAGCGGTGTCGTCGCAGGGCAGGTCGGCTGCGAGTAGTGCCATTGCAATGCGGTGGTCGCCACAGACACGGTGTTCCGCCACGGCTTGCAGACGGTCGGATTCTTTGATACGGAGCGACTCGGTGCCGCTGGCAACCAGCGGGATACCGAGTTGCTCGCACGTGATGGCCACGGCGGGATACAAATCGGGACAGCAAGTAAAATCGAAAGCGATTGTACCTGCTGTCCCGATGTTGTTTTCGTTTTCTTTCCTGTTCTTCGAAATGGTTATGCCGTCCGGTTGATAGGCGGTTTGGACACCGAATCGGGTAAAAAGGTCTGCCACCACCTTGTCTCCTTGCAGGGAGACGCGTTGCAACCCACGCAAAGACAACGTTCCTCCGTGCAAGGCGGTATATTCATACCAAAAGGCAGCAGCAGACCAATCAGACTCTATTTCTGAATTTGTAAATTTGTAAATTTGTAAATTTGTAAATTTACGGCAAAGACTGCGGGTCATCTCGATATAGGGCGAGACGATATTCGTTGTTACGGGAACTCCAATCAACAACAATGCCGACACAAACTGTGTCGATTGCGGGTTTTCTATATGCACCGCTTTGCTGGGCAGTTCTTTGCCGCGGATGTGCAAAGGCGGGTAGCCCTCTTTGCCCTGGTATTCAATGTCTGCCCCTAATGCCCGCAATGCGGCAACCAATTGACCGATAGGGCGTTGCTGCATACGCTCCGTCCCCGTAAGCACCACATCACATCCCGTCAGTTGTGCACAATAGGCGGTCAGAAAACGCATTGCCGTACCGCAGTTCCGCAAATCCAGCGTCTGTGTGCAATGTGCTTGCAATGTCTGCAAAGCGTCGTGCAACAAGCGCACATCGTCTGGGATATTGGCAGCGGAGACGGACAGAAGACTGTCTCCGTGCATGGCTTGCAAAATCAACAGACGATTAGCAATCGATTTCGATATGGGCAGATCAATGCACAATGTACAATGCACAATTACTATGCAAAGCAATTTAAGTTCTTTGTTCTTTGTCTTTTGTTCTTTGTCCTAATTAATGTCGGGCAGCCACGAGTAGTCGCGCGAGTAGCGGAGATGCTGCTCCACATACCCCTCGGTGTAGTCGATCTTCACATCAGTGATATTGCCCTCGGCATCATACACCGGTGTGTAAACGGGATTGACAAACCCTTTGTACGGGGCGAGGTTGAGGTGTGCATAACGCTCCAAGATCTCGCGGTGCAGCGGCTGATCCACTTTGACGGCATACGCTTCCACTATCTCTTTGGCTGCGGCATAGTCGCCCTCGGACGTGATACGCTGTATCTCGGCGAGCAACTGACCGTAGAGTGTGCGAAGTCCTTCGTAATCATTGATTCTCAGGTAGTGTTTGCCATCGCGCTCAATGATTTCCACCTCGTTGTTCTCCGCGTGCCGGTACACCCATTGGGCAATCAGTTGGCGGTTGCGCATATGGGCTTCCTCTACATCCTTGCCCGGTTCGATACGTACGAGTTGCGTCATCAGACCGTTCATCATCTGCTGGTAGTAGAACGCCTTGTATGCTTCGCGGTTGGGCAGCAAACCGAGTTCGATGAGTTTCGGATCCGCCATAAAATACAGCCCGAACAGGTCGGCGCGCGCTTCCTCAATGGTGGAAGCATGTTCCTTGAGGGCATCTTTGGTTACGCCCGGCAATAGTTTGCCCGACCCGTGTCCGACACACTCGTGCAGGTCGGTATGCAGGTCGCCGCACGTGGAACCGTACTGCTCATAGAGGTGGCGGGTGTAATCGTCAATCATAAACTCCTCGTTGAAGCCGTTGCCTTTCGCCGCTTCGTTGTAGGCGTGCATCAGGTTGTCAATGGTTACGGACTTGGAGCCGTACTCTTTGCGGATCCAGTTGGCATTGGGCAGGTTGATTCCGATAGGCGTAGCAGGATAGCAGTCGCCGCCGAGAATCACGGCGGTGATAACCTTTGCGCTCACGCCTTTCACTTCCTCTTTCTTGTATTTCGGGTCGGTGGTGGAGTGGTCCTCGAACCACTGCGCATTCGCCGAGATGATCGAAGTGCGTTTGGTCGCCTCCATGTCTTTGAAATTGACCATCGCCTCCCATGCGCCCGTGATACCGAGCGGGTCGGTATAGACCTCGGTAAAACCGTTCACATAGTCCACACGGCTGTTCAGGTCTTTCACCCATGCGATACAGTATTCGTTGAAAGTCTTGAGGTCGCCCGTGCGGTTGAACTCAATCATTTTCTCAATCGCTTCGCGCTGTGCATCGTCCTCGGCATAAGGCAGAGCCTGTTCGAGCCAATAGACTACCTTGGCAAGGGCTTCGCCGTACATTCCGCCCACTTTGTAGGTCTTTTCCACCACTTGCCCGTTCTCTTTGACCAGTTTGGAGTTCAGTCCGATCCACAGCGGTTCGGGTGAGTTGTCCTTGTGTGCGGCATAGTACGCCTCGGCTTCGGCTTGCGTAACGCCCTCGTAGTAGTTGCCCGCGGAGGTCAGCACCAAGTCTTGTCCGTCCTGCTGGTTGGTGCGTTTGGGCATCACAGCGGGGTCGAACATCACGGGCAGAATCGCCTCGTCGTAGGTTACACCCGCCTCTTTGCAGGCGTTGCAGAACCACTCCTGCGAGAACTCGGGCAGGAACTTGTCCTCCGAGTAGTGGTGGTGAATACCGTTGGAGAACCATACGCGCTTGAGGTATTTCTCCAGATTGAGGAACTCTTCGCTGTCGCGCGGTCCCTGATAGTTAGTGTAGAGAGCCTCCAAGGCGCGGCGGATACGCAGGTTGTAACGTCCGTTCTGGTCAAAAAGGATGTCGCGCCCCTGCAAAGCCGCCTCCGAGAGGTAGTAGGCGAGTGTTTTCTGCTGCAGTGTCAGTTCCTCGAAACCGGGCACCTGGTAACGCAGAATCTCCAAATCGTAAAACTTGTCCACGTTGTAATTGAATTCTTTGGGTTGGTTCTTCTGGCACGATGCGCACAGTAGCGCACATGCACCAAGTGTGATTGAAACAAATAGATTACGCATAAATAGATAAGTTTATGTGAATAAATTTTGAACGTTCATTATATCAATCGACTATATAATTTGTGTTAGAAATCAAATGGGCAAAGCACGCCTATCCTATGCCTATCCTATGCGCATCCTATAACAAACGCATACGGATAGTAAATATTAATGTTTGTTTATAACTAATATGGGATAATAGAACATAGTGCCACAATCGTGTCCGATAGTTATCATTTCCGCCATCAAAGTATTTCGCCCTGCTCGTTGTGCATAAAGATATACATCGCCCTCGTACACTTTTGCTCCATCTACTACAATTTCTTTGACATAACATATTGCAGAATCAGGAACGTAACGTCCATCCCCGCCTTTCCCAAAATCCGGAGAGTAATAGACCGACTTTGTATTTGTTCGCACGGGGCATCTCCCCTCCCAATGTATGAGTAAACTATCACCTGCCTCCATTACTATTTTGTGTGGCGCAGATATTTCCAATACGGCATAATCCTTTTTACAGCCCGCAAATATACATCCGATGAGTAGCAGGACAAGATAAATAGACTTTTTCATATCTTTAGTGTTTTAGGAACGTTTTAGATTCTATAGAACCTGCTACAAAGCGCGGCACGTGTTGTGCCGCAAGATATGTTTTGTCTGTTTTGTTCTTGTAAATATGTTTCGCAATGCGTTTTGAAACGTATCAGATACGTTCCAGCACGGTGCGGACAAGTTCTTTGACGCGGGGTTTGTAGTCGGTGTTTGCCGCCTCGGCTTTGCGCTGGGCGATGACGCAGCAGACGGTCATAGCCTTATGCCCCATGTGGAGCGCAAGTCCGGCGATACACGACCCCTCCATCTCGTAGTTGGTGATGCGTTGCCCCTCATAGCGGAAAGCCGAGATACGCTCGTTGATATCGGGTACGGCGAGGTTCACTCGCAGCACACGCCCTTGCGGTCCGTAGAAACCGTTGGCGGCAATGGTGCAACCGCGCATCATATCGTCTTTGGCAATACGATCCACCAGTTCCTCGTCCGCTTTGACAATATACGGCACAGCCGCCTTGGCGGGGTAGTGGATAAAGTCCACAAGGGCTTTCTCGAAACCGAGGTCGGAAATCTTGTCGCGGTCTTCGTAGAACGCCAGCACACCGTCGAAACCGATGGATTTTTGGCTTACAAGGAACGTGCCGAGAGGTATATCTTCCTGCATACCGCCGCAGGTGCCTACGCGTACAATCTCCAGACGGCGCTTCTCGGCTTTCTCGGTGCGGGTGGCAAAATCGATGTTTGCCAGTGCATCAATCTCATTCATCACAATATCGCAGTTGTCGGTACCGATACCCGTGGAGATACACGAGATACGCTTGCCGTGGAATTTGCCCGTAATCGTATGAAACTCACGGCTTTGTACATTACATTCGATACTGCCTTCGTCAAAGAACGAAGCCACCATATCCACGCGGTTCTGGTCGCCCACGAGGATGATCTTGTCGGCTAAAAACTCGGGTTTGAGATGCAAGTGGAATACACTGCCGTCATCATTGATAATCAGTTGGGAAGCAGGGAAAGTTTTCATAGTACTGATAAATTAAATTTGTAAATTAGAAAATGTGTAAATTTGTAAATTACGCATTATGCATTATGCATTGTGCATTGATTTACGCCTCGCCGCCACCGAAAGACATCGGCAGGGTGCTGCCTGGGATGGGACCGCTTGGGTTCTGTATCTTGCCGAATTGTTTCTCGTATTGGGCGATGTTGTTTTGCAGGGCAAAAAGCAGTTTCTTGGTCTGGTCTGGCGTCATGATCACACGCGACTTCACTGACGCCTGTTCCATACCCGGCATCATGCGTACGAAGTCGAAAACGAACTCGCTGGGCGAGTGGGCGATAATAGTCAGGTTGGCATACGTACCTTCCGCCACCTCGGGCGTGAGGTTGATGTTCAGTTTCTTTTCTTCCATAATTCTACTTTTTTGTTTCACGTTAATGGTTTCACGTTAATGGCGTTGCGTTTGTGGCTACGCGTTTTTGGTTTTACGTTGTATTGATGGTTAATAAATGGCTAATTATATGTTCCTAATATTACCACCGTTGCTTCGGGCGAAACGGCTGTGTAACAAGCATATACAGCGATATGAGCGGCAAACAAATATCGTACCATACCACGCTCAATCCGAACATGGACAATCCCATTCGCCATGCGGATATGTCTATGATCAGTATCTGCATCAGCAGACGTGCTGCAAACAGCGTTACCGCTGCAATCCACGTCACGGGCGACCCGCACACGCCTGTCGCAATCAGCAGTGCATAGAACAATCCGCGCGTCAGCGGCTCTATGCCGAGACGGAACTTGGTGGCAGCGCGGTACTTCGGCGATACGCTCAGGTGTCTGCGTTTCTGTAGCAGCCACTCGCGTAGTGTATGTTTCGATACCGACCATGTCAGGCTGTCCCGTGATACCACTACCGCTGTGTTCTTGCCTGTTGCCACGCGGTTGACAAACAGGTCGTCATCGCCCGCCCGCTCGGTCATCAGGTGTGAGAAACCGCCGCTCTCGAAGAACAGCGATTTTTTATAAGCGAGGTTGCGCCCCACGCCCATATAAGGGTGCTTGCACAAGGCGGCGCCCAAATAGTGCAAGCCGTTAAACAGCGTGTCGAACCGTACCAAACGGTTGATTTCCCCTTTGTCCTTGAAGTATGCCCCGTAGCCGAGTACCACCTCCGTTTCGGGCTTGCTGAACCCGTGCATCATCTCGCTGATCCAATGCGTCGATTCAGGTCTGCAGTCTGCGTCTGTCAAGAGCAGATAGTCATACTTGGCAGCCTTTGCGCCTAAGGTCAGTGCCAACTTCTTGGAACTGCCCACCTGCGCCTCGCGTGGTACAAACGTTGTGCGCATACGCGCGTCGCGCGATATATAGGAGTCAATCACCGCCGAGGTGTTGTCTTCCGAGCCGTCATTCACCACAATCACTTCATAGAGCGGATAGTCTTGCGTAAGCAGCGATTGCAGATACGGCTCAAGGTGGTACCCCTCGTTGCGGGCGCATACAATCACCGACACGCCTTGCGGCGAAACACTGGTGGATGTCGGGTGGATGTCGGGTGGTTGAGCCTTTCTGTCGTGGCGGATCTTGCGTGCAGGTGCCGCCATATAGCGGGCGTAGAAATACACCTGAAACACAAAAACAAGCCCCAATGCGCCCAACAGGCAATAGTCCGACAATGATAACGAATACCAGTATTCCACGGTTATTTGTCGTAAACAAGTGCTACATTATCCACCCACATTACGTTGCCCGCATGCCCTACAAACGCCTCGTAGCGTCCCGCTGTGAGCATAATCACAATATGTGTCGGCTGTTTGGTGGCGTCCCAGCCTTCTTCCTGCACGGGTACCATCTTTCCTTTCGAGTTCATTGCACGCTGGTTGGTGTTGAAACCCATATACGGCTTAAACCACGGCTCGCCCGTGATGTCGCCGTAGTGGATGGGGATGCGGTGTCCGTTCTGCCATTCCAACTGCGATTTGTCATACCGCTCGTATGCTGTACCCACGCGCACCGAGTGGATATTGCCGTCCTCGTCTTCCCAACGGTGCTGCAGGTACAGGTACGCCTCCGCTTCGTCGTGCCCGTCCTGTTTGCGCGGTTTGCTCAGACCTTTGGCATACCAAACCCAGTTCTCCGGCGAAATCAGGCATTTGTAGTCAAACTGCAACGCAGTCGGGCGTTTGGTGAATGGCACACCGAAATCGATGTTCTTGTATGGGTCGCTTGCACCCGTGATCGGTTCAATCGTCCGCCCCGTGTAGAGCGTACCTGCGGCAAGCACTTGTATATCAATCATTCCCATAACTCGTACACCCAGCATCGATACATCCAATCGGCAGCACGTACCGCCTTTTTCTCTGCGCTCGGGTACTACCGTACAAGCCGATTTCTCAATGCCTATCACATTGGCGTAGGCATTGCTTGTGGACCACGGACTGCCCGTCTTGCCGTATATATAAGGTACGTTCTCGCGTATGGTGTCGGTCGGTGCCACACAATAGAGAGTACGCGTGTTCCCGCCCAGCAGTTTCGATTCTTTGATATACCGTACCGTCCATTGCTCCATATCGCCGAAGGGCAACATCTCCACCCGCTCGGCAAACAGAGCCGACGACCCGATAACCCCAAACAAAAAGAGTATAATCTTTTTCTTCATAAGAAATAATTGTGCATTATGCATTATGCATTAATAGTGTACTCCGCACGGGGTAGTATAAACCGCCTCGTTGTTGTCCAATGTGATGTATTTGGAGAGCCATTTCAAGTCCAGTGCTTTCATCTGCTCTGCGGCTTGGCGTCCCACCTCCAGTGCCCCTGCTTCGCGCAAGTGCGTGTTGTCGGTTTTGCCTTCGGGATATTTGAGGCACTCGCCTGCTGCCACGTTCATAAAGTACTGTTTGCTCTGCTCGTTGCCGAGATTGGTCAGCCACTCTGCCGTACTCTTCTCCAAGTCCAGCAAAGGCACATTCATCCGCTGCGCCACACGGCGTGCTGCGTCGGGGTAACCGCCGTGGCGGGGGTGGAATACGCCGTCCCTGAAATAGCGGCGCGAGATAGGCGTGCAGAGTATCACGTGTGCTTTCCTCTTCTGCGCCTCGCCGATCATCTGCATCAGGTTGTTTTCATAGTCTGCAATCGGTGTGTATCGCTCTGCATCAGACTGTTTGGCATCATTGTGCCCGAACTGTATCAGTACGATGTCGCCTTTCTTTACGCGGTTCATCACTTCCGCCCAGCGCCCTTGGGCGATGAACGATTTGGTGCTGCGCCCGTTGCGTGCATGGTTCTCCACTACGATATTGCCCGTCAGATAGGTGGGGAATAACTGCCCCCAACCGCGTTCGGGAGATATATCCAACTCTTCCTTGTCTGCCATGGTCGAATCGCCCACCATAAACAGGGTAACGGGGCGTTTGCCTGCCGAACTGCACAACAGCCCGACAACAAATAGCAGCAATACTGAAAAAACGGTCTTTTTCATACGATAAAAAATAGATGTATCTTTCAAAACGTGCAAAGTTACTCTTTTTTTTGCACACCCGCAAATTTTGTTGTACTTTTGCACATCGTTGTTCGGTTCTTGTTTGTCTTATCCGACTTATTAGCCCTATTGGACTTATTGGATTTAGATGTATCATTTACGGCAACGTGAAGCGTAAGGCAGGTGTGCGTAGCACACTGAGTGCCGTAGCGAGACGAAGCCCTGTGGGCTGAGTAGAACTCCTTAAAGCACACGGCAACGAGATTGGTCTTTCCCGTTAGGTTAAACATTGTCTTGCAGGTTTTGTTTTTATAACACACACAATGAACTCATTTGGCTTTCATTTTGTCTTTACCTCTTTCGGTGAGTCGCACGGGGCGGCTGTCGGCGGTGTGCTTGACGGTGTGCCGTCGGGCTTGCATATTGATTTCGATTTTGTCCGCAGTGAACTGCTGCGCCGGTCGGGGCAGGGCGTTGTCGGTGCGTCCGAGCGTGCCAAGCACGAACCCGATGAGGTGGAGTGGTTGAGCGGTGTCCTCGACGGCGTTACCCTCGGCACCCCCATCGCTTTCCTTATCCGCAACCGTGATGCCCGCCCCGGGGACTATGAATGGCTCAAACATAACTATCGTCCCGGGCATGCCGACATGGTCTATCAGCAGAAATACGGTATCCGCGACTGGCGCGGCGGCGGACGCGCTTCCGCCCGCGAGACGGCAGCCCGCGTGGTGGCGGGTTGTATCGCCAAGCAGATACTGCGTGCCAAAGGTATTCATATCCGTGCCGAACTGATACAGGTCGGCACGGAGACCGCCCCGCAGCGTTTCGAGGAGATTATCCGTACCGTGCGTGCCGACGGCGACTCTGTCGGAGGTATCATCCGCTGCACTGTTACGGGGGTGCCTGTCGGCACGGGTGAACCGATCTTCGACAAACTGCAAGCCCGCCTTGCCTTTGCCATAATGAGTATCAACGCCTGCAAAGGATTCGACTACGGCACCGGTTTTGAAGGTATTGCGCTCCGCGGCAGCGAAGCCAATGCCGTCTCGGGCGGTATCTCGGGCGGCATTGCCGACGGTACGCCAATAACATTCCGTTGCGTCTTCAAACCTACGCCCAGTATTGCCCGCACTGTCCCCGGCCGCCACGATGCCTGTGTCGCCACCCGTGCCGTCCCCGTCGTGGAGGCAATGACCGCCCTCACCCTCGCCGATATGCTGTAATGGAACAATGGACAAAGAACAAAGAACGAAGAACAATGAATAAAGAACCGGATTTGCAGGTTTCTTAATTTTGTACTATCTTTGCAATCGTAATTCGTAATTCATAATTCATAATTTAAAGAAATGGAGATACTGGCTTATTCGATACCGGCACTTATTGTGCTGTTGGCTACTTGGTTGGTAATGCACAAATTGTTCAATAACGAACAGGAGAAACGTCTCTGGGAACTGAAACGCCTCTCTCAAAAGGAGATATCGCCTATCCGCCTGCGTGCGTATGAGCGGCTGACTCTTCTTCTCGAGCGCACCACGCCCGAGCGTATGTTGATGGAGATGAACCTGCAGGAGATGACGCCTGTGCAAGTGCAGCAGCAACTGCTCCGTACTATTCGTATGGAATACGACCACAACCTGAGCCAGCAGATATACGTCAGCGACGAGGTATGGGACAAAATCATTCACGCCCGTGATGAGATGGGGGCGTTCGTAACGGCTATGGCAGCCTCAATGCCCGAGGGTAGCAGCAGCCTCGACTATGCCAAAACCCTCATTACCGCCTACGCCACCAATGGCGCTACCCCAAATTCCGTTGCCCTCTCCGCCCTCAAAGAAGAGGTCAAGACATTGCTCTGATATTCCCAAACGTACCAACACAACACCGGCTGTCTGTGATACACAGGCAGCCGGTTGCTTTTTATTATGTTGAATACGGACTAAATCTCTTCTTTGATCAGATAGTCGTTGCGGGACTGGGAGTTGCGGATGATCAGTTCCCCGAGGAAACCTGCCAGGAAAAGCATACAGCCGAGTATCATCATCAGGATGGCGATGTGGAAATAGGGATTGGTACCAAGCAGCATAGCGTGTACGCCGTGCGTGAGAGCGTGCAGTTTCATGGCTGCCACCACGATAATTGCCACAAAGCCGATAAAGAACATCATTGATCCGATGAGACCGAAGAAATGCATTGGCTGCTTGCCGAACTTGTTGAGAAACCAGAGCGTCATCAAGTCCAGATAGCCGTTGATAAAGCGGTTCATACCGAATTTGGATACGCCGAACTCGCGTTTGTGGTGTACCACCACTTTTTCTCCGATCTTGGTGAAACCGGCATTCTTTGCCAGATAGGGGATATAGCGATGCATCTCGGAGAACACCTCGATGTTCTTCACTACCTCCTTGCGATAGGCTTTCAGTCCGCAGTTCATATCGTGGAGCGGAATACCCGTAACTTTGCGTGCCGTGGCGTTGAACAGTTTGCTGGGCAGGTTCTTGGTAAGTTTGTTGTCGTAGCGTTTCTTTTTCCAACCAGAGACAAGGTCAAAGCCCTCTTCCGTAATCATCCGGTATAGTTCGGGTATCTCGTCGGGCGAGTCTTGCAGGTCGGCATCCATAGTGATTACCACATCGCCTTGTGCGGCACGGAAACCGCAGTACAACGCTGCCGACTTGCCATAGTTGCGACGGAAACAGATGCCGTGTATCTCGCCTTGTTTGCCTGCGTCGGCTTGCTTCTTCAGGTCTTCAATCACCTGCCACGAATTGTCGGTACTGCCGTCGTTGACAAAGATAATTTCGTATGAGAAATGATTCTCATACATCACGCGGGCTATCCATTCATAGAGTTTCGGTAGTGATTCCGCTTCGTTGAACAGGGGTACAACTATGGATATGTTCATTGTGTATACTTTTTAGGCGTATGTTTTTTTATTTGCCTGCAAAGTTACTGCTTTTTTGCGATATACGCAACCGGGGTATGGAAAGAGAGAAAAATAGAAAGATAGAAAAGCCGTTGAATCGTTATAGTTATGCAGATTATGCACAAAAAGTAAGCGAAATGGTGGGAAAAATGACTTTTGGGCGCATATTTATACATAAGTGTTGCATAAATGGGAATTTTGCAGTAATTTTGCCCTTGTTTTATCAAAAGGCCAAATACCGTTGATTTTAACTCTTTTTGCATAACCTTGTTTCTATATGCAGAAAATCGGTCTGTTTTATCTTTGTAATAAAATAAACAAATATATTTACTAACTAAAAATTCTATTCTTATGAGGCAAAACAAACTCTTTTTGTTCTTGTTGTCGGTTCTCTTCTCTGTGGGGGTGATGGCGGAGGCTACGTCGCTGCCATACACTACGGGCTTTGAGGACGCTGCCGACAATGCTTCCTGGCAGTTCGCCAATGCCACGGTTAACCAGTGGTGTATAGGCTCTGCTACCAACCACGGAGGTTCCAATGCGTTGTATATCAGCAACGACGGAGGAACGACTTATACATACTCCGCAACGTATCCGAATGCGTATCAAACATCATTTGCTTATCGTGCTTTTCACTTTGAAAAAGGAGACTATACTATTTCCTTTGATTGGCAGTGTGAGGGAGAACCGGGATATTCGTCATCTTCTGCTCCTTACGATTTTATGCAAGTGGTTTTGACCCCTGCCTCTATAACCATAGAAGGGGCTTCGGCTGAATCAGGAAAATTGGGGAGCATTGCTTCTTTTGGCAAGAATACAAAGAACACGGAAATTGAAAAAGCAGGATATATTCGTGCAACTTGCGCTAATCCGTATAGTGCCAGTTATCCATATTGTTTTCTCAAACAATCTACATGGTTGGGCGGCGAAATTTTTAATGTAAGCATTGATAATGCAGGTGACTACTATTTGGTTTTTAGTTGGCATAACGATGGAGGTGTAAATATACCACCTGCTGCTGTAGATAATATATCGATTAGTAAAAAAGCCTGCGGAGATATTAAGGCTATTTCTACTGCTGCAATAACAAGCAATTCCGCCACACTCTCTTGGGATGCAATAGAGGGTGCTGTCGGTTATGACTATTTTGTGGGTGCTACGTTAGACGAAACCAAGGCACAACGTATAACTGCGGCAACCATTACCCTTACCGGTCTTTCTGCTAATTCCGATTATACAGCATATGTGCGTTCTGTATGCTCAGAGGGAAATGGCGTATGGAAGAATGTTGTCTTCCATACCGATTGTGCGGAGCAATCTATTCCATATGCAGAGGATTTTGAGGGGACTATGCCTGCAGGAAACGACGTAATGCCGTATTGCTGGAATAGTGTACAATACGGTGGTTATCCGTATATCAAAACCGATGATGGCGGTTGGAGTACATCTGCACATGGCGGTAAAGGCTACTTGAATTTTTATGGTAGCAACAATGAGCAGATTGCTATTCTGCCTACGTTGGCAGTCAATGCAAACCAATTGCAGGTTTCGTTCTATTACAGAAACGGCTCGAAGGATTATACAAGTTATGGTAACACGTACAAGTATCCGAAATTTGTGGTGGGTGTAATGAGCGACCCCGTGGATGCAAAGACTTTCGTTATGGTAGATACACTGGCACAAGAGACATCTTATACATTAGCCAAAATCTATCTGAATAATGTACCTGCTACGCATAATTATATTGCCATCAAGTTCGTGGGTACCACTTATTCCTCATCGAATGGCTATGTGGATGATATTTCTGTTGATTATCTGCCCACTTGTTTGCCCGCAAAGGATATACACGTAGAGGCTACGACCCAAACTTCCGCCACTATAGCATGGACGGCAGGCGGAGACGAGACCCAATGGGCTGTTAAATATGTACGACAGGGTGAGACTGATACGGTTACAACCCAAGTGAGTGGCACTCCGTCGTTTACTATCAGCGGCTTGACCCATTCTACCGAATATACATATATAATACACATACAATCCGATTGCGGCAATGGTGACAAAGCGGAAGTGGCTACCACTACTTTGTCGTTTGCCACCGAGTGTGCACTTCTGACAGCCGTCCGCGATTCGATCCTGCTGGATTTTGAGCAATACCGCGACAAGCAGAGTTTTACGGATGTTCCGTGCTGGGATACTTTCGCAGGCAAGGGCAGTACAACCACCAAGTGGAAAGTACAGTCGGGCAGCGCTTACAAAGGCGCGATGGCTGCTTATCTGAACGGTTTGTCCAGCAATACCAAATCTTCCGTCCTGGTAACTCCGCAAATGGAGATACCCGAAGGTTCGGAAATAAGCCTGTATGCAAAAACCGGTTACAAGTCGTCTTATAGTGCGAACGACAGTCTGGTTGTGTATATCAATACAAATCCGACCTTGACAGGTGCTACGCGTGTCGGTAAGATAGAGAATTTGGAATCGGATTACCAATTTTACCGTTTCAGTTTGGAGACCTTCCGCGGCAACTATTACGTGCTGATTGAGTCTTATAACTACGGTTCTGTTTTGGTGGACAACATCCTTGTTTCTCCGGAGCCTGCCTGCTTGCCTCCGACCAAGTTGGTATTAGGCGACGTGGCTGCACGGCAAGCAACGTTCAGTTGGACACCGGGCAAACATGAGACGCAATGGCAATTAGTGGCATCCAACCGCAGCCAGTCGCTTTACTACGACGAAACGGCAGACAAACCGTCGTTTATCTTGACAGAACTGGAACCCGCCACTACCGACACATTCGATATAGAGATCCGTTCGGTATGCGACGAGGTGCCGAGCGTAGAGGCATTGCGTGGCACGCTGATCTTTACCACTATCTGCGAACCGGCAGACTATACCGCAGCCGCTCCCGGCGATACACTGCTCTTTACCTCGTTTGAGGCAGACGACGAGAACGAGTCGTTCAGCCCGGACGAGTCTGCCTATTGGGACGAGAACCTCCATATCTGTTGGACTAACGAACGTGTAGGCGGCAGTTCGGGATATATATGGCAAATACAACAAAGTTCGTATCGCGCTCATTCGGGCAGCCAGTATCTGACGATACCTAACTCAAACAACGACAGACCGAAAGTGCTGTTTGCGTTGCCGGCTATGACCTTCAGCGCAGGTCAGGAAATCGGCTTGAGTTTCTGGGTTGAAGGCAATAGTTCCGACTCTATAGTAGTCTATATCAACAATCAGGCTTCTTTGGAGGGTGCAACCCGTATTGGCGGCACCGGCAAACTGAAGAGCGACTATGTGCATTATGAGTTCGACCCGATTCTGACCTTGGAGGGCGTAAATTATATACTCCTGTATATTGATCATCAGATTAGTGGTGATACATATCTGGACGACCTTACACTGCGCATGATGCCCAACTGCCGCAAAGTGAAAGCAGCGGAGATTACCGACATCGCCACCACAAGTGCCAAACTCGCATGGAAAAAAGCATACGAGGAGAATACATGGAATGTAGTGGTAAAGAACGGCAAAGATACATTGCTCAATGCGCAGGCAACCACTCCGTCGGTAGTGATAGAAAACCTGACGCCTGCCACCAAATATACGCTCGATGTTACTATTGCTGCCGTATGCGATGGTGTGGAGGCTGCCGAGAAATATGAAGGACAGTTGTCTTTCACCACAGGGTGCGAGGTTATCACCGCTTTCCCGTGGAACGAAGGTTTCGAGAATATGCCTACCGGCAGCAGCACCTCCGACGGTCCGCTCTGCTGGAACATCTTGGATGCCAACCAAGGCGGAAATGCATCGGTATTCGTGGCATATAGTTATACCCCCTCTTCGTATGGTTCTAAGAAGGCTTACCACACGGGTAGTCATGGTATGGTAATGGCACTGACATCCGGTAGCGACGCTGCGGCTTATGCTTTGCTTCCCGATATGAAGAATGCTGCCGGCAAGCAACTGGTATTCTGGTACAAGTTGTACGAGACGAGCAAGAAATTGGAAGTCGGCTATCTGACCGATCCTGCAGACAAGACTACATGGAAAACTATTGCTTCCTATACCCCAAAAACGAGTGATACATGGGAGGAGATCAAAGTTACTTTGGATTGCCCGGAGGATGTGCTGAACCCGCATTTCGGTTTCCGCTTTGCGGCATCGTATTCAAGTACAGCGGCTTATATCGATGACATCAAAGTGCGCGAGGTACCTGTCTGCGACATGGCTACCGACTTGCATGTGATTGATTCGCTCAGCACTGCGACCGGTGCTACCGTGGCTTGGTCGGGCTTGGCAGATGCCGGTTATACCGTTATCTTCCGCGGCAACGATACCATCACCAAACAGGTAACCGATACCTTCTGCGTGTTGGACGGACTGAGCGCATCGCGTATCTACAACTATGAGGTAAGCGTCGTAGCCCGTTGCACCGCAGGCGAGGCCGTAGATACCCTCACCGCCAACCTGCAATGGCTGACCGACTGCGCAGGGGCTGTCACCACGTTCCCGTACAATGTCGGCTTCGAGGAAGAAGAGGGATACCGGTATGAATCTTCTACTGTTTACACAATGCCTAAGTGTGTGGCTTCGGAAGTGTGCCAGGGGGCATCTAATACCCGTATGATTCCTTCCAATGCAAATTCGGCAGGTGTACACTCGGGTAGCCAGTACCTCTATATGTATGGTGCTCGTTCTTCAAGTTACTATTATCGCAGTTCGTTTGCATTCCCCGAAATGGTTATTCCGGAGGCGGGGGCATACGAATTGGCAATCTGGTCGCGTATTATGGCTGCCAATAACCCGTCTTATCCCGATAGTGTAGAGGTGTTCTACAATGCCGAAAAGCAATCGTTGGACGGCGCAACAAAGATAGGTGCGTTCAAGCCGACAACCACTTATACCCGGTACACGTTCACTTTGCCTGCAGCAGGCAGCCAGTACGTAATTCTCAAGGCGTGGGCTAACCAAGGGCAGATCTTCTTCGACGATGCTTCGTTCCGCAAGATCCCGAGTTGCTTCCCTGTAGAGAATGTACGTGTCAGTGCCGTAGGTTTGGATACCGCCCGTATTGTATGGGATACAAAGAACGATGGTGCAAGTTATCGTGTAACCGTTATGCAAGGTACGAATACGCTGTACAACGATATGGTCAGTGATACGGTGCTCGTGCTCCGCAATCTCAATGCATCCAGTATGTACAACGACCTGAAAGTAACGATTGTAACCGTCTGCACAGACGGTGAAATATCTGCCGATATCTATACAGGAACTTTGTCCTTTGCTACCGAATGTGGCACAATTACGAAATTCCCGTGGACAGAGGACTTTGAGGGCTTTAATAAAGGCATTTTCAGTCACCCGTGTTGGATCAACGAGCATATATCCGGTAGTGGAAACAAATTGTTTGCTATCGACTCCAACCGTGATGGCAACCAAACGAAATGTGTGCAACTCCAGGATCAAACGGCAACCACATACACGCGTCTGGTATTGCCCGCAATGGA
This sequence comes from uncultured Bacteroidales bacterium, assembly GCA_934716995.1. Taxonomy (GTDB): domain Bacteria; phylum Bacteroidota; class Bacteroidia; order Bacteroidales; family Paludibacteraceae; genus Colicola. The sequence continues at coordinate 154,113 of CAKUYO010000001.1, read as the reverse complement.
TATCCCCGAAGCAGGAGCGTATGATTTCTACTTGGATGTAGATCGTCATTTGGGTTCCACCAAACCGACCGAGGGTGTATATATCATCGCCGGCACGGATACGCTGGCTTTCATTCCACGGCAGATTGAAGGAAATGGTATCAATGTACCGACGGAAACTGCTGCAGCATGGTACACTTACCATTTTACCATTCCGAATGCAGGTGTGCAGAACATCACCATCTTGGGACGTAGCGAATATGGTAGTGCTACCAACTTGGATAACTTCACCGTCAAAGCCAACGGCAAAGTGCCTTCTGCTCTTCCGACCACGGGTGCTGATACCGACTTGGTAATCAAGTTCATCCGCAACGGGCAAGTGTATATCTTGCGCAACGGTATCATCTACAATGCCCTCGGGCAGCGTGTCGAGGGGCTGAAATAATCGCTTCGTAGCGTATTAAAACAAAGGCGGACTGCTTTCGGGCAGCCCGCCTTTGTTTTTATCAGGGCAACCGTCTTCTATGCAGAATATTCAGTTCCTATACCTCTAATATCATTTACGGCAACGAGACGGCAACGACATTATCTTTTATGCGGTGTTTTTATACACTTTATGCACTACATATACCGCATAAACTGCATAAAAACAGGCTTGTCCTATGCAGAAAAGCCAATTCTTTCTACGTCCTTTCTACGTCCTTTCTACGTAATGGGTATATGGAGGTATAAAAATTGCATAAATTGTATATTTTTGAGGAGAACATAGCCCCGTGGCGGCAAGTTGCTGCCTTTGTTTTGTGGGGGGTTGCGTATATCGGAAAAATGTTGTAACTTTGTGCGCTATTTGTGCAAACTGTAAACAAAGATATTAAGCCTATTGCTATATGAAGAAATTTAACGAGTACAAACAACTGAATTTGCCGGAAATGAGCCGCGAGGTGCTGGCTGACTGGGAGAAGGAAGACCTGTTCCACAAGAGTATCACGACACGCGAGGGACACCCGCAGTTCCTGTTCTTCGAGGGTCCTCCCTCGGCAAACGGTATGCCGGGTATCCACCATGTGTTGGCGCGTACTATCAAGGATACTTTCTGCCGCTACAAGACCATGCAGGGCTATCAGGTGCAGCGCAAGGCGGGGTGGGATACCCACGGCCTGCCTGTGGAACTCGGCGTGGAGAAGATGCTGGGTATCACCAAAGAGGATATAGGTAAGAAAATCAGTGTGGACGAGTACAACGCCGCTTGCCGCCGCGAGGTGATGAAATATACCAAGGAGTGGACCAACCTGACCAAACAGATGGGCTATTGGGTGGATTTGGAGAACCCGTATATCACTTATGACAACAAGTATATCGAGACCCTTTGGTACCTGCTCAAGCGTCTGTACGAGAACGGCTACCTCTACAAGGGCTATACGATCCAGCCTTACTCGCCTGCGGCGGGTACGGGCTTGTCGTCGCACGAGTTGAACCAGCCCGGCTGCTACCGTGATGTCAAGGACACCACCTGCACCGCCCAGTTTTTGATTAAGGACGTTAAAGACCTTAAAGTCCTTAACGACCTGAGGGACGCTGACGGCGCTCCCCTCTATGCCCTCGCATGGACGACCACGCCGTGGACATTGCCGAGCAACACCGCCCTCTGCGTGGGACCGAAGATTGACTATGTGGTGGTGCGCGGGGAGAACCCCTATACCAAGATACCCGCTCTCTACCTGCTGGCGGAGGCGCGTCTGGCTGCTTATGGCAAGGAGTTGGGCGAAGCCCCCGAGATACTCTGGCGCGGCAAAGGAACCGACCTCGTCGGCATGGAGTATGAGCAACTTATCCCCTGGGCAAAGCCCGACGGCGACGCTTTCCGTATCATTGCGGGCGACTACGTAACCACCGAGGACGGTACGGGTATCGTGCATATCGCACCGACTTTCGGTGCGGACGATGCGTTTGTGGCAAAGAAAGCGAATATCCCGGGTATGGTCTTCCTCACCAAGAAAGGCGAGCAACGCCCGATGGTGGATATGACGGGCAAGTTCTTCCTGCTTGAGGATCTGGACGATGCGTTTGTGGCAAAGCATATCGATGTGGATACATATCGCCCGTGGGCGGGACGCTTCGTAAAGAATGCCTACGACCCCAACCTGACGGACAAAGACGAGACCCTCGACATCAGTATTTGCATGGTGCTGAAAGCCGAGAACAAAGCCTTCCGCATAGAGAAACACGTGCATACCTATCCCCACTGCTGGCGTACCGACAAGCCGGTGCTCTACTACCCGCTTGACTCGTGGTTTATCCGTTCCACCAAGGCGCGCGAGGAGATGATCCGTCTCAACAACACCATCAACTGGCAGCCCGAATCAACGGGTACGGGGCGTTTCGGCAAGTGGCTCGAGAACCTCAACGACTGGAACCTCTCCCGCTCACGCTACTGGGGTACGCCGCTGCCTATATGGCGCACCGAGGACGGACAGGAAGAGATATGTATCGGGTCGATCAAGGAACTCTTCGAGGAGATAGACAAGTCTATCAAAGCGGGCTTTATGAAAGAAAACCCGTATCCAAAACACGTGGTGGGCGATTACTCCAAGGCTAACTACGACCCGTCGGTAATTGACCTTCACCGCCCCTATGTGGACAATATCATTCTCTGCTCGCCGAGTGGCAAGCCGATGAAGCGCGAACTCGACCTCATTGATGTGTGGTTCGATTCGGGTGCTATGCCGTATGCGCAGAACCACTATCCGTTTGAGAACCAAGACGCTCCGCGCACGGCGGACTTTATTTGCGAGGGCGTGGACCAGACCCGTGGTTGGTTCTTTACGCTGCATGCCATCCATACGATGATTGAGGACAAGGTGGCATACAAGAACGTGGTTTCCAACGGTTTGGTGCTGGATAAGAACGGTAACAAGATGTCGAAACGCTTGGGCAATGCGGTGGATCCGTTTGCTACACTCGACAAGTACGGTGCCGACCCGGTACGCTGGTATATGCTTACCAACTCCAGCCCATGGGATAACCTCAAGTTCGACCCCGAAGGCGTGGACGAGGTGCGCCGCAAGTTCTTCGGCACGCTCTACAATACATACAGTTTCTTTGCCCTCTATGCCAATGTGGACGGTTGGAACAATGCACAATGCACAATGCACAATGCGCAATTTACCGAAATCGATAAGTGGATTCTGAGTCGTTTGAACTCGCTCGTTCAGGAGGTTACGACGAACTATGATGCGTATGAGCCCACCAAGGCGGGACGTGCTGTCTCCGACTTCGTGCAGGACGACCTCAGTAACTGGTACGTGCGTTTGAACCGCAAACGCTTCTGGGGCGGCGAGATGGACGCCGACAAGCAGGCGGCATACGCCACGCTCTACACCTGTCTGAAGACCGTGGCGCAACTGATGGCACCCAATGCACCGTTCTTTGCCGACCGTCTCTATCGCGACCTGACAGGCGAGACCGTGCACCTGAGCAGTTGGCCGAAAGCCGACGAGACACTGATTGACAAAGGTTTGGAGCGCAGTATGTATCTGGCGCAACAGGCTACATCGATGATTCTCAGTCTGCGCAAGCGTGCCGAGAAGAACGTGCGTCAGCCGTTGCAGAAAGCCGTTATCCCTGCGCCCGACAAAGAGACGCTGCAAGCCCTGCTCCATGTGCAGGACCTGATCAAGAGCGAGGTGAATGTCAAAGAACTGGTTGTCACCACCGCCGAGAACTCCGAAGTCAAACTCGTGAAGAAAATCAAGCCGAACTTCAAGGTATTGGGCAAGAAAGTGGGTGGCAAGATGAAAGAACTGGCTGCGGCTATCGCCCGAATGACGCAGGACGAGATGGCGCAGTTTGAAGCGGCGGGTACGTTCCGTCTGCTGGATATTGACCTTGTAGCCGAGGATGTGGATATCATTACCGAGGATATGCCGGGTTGGCTGGTTGCCAACAATGGTATCCTCACCATCGCCCTCGATATCGAACTCAATGACGCCTTGATTGAGGAGGGTATCGCCCGCGAACTGATCAACCGTATCCAGAACCTGCGCAAGACATCGGGCTTGGAGATAACCGACCGTATCGCCATTGAGATAGAGCGCCGCGACGAGATTGCCGCTGCAGTGGAGCACTGCCGCGACTACATCGCTTCCCAAGTTCTCGCCACCTCGCTTACGCTGGTAGATAAGGTTGCATCGCCCCAATCCCTTGATATGGACGGCTACGCCGTAAACATCAACATCAAGAAAGCATAAATAGTAATTATATAATGAAAAAGAATATCTTACGTATCGCCGTTGTGGCATTGGTAGGAGCCTTAATGGCTTCGTGTGTGGGTGTGGAAGAACCTATGAATGGTAACATTGTCGGACTTTGGTTGGAAGACGGCACGGAACACTATGTCCGTTTCACCACAGAACAGGCAGACGCAACGTACCAGTATGGCTATGAATGGCATGAAAACGAATACATTACCGAAGAGGATGTACTAAATGACAAACATGGAAACGGTTGGTTCAAGTGGCTGTTGGAGAAACCGCAACTTACGGAAATTCACCTGATGAGCAATGGCGGTGGAGAAATTCCGAAGATTTACACCATCACAAAACTCACAGACACCGAACTGCAATACTACGAAAAGGAGCAACCGAAAAATAAATACTCCTTCTCGCGTATGAAATAATGAAACGTTTCTGGAAGATATTCGGTATCACACTCGGCGCGTTCATTGGTGTCGTGCTGATTGTGGTGTGCGTGGCTGTCTGGCTCATCTTTACGCCTGCACGTCTGACACCTATTGTGCGGCAAGTGGCGGACAAGTACATCACCTGCGAACACTCGTTGGGCGAGGTGGATCTGACTTTCTTCTCCACCTTCCCCGAGTTCGGTTTGCGCGTGGACGGACTATACCTTATCAACCCCACGGAGGGCGCACAGAGCGATACGCTCTTGGCTGCACCCGAGGTGGTTGCTACGGTGAATGTAATGGAGTTTTTGAAGCATAGTAATTTGGTCGTCAGAGAGTTGTCGCTTCCTGATGCGGTAGCGAATATCTACATTGCTGCCGACGGCACAACCAATTTCGATGTGTTTGCGCTCTCGTCCGACACGACGGCTGCGGATACCGTTTCTTCTGGGCTGCCTTTCGACCAAATCAGCGTCGATGCTGCCTGTATCGAAGGGCGGTACATCTCTTTTGTGGACGAGAAAGACAGTATCTCCGCCTCGCTGGCGAACACCACGCTGGCGGCTCGTATCGGCAGTTGGGACGATGTGTTGCTGACTCTCCAATCGGAGGCGATGAGTGCCACGCTTGGCGATACGCAATATGCGGACAGTCTGCAGGTGGCAGTCTCCTTGCCCGCCTCGGTGGACTTGGACAAGATGCACTTTGCGCTCCGTAAGGCGACGCTGCAAGTGAACGGGTTCGCCTTGCAGTTGGACGGCACAGCCGACCTTGCCGATACTGTCTCCTTAGATATGCATGCGCGTGCGCACGAGTGGCAGATCGAACCCCTCTTGTCGCTCCTGCCCGCTTCGCTGACGGATATGCTCCGCGACATTGAAGTGGACGGGCGCATATCGTTTGTCGTGGGTGTATGCGGGGTCTATAGCGGGTCGCAGATGCCGCTGGTGGACGCTCATTTGGTGCTGGAGGATGGGCGCGGCAAGTATGCCGCATTGCCATACACCTTGCGCGATGTCGCCTTGGATGCCGATGCGCATATCGACCTCAACGACGACAAGGCAAGTGCGGTACAGATACATTCGCTCACCGCAAAAACCTTGGATAGCAAAATAGATGCCACGGGTGAGGTGTCCGAACTGCTGTCAGATATGTTGCTCGACCTCGAACTGAACGCCGATTTGCACCTGCCCGACGTGGCGTATTTCCTGCCCGACAATATGCTGACCACAGGGCATGGTCAGGGCAAGATCAGGACGAAGATACATCTGAGCGACCTCACGGATATGCGTTTGGAGCGCGGGCAGTTCAGTGGTGATATCCGCCTGCAAGGCGTGGATTTCCAAATGGACAGTATGTTGGCTAAACTGCCCGATACACGCCTGCAATTTACCTTGCCCAACCCCAAGCCGTCGCATAAGTCAGTCGGTTGGCTGGCGGCACAAGTGTCGTTGCAAAGTCTTGATTTCGAGATGATTGATGCGCTGACGGCACAACTCGGGCAGACCGCTTTGCAACTCGAGGCAAGCAATATCTTGGGCAACAGTCCTGTTCTTTGCGCCACGCTCGGACTGCAGTCTGCTGCACCTCTGCACGCGGTAATGGACAGTATGGAGGCGACCATCGCCGCCCCGCACCTGACCGCCTACGCAGAGTACAACACCAAGGATACCACTGCAGTGCCGACCTTGCAGGCGAACCTCTCGTTCGACGACCTGCGCGGCTGCTACACGGATATACAGGCACACTTGACCAAGTCTTCGCTGGAGGCGAACCTCCGTCCCGGCAAGCGAAACAAGTCCGTCCCGCGTCTGGAGGCATCCGTCCAAACAAAGGCGCTTGAGGGCAAGATGGGCGATGACGTGCAGGTGAAGACGGCGGCACTTTCTCTCAAAGCGTCGGCACGTTACAACAAACAGGGCGAGAACCTGCTCTTGCAATGGAACCCGAAACTGGATGTCGATCTGCAGTCGGGTGAGGCGCACTTGGCGGCTATCGGCAAGCCTGTTTATATCCCGCAAATCACGTTCACCTATTCGAACAAAGACTTCCAAATCGCACAGTCGCAAGTGCGGGTGGGCAACTCCGACTTCGCCCTCTCGGGCGAGGTGCAGAATATCGGTGCATGGCTGCGCAAAGAGGGCACTTTGGAGGGCGAACTGAACTTTGTCTCCGACCATACCGATGTCAATGAACTGATGGCACTCTGCTCTGCCGACTCTGGCAGCGAGGAGGCTGCAGAGGACAAAGAACAGGGAACCAAGAACGAAGAACAACAAACAAAGGACAGCAACACGGAAGAAGCCTCACCGTTCCTCGTGCCGCTCGGTGTGGATGTCGCGCTCAACACGCACATCAAAGAGGCGGTGGTGTTCAACGAGGTGGCGCACGACCTAAAGGGCAAACTCTACATCAAAGACGGTACACTCGTGCTGGACGAGATGGGTTTTGTCTGCAATGCCGCCAAACTGCAACTCACCGCAATGTACCGCACTCCGCGCCGCAACCATATCTATGTCGGTTTCGACTACCACATGCTCGACATTGACATCGCCGAACTTATCCACATGATTCCGCAACTCGACTCTGTCGTGCCGATGTTGCGCTCGTTCAAGGGCGCGGCGGAGTTCCACCTTGCGGCGGAGACCTATACCAATGCCAAATACGAACTGAAGCCTTCCACCCTGCGCGGGGCATGCAGTATCTTCGGCAAAGACCTTGTCGTGATGGACAACGCAACGTTCAGCAAAATATCCAAGTTGCTGCTTTTCAACAAGAAAACAGAGAACAAAGTGGATAGTATCTCCGCCGAACTGACGGTCTATAAGAAGGAGATAGATGTCTATCCGTTCTGCGTCTCGCTGGACAACTATATGGTGGCACTCGGCGGGCGGCACAACCTCGATATGACTTTCGATTACGACATCAACGTCCTTTCGCCTATCTATTTGGGTGTGAACGTGTCGGGCAATATCGACGACCTTAAAATCAAGTTGGCGAAGTGCAAGTTTGCCAAAGATTTCAAGCCGCATTTCCACGGCAAGGTGGATGAAGAGAGTGCCAACCTGCGAAAGATGATACGCGACTCCATGCGTAAAAACGTAAAAATACAATAATATGAAAAAATCAGTTCTATTCGGCATCGCCGCAATCACGCTTATGGCATGTAACAATCAGAACCCGTTTTTGTCGGAGCAGAACACGCCTTACGGTGTTCCCGCTTTCGACAAGGTAAAAACCGAGCACTATATGCCCGCTTTCGAGGCGGCTATAGCGCAGAACCAAGCCGAGATAGAGGCTATCGTGTCCAACCCCGCCGAACCTACTTTCGAGAATACGATCGTCGCGCTTGACCGCAGCGGTAGTCTGCTGGAGAAAGTGAGCGGAGTGTTCTTCAATGTGTTGGAGGCGGACGGCAACGACGAGATGAACCGTATCGCAGAGAAAGTAACTCCTATGCTCTCCGACTTGAGCGACGGTATCCTGCTCAACGACAGCCTGTTCCAACGCATCAAGTTTGTGTACGACCAGCGTGAGCAACTCGGACTGAACGCCGAGCAGATGCGTCTCCTCACCGAGACCTACAAGCATTTCGCCCTCAACGGTGCCAACCTGCTGCCCGAGCAGAAAGAACGTCTCAAGGAGATCAACAGCGAGTTGGGCTTGCTCTCCCTGCAATTCGGCAACAACGTGGTAGCCGAGACCAATGCCTACCAACTCTTCATCACCGACGAGAACGAACTCAAAGGGCTGCCCGAGAGCGCGAAAGCCGCTGCCAAAGAGGAGGCAACCGCTGCCGGTCGTCCCGATGCATGGCTCTTCACACCCAAGCGCACCTCGTTTACGCCCGTTCTGCAGTACTGCGAGAACCGCGAACTGCGCCTCGAGTTGCTGATGGCGTACACCACCCGCGGCAACCACGACAACGAGTACGACAACAAAGCCGTTATCGTCAAGACAATGAAACTGCGTGTCGAGAAAGCGCATCTCTTCGGCTACGACTGTCCCGCCGACTATATTCTCGCCGACTGCATGGCGCACGATGCCAAGACCGTGGACGCTTTCCTCCAATCCGTTTGGGAACCCAGTCTCGCTGCTGCCAAACGCGAAGCCGCTGAACTGCAAACGCTTATGAATGAGGAACTCCCTGGCGAAGACCTGCAGCCGTGGGATTGGTGGTACTATGCAGAGAAACTCCGCAAAGCGAAATACGACCTCGATGAGGAGCAACTCAAACCCTATTTTGAACTGAGCAACGTCCGCAAAGGTGTGTTCGAATTGGCGCATAACCTCTACGGTCTCAATTTCGAGCAACTCACCGATATGCCTGTCTATAATCCCGAGGTTGAGGTATTCAAAGTAACGGATGCCGAGGACAACTTGGTGGGTATCCTCTACACCGACTATTTTCCCCGTGCAGGCAAACGCCCGGGCGCATGGATGAACAATATCCAAAGCCAGTATGTGGATGCCGATGGTGTGGATCATCGTCCTGTCATCATCAATGTCGGCAACTTCAACAAGCCTACCAAGGGCAATCCGTCGCTCCTCTCTATGGACGATGTCGAGACCCTCTTCCACGAGTTCGGACACGCTCTCCACGGACTGCTCTCCAAGGCTACCTACAAGAGTCTCTCCGGCACCAATACTCCGCGCGACTTCGTCGAACTGCCCTCGCAGTTTATGGAGAACTACTGCTACCGTCCCGAGATAATGAAAACGTATGCTTTCCATTATCAGACCGGTGAGGTGATGCCCGACTCGCTGATCCGGAAAATCAACAATGCCAAGACTTTCAACCAGGGCTTTGTCGAGACCGAGTTGCTGAGTGCCTCGATCCTTGATATGGACTACCACGAGATAACCGACACTGCTGACTTTGATGTCAATGTGTTCGAGGCGGAGTCAATGGCAAAAATGAATATGATACCGCAGATTATCACGCGCTACCGCTCTACATTCTACAACCATATCTTCACCACGGGTTACGAAGCCGGCTACTATAGTTACACATGGTCGGCTGTCTTAGACGCAGACGCTTTTGCGGCTTTCGAAGAGACGGGCGACATTCTCAATCCCGAGGTGGCGAATCGTTTCCGCCACATGCTGGAGCAGGGTGGTACCCGTGATGCAGCAGAACTCTATCAGGAGTTCCGCGGCAAACCCGCCGACCCCAAATACCTCTTGGAGCGTAAGGGGTTTGTAGAAGAGCCGTCTGATGCAGCAGACTCATCCGATGCAGAAAAATAATAGGAAGTAGGATATACACCGGCGGAAAGAACGCCGTTAAAAAATCAACTGCTTTCTGTCTAACAGGCTGCCTACAAATGTAGGCAGCCTGTTTTGTCATATCACGCTTCTGACACTCTCCTTGTCATCTGTATAGCAACAGTAGGTGATTCATAGGTGATTGATAGGTGATTCCTTATAGGATAGGGTAATCCTTTCTACGTCTTTTCTCCGTAATTGGTATTACCCTATATAGAAATTGCATACTTTGCATATTATGCATATTACTTGTTAATTATTAATTGTTAATTGGCAAGTTAATTGTATATGTGATTTTTTTTGTATATCTTTGCGGTGTTTTTGTAAATTCCGCTTCTGTATGAAATTTCTTGCCCGTATCACGCGTCTGCCGTTGCCGATAGCCTTGGTGCTGTCGGTTGTGGTGCTGTGCGGGTGGATTCCGGGGTTTCTGTATGGTGATTGGCGGCAGGTGCTTCCTACGATGCTGCTTGTGGTGCTGAACGGGGTGATGTTTTGGTATCTGACGGTTTGTGCGGGGCTGGCACGCGACAGAGACGGTCTGCCGTTGTTTGTCTATCTGCTGTCGGCAACGGCATTCCCCGCCGGTTACGGCTGTTGGCAGGGGCAGACGGCGGTATTGTGTATGCTGTTGGTATTGCTGTTGCTGCGCAAAGCGTTTCGCGAGGACGAACCTACGGAGAGTGCCTTTGTGGCGGCATTGCTCCTGTCAGGGGCTTCGTTGGTGTTGCCGGATATGGTGTGGCTGATACCTGCTGTGTGGGTGGCATATATTCTGTTACATTCTTTCGGCTTGCGCGTGTGGCTGGCTACGCTGATAGGGACAGTGGTGTTTGCTGTCTATTTCCTGTTGGCATGGCATTTCGGTTGGATTGAAAATGTGTATATGCCGATGTTCCACCGTGTATGGCTGTTCTCTGCTTTGCCGCTGGCGGACGCTGTCGAAGAGGTCGCTCTGACAGGGGCTGGCATTGTGTTGTTTGTGGCTTCGCTGGTGAGAACGGACAGAGACAGCACAGGGCAGCAGAACTGGCTTCTGCTCTTTACGTTGTTTTTTATTGTCGCCGGCGGCTTGTCGCTGTTCCCTATGCGCACGGCGGCAGCGGCTTGCTGCGGTTCGCTGTTTCCGGTGGTTCTGTTGCTCTTTTCGGGGCTGTGGGTGCTGTTCTTCCGCCAGCGGGAGTCGGCGGCAAGGGGGATTATGTATATAATTGGACTCATACTCTTGGCAGTATGTTATTGGATATAAGATGAGAATACATTTTATTGCAATCGGCGGGGCGGCAATGCACAACCTTGCTATGGCGGTAGCGAGCAAGCCCGGCTATGCGGTTACGGGTTCCGACGACGAGATTTTCGACCCCGCGCGGACACACCTGCGTGAGGCGGGATTGCTGCCCAAGGAAATGGGTTGGCACCCCGAGACGATAACGCCGGATATAGATGCCATCATTCTGGGTATGCACGCGCGGGAGGACAATCCCGAGTTGGTGCGTGCCCGCGAACTGGGGCTGAAGATTTATTCGTTCCCCGAGTACCTGTACGAGCAGACCAAGGACAAGATACGTATTGTGGTAGGCGGCAGCCATGGCAAGACCACTACCACTTCGATGATTCTCTACGTCTTGCAGCACTTAGGTATCGAAACCGACTATATGGTGGGTGCGCAGATAGAGGGCTTCGAGCGTATGGTGCGCCTGAGCGATACCGCCAAGTATGCGGTGTTCGAGGGCGACGAGTATCTTACTTCGCCGCTCGACCTGCGTTCCAAATTCCTGTGGTACCACCCGCATATCGCCATTCTGACGGGTATCGCCTGGGATCATATCAATGTCTTTCCCACTTTTCCGCAGTATGTGGAGACCTTCCGCAAGTTTGTAGATACTATCGAACCCGGCGGCACGTTTATTTATTACCAAAACGATGAGAACCTGCAAGCGATAGCCGCAGGGGCGCGGGCGGACATATCGTGTGTGCCTTACGATGCCTATACGGGCAGCGTACCTATGCAGGTCTTCGGGCGGCACAATATGCAGAACCTGCAGGCGGCGTGCCTGGCGTGCCAACGGATTGGCGTACAGGCGGACGATTTCTACCGTATCATCAGCACGTTTACGGGAGCCAGCAACCGTCTGGAGAAGATTTGCGAAACGGCGGATTCGGTGGCATACAAAGACTTCGCCCACTCGCCCAGCAAACTGCGGGCTACGGTCAATGCCGTGCGCGAACGCTATCCCGGCAAGAAACTGGTGGCGTGTATGGAGTTGCATACGTTTAGTTCACTGATGGCGGATTTTCTGCCGCAGTACAACGGCTGTATGCAGGAGGCGGATGTGGCATTGGTCTATTTTAACCCGAAAGTGATAGAACACAAGCGGCTTACGCCCATTACCGCCGAAGAAGTCCGCTGTGCTTTCGGTTCGGCGAATGTGGAGGTCTTCACCGACAGTGCGGCGATGCAGGCACGCCTGCGGAGTATGGACTACAAAAATACCGCCTTGCTGATGATGACCAGCGGCACATTCGACGGTATCGACATCCCCGCCTTTGCCAAGCAACTGCTGAATAAATAACCGACGGCATATTGCAACCCGGTTGCAGGAAAAAGATAGTATCTTTGCAGCGTAAATTGGAAAAACTATACGCTATGCAAAGGTACTATTTTTTATTGTGTGTCTATATGGCGGCTGTACTGACAGGCTGCAGCGGGCATAACCATGAACACCACGACCATGAGCACGAACACGAGACAACGGAGCACCACAACCACAAACAGGGCGAGATAGTCTTCTCGCCCGAGAAGGCTGCTGCGGTAGGGTTGGAAACCGAGAAGATAGAGATGCAGCCCTTTACGGAAGCCGTCAAGGTGTCGGGTCGGCTGGCTACACCGGGCAACAAAGTGCGGTCTGTGGTGGCGGCTATGGACGGTGTCATCAGTATGCAGCGCACCCTCAACGAGGGAACAGTTGTACGCAAAGGCGAGGTGCTGGCACATATCTCCGTGCGCGGTATGGCGGCAAGCGACCCCGTGGAGACGGCGCGTATCCAATACGAGACCGCCCGCAAGGAGTACGACCGTGCGCAGGGGCTGACCGGCAGCCAGATCATCTCCGCACAGGAGATGGAGCAGATTGCTCTCCGCTACCAGAACACCAAGGCGCAGTACGAAGCCCTGCAGGACAAGAAAGCCGATGACGGTTGCATCGAGATACGCGCCCCGCAGAACGGCTACGTGAGCGGACTGAACATCGCCAACGGCGACTATGTCGAGGCGGGGCAGGTGCTGCTCAGTATCAGCCAGACGCAGCAACTGCTGCTGCAAGCGGACGTGCCGGAACGCTATTGGAACCGATTGGGCAGTATCCGCAGTGCTAATTTCGCGCCCGCATACAGCGACACCACCTACCGCCTGGCGGATATGAACGGACACCTGCTGTCGGTGGGCAAGACTGCCAATGCGCAGACGGGCTATGTACCCGTGGTCTTTGCCTTTGACAACAAGGCGGGCTTGGTCTCGGGGGCATACGCCGATGTCTATCTACTCTTGGCTGACCGTCAGGAAGCCCTGTCCGTCCCCTTGTCGGCGGTTACCGAGGAGCAGGGTGTCTATTCGGTCTATGTGCAACTGGACGAGGACTGCTACATGAAGCGCGAGGTAACCCTCGGTCAGAGCAACGGCGAGCGCGTGTTGGTCAAGAGCGGTCTCCGCTCGGGCGAGACGGTCGTAACTCGTGCCGCCCTGCAAGTGAAACTCGCCGGCAGTGCCACCGTGATACCCGGACACACGCATAATCATTGACCTCCCCAACCCCTCCAAAGGAGGGGCTCAATAGAACGGCATAAAGTGTTAAAATAATTATATGTCTTGTCTGCTTCAATCTTGTGTCAAACAGCATAGGATAGTTATAGGATGGTTATAGGATAGGCTACCGATATAATGTTAATAAAGATAGAAAATGAAGAGGTTTTTGTATAGAAATGTATGTGTTATTGCGGCATTGTTTTGCATAGTTGCAACCGCCATAGCGGAGACATATATACAGCAGGACAGCATCACGCGGAACAAGCAGGATTTTGCCTATCTTGCGGCGTACACCGAGGCGAACTATGCCGCATTCCCTGCGATTATGCAGGCGGGGTATTCCGCTCCCTATCAGGCAATGAAAGACTCTTTCGGGCTGAAAATCAGCACGGGCGAGTGGGGCATACGGCAAGCCGCGTGCGAGTATGTCTATTGGTTCAATGCGCAGTTCGACGCCCATTTCTATGTGGACGAGCACCTCTTCTGGCAGGTCTATAAACGCCGCGATACGCCCGATTACAAGCAACTGATGAACTATGCACCGCAGGCGGTGTCGCAACGCGTGAACAAGAAAACATGGCTGTTGCGCATACCCTCATGCGCGGGGCAGAACCCCACCAACGAGTGGGTGGCGCAGGCGGTAGAAGCGTTCTTGCAAAGCGGTTGCAAGCACCTTATCATAGACTTGCGCGGCAACAGCGGTGGCAGCGATATGATATGGATGCCGCTTCTGCCTCTGCTCATCGACCACCAAGCCGCCGTACCCGAGACCTACTGGTTCCGCAACACCCACGCCAACCGCTACCACCCCGCTATGCAGGACGGGGCATTGGCTATCATTTCCGACCACGACAACCCCGCACCCTCTTTCCTGCAGGTCGGTGCGGACGAGGGCGATGACGGCGAAGACGAAGCCATCCCCGCACACGACGCACGGATACATATCTCGTTTGTTATCGACCGCAAAACCGCCAGTTCGGCGGAGACCATCCTGCGCGTTGCGCAAAACTACACCGCCCGCGAGCGATATACTGTCTACGGCAAGGAGAACAGCGCAGGGGCGTCCGAGACGGGCAACCTCTTCCCGTTCCATTTGCCCAACAGCCGCATACAGGTCTTCTACCCGAACACGGTGTCATCGCTCTTCTTGCACGACGGACACCCGAGCAAAGCCTCCGGCATCGCACCCGACTTACGTATCGAACTCCCATACCCCGACACCCTGACCGATAACATAGACAGTTGGGTACGATACATAACAGAACGCCCCGACTCCCCCAAAGGAGGGGCTTGCAAAGCGAACAAAAAGATAAAATGATTATAATAGCCAAGATTACAGCCCTTGCCTTGTTGGCGAACTTCTATGCGGTCTATTTCGGCAAGAAGGTCGCCCAACGCAGACAGGGCATACAGACCAACCAAATCGGTGTCGGCAGCAAACCCAAACGGGTGCTGCGGATAGAGCGGTTGATGGGTGCGGCGACGCTGTTGGTCGTGCCGGTGGAAGTAGTGAGCATCATTGTCTTCCCGCAATGGACGCTGGTTCCGCAGTTGCGGGATTGCTCTGCCTTGCAATGGGCGGGACTGACAATCGCGGCATCGGGACTGGCGTTTTTTATCATCGCCGTACTGACTATGGCGGACAGTTGGCGGGCGGGCATACCCGAGAAAGACCGGACGCAACTGGTGCAAAGCGGTATCTATCGCATCAGCCGCAATCCCGCTTTTGTGGGGTTCGACCTGATGTATATCGGGCTGTTGCTGGCGTTCCCGAACCTGCTGCACTTGGTGTTCGTCCTCTTCCCCGTGGCAATGCTCCACTTGCAGATACTCCAAGAGGAAGCCTACTGCCGCGCCACCTTCGGCGCACCGTATGAGGCGTATTGCAGGCAGGTACGGAGATACCTTTAATGATGAATGAAGAATGATGAATGATGAATGAAGAATGGAGCGGGGTAGAAAAAATACGTTTGAGATTTAACTTTTGGCGGTTGGGTGCATCTTACAGATAGAAGTGCATTTCTAAACCATAAGTTAAACTCTAAAAAACAACAAGTATGAAACGTTATTTCATTATGGTGCTGGTACTGGTATGCAGTATGAGTATCGTAGCAGAAGACAACTCGGGCAAGGAACAGAAACGTGCTGCCCGCGAACAACAGTTAACCGAGCAGACGAATGCGTACATTACGCAGTTCGGCTTGACGGGTGAACAGGCGGAGCGTTTCCGCAATATCTACACCGACTACAGCAAGAAACTGCAAGGCGTGAAACTTCTATACAAAAAAGACAAGTCGCCTGCCGCTCCGACCGAGGATGAGATAGAGGCGGCTATACGCAGCCGCTTTGACCGCCAGCGGAGTATCCTGAATATCCGCGAAGAGTACTATCACAAGTTGCGTACCGTACTTGCCCCCTCGCAGATACAGCAGATTTATGACGATGAGCAGGTGCGCAAAGGGCAGTTGCAAAAGCAGAATAAATGATGATTGACAGATTGGTCAAGACATATAACCAGCCGTTGTACCGTTATCTGAGACGTATGCTCCGCAACAGCGAGGACGCCAAGGACGTGCTGCAAAACACATGGCTGCAGGTGTACACCCATATCGGAGAACTGCGTGAGCAGTCCTCCGAGCGGGCGTATCTGTATCGTGTGGCGACCAACTGCGCCTATATGTGGCTCCGCAATGAGCAACCATCGGAAGCAATAGACGATGTGGACGAATCGGTATTGCAGACATTGCATAGCGAACCCGATATAGAACTTGGACAGGAGTTGCTGGCACGATTAGAGCAGACCATATTGCGCCTGCCGCCCACGCAACGGGCGGTATTCAACCTGCGCTACCACGAGGATATGTCGTATGAGGAGATAGCCGAGATCACCCAATCGACGGTAGGGGCGGCGAAGACCAACTACAGTCTTGCAAAACGCAAAATCAGCGGTTGGCTGACGGCTATGGTGTCGTCGGTACTGCTGGTGCTTACTCTCGGCATTGCTTGGGGACAATACGAGAACCAAATTTCGGCTGGAGAGATAGTGTATGCCTCCGATGACTGGACGGAGTTTGCAGACGACGATTTATTTTTGGAATGATGAAACGGATAGTATTGGCACTGATGTGTGTGCTGAGCCTTGGGGCTATGGCACAGACGGAGACGGTGTTCACCAAAGAGCAGTTTCCGCTGAATAGCGGAGCGGTATTGCCATACCGGCAAATGCGGATAGCGGGCGGGAAACCGATGCTGGTTATCTACCTGCACGGCGGAAGCAGTTGCGGCACGGACAACGAGACACAGATGGGCGAACCTGGTATAGACTCGATAGCACAGTACCTGATAGAGCAAGCCCTGCCCGCCCTCTTTGTGGTACCGCAATGCAGCAACCGCACCAAAGGTTGGGGTGGAATGGCAAGCGATGTGAAACGGCTGCTTGAGTATGTGGCGCAACAGGCGGCGGCAGACACAACACGCATCTATATCTTCGGCGGCAGTATGGGCGGCACAGGGACATGGAAGTTGCTGTCGCTCTACCCCGCATACTTTGCTGCGGCTATGCCCTGTGCGGGCAACCCGAAAGGGATGAGTGCGGAGAACATCGCCACTACGCCGGTCTATACCGTGATGGGGCTTGCGGACAAGATAATGGGCAGCGATGTGCGCACAACGGTGGAGACGCTGGTCGGGCAGTTGGAGGCTATGGGCGACGACGTACGGTACGAGACCGTGGCTGGGTGGACGCACGAGATGACCTGTATTCAGAGTTACTCGGCGGAGCGGCTGGATTGGGTGTTCAGCCACAAGCGGGGACAGACCACCGACCTGACAACGCCCACGACCGACACAACAGACGAGGGGTGGTACGACCTGTCGGGACGGCGTTTTGCCGCACCACCTGCCCAAGGAGTGTATATCCACAAGGGAAAGAAAGTGGTATTTTGAGTGTTTGACGATAATACAATAGACTATGCTGAATAAAATTATCCGGTTTGCATTGCAGAACAGGCTTGCCATCGTGGTGGCGGCGTTGATTATCCTCTGTGCGGGCGTGTACAACGTGCGCGAGATGGATGTGGACGTGTTCCCTGACCTGAACGCCCCCACCGTGGTGGTGATGACCGAAGCCACGGGCATGGCACCCGAGGAGGTGGAGCGATTGGTAACGTTCCCGATAGAGACGGCGGTGAACGGTGCGACCGATGTGCGGCGCGTGCGCTCGTCGTCCACCACGGGTTTCTCAGTCGTGTGGGTGGAGTTCGACTGGGGTACGGACATCTACCGCGCCCGGCAGATAGTGAGCGAGAAACTCGCCACGGTGTCGGAGGCGTTGCCCGACTATGTAGGGCGACCTATATTGGGTCCCCAGTCGTCTATCCTCGGCGAGGTGCTGATTATCGGTCTGACCGCTGACTCCGTGACCACGCAGGAGCAGTTGCGCACCATTGCCGACTGGACGATACGTCCGCGGTTGCTCTCCACGGGCGGCGTGGCGCAGGTGGCGGTGATGGGCGGCGACATACGCGAATACCAGATACAGATTGACCCCAACCGCATGCGCACCTACCACGTGGCGCTCGACGACCTGCTCGCATCCGTACGCGGTATGAACCAGAACGCCTCGGGCGGTGTGCTGTACGAGTACGGCAACGAGTACATCATCCGCGGCGCACTCTCCACCAACGACCTCGACCTGCTCGGGCAGGCTGCCGTACCCACCACCGACGGCGGTACGGTGCGCTTGGAGCAGGTGGCTACGGTGGCTATCGGTGCCCAGACGCCTAAGTTGGGCGTGGCATCGGTCAAGGGCAAACCCGCCGTACTGCTGACCGTCACCAAGCAGCCGAACACCGGCACTATCGAACTGACGGAGCATCTGGACAAGGCGGTGGAGGAACTGAAAACGCAACTGCCCGCCGATGTGGTGGTTTCGACCGACATCTTCCGTCAGAAGAACTTTATCGACAGTTCTATCGGCAATATCAAGAAGTCGCTATGGGAGGGGGCGCTGTTTGTCATTCTCGTGCTGTTTATCTTCCTGCAGAACGGGCGCACGACGCTTATCTCGCTCGTCTCGATACCTATGTCGCTACTGATAACGATACTCGTCATGCGCCTTTTCGGACTGAATATCAACACGATGAGTATCGGAGGTATGGCGATAGCCATCGGCTCGTTGGTGGACGACGCGATAGTGGACGTGGAGAATGTGTATAAGCACCTGCGGCAGAACGCCCTGTTGCCACGGGAGAAGCGGCTGCCGGTGCGCGAGGTGGTGTTCAATGCATCGTATGAGGTACGTATGCCCGTTATCAACTCCACGTTTATCATTGTGGTCAGTTTCGTGCCGCTGTTCCTCTTGTCGGGTATGGAGGGACGTATGCTCGCGCCGCTCGGCGTGGCGTTTATCGTGTCGCTGTTCGCCTCCACATTAGTCGCACTGACGCTGACGCCCGTGCTGTGCTCCTACCTGCTCGGCACGGAGCGTGCTATGCGCCATGCCGACCGCGAACCGCGGCTGGTACAGGGCTTGCGCAAGGTATATACCCGTGCCTTGGAGGCTGCCTTGGTGCACAAGAAAGCGGTATTAGGCGTTACGTTCTCGCTCTTCGCCGCGGCGGCGGTAGGGTTCTGCTTCTTCGGACACAGTTTCCTGCCGGGCTTCAACGAGGGCTCTTTCACTATCAATGTAAGCACCCTGCCGGGCGTGTCGCTCGAGGAATCGGACGCCATAGGTCGCAAGGCGGAGGAGATACTGCTCTCGGTGCCCGAGATAAAGACCGTGGCTCGTAAGACGGGGCGTGCCGAACTGGACGAACACGCCTTGGGCGTGAACACTTCGGAGATAGAAGCGCCGTTTGAACTCAAAGACCGCTCCAAAGAGGAGGTGATGGCGGAGATACGCCAAAAGATGAGTGTCCTCTCGGGCATCAACTTGGAGATAGGGCAGCCTATCTCCCACCGTATCGATGCCATGCTGTCGGGTACGCAGTCCAACATCGCCATCAAGGTGTTCGGTACCGACCTCAACAAGATGTACCAACTGGGCAATCAGATAAAAACGGCTATCGCCGGCGTGGACGGCGTGGCGGATTTGAACGTGGAGCAGCAGGTGGAACGTCCGCAGTTGCTCATCACTCCGCGGCGCGATATACTGGCGCGGTACGGCATCTCGCCTGCCGAGTTCGCCGAGCAGATAGACGTGCTGCTGGGCGGCAGCGTGGTGTCGCAGGTCTATGAGGGCAGCAAAGCCTTCGACCTCGTTGTGCGCCTCAACCCCGCAGAGCGTGCCACTATGGACGATATACGCGACATCTGTATCTCTACCGCCACGGCGGCTGTACCGCTCTCGTCGCTGGCGGACGTGCGCTCCGCTATGGGACCGAACACCATCAACCGCGAGAACGTGAGCCGTAAGTTGGTCGTCTCTGCCAATGTTACAAACGGCGACTTGCGCGGCGCGGTGAACGACATACAGCAGATTATCAGCGAACAAATCACGCTGCCCGAGGGCTACCATATCGAGTACGGCGGTCAGTTCGAGAGCGAGGAGAAAGCGTCCCGCACGATTGCGCTGGCTACGATAGGGGCGTTGATAGTCATCTTCCTGCTGCTGTTTATGCAGTTCCGTGATATGCGTCAGGCGGTGGTGGTGCTGTGCAACCTGCCATTGGCGTTGATGGGCGGCGTGCTGGCGGTTGCCTTGGACGGCGGCGTGCTGAGTATCCCCGCGCTGATTGGTTTCATCTCGCTCTTCGGTATCGCCACACGCAACGGTATGCTGCTCATTGAGCGGTACAACGACCTCTCCCGCGAGGGACTGCCGCTCCACGCACGTATCGTGCAAGGCTCGGCGGACAGGCTGAACCCTATCCTGATGACCGCCCTCACTACTGCGCTGTCGCTTATCCCGCTGGCACTCGGCGGCGACCTCCCGGGCAACGAGATACAGAGCCCCATGACAAAGGTCATCCTCTTCGGACTCTTGTCCTCTACGCTGCTCAACGGCTTCATCATCCCTATCATGTACTCGCTCGTCGAAGCGCGTCATCCCCATACCGACAATAAATGATGAAGCGACTTTTCAGAGATTGTCTGTTGTGTGTGTGCCTTGTTTGGGCAGCGTGCGACTATGTAGGGATAGTGGAAGATCGTATCCCTACGGGAACTATTGATACGTATTCCGAATGGGAGATAGACGGACAAGCACTGAGCGGTGCGCATGGAGTATTGGTAGAAATGCCATTGCGCAGCGAGTATGTGCTGCATTACACGGGCGGAAAATTGAAAGGCGAATTGGCCGGTTCGCTGCGCCTTGCGGAATATACCGATGTGATGCCCGAAGAATGGCCCACAGATAACTACGGCGGGGCACAATTTACGTTTGACCAAGACCATAACAGCGTACGCCTGACATTGGACGGTATAGACTACACCACGCCCCACGCCCTTACACTTCTTTACAGAGAGGGCAAACGCTATGGCTATGCCCATCTGATGCTGGTGCCTGCGGCGGAACAGTTGCTTCCGCAAACGGGCAAGAAGCAGATTACCGCCGTTATATCGGATATACACATGAACGACCGTCGAGCGCAGGCTTACGGGTATAGTTGGTTTATAGAGAACAAGTCGCTATTGCTCAACTATCTGGACTACCTGATTGCACACGCAGACCGCTACCGCGAACTGGTGCTGTTGGGTGATGTGTTTGACGAGTACGTCACGCCTGCACCGCTATTGACCTTTGCAGATATACTAAGCAATCCAATGAGCGAAAGCGAGTATATACGAGGGATTGCCACTGCCAACCAAACTGTTATAGACCGGTTGAAAGCCGTACAAGAAGCAGGTATCCGTTTGGTCTATGTGCCGGGTAACCACGATATGGGGGCTACAGAAGCGGATATACGGGCTATCTTCGGCGAGGATATTATCCAGGCACGCGATGTAGCAGGATTAGGTACGTATATACCTGACTATGCGCCCTGTGTGGTAATGGAGCACAGCCATCGGTATGATGTGCTGTGTGCGCCCGACCCGCTGAGCAATATCGGTATAGACGGTGTGCGGACGGATAATGCTTTTCTGCCTGCAGGCTATTTCACCACCCGTATCGGGGCAACCAATGCCATATACGGACGCAAGAAACATGACCTTAGTTACTACAACTTGTCAGCCTCCGACTTGACCAATACCCGCAAAAGCGGCACTGACACGGGCAACAAAAGCATATTGAAAGCCGTGTGGAGTGTGGTTTCTATAGCCAAACCGCTCGAAGACTTGGAGAATACGCCTATGCCGACAGGGCTGAACGGACTGACGCGCGACTATATGCTCTATGAGTACTCGTTCCTGGGCAAGGCGCAACCGACACTCTATGCCACGATGTACCGTCAATCGGAGTGGGAGGAGCGGCTTATGCGCAACAACGCCCCTACGGACTTCCCGTTTGTATTGGGTGCCGTATTCTGCGAGGTGCCGGACATCCACTATCTGACCGCCGTGGCGGCGTATGGCAAAGACAAGAGCAAACGCGTGGTGGTGTTCGGGCATACTCACCAACCCGAGTTGTCTATTCGCCGTGCCGAGGGCGAAGCGCATAGTTTCGTGTATGCCAACACGGGCAGTTGGGTGGACAAGAAAGCCTGCAGTTACGATGTGGGGACGTATGTAGAGATATACAACGGCTTGCCGGGCTGCCAACGTGTGTCACTGCGCTGTTGGACGGGCGACGGATATACGGAGGATACGCCGAGTTTGTGGGTAAAACAATAAGAAAATTATACTGCTATGAACAAGATAAAAACATTGTGCATTGTGCATTGTGCATTGTGCATTTCCATTTGCGCTTCGGCGCAAGACTGGAACTCCATCCTGCCCGCCATAGAGCAGAATAACAAGTCGCTGCAAGCCCTGCGGCAGGAGGTAGAGGCGGAGAAAGCCGCCAACCACGTGGGTATTGCCCCCACCAACCCCGAGGTGGAATGGAGTTATATGTGGGGCAGCAATGCGTTGGGCGACCGTATGGACGTGTCGGTGTCGCAGTCGCTGCCGCTGAGTACGCTCTTCGGATACCGGTCGCGCCTGGCCAAGCAGCAGGACTTGCGGGCGGACTTGCGCCTGCGGGTGGAGCGCACGGCGGTGCTGTTGCAGGCGCAGCAGACCTGTATCGACATCGTCTATACCAATGCCATGCTCCACGAGTACGGCAGGCGGCTCGCGCACGCGCAGACGCTGGCGGATGCCTACCGGCAGAAGTTCGATGCGGGCAATGCCAATGCGCTGGAGTACAACAAGGTGCGGCTCAACCTCGCCACCGCGCAGGGCGAGTATCAGCGTCTGCTCACCGAACTTGGCACGCTGACCGACCAACTGACCCTGCTCAATGGCGGCACGCCTATCGCACTCACTGACAGCGTCTTTACGCCCGTATTGCCCCCCGCCGACTTTGACACTTGGTATGCCGAGGCGGAGACGCGCAGCCCGATGCTGGCGTATGTGCGGCAGGAGGTGGCGGTGGCGCAAGCCGATGCCCGCCTGAGCAAGGCGGAGTGGCTGCCCGAACTGACACTGGGGTATCAGACGGAGGGCGTGACGGGCGATTATTACCAAGGCGTGTCGGTTGGGCTGTCGGTGCCGCTCTGGCAGAATATACACCGTGTGCGCCAAGCCCAAGCCTCGGCGGCAGCGGTGCAACTGCGTGCCGACGAGCGGAAACTGGTGTTTCTCTCCACCTTGCGGGCGCAGTACGCTACCGTGCAGGGCTTGCAAAAGACGTGGCAGGGCTGTTTCGAGGCGTTGCAACTGACCAACAGTGCCGACCTGCTCCTCCAAGCCCTGCAGGCAGGGCAGATTTCGATGCTTGAGTATATGATGGAACTCTCTATCTACTACGATGCCACCGCCCAAGCCCTCACCGCCCAACGCGACTACTACTCCGCCCTCGCCGAATTGCAAGCAGTAGCATTATAACCACCCTCCAAGCCGTGGCATTGTAGCCACCCTCCAAGCCGTGGCATTGTAAGTTCAGTTTGTAAATGTTTGCCGTTGTAAGACCGCCGTATTCGGCTGCCTTACAACGGTTTCTATTAGGCTTATTTGTCTTATTCGCCCTATTTGTCTTATTGCCCGTATTGGTGGCATTGTTTCTTAGCAGGGTATGAAGCGTAAGGCAGGTACCGTACTGAGTGCCGGGGACGCGGACGCCCCGTCCGCGGTTTTCCGTAAACGGGAGAGCATGGTAGGTTGCTCTCCTCCGCGGTCGGTTTGGCACAAACCGCTCCTTATATTCCTCCTTATTGGCTTATCAGTCCCATTTGTCCCATTGGACTCATTCGCCCCATTTGGCTTATTTGCCTTATTAGGCGTATTTTGGGGCATATTGTTTCTTAGCAGGGCGATACCATCGCCCGCTTCCTCTATCCTCTACCCTCTACCCTCTACTCTCTAACCTCTCCCCCCCCCCTAATCCCCGCATCTGTCTCGGAACAACTACCTATGATACATAGAACATACATAGAGCATACATAGAACATAAGCAGAACATACGTAGAACATACGTAGAACATAACCGATAGATATGAATACTTTCGTAATACTTTGCAGCACACCATCCCGTACCCATATCGTCCCCTAATCCCTCCCCTCTAATCTCTACCCCCTACTCTCTATCTATATCGTTTCTTAGCAGGGCGATACCATCGCCCGCCACCTGCACCTTGTCCGCAGGGCGTTTCAATAGGCAAAACAGAATATAAGCAAATCCGTGTCTATTGATACCATTATCTTGAATATAAATGCATTAGGTTTGCACATATCAAATGTTTATCGTAACTTTGCAGCGATAAAATAATATGTTCATGTCAAGTTTAGATAAAAACATACTGGATTTTTTGGTGGCATTGGTGGCGGAGTTTGCTGCCCGCTTTGATATACCGCAAAGCACGGCATACAACTATATCCGCCAATACAAGGGCTTGGACTATTATTTCCGGCACTATAATATCCTGCACACCTTGTCTTTTGACGACAATGTGGACAACCTGATTCAAGTGTGCGCCAATCATGGAGGAACACTGCAATGAGACTATACCACGGCTCGGACATACTGGTTACCAATCCCGAAATCGAGAAAGGACGACCCTACAAAGATTTCGGGAAAGGGTTCTGTCTCTCGGACGACTTGCAACAAGCACGCAATATGGCTTCGCAAAAGGCGGCTCTTTCGTTGGATGCCGTTCCTGTTGTCTCTACTTTTGAGTTTCGCAAGTCGGCTATGACTGACGGCACTCTCAATGTCAAATGCTTTGATACGTACACCGAAGAATGGGCAGAGTTTGTCCTGCATAATCGTGACCGTAAGACACCACAACCTTTTCACCACTATGACATTGTCTATGGACCTATTGCAGACGATAGTGTGGTACGGCAAATGCGTCGGTTTGAGTTGGGCGACATCACGATGGAAGAACTGATGCGCGAACTGCGTTACCCGAAAGGCATAACTTTCCAGTACTTTTTCGGAAGCGATAAAGCACTGCAAACGCTGACATTTATATGCTGACAGAAGGTCAAATACAATGTATGAAAGAGGATATGACGGCGGCTTTGGCGCAAATCCTCATCGAGGAACAGTATTGTTCTATGGAGCAAGCCTTGGATATGGTGTACAATTCCGCCACTTTTCGTAACCTCCAAAATACTGCTTCCGGCTTGTATTATCAGAGTGTCGGCTATGTTTATGATGACCTCCAACACGAATTGAAGAACAAAAACAACAAACTATAACCCCAAGTCTCTCTGATTAGGGATTTGGGGATAGAGATACTCGTCCCCGCTGACGGACGATAAAAACAGTCAGCAAATGCAAAGACCCACGCAGTGTAAACTGTCAAATTACCAACAACTCTTGCATATTTGCCTAAAAACATATATCTTTGCAAGAAAATTAGGAGGTATGAGCCAATCTATCACCATTACGGATCATGACTATTCTTTGTGGGTTCAGCAATTAAGCAAGCGTTTCCGGCAGAGCCAAATTCAATCGGCGGTGCGGGTCAATCAGGAGATGTTGCGCTATTATTGGGAACTCGGCAGGGATATTGTTGCGCTCAATGCCGAGAACAAGTACGGCAGAGGGTTTTATGCCAATCTTAGCAGGGATTTGCGGCAATCTATCCCCGATGTAACCTGTTTCTCGGAAACCTCTATCCGTTATGCAAAACGTTTCTTTGAACTTTATAACCAACTGCTTATAAATCTTCCCCAACTTGGGGAAGATTTGCCAAGTGAAGATACCGCCCACACGCATCAGATTGCTCAAAAACTGGAAACAGACCTGTTCTCTATTCCTTGGGGACATCACAAATACATCATCGACAAGTGTTCCGACTACCCGAACAAGGCTTTGTTTTACGTACAGCAGACCTTGCAAAACGGTTGGAGCCGCAGCATGCTCTTGAATTTTATGGGCACCGACCTGTATGAGCGGCAAGGTAAGGCACTTACCAATTTCAACCATACATTGCCACCTGCTGAAAGCGACCTCGCACAGGAAATAACCAAAGACCCCTACAATTTTGCCTTTGCAGGTGTTACACAGCGTTACAACGAGCGGAAACTGAAAGATGCTTTACTGCAAAACATCACTCAATTTCTGATTGAATTAGGCACAGGTTTTGCGTATGTAGGCAAAGAGTATCGTCTGCAAATTGCAGATAAAGAGCGTTTTATCGATTTGTTATTCTATAACCTCAATCTGTCGTGCTATGTGGTGGTAGAGGTAAAGATTGGCGAGTTTGATTTTGCCGATGTAGGACAACTCGGCGGCTATGTGGTGGCATGCAACCATATCCTGCGCAAAGAAGGGCGCGACAATCCGACAATCGGATTGCTGATATGCAAAGAGAAGAACAACCTGATTGCGCAATATGCGTTAGAGTCAAGTAGTCAGCCCTTGGGAATATCCGAATACGAATTGCAACAACTATATCCTGCTAATGTGGAAGGCACGATACCAACTATTGAAGAGATTGAAAATCAACTGGAGGCTATCGAATAATATAGATTTTATTGCATATACAAAACAAAAATTGTATCTTTGCACACGTAAACGATAAAATATCAACCAACTAAAAACCATTCCGCCTATGGCATAACCGCGCATCGGTAAGGCGATGCAACGACATATATAGAAATAAGCATTTACGCTAAGACTTGGATTCTCTAAATCTGGACAATTTATTGAATCTAATATGTACCAAGGACAGCCGTGATGCTCACGTTAACCGCGTGGGCTTTGTCCGTAGATATTTGGTACATATAAGGTAGTCCAGAACCTGAGAGAATCCGAATTGAAGCAACATCGCTCCACGCTTATTTTATGTCTGTACCTCAAGCAACAACTTAAAAAACAAATCTATATATGGAAGAACTCACAAAACTGCTTCACCAAGTCCAAGTCTATGTAAACGAGGACAAACAGCACCGCGCCGAGGCGTTCCGGCGCGGCGAGTGCTACAACGTATTCAATGTGTTAGGCGTGGACAACATGGAATTGTCCCACTCCGCGTTCCTTGCTGCACTGCTCAATCCCCGTGGCAGCCACGGCATGCAGGATGCTTTCCTCAAAGCCTTTATCGACACCATTGCGCACGGCGGCACCAAACCCGAATTGGACACCGCACACGCCAACGTCTATACGGAGTACAATATCGGCAATATCACCGAGACCACAGGCGGACGAATCGACATCCTGATTACCGATGGTACACAGGGCGGACACGCTATCATCATCGAGAACAAAATTTGGGCAGCCGACCAACCCAACCAGTTGGTGCGCTACCACAACTTTGCCTCCGAGATGTATGCCAAGTCCATGCTCCTGTATCTCACGCTCAATGGCGGCGAACCGAGCGACCAAGCAAGAGGCGACTTGAGTACCCCAGACGGAGGCTATCAGTGTATCTCCTACCGTAGCGACATCATCGGTTGGCTGCAGAAATGTGCACAACTGGCGTACGACAAACCGCGTGTGCGCGAAACAATTAACCAATATATTGACCTTATACAACAACTCACAAATCAAAATACAATGGAACAGAACAAAGAACAACTTATCCGTCTCCTGACCAACAAGGAGAACCTTGAGCAGGCAACGGCTATTGAACAGCGTATGCCCGACGTGCGGAAACATATCTTCCAAGACATATTCCGCAAGCAAGTGGAGGAGCAACTTGCCAAAGAGAACGCTCCCAAAGTAACCATTGCGGATTGCACGTCCGATGGCTACTCGTCCTACACTATCAGTTTCCGCCCCGACGGCTGGACGCAGGACAACCTGTTTCGGTTCACGATAGAAGGCGGCAAAATGTACTATGGTGTCTGCCGCGCCAAGATGCAAGAGGGTATGCGCGATGAGAAGATAGATACTACAGGCTACCACCGCAACCCGTGGTGGATAGTATGGAAATGGATGCCCGAAGATTACCGAAATTGGAGTAAGGATTCCGATATTTTTATGCACATCCTGTCTTCGGACAAAGTTGCCGCCGCTATGGTACAATATATCCAAGACACGCTGCAATTCATTGCAAAAAACAACATCGAACTCAAATAACCACGTAACCAACAATACAATGAAAAAGAATATCTTATTCACGCTCATTGCGTTATCCTTTGCCGTGTATGCACAGGCAACTTTTTATGGAGCTAAAATTGGAGACTTGTACTATGACCTTTATTCTGATAATACGGCAACTGTAACTCAATCAAGTTATTCCTCTGTCAAATATAGTGACAATATTATCATTCCTTCCTTTGTTACATATGAAGGGACAACCTATAGTGTAACAAGCATTGGACCGAGGGCTTTTTATGATTGCGTAGGTCTTACTTCTGTTACGATTCCCAATAGCGTGACGAGTATCGATGTTTATGCTTTCTATGGCTGCATAGGTCTTAGCTCCATAACCATTCCTAATAGTGTGAAGAGGATTGGATATGATGCTTTTAATGGGTGTACTAGAATAGCATCTATTATTATTCCCGATGGAGTAGTTGGGATTGGGGATCATATTTTTGCAAATTGTACGGGACTGACGACAGCCTCAATTTCTGGTAGTGTAAAAAGCATTCCACAAAATGCCTTTGAAAATTGTACAAATCTTGTATCTGTGACTATCAATCATGGGGTTGAGATTATAGAGGGAGGGTATAAGATAGGCTATGAATATCCCTATAAAAACTATTATTATGGTGCTTTTATGGGATGTACTAAGTTACAATCAGTCAATATCCCCAATAGCGTGACTGAAATAGGTGCGTATGCTTTTGAAAATTGTCAAGGTCTAACCTCTATAACGATACCTAATAGTGTAACCTCATTAGGTGAAGCCGCGTTTAAGGGATGTAGTGGTATTACAACTCTTAACATTGGTAATGGTTTAACTCAAATAAAGGAGAAAACATTTTCTGATTGTACTGGTATTACTTCCATAGCAATTCCTAATAGTGTAACAGAAATTGAAGGATCTTTTAAAAATTGCACAAACTTAACGACCATCTATTGGGGGAATAATTTGGTCAAGATAGGAGATAACGCTTTTTCTGGCTGCGTAGGACTAACCTCTCTTACTATTCCCCATAATGTAACAGAAATAGGACGTTATGCGTTCTCTAGTTGTAAAGGTCTAACTTCTATCACTATTCCCAATAGCGTGTCAAGTATCAAGGCTGGGGCTTTTTCCGGTTGCAGTGGTCTCACATCTATCTCTATTCCAAATAGTATAACAACTATTGAAGATCATATGTTTGAAGTATGTACAGGATTAACTTCTATCAGTATTCCTAACAATATAACGAGTATTGGGGTGGAGGCTTTTAGAGGGTGTATTGGATTGGCATCTATAGTGATTCCTGATAATGTTACAATTCTTTATGGTGGCGTTTTTGCTGAGTGTAAACATCTCTCGTCGGTTTCTATTGGTAAAGGAGTAACTGTATTTCAGAATGGTGGTTTTTATTCTTCTGGCGTATTTGAAAATTGTACAGCACTTACATCCATCACTATTCCTGATAACGTAAAAGAAATTAACAATCATGCATTTAAGGGCTGTACAAATCTTACCTCTATTAGGTTATCCAATAGATTGTATTCAATTTACGACTGTCTTTTTGAAGATTGCACAAGTCTTTCTTCCATTACTATTCCTAGTGGTGTTACAGAAATAGGGAATTCTGCCTTTAAGAATTGTGTGAGTCTAACCTCAATAAATCTTCCAAATTTAGTAAAAAATATACAAGAAAGTACATTTGAAGGATGTAAAAGTCTTACCTCTATTATACTTCCTAATGGAATGCTATCTATAGAAAATAATGCATTTGCTAAATGTACAAAACTTTCTTCCATAGTGCTTCCTAATGGATTGACCTCTATAGGAAATAATACTTTTGATGGATGTACAAGTCTTTCGGCCATTACGCTTCCTGAGGGCATCACAAGTATAGCAGCAGGAACTTTTAAGGGATGTACGGGGTTGGTCTCTATAACTATTCCTAATAGCGTAACAAAAATTGAATACGAAAGTTCCTGCGGAGGAGCATTTGAAGGTTGTGTGGGACTATCTTCAATAAACTATTGGTCGTGGGATAACTGAAATTAGAATTAACACGTTTAAGGACTGTTCAAACCTAAACAAAGTAGATTACAAAGGTGATATTAAAGACTGGTTAAATATTGATTTCGGTTATTCAATTCTTGGATTTTCAAATGATAACAACCCTATTTCTTTCTCACACAATTTGTACATAAATGGTGAGTTGCTGACAAACTTAGACATTCCACAAGGAGTAACTGCGATATCTGATGCTTTCAAAGAGGATACATGTATTACAACTATTACAATGCCTAATAGTGTGACTAAAATAGATGAT
Source organism: uncultured Bacteroidales bacterium (assembly GCA_934716995.1). GTDB lineage: Bacteria > Bacteroidota > Bacteroidia > Bacteroidales > Paludibacteraceae > Colicola. The sequence continues at coordinate 123,454 of CAKUYO010000001.1, read as the reverse complement.
GGTGCATTTTATAATTGTAAGGGACTAACTTCTATTTCGATGAGTCCAAACTTAACAAATATAGGTAGGTCTGTTTTTTATGGTTGTAATAGGCTAATAAATATTACTATTCCAAATAAAGTTACAGGAATCGGCACTATGGCATTTCCTCAGTGTCAAAACGTGGTTATGTTAGGAACTATACCTCCTACTGTTTCTAATAGCACATTCAGTTCTGACGCTATGATACGTGTCCCCTGTGGGGCAGTAGATTCTTACTTATCAGCCTCATCGTGGTCTTCATATTCAGACCAAATAAACGGATTGAGTTATAATGTTACCTTGTCAGCAACAGAGGGCGGTTCCGCAAAGATTACAAGTTCAGATTGTTCAAGCAACATGATGACCATAGAAGCCACACCCGCGTCCGCTTATAAGTTTGTACGTTGGAGTGATGGGGATACGGAAAACCCGAGAACTATGACAGTTACACGTGATATAAATCTTACAGCAGAATTTACAGCACAAACCTACACAATATCCGTTACGTGCAACCAACAGCAAGGTACGGTAACAGGCGGTGGTGAATACACCTACGATACCAATGTTACAATAGAAGCAACTCCTAATGCAGGCTATGAGTTTATGTATTGGGATGATTATATTTCTAATAATCCGCGAAGTGTCAGGGTGTATGAAGACCATACCTATAAAGCCATCTTTAAGGAAATAGACCACACTATTACGGTTACATGTGACCAGCAACAAGGTAGTGTTTTTGGCGGCGGTACATATACGCATGGTGCAACGGTCACATTGGCAGCAGTAGCCAATGCGGGGTACAAGTTTGTGCGTTGGAGCGATGGCGCAACAGATAATCCGTACACCTTTACCGCTACAGAAGATGCTACCTTTACGGCTATCTTTGAGGGGAATAAGCATACTATCACCGTTATTTGCAATCCGCAACAGGGTCGCGTGTTAGGTGGTGGTACGTATGCCGACGGTGCGCAAGTCACTCTTGTAGCAATCGCCAACAAAGGTTATGAGTTCTCGCAGTGGAGCAATGGTGCGACCTACAACCCCTACCTGTTTACTGCCACCGAAGACCTCACCCTTGAGGCGCAGTTCGTCCCCGCCACTGCCGTTGAGAACGTATCTTCCGATGGCGATACCACCGTCCGCAAAGTCTTCCGCGACGGGCAAGTGTATATCCTTCGTGGCGACAAGACCTACACCATCACTGGTGTGGAGGTAAAGTAGGAGACTCCACAAAAAACAATGACCTCTCCAACCTCTCCTTAGGAAGGAAAGACACAATAGATAGAGATAGGGATAGGAATAGGGATAGGAATAGGGACAGGGGCTGCTCAACACGTTTGGGCAGCCCCTGTCTGATGTTGTTTTTCGTAAATTATACCGTATGGTCGGGGACGCGGACGCCCTGCGGGGTTCCTATGAAGCCCTATGGGCGAAATGGGGTGCTCTCTCGCCTGCGGTTGGTGTGGCGCAAACGGCTCCTTTATATTTTCCCTTATTTTCCTTATTAGGCTTATTTGCCCCATTCGCCCCATCTGCCTCATTGCGTATTTGCATATTTGCAAATAAATCCTTATCTTTGCAGCAAAAAGTTAGTGGCTAAGCACATAGATGATAGATAAGTATTATGAATGAGATAGAAAACCAGAACCACGGCGAAGTGGTGATATACCAATCGACCGACGGCATAGCCAAGATAGATGTCCTGCTGCAAGGCGAGACCGTATGGCTGACACAAGATCAAATAGCGAGTTTGTTTGGCAAGGCAAAATCGACCATTAGTGAGCATATACGCAACATCTTTCAAGAGAGAGAATTGGATAAGACAGCAGTTGTTCGGAATTTCCGAACAACTGCCGCCGACGGCAAGCAATACGATACCAACTATTTCAACTTGGATGTTATTATTTCCGTAGGTTACAGGGTCCACTCACAACAAGGCGTACAGTTCCGTCAATGGGCGACGAAGCGTATACACGAGTACATCGTCAAGGGCTTTACCATTGATGACGAGCGGCTCAAAGGCAATGCAGGCGGCAATTACTGGCGAGAATTGCTTGACCGCATACGCGACATTCGCACCGACGAGCGGCTTATCTACCGTCAGGTACTTGACCTCTATGCCACCAGTTACGACTACGACAAGACCGCCGAAGAGAGCAAACGGTTCTTTGCCGCCTATCAGAACAAGTTCCATTTCGCCATTCACGAGCATACGGCAGGCGAACTGATTCGGGAGCGTGCCAATGCCGACGAGCCGTTTATGGGCTTGCGCACGTTCAAAGGTCGCCAACCCGTCAAAGCCGAGGTGTCGGTGGCAAAGAACTACATGGAGCCGGAGGAGTTGGCCGCAATGAAGAGCCTTGTATCCGGATTCTTTGATTTCGCTGAGATGCAGGCGAAACTCCACAAGCGTATGTATATGAAAGACTACCTTGATTTGTTGGATAACCTGATACGTGCCAGCGACCGCCCTGTATTGGAGGGTAAAGGCAAAATCTCTTTTGAGGCGGCAAAGGAGTACGCCGAAAGCGAGTACAAGAAATACAAGCAACGCACCCTCTCTCCTGCCGAAGAAGACTATATGGAGACCATCCGTGCCTTGAATGCCGCAGCGAAGAAGAATGTAAACAGGCAATAACGATATATGTAAATAGATTTGCATATTTGCCTTAAAACGAGTATCTTTGCAAGAAAATTAGCAGGGATTTGCGGCAATCTATCCCCGACGTAACGTGTTTTTCGGAGACCTCTATCCGCTATGCAAAACGTTTCTTTGAACTTTATAACCAACTGCTTATAAATCTTCCCCAACTTGGGGAAGATTTGCCAAGTGAAGATACCGCCCACACGCAGCAGATTGCTCAAAAACTAGAAACAGACCTGTTCTCTATTCCTTGGGGACATCACAAATACATCATCGACAAGTGTTCCGACGACCCGAACAAGGCTTTGTTTTACGTGCAGCAGACCTTGCAAAACGGTTGGAGCCGCAGCATGCTCTTGAATTTTATGGGTACAGACCTGTATGAGCGGCAAGGTAGGGCACTTACCAATTTCAACCATACACTGCCGCCTGCGGAAAGCGACCTCGCACAAGAAATAACCAAAGATCCCTACAATTTTGCCTTTGCAGGTATTACGCAGAGCGTTATAATGAGCGGAAACTGAAAGACGCTTTACTGCAAAACATCACTCAATTTCTGATTGAATTGGGCACTGGTTTTGCGTATGTAGGCAAAGAGTATCGCCTGCAAATTGCAGATAAAGAGCGATTTGTTGATTTGCTATTCTACAATCTTAACCTGTCGTGCTATGTGGTGGTAGAGGTCAAGATTGGCGAGTTTGATTTTGCTGATGTGGGACAACTCGGCGGCTATGTGGTGGCATGTAACCATATCCTGCGCAAAGAAGGGCGTGACAATCCGACAATAGGGTTGCTGATATGCAAAGAAAAGAACAACCTGATTGCCCAATATGCGTTAGAGTCAAGTAGTCAGCCCTTGGGAATATCCGAGTATGAATTGCAGCAACTCTATCCTGCTAATGTGGAAGGCACGATACCAACTATTGAAGAGATTGAAAATCAACTGGAGGCTATCGAATAATATAGATTTTATTGCATATACAAAAACGTGTATCTTTGCAGCGGAAAGTTGAAAGACTTTGCGCAAAATGGATAAAAATATCAGCCAACTTTTTTTCCTCCCCCCCCCCCTGTCAGCCCTGTTTTGGTACCCTCAACAAGGGCTGACAGGGGGGGAAAGGAAGTGTACCCCCCAAAAAAAAATTGCGTTCCTAAATGGACACTACACAAAACGTTGCAAGAAAATTTTTCTTTCACTGATAGATTTTGGTGTATATTCTACTCTATAGTAACGAATCAGATTAACGGTCAATTACACGGCAATTAGCGGATGCCTGTACCCGATAATGCAATTCGTGGTCAATTTACGGATAATTATATGTCTATCAGTGTTTTTAATGGTACTGCATGGGCTTTGATGGAGCCCTATTTGTCCTATTCGCCACATTAGCCCAATCCTTGAAAGACAAAAATCAAAATCCATTTGCACATGTCAATTACTTTTCGTATCTTTACGCCCTAATTTGTACTATGTGTATTGAGTGTGTACTATGCAGAGAAAGCGCAAATATAATATTATAGACCTTTTTGCAGGTGCTGGCGGGCTCTCCGAAGGGTTCGTACAAGCTGGTTATAATCCTATTGCACATATTGAAATGGATCATTATGCATGTGATACGCTTCGTACACGTGCCGCATTTCATTATTTAGCAGAAAATAAGCAGTTAAATATATACGAGCAATATCTAAAGAACAAAAAAGAAAGAGAAAGTGGGCAGTGGTTATGGGATAAAGTTCCCAAATCTGTAATAGATACAGTAATACAAGCAACCATCGGAGAAGACACCATAAATGAGATATTCTCAAAAGTAGACACTCTGAAAGGAAGAAAAAGAATAGATGTAATCGTAGGCGGTCCCCCGTGTCAAGCCTACTCTATTGCAGGACGTGCACGGTTAGGAAAAAAACAGATTGAAAAAGACCCCCGCAATGAATTGTACAAATATTATGTACGATTTATAGAACGCTATAGACCTAAAATGTTTGTTTTTGAAAATGTTTTAGGCATACTCACTGCAAAAGGAGGGAAACCTTTCGCTGATTTACAAAGGTTAGTACATGAATTGGATTATGAAATACAATACAAAGTACAATTAGCTTCGGAATACGGTGTCTTGCAAAATCGTCAAAGAGTGATTATTATAGGTTGGCAAAAAAATCGCCAATGCTGTCACTATCCCACATTGCCAAAGGAAGAGAATCATTATCAAGTTCTACGTGATGTCTTTTCAGATTTGCCAACTCGGCGAGCTGGAGAAGGAAAATTGTGTGGAGTTGTAGATTATACTCAACCTCTATCAAAGATGGATTATCTTCGAACTTCCCACATTAGGGGAGTCCTGAATTTTACCACCCAACACATTGCACGACCGAACAATCTGAACGATCGTGAAATATATGTAATGGCTTTGAAGAAATTTCTGGAGACAAAGAAACAACTTTCTTATACGGAAATTCCAGAAGATCATCAAAAACATAAAAACAAACAAAGTTTTTTAAACAGATTTTCGGTTGTTGATCCATATGGGTGTAGCCATACGGTTGTGGCGCATATTGCAATGGATGGGCACTACTATATCTATCCAACATTGTACCCTAACGTTGATAATGTTCGTTCAATTACTATTAGAGAGGCTGCACGTTTACAGTCTTTCCCTGATGATTATTTTTTTGAAGGTTCAAGAAGTGCTGCTTTCAAACAAATAGGTAATGCAGTGCCGGTTATATTGGCGTATAAAATAGCATTCAAAATTAAAAATATGTTATCATGAGCAAAAACATAATTGATAGTGGACAATTTGTATTCAAGCCGCGTGCACGACTGATTAGGACTATTGGTGAAGAATTAATCAGCAATGACAATGTTGCTATTACAGAATTGGTGAAAAATAGTTATGATGCTGGTTCTCCGATTGTAGATATTACTTTTGCAGGAGAGGTTGCAGAGAAAGAGATTATTCGAGGAAAGGGACGTAAAGAGATAATAGAAAAAGTAAAATGTATCAAAAAAGAAGGTGCTTCTATTATTATATATGACCAAGGTCATGGTATGGACTTTGATACCATTCAGCACGCTTGGATGGAACCTGCTACCAACTATAAAAAGAAGAAAGACAACCAAAATCCTAATAGAAAATTTTCTGGAGAAAAAGGTATTGGACGATTTGCCTCTGCTAAAATATCTCGCAGATTAGAACTAGTATCCAAGCAAATCGGGAAAGATGAAATTGTCGTATCCTTTGATTGGGAAGCCTTTGCCGAAGAAGAAAATTATTTGGAAGACATTAAAATCAATTGGTTTACTCGTCCATCTAAAGAAATCCGTGATTGTGGAACAATTTTGAAATTAAACGAATTGAATGCAGATTGGACTGAGGGCGATATTCGTTCTCTACGAATTGCATTATCTCGATTAATGAACCCTGTTGTTCCTGCTGAAGATTTTCTTATCAGCATTAATCTCCCCGATCAATTTGGTAGTAATCTGTCAGGTGTTATAGAACGCCCGGAGACTCTCAATAAACCCAATTATTATATAAAAGGAGGTGTGTTAGAAAATGGTGAACCTCATAATGTGATTTTTTATAGCAAACAGAAAGGCATAGAGGAGATATTAAATTTCCCAAAAAGTATTTTCCCAAGAGAATATACTGCAGGTCCTTTTTCATTTGAATTCAAAATTTGGGATAGAGATAGTGAAAATTTGAATAATTTAGCACACGAAACAAATGCTCTTGTAAATGACATAAAAAAAGATTTGGATGAACTATGCGGAATAAGTATTTACAGAGACAATATACGAGTTTTACCTTACGGCAATCAGAATAACGATTGGGTTCGCCTTGATATACGCCGTGTTAATAATCCTACATTGAGATTGAGCAATAATCAGATTGTAGGATATGTGTCTATCGGTCTTGATACAAATCCGCACCTGCAAGACCAAAGTAACCGAGAAGGACTTGTTGAGAGCCAAGCATTTGAAGATTTAAAAGAGTATATTAAATGCTTGCTAAATGAAGTCGAGCAACGTCGATATGGAGAGCGCCCTCGTGAAAACGATAAGCCCCAAGTTGCCTTAAGTCTTTTCGAGCAACTATCCTTATCATCTATAACATCTAAAATTAAGGAAGAAAAACCAAGTGCAGATGAGATATTAAATCTAATCAGTCAAAAAGATATTGCCCTGAAAGAAACCGCCACAAAACTCCAAGAGATAATCTCAAGATATAGACGTTTATCCACATTAGGGCAATTGATTGATCCTATTATTCATGATGGAGGACAATATTTGCACAAAATAGATCTAAAGTCGCGTTTTATATTTGAAGAGACTCTCAAAAAAGATGTGGATATACAAAAAATCAGCGACAAAGCATCTGAAATTCAATCTGTAAAGAAAGACTTCTCTCTTCTGTTTAAAAGATTAGAGCCTTTTGGAGGAAGAAGGAGAGGACGTCCACAAACTATTATTATTGAAGATGTTGTTAAAAATCAATATGTTCTATGCGAAGAAGAATTTAATAAATACAATATCGAGTACTCCGTTTCTCAAACTCAACATAAAGTTACAATTGATGAAAGCGAATTATCTGTAATGCTGATGAACTTAATTCAGAATGCTATCTATTGGCTATCTACAGTTGAAAATAAGAGGAAACTTGAAATCAAAGTTGAAGATGAGATGGAAGGACTTTCTATAATAGTTTCAGATAACGGTCCTGGTGTAAAAGAAGGAACAGAGGATGATATATTTAACCCCTACTTTAGCACAAAACCTGATGGTATTGGACTTGGATTGGCTATTGTCGGAGAAATAATGGCTGAATATAATGGTGAATTATCTTTAGTTAAAGAAGGGGGGCTTGAAGGCGCATCGTTTAAACTTTTATTTAAAAAACGGATATGAGTAAAGAAATAAAAATATTATATGTCGATGATGACATGGAAAACTTTATTGATTTGAGAGATGTTTTGGTTGGAAAGACTATTAATGACCACATAATGACGGTTGATAGTGAGACATCTTTCGAGAATGCTGTAGAAAAAAGTTCAAAATACAATCTAATAGTATTGGATTTGTTTAAAGGGAATGCAATGTCTGGAGGAACAGATGAAGGTAGTACTATCTTTGAAGATATTTGTTCTTACATATTTGTGCCCGTAATTTTTTATTCTGCGAATCCCGCAAGTGTAACGCATTTACGTTCTCAAGTTGTCGGTGTCGCAAACAAATCGGATGATATAGAATCCCTGCTTTCCGAAATAAAACGCCTAACAAAACACAACTTACCTCTTTTAAAAGAAAAAGTGCATTCCTTTGTTGAAGATGAATTCAGAAAATATTTCTGGGAGACTATACACCGAAAAAATGATATATTCAAACCTGAATCAGATGATATTTCTCTCGGTTATATGTTATTGAGAAATATGGCAGATTCACTTTCAAGAGATAATATTCGACAAGTGCTGGAAGATGAGACCATAAAAGAAGATAAAGTTCATCCAATGGAATTTTATATATATCCCACAGACACAACCAAGGAATTTCAAACTGGAGAGATTTTGCGTCATACAGAAAATAATAATATATATGTAGTGCTTACGCCTTCATGTGATTTTATTGTCAGAAAAGATAGTAAAAGAAAAGTGGATCATGTGGTGCTCCTAAAAACAAGTTTGCTAATTGACACGAAGGAGTACAAGAAATATATACAAAATAAAGATAAATACATTGATAACCTGAAGCGATTTATCAATTCTGGAAAAAATGATAGATATTTCTTTCTACCACAAACACCATTTATTGAGAATAGAATTATTGATTTCCAAAACAAAGAGATAGTTTCTTATGAGCAACTATGCTCAAATTTCGAACGGATAGCCAAATTAGACAATCCATACGCTCAATCAATGGCAGCCACTTATGCACGCTATTACAATAGGATTGGTTTCCCTGATATAGACAGTGAATATATTATTTCTAAATTGTAAATCACCAAATAATATGGCTAGAAGTAATAGTAACTCTCAAATCTCGGAACTTGACTTGTTTAGTGTGCAAGCGGAATACCCAATTGAGATTGTAAACAATCAAAATACAGGAGAACATTTTGACAATTTGGATTTGTCGAAGAATGTTCTTATCTGCAATGTCAAAAAGGACAACGTGCGTCATTTCCTTGATGGGTCGGCAAAGATATACTATACTGGCAAAAAGTTTCCGTCTACTATTGCTCTAAATAAGTTGTTCTATTTTATTCCTTATTTTGGGAAACAATGTGACCTTGGATTTACAGGTATTCGCGACTTATATCTCATCAATATTGCACGAGTGGGAACACGCAAAGAAGGCACGCCAGAAAACGATCCCAACGATTTACGCATCGTTTTTGAGTTGCAATTTATTAAGCGTTTATATGACCAGTATCAGCCTCACAAGTTGCATATCTGGGAAACGTTCACGGATACCACTTTGGATACTCTGACTAAAGATTATCCATTCCCTTCTGAGTCCGATTCGACCATCTTTAACGAAGGAGATTTAAGGTTGGTTGCAGGAAAGTTGACGCACATTGATTGTTTTGCAGGTCCTGGTGGTATATGTACAGGCTTACATGCAGCGGGTATGCAAACTTTGATTGCAATTGAATATATTAAAAGTTGTTGTGAGACATATACTGCGAACCATCCCGAAGTTCATGTTATTCATTCGGACATCCGAAAAGTAACGCCGGAACAGATTTTGCCATATATTCCGGCTAATGGCGTAGATTTGGTGACATCAGGTATGCCTTGTGAGACCTTCTCAACAGCAGGAAATACTTCGCGTTCGTTCTATGACGACCGCCAATTCTTATTCCGTGAAGGATTGCGTATAGCACAAATCGCTAATGCGAAAATGATTCTCTTTGAGAATGTACCGGCAATTACTTCCAAACGTGCAGAAAGGGAAAAAGGTGATTTAATAGTTGATATTTTAAAGAAAGAGTTAAAAGAGATTGGTTACGGCAACTATATTGAAGTGGTGCTTGATTCCACGAAATATGGTGTACCGCAAAAGCGAAACCGTTTTTTTATTCTCGCATGTCGTTATCCCGAATGGAAACTACAATCCCCAAAAGTAGGAGAAAGCCCATTAGTCACAGTTGGTCAAGCTCTGGCAGGTCTACCCAACGTAATCGCAAATAGTGATGTGGAAGGCACACAATATACTGATGAACTTTCAGACTTTGAGCAACTTATGCGTGATGATACATTCTGGCATAGAGAAGGAATGACATCGCCAAAAATTCTCAACCACATGCCGATGAGACATCGTGATTGTACGCTTAAACGTTTTGCACTACTTAAACAAGGAGAAAGTTTGAAAAACTTGTTTGACCGTTATCAAGGAGCAGAACGCGAACTCTTACAGAAAGAGCGTATTCTTCCGAAGAAGATGTTTATTAAACGCAACTACCGTTTGAAAATAGACGAACCTTCGCCAACAGTCACAAGCCACTGTTTGGATGAGTTCGTTCATCCTCTCTATGACCGCGCATTGACCGTGCGCGAATGCGCCCGCTTACAATCTTTCCCTGATTCGTATAACTTTGTCGGTGGCCCGTATATTGTACCTCACATTGATAGGACAATTCAAGACAAGTATGAACAGATTGGCGATGCTGTGCCACCATTGTTGGCATATGCATGGGGAAAACAGATTAAACATATTTTCGAAATAAATGATTAATGGTTATGATAAATGAATATTATCAATTCTGTCTTGACTCATATCAAGAAGAATACAACCGCTGTTTCGACACTTTGGAAGCAGAGCATAAAGGTAAAGTATCTTCCAAACTCGTTGATGAATTCGACCGAGAGGCTCAAAAGTCAGCAATCCGTTTATCTATCACAAACGCTTTGCGTACATTCCCTAACGAGCCGGTGGCTGAATTATGGAATGCCATATATCGGGCTCACTTGTTTCGCAAATCGGGAATCTCTGATTTGGAGACCATAAACAAAGTGATTAGTGCAGACCAAAGTTGGAAAAAATCCAGCGGTCACGCTTTCGAGGAGATGGTTAAGGAATTGGCATCGCTGGCTTTGTATGGTACTGGTATAGAGATTGTGTTGCAACGAGATTTAAACACTTTGATTAAGGCAAACGAATTGGCAAATGAGCCTCGTGATATCAGTTGGCTAAAAGAACAAATCAAAGGCAACATATTTGACTTGTACGGTATTCTGACTATTGAAAGTAATAAGTATTGCTTCGGTTGTGTACAAGCCAAGACAAGTATTCGTGACCGTGTGACACGCGACCGTGAACCGTCCATCCACGCTATGCAATCGTTTTTCTGGAGCGTTGTGCTTGTCCTTGATGGTGACTTCCTGCGGTTACCGAAGTTTGTCAGTATGATTAACGGAGGTTCAAAAGAGTTCCCTGAAAATGGTTGGCATGGTATGTATGTTCTTTCCGTAAAAGAACAGAATAAGCGAATTTATCCTATCACAATGGATTTTGATACCTTCAAGTCTCACGCTCTACAAGCGGCTGAACAATGGCAGAAACGCCGTCAGTGGTTTGACCGTAATTGGATGGCTCAATAATATCAAGATTACAATAAATTCGTACCAAAATCATTAGTTGCTGACTTTCATAAATCCATACTTATGTCCGATATTCTGACACCTCAACAACGCCACCGCTGTATGTCGCATATTCGCAGCCGGAGGACAAAGCCCGAACTGACGGTGCGGAAATGGCTTTGGACACACGGCTACAGGTACCGGCTGAATGTCAAGAGCGTGCCTGGCAAGCCGGACATTGTGATGCGCAAGTACAGAACGGCGATATTCGTCAACGGCTGTTTCTGGCACGGGCACGAGGGCTGCCGGCAGTTCGTACTGCCGAAAACCAATACGATGTTCTGGCAAACGAAGATTGACCGCAACCGCGAACGAGACCTGCAGAACGAAGAACTGCTCCGCGCCAACGGATGGCAAGTGATTACATTGTGGGCGTGCAGCCTGACCAAAGACCAACTCGAACCCACTATGCAGCAAGTTGCCGTTGCGCTCAACCATAACTTATTACAGATAATGAACCACCACTATGTCCGCCATTCCTGAAATCGAACATCACCCCTTGTCTCCCTTTCTGCCCGAAGGGGCAAGGCTGCTGATGCTGGGCAGTTTCCCGCCGCCTCGGGAACGGTGGTGTATGGATTTCTTTTACCCCAATCCGCAGAATGATATGTGGCGCATCATGGGGCAAGTGTTCTTCGGCGACAAGACGCACTTCGAACTGCAAAGCGACAAAACGCATTTCGAACTATACAGCGACAAAACACAAAGCCCCAAGCACCGCAAGACGGTGTTTGACAGCGAAGCCATCGTTGCTTTCTGCAGGGAGCAGGGTATTGCCATTTTCGACACGGCGCAGGCGGCCAGACGCCTGCAAGGCAACGCTGCCGATGAGCACCTGAAGATTGTGGAGCGGACGGACATCGCCGCGTTGCTGCAGCAGATTCCCAGGTGCCACGACATCTGCTGCACGGGCGGCAAAGCCGCAAGCACCTTGGCGGACATCCTGCATACCGCCACGCCCAAAGCAGGCGGATATATTGATACCCTCTTCAACGGCACACCCGTCCGTTTCTGGCGTATGCCTTCCACCTCCCGCGCCTACCCCTTGCCTTTTGACCAAAAAGCCGCCGCCTACCAACACATGTTCACCATGCTCCCCGCCCGTCCCGCACGGTGATAAGTACTTTATTCAAGATCTAAGGAGAGTGGTGCAGAATACCGGTTTATGTGTATTTAGCGCCACGTTTTTTTTGTGTATGCCCGCTTATGCTTTGCAGGAAGTGCGCTAAATTGGTGTTTGGGGTGGAATTTTGAGTTGGCATAACCCAAGTACATCACAATCCTGTCGCTATAAACATCCTCTCCCGACCTTATTGGTGCACTACACATCTTACGCCGAAATATCGCCATGTATATGATGTTTTTGCCGTACCTTTGCAACGATTCTCCGATACCATAATACGCACGACTCCGCTAATACCAATCTTTCATTATACATCTTATGAAGCATTTCTTTCTCTCTATGACTCTTGTCGCTTGTGCCGTCCTGACGGCTCAAGCCGATCTGACCGAAGATTTCAATTCTGCCAAGGGCAGTTGGACAAAAGAAACCCAAGTGAGCCTGCCGAGTGGCGAATGGACTTTCGGCGGCGGGGTGCAAGCCAATACAAGCAACGGAGTTGCGGCTGTCAAGTTCAATGCCAACGGGGCATACATGATTTCGCCTGCTATCGACAGCGTGAAATCGCTCTCGTTTGTCTACCGTGCCGGCGGTAGCAACAAGCGCATTGCCATAGCCTGCCGGATAGCGGACGGCGAGTGGCAGCCTGTTGATACACTGGTTATCAAGAGTTCGGCTGCGGCTTTCTCGTCCTATTCCAAGACGCTCGGTTTGGACAGTACCAAACAGGTGCGTATCCGCCTTACCGGGCTGCAAAGCAACAGTTACGTGGACGATTTCAAGATGGTGCAAGCCCAAGCGGGTGGCAATACCGGTGGCGGCACGGTTATTCCCGCAGAGCCCGATCCCGACTTCACACGCCCGACCTTTGTCGCTACGCATAACACCTACTATATATCGCCCGAGGGCAACGATGAGACGGGCGATGGCTCGTTTGAGCGTCCGTGGTACAACCTCGGTAAGGCAGCAAGTGTCGCCCAAGCGGGTGATGTCATTTTCTGCCGTGGCGGGCGATACAAGATGTCGTGGCGCGGCACAGACTCCAAACTGACTGTTCGGCTGAAACAATCGGGTACGGCAGAGCAGCCTATCGTCATCTCTTCCTACGAAGCCGAAGCGCCGATCTTCGACTTTGAGCAGCAACTCCTCGACTGCAATCGCAGTCCGAAGAACGTGGGCGACCGCGGTATCCACCTCACGGGCGACCATTGGATATTGTTTGGTTTGCATATTATGCACGCTGCCGACAATGCCATCAAGTTGGAGGGATCCTATAACCGTGTGGAGCGTTGCGAGTTCTGTTACAACCTCGATACGGGTATCCAGTTGGGTTTCGGGCACAAGTTCGCCGATTCGGGCTATGGCAGCGAGAACGACGGTACACACTGTGCCTACAACGACATCATCGATTGCGACTCGCACCACAACTGCGACTTTGATATGAACTACGGTTCGGATGCCGACGGCTTTGCCTGCAAGATGCACAACGGCAAGGGCAACCGCTTTATCCGCTGCCGTGCATGGCGCAACTCGGACGATGCGTGGGACTTGTACGAGACCGACTATGATGTGGTCTTGGTCGAGTGCTGGGCATGGATGTCCGGTATGGAAACCGACCATATATGGGTCAAAGAGTACTTGGACGGCAGTGCCACTTTCTCGGGCAACGGCAATGGTATCAAACTCGGTGGCAATGGTACGGGGGGCAGTAGCAAGGGGGTTCACTATGCCTACAACTGTGTGGCTTTCGGGTGCGACAAATCCGGTTCCGTCAAGGGCTTCGACTGCAACAGCCACAAAGGCGGGCATGTGCTGGTCAACTGCCTGGCATTTGATAACGGCTACGACTATATGTTCGAGTCCGGCGGCAGCGATGCCAATACCCACTTTGTCAACAATGTTTGCTTCGGCAGACAAGAGATATGCGTGGGCGATGACGACCACAACGCCATAATCAATCTGCCCACCAAGAACGCATGGTCGAACAACCTGGTGCGCGATTTCAGCCGTGATGACTATCAGAGCCTCGCCGAAGAGGACGCTATGGCTCCGCGGCGGGGCGACGGGTCTATGCCGGCGCGTTTTGCACGGCTCAAGCCCGAAAGCCGGCTGGTAGATGCCGGTAGGGTGCCGGATGGGAAATATACGCAGAATCTTGCGGAAGTCTATGCTGCCTATCCTTTCTTGCAGCAGAAAATCTATGGTGCGGCACGCGACCTCGGTCCGTATGAACTGCCCGTCGGGGATGACCCTGCCACCGCTGTGCAGCAGATTATCTCGCCCGATAGCCGGGGCGGACTGCAAGTTCTGCAAGGCAACGCTGCCGACGAGGTGATACTGTGTTACAGTGTTCCCACCGATGCCCGGGTGGAACTGTCCCTCTATTCCGTCAACGGACAATGTTACGAAACAATGTATCCCGGTGCTGCCACCAATGGGGTGCTATACTACCAACCGCTCTCCACGGCATCATTGCCGTCGGGTATGTATGTTGTCGTCCTTCGGGGCGATAACTATACCGCAAAAGCCAAATTGATTGTGCGGTAAAGAAAGAATGTGTGATTGATTTTGCAGACACGGGACAGACATTTCACCTCTGTCCCGTGTCTTTTTATGCACAGAATTATGCAGACTATGCAATTCCCATACTTCGTAATACCAATTACGTAGAAAAGACGTAGAAAGGTGAAGCGTAAGGCGGATGTGCGTAGCGCATTGAGCGCCGAAGCGACACGAAGCCCTGTGGGCTGAGTAGAACTCCTTATTAGAAAGAATAGGCTTTTTAGCGGGGGATAAGCCTCTGTTTTATGCATAGTATGCAGATTTGTATTGCATATTATGCATAATGTGTTCGGTTTATGGTCTTCTGAATTCCGCCAGCGTGATGGCGGTGGCGATGGATACATTCAGGCTCTCGGAGGTGGTTGCACCAATAGGGTAGGAGGGTATCAGCAGCGGGTGCGTGACAAGCGGGCGCACTGCTTCCGAGATGCCGTTTCCCTCGTTCCCCATTACGATAATTCCTCTGCTTTTATCGGGAATAGCCCCTGTCTCATACATATTGTGTCCGTTGAGCAGTGTTCCATAAACGGGCATAGCGGCTTTGTGTGCCTCCTGCAACAGGGGTATCAAGTCCGTGTAATGCACGCTCACCCGCGCCAATGCCCCCATAGTGGCTTGTACCACTTTCGGATTATAGCAGTCGGCTGTACCGGGCGAACAGTACAAATCGTGTACTCCGAACCAGTCGCACGTGCGAATGATCGTGCCTAAGTTACCGGGGTCTTGTATCCCGTCCAATGCCACGCACAGGTGCGCTGTATCTAATTGGCTGTCATACGATGCAGGCGTTCTGAACACCCCGACCATCCCTTGCGGCGTGCGCAGGGAAGACATCTGTTCTATCTCTGTTTCGGAGGCATTATCCGTGTCAAAAAGATACTCAAGCGTATAGTTTTTTTGCAGTTCTTCTATACATTTATGCCCCTCGGCAACAAACAGTCCGAGTTCGTCGCGGAACTTCTTCTTCTGCAAACTGCGCACCATCTTCACTTGCGCCTTGGATATATGCGCCACTGTATGGGCGGGACGGAAAGAATACATAACGGTTTCGGAAATTTGTGCAAAGGTAGTTCTTTATTTGGATATGTGCAAAATTTTCCGTAACTTTGCGGGCTATATTATGCATATATGGTTCGGTCTGTACTACATAGGACAAGCGGCATATTGGCAGTAGTGGGCTGCCTGTTGCTGTCTGCGTGCAGCACGACCAAGTTTGTGCCCGACGGGCAGTACCTGCTCAACAAGGCGCGTATCAAGGTGACGGATACCAAGGAAGTAACCCCGTCTGACCTGAACGACTATCTCCGTCAGAAGCAGAACACCGAAATCCTCGGTTTCTGGAAACTCCAGTTGGACATCTACAACACCGCCCCTGCGGATACGACCACCAAGGGCAAACGCTGGCTTGCCGCCAACGCGCACAAGGTGGGGGAAGCCCCCGTCATCTACGACGAGGACTTGACACGCGTCTCGATGGAGCAACTGGCGCAGACCATGAGCAACAAGGGCTATTTCAATGCCGTGGTGGATACGCAGAAGGTCTATAAAAAGAAAAAAGTGAACCTCACCTATCTGGTTATCGCCAACAAGCCCTATACGGTACGCAAATACAAGGTGAATATAGAGCAGCCGGAAGTGCATGCTATTGCCACGAACAGCAACTGCCTGATCAAGGACGGTATGCAGTTCTCCACTTCCGTGTTGGACGATGAGCGGCAGCGCATAGCCACCAAGATGCACAACGAGGGCTATTTCTATTTCGACAAGTCGATGCTTGAGTACGAGGCGGACAGCAGTTACAACTGTCTCGGGGCGGATGTGGATATCCGTATGTCGAAGTATGTCAGCCAGTTGCCAGACAGCGTGCAGAAACGGCTGTACACAAAATATACCATTCGGCAAGTCTATTTCCATATCGATTACGACCCATCGCGCCTGCCTGCCGATGCCGAACTGCATATTGAGCAGGACAAGTACGGCAACGAGTATTCCTATGTAGGCAAGCGTTTCCTGCGCCCAAACGTGCTGCGCAAGAACTGTCGCATCAAAGCGGGTGAACTGTATAGCGAACGCCGTGTGGAGCGGACGTATTCGCTGCTCAATGCATTGGGGCCCGTCAAATATGTGGATATCGCTTTCGATCCGGTCGGTGA
Organism: uncultured Bacteroidales bacterium; assembly: GCA_934716995.1. Taxonomy (GTDB): domain Bacteria; phylum Bacteroidota; class Bacteroidia; order Bacteroidales; family Paludibacteraceae; genus Colicola. The sequence goes on along the minus strand of CAKUYO010000001.1, from coordinate 106,314 downwards.
TGACCGGTTGGATTGCCATATCACCGTCTCGCGCGGCAAACTGAACAATATCTCCGCCGAGGTGGAAGGTACCTATTCGGCGGGCGACTGGGGCGTTGCGGCAGGTCTGGGCTATATCAACAAGAATATCTTTCATGGTGCGGAACAGTTGTCGCTCAACGGGCGTGCCAGTTACGAATGGCGTCAGAACGGCGGGCGTGCCATTGAGGGGAAAGCCGAAGCGGGACTCACTTTCCCTACAGGCGTACGTATCAACATCGCCTACAACTACCAGCAGCGTCCCGACGAATACACCCGTACGATCGCCAATGCGGGGCTCTATTATACCATTCCGCGCAAACCGCACAGCCGTTGGACGCACCGTTTCAACCTGATAGACATCAGTTACATCTATCTGCCGTGGATGTCCGACCGTTTCAAATCGGATTTCATAGACAAGTCATCGGTGCTGAAATCCAGTTACGAGGACCATTTTATCCTCGACTGGAGTTATTCGGGTACATACACCAACTATCGCAAGAGCGCGCCCAACCGCAGTTATATCAATTTCAACTACTATCTCGAGACGGCGGGCAACGCCCTCTATGGTATCGCCAAAGCGGCGAATATGACTACCAACGACGCCGGTGCCTACACGATATGGCATATCCCCTTTGCGCAGTACGCCAAAGCCGATGTAAACTTTACCTTCCACCACGTGATGGCTCCGAAACACCGGTTGGTGTATCATGCGGGGGTAGGTGTCGCTGTGCCGTATCTCAATGCCACGGTGCTGCCCTTTGAGAAACGGTATTTCTCGGGCGGGTCGAACAGCGTACGCGGCTGGCAGGCACGCACCTTGGGACCCGGCGGTTTCCGCGGAGCGGACAACACGATGGTCTATGACCTGCAGGCGGGGGATATACGTCTCGACCTGAACATCGAGTATCGCTGGAAGGTGTGGACGTATATCGAACTGGCGGCGTTTGTCGATGCCGGCAATATATGGACGATACGCGACTATGAGCAGCAACCGTACGGTGTCTTTGAATGGGACGAGTTCTACAGACAGATCGCCCTCTCGTATGGCGTGGGGGTGCGTCTGGACTTCAACATTCTGATCTTCCGCTTGGATCTGGGTGTCAAACTGCACGACCCGAGTCGCCTCTACGGCGATTTGGCAGGCACGCAATGGCGCACCGTCCCCAACGGACTGAGTTGGAAAAACGATATGACTCTCCACTTTGCTATCGGCTACCCGTTCTAAAAACGATTAGCCCAATTAGAATTGCATACTTTGCCGCCGTAGGCGAATAAGATTTATGGCAATTTATGGATGCAAAAACAAAAATTTACTTGGATTTCTTGCCGCTTTGCGGCAAAGGAGTTTCGATAAGAGAATGTTAAAGCCCTACTACATACAAGGTGTTGTCGAAGCCGGTTGCGACGAGGCAGGGCGCGGTCCCTTGGCAGGGAGTGTGTTTGCCGCCGCGGTGGTGCTTGACCCGGAGCGTATTGCCGATGTGCCTGAACTGCAACGCCTCAACGACTCGAAGCAACTGACCGAGCGGGAACGGTATGCCCTGCGTCCTGTCATAGAGCGTGAGGCGATGGCATGGGCGGTGGCGGAGGTAACGGCAGAGGAGATAGACCGTATCAATATCCTCAATGCTTCTATCCTCGGTATGCAGCGGGCGCTTGACCAACTTGCCGTCCGTCCCGGGCATATCATTGTGGACGGCAACAAATGGAAACCCTATATCCCGAAAGACGGAGTGATGGAGATACCCGCACAGACGGTGGTGAAAGGGGATGGCAAATATATGTCCATCGCGGCGGCAAGTATCCTTGCCAAGACCTACCGCGACGATTATATGCTCCGCTTGGCGGAGGAATACCCGCAGTACGGTTGGGCGGACAACAAGGGGTACCCCACACGGGCGCACTACGAGGCGATTGCCCGCTATGGTATTACTCCTTACCACCGCAAGACCTTCCGGCTGTACAAAGAGGGGGTGTATCCTACGCACCTGCTGCGCAGTGCGAGAGAAATAAAGGAAATGAAAGAAAAGCAGAAAAGTGAGGATAATTTATTTCTTTAATTTTTCGTGAGCGCAGCGAGCAGGAGACTTGTTTATGCATAGCGAGCAGGAACCTATATAACGATAATCAAAACAATACAAATATGCAAAATTTTACTGTACGAAATGAGGGCGAACAGAAGCCCCGTAAGAAACATGGTTGCCTTTGGATGGTGTGCATTTGCGTACTCCTGTACATCGGTATGTGCGCGTGGATGGGCTATCTGATGGGCGGAATGTTCTCCACTCCCGCCACCAAACTGGAGGCGAACTCGGTCTATAAACTGAAATTGAGCGGCACCCTCATGGAGCAGGGGCAGGAAGCCAATCCGTTTGCCGCACTGCTGAGTGCCAACCCCTACTACAATCAGGACGAGACTGTCGGTTTGGACGAACTGCTGAGTAATATCCGTCTTGCCAAAACCGACGACCGTATCCTCGGTATCTACCTCGAGGGCGGTTCGCTCTCTATGGCTCCCGCAAGTGCAAAAGCCCTGCGCGATGCCCTGCTCGATTTCAAGACTTCGGGCAAATGGATTATAGCCTATGCTTCGTCCTACGGGCAGACCAACTACTACGTGGCTTCGGTGGCAGACAAGATCTACCTCAACCCCACGGCGTCTATCGACTGGAACGGTCTGTCGGCACAGAAGATGTACTACACCCGTCTGATGGACAAACTCGGTATCGAGATGCAGATCCTCAAGGTGGGTACATTCAAGTCGGCAGTGGAACCCTATTTCCGCACCTCTATGTCAGAGGCTGACCGCCTGCAAACGCAGCAGTATATCGGTGGAATCTGGGACGAGATGAAAACCGCCGTATCGGAGAGCCGCCATATCGGCGTGGAGCAACTCGACCGATATGCCGACCTCTATATGGGCTTGCAGCCGCAGGAGAAATATATCGAATACGGCTTTGCCGACACGCTCCTCTATGTGCAGGATATGGACAGCGTACTGCGCCTGTATACCGGCACCAAGGACTACAATCTGCTTTCCACCGGCAGTCTGACGCTCGTAGAGCGCACTCCGTCGAAAGCCAAAGACAAAGTGGCGGTGGTCTATGCCGAGGGCGAGATAACCGACAACAGCGGCAACGGTATCGTAGGTACGGATATGGTGAAACTTATCAAGAAGATTGGCAAAGACGACGATGTGAAAGCCGTGGTGCTGCGCGTGAACAGCCCGGGCGGTAGTGCCGATGCCAGCGAACAGATCTGGCACGCCGTGCAGACCCTGCGCAAGAAAGGGCTGCCTGTAGTGGTCTCGATGGGCGACTATGCCGCTTCCGGCGGATACTATATCTCTTGCGGTGCCGACTATATCTTCGCCGAGCCGACTACCCTCACCGGCTCTATCGGTATCTTCGGCACGGTGCCCAATATGAGCAAAGTGCTGGACAAAGTGGGACTGGACATCGACGGCGTCGGTACCAATGTGCACTCCGACTTGCAGACCAATATGGTCTATAAGGGTATGAACCCCGAGGAGTTCCGTATGATGCAGACCATGGTGGAACGCGGTTACGACCTCTTTACCCGCCGCTGCGCCGAAGGACGCCACACTACGCAAGACGCTATCAAACAGATTGGCGAAGGACGTGTATGGCTCGGCAAGGATGCACTGAAGAACGGTCTGGTGGACTCGCTCGGTAATATCAACGATGCCATTGAGAAAGCCGTTGAACTGGCGGAACTGGACAATTACCGCGTGGCATACTACCCCGAGAAAACCGACCCCATGGCGGAACTGCTCTCTATGTTCGACAACACCACCGACGAGGAACGTCTCCTTATCAAAATGCGTGAGTTTGCGTCCAAACCGCGTGTTATGGCACTGATGCCCGAAGTGAAAATACAATAACCCCTCCCTTGCTGACCATGAGACCGTTTGACTTGCTGACCATACCGCTCAGTTGGTGCTACGCCTTCGGTGTAGGCGTGCGCCATCTGCTCTACGACGAGCATATTCTGCCCTCGCATACCGTGAGTGTACCCACTATCTGTGTGGGGAACCTCGCGGTGGGCGGTACGGGCAAGACCCCGCATGTCGAGTACCTGTTGCGGCTGCTCTCGCAGCACTACCGCATGGCGGTGCTCTCGCGCGGCTACAAACGCAAGACGCACGGTTTCGTCCTTGCCGACGCGGCTTCCACTGCCGCCACCATCGGCGACGAGGCTATGCAGATACACTCCAAGTTCCCCGACATCCCTGTGGCAGTCTGTGAGGACAGGGTGCGCGGTGTGCGCCGTCTGCAAAAGCGGATCGAGGGACTGCAAGTGGTGCTTCTGGACGATGCCTACCAGCATCGTGCTATCCGCTGCGGCTATTATATCCTGCTTACGCCATGCGACCAACTCTATATCGACGACCATCTGCTGCCGTGGGGACGCCTCCGTGACCTGAAAGTGCAGTCGCAGAAAGCCAATATGGTGATCGTTACCAAGTGCCCTGGCGATATGCAGCCTATCGATCAGCGTGTTATCAGCAATCGCCTGCATCTGGCTACTTTCCAGCAATTGTTCTTTTCCCATATCCGCTATGGCGGTATAGCGGCGCAGGGGCGACCGTTGGTAGTAACGGGGATTGCGCAGAACAGTTATCTGATGGAGCATATCCGCCGCCTTTATCCCGATGCGGAACTGATGGCATTCCCCGACCATCATACCTTCACCCCCGCGGATATACACCGTATAGAAGAACGTGCCAAAGGCTTCGATTTCGTGCTGACCACAGAGAAAGACTACCAGCGTTTTCTGCTCACACCGCTGCCCGAACATTTGGGCAACCGCCTGCAGACGATCCCCATAGAGGTCGATTGGCGCGACGAGCAACACGACTTCGACCGTGCTATCCTCACCTACGTCCGCGAAGCACTGAGAAAATAATTATGAATTATGAATTATGAATGTTCCCGCTATCCACAGGAAAAGAACAGGGTAACCACAGGGAAAAGGTGTATCAGCAAAGCATACAATTCCTAATTCATAATTCGTCATTCCTAATTAAAAAGTCAGGAGGATAGACTTTCCTTAATAGAAAATTAATGGCTCAATTATATGGATAATTATATGTTTAATTAACAGAATTATTACACGATAATTAACGTCAATTCAATATAAGCATAATTGCATACTTTGCCGCCGTAGGCGAATAAGATTTATGGCAATTTGTGGATGTAAAGACAAAGATTTACTTAGATTTCTTGCCCATAGAGGCTCCGCAAAATTTATTTTGTGGAGAGAGGAGAAATGACGGCGACCTAAACTCGTGCAACGAGTTTCAATGTCGCAAGTCCATTTCGACGAGGCAAAGGAGTTTTTATATCGAACTCACGCTAATTATACGTTAATTAACGTTCACATACACACATGCATTTTCTGAAACTCATACGCCGTTTTGTCCCGCCTTACAAGGGTGAGATGGCACTCAATATCTTTTTCAACCTTCTTTCCACTATCCTGTCGCTGTTCTCTTTTGCGGCAATCATTCCTGTATTGCAGATCCTGTTCGGATTGAGCGAAAACACCGCGCAATATATCGATTTGGCTACGGTTGCCTCGTTAAGCGATTGGCTCGCTGCACTCAAAAACAACCTCTATTGCTGGATGGGCGGACAAATCTCCCTGCACGGCGGGGGCTATATGCTCTTTCTGCTGGGGCTTTTCCTCGTGGTGATGACGGGGCTCAAAGTGCTGGCGGCGTGGCTGGCTAATTTCTATATGGTGCCCATCCGTACGGGCGTACTCCGCGACCTGCGCAAATCGCTGTATGACAAGGTAGTGAGTCTCCCTATCGGCTATTTTACAGAGGAGCGCAAAGGCGATGTGATGTCGCGTATGACCAACGATGTCGGCGAGGTGGAAGCCAGTATTATGTCCGCCCTCGATGTCCTGTTCAAAGACCCTATTATGCTCCTTATCTACCTCATTACGCTCTTTTGTATCTCGTGGCAACTGACGCTTTTTGTCTTGGTGCTGCTGCCGGTGGCGGGGCTGCTCATCGGGCGTATCGGGCGTTCCCTCAAGCGTGCTTCGCAGCGTGGACAGGAGCAGAATGCCGAAATTCTCACCCAGATAGACGAGACCCTCGGCGGTTTGCGCGTGGTCAAAGCCTTTAATGCCGAGGACAAACTCAAGCAGCGTTTCCTCAATCTCATCAACGATACCCGCCGCACGTTCAACCGTATCAACCGCCGCTACTATCTGGCGCACCCTGTGTCCGAGTTTCTCGGAACGGCTCTGGTGGCGGTCATATTATGGTTCGGCGGTATGTTGATTCTGAGCGACCACAGCACTATCGATGCCGCTACGTTTATCTACTATCTGGTCATTTTCTATTCGCTCATCAACCCCGCCAAAGACCTCAGCAAAGCGGGCTACGGCGTGCGCAAAGGTATGGCTTCATTAGAGCGTATTGACAAGATTCTCAATACCCGGTCAAACATTACGGAGCAGCCGAATCCGCAACCGCTGTCTGCTTTCCGCGACCGTATTGAGTACCGCGATGTATGTTTCTCCTACCGCGAAGATGTACCTGTTCTCCGCCATATCAACCTCTCTGTTCGCAAGGGGCAGATGGTGGCGCTTGTGGGACAGTCAGGAAGCGGCAAGACTACGTTGGCAGACCTTCTCCCGCGTTTCTACGACCCTAAGTCAGGCTGCATAACCATCGACGGCACGGATATCCGCAATGTCAGCACCTACGACCTGCGTGCTCTGATGGGCAATGTCAACCAGGAGGCGATCCTCTTCAACGACACGTTCTACAACAACATTACCTTTGGTGTCGATACCGCGCAACCTGCCCCCGACGGGCAGACGTGGCAGCAGGCGGTGGAAGCGGCTGCCCGTATCGCCAATGCGCACGAGTTTATTATGGCTACGCCCGATGGCTACGGCACCTATATCGGCGACCGTGGTTCGCGCCTCAGCGGCGGGCAGCGCCAGCGTATATCCATCGCCCGCGCTATCCTCAAGAACCCGCCCATTCTGATTCTGGACGAAGCCACATCCGCCCTCGACACCGAGTCGGAGAAGCAGGTACAGGAAGCCCTCGAACACCTGATGAAAGACCGCACCACACTCGTCGTGGCACACCGTCTCTCTACTATCCGCAATGCCGACCTGATCTGCGTCCTCCACGAGGGCGAGATTGTCGAGATGGGGCGTCACGAAGAACTCCTCGCCCTCAACGGCTACTACCGCCGCCTCGTCGATATGCAAAACGGACGATAATCCTTGCTATAACCATCACTCTCTTACTGTAGTCAATTCAATTCGTGTTTGCTATCTGTAGTGGTACTATATTGTTATCTGTTTTTTAATAGTTGTTGTCAGTTGTTGACCTACAAAGTCTTTCGTTATATCGAACTCCCGTTAATGAGTTCATAGGTAAAAAGTATCGCAAACATAAAAAGAGGCTACCTGACTTTGGTGTCAAGCAGCCTCTTTTATTTTCTCGATGTAACCTTTTATCGCATCAGTTTGACCGTTCCGCGGGCGGTCTGTACCAGATACATACCTCCCGGCAGATCCATTGTGTAAATATCCTCGTTGGTGGTAGCCACTTTCCTACCTTGTATGTCATAGATATTCACCCATTCGCCGGTTTGATACACGTCCTCCATACCCATCGGCTGAATGGCGGTAACGGTTACCACATAGTGCCGCACGTTGATATAATCGCTTACGGTATAGACCACAGGCACCAAGTTACTGTTGCTGAAATCCACGCTGCCGTTCTCGTCCGCCAACTTGCAAACAGAGTGCGTGGTCTGGTCGGACAGGGCGATAGTCGGCGTCAGTGCGGTCAGGTCGGTACCTTCTGGCATTACCAAACAGATGCTGTCTTTGTCCTGATAAAGCGTGGCTGCATTGCCGTCAATGCTGAACGATTGTATCTCCAATTTGGGCAGACTGATGGTAGCGGTGCTGTTGAGCAGATAGTCCACGCAGGCGTCTATCAGTTTCTTGCCATCAGCGGTCAGGCGTTGGCTGCTTTGGATAGAGAGCGGGAAGCAGATGTATTTCTTGCCGCCGCGCATAGTTGCGGGTACTTCGTGCAGGAACGTCTCTTCCACGCCGTCGGCGGTATATTCCTCGCCGCGCGTAGTAGCGGTTGCCAAGCAGAGCGTACCCTGATAATCCACCGCCGCAGGCATCAGTCCTTTCCCTACCACAGAGTCAATTACTTGTACCGCATCGCCCTGTTTCTTGCCTAATGCTTTGATAATAGGGTGCGTCGGTTGTACCACGCGGACGGCTTTGTTGTTGAGACTGCCGTTGTCGGGATCGCCCCAGTCGAGACGGCTCTCCGAATAGGAGAACGATTTCATATTCAGTACGGGCATACTGATTTGGTTGCCGCGTGCCAATGCCATAATCTCGCCGTTGTTGGCATCTACGTCCTCCGAGATCAGCACCCATGTATATTTGTCGTATTGTGCTTTGTCGCGCAGTTGGTCTTGCGCCTTGCGGGGCACAAGGTTCTTCCCTTTGCTCTTCAGGTACAGATACACGCCGTCTTTCTCGTAAGCAGATGTGTTCTTATAGAGGTAGAGTACAGGGTTGTTGCCCGGGTCGAAAGTGGTAACGGTCAGTTTGCCCTGAATGCTGTTGCCGCCCGCTACGCTGATAGTGAACGGATACACACCCGCCGTGGTAGGCGTACCGCTGATCGTGTACGTGCCGTTGCTCCCGCTGCCCGTTATCCCCGCCGGTGTGCCGTTGGTCCAAACTAAGGTGATGTCTTTCTCGCTCAAGGCATAGTAGCGGAAAGTAAAGCCGTCGATAGCCTCGTTGGTAAATCCGTCTTGTATGGTATCGGAAGTAGCCTCGATCTTCGAATAAACGGTTATCTTGCCGCTTAGCGAGTTGGTTACTTGGTTGCTCCCGTTGTATGCCACCACCTTATATATGTACGTACCAACCGGGCAGTTCGCTGTACCGCTTAGGGTCAGCGTGTCGCCGATGCCGTCGCCGTTGCCCTGTGTGAGCGTGATGCCTGTTGCCTCTGCACCCTCCCATTCGAGAGCGGTCTTGCCCTTGCTGTTGTACTTGGTGTAGTAGGTAACCGGTGCAATGGCACGTGTCTGCAGTACATTTTGCGTAGAGTCGTTACCCTTAATCCAACTGACCCGCGGTTCGTCTGCCACACGCAGCGAGAAACCCAAGAAACGGCACTGACCGTTGATGGCTTTTACAATCACTACATGCTCGCCCGTGGAAATGCTGTAGCGGCGAATGGTATAGTTGTCTTTATTGAACTGCAAAGGCTGGAGAATGCCGTCTATATATACCTCAAAGTACTGGTTGTCGCCGGGCTTTGTTCCTTTGGTATCCTGTTTCTTGTCCTTCGCATAAATAGAGAACTGGTCATACCCGCTGAAATGGAAAGTGTATGTATGCCCGTTCTCCATACGGTGTTCACGTCCGGAGGTACCTTGGGTAAACTCATCTATGGCAGAAGCCGAGGCGGAACCAAGGGATGCTATGGTTCCCTTAAACCAGCCGTCTATCGCCTCGCAATAGGTGGCGGTCTCATTGGTGGTCATTCCGTTGGTTCTGTCCGTACCGGTGGTGTTTAATGTAGCCAGATCGCTTGCATTGCGGGCTGCATAATACACCTCGTATTCCCGTCCGCTGAAAGCGGTAAGCGTGCCGCCGTAGCCGCCTGCGATCTTCTCGGCTTCATAGATACCGGGCGTATGGACGCTCAGATCGGAAGACGGCACTTTGATATTAAACGTAATCGTATAAGTCTGCTGTGTGCCGTCCTCGGCAGTTACTACCACGATGGCTTTGTCGGTCAGCGAACCGGCTTGCGTAATCTGGACGGTTGCTTTGCTGTCGTTCGGTGTGGCACTTACTTGCGGCACTGCACTGCCGCTCTCTGCGTCCACTGTGTAGTTGTACACGCCTGTTTGCAGTGTAATAGCCTTGCCGCCTACGGTCAGGCTCTTGAGTGTAGCGTCGCTCGATTTGGGTTGCTCCACTTGCAGCGTAACGGTATAGACGGCACTCTTGCCCGACGTGGACTTAACCGTATATTGCACGGGCTGGCTGAAATCTTGTGCCCCTTGCGGTGTATATGAATCAATGTTATTGCCTGACAGGGTAGGGGTGAGCCCCTGCAAACTGCTGCCTATCGGCAGCGTGGCGGTGATGGCCTTGTTCGCTTGGTCAATAGTGGCTGGTACGCCTGCTACTGTAAATGAGGTGATAACAGGCGCGTCGGCTACGGCTTGGCTGAACTGAATGGTGTAGGTCTTTTGGGTTGTGCCGTCTTCGGCAGTAACCAGCACCGACGCCTTGCCCGTTGCCGAAGCGGCTTGCGTGATGTTCATTTGGGCTTTGCTGTCGTTGGCGGTTGCCGTTACCTGCGGTGTACCTGAATAGTTGGCAGGCAGCATTACGCTGTAATCCAACTTCCCCGCATCAAAGTTAGGCACACTTGTTCCGTCATATTTCAACTCTTTGAGCGTCGCATCGTTCGATTTCTGCACAGGCGTAGAACCCTGAGGAACGGTTAAAAGTGCACCTCTCCCCTTAAAATCATCAGTAGTGGTAAACTTGAGACAGGGTTTCCCTTGATAGGTGGCAATATCACTGCTTGTAAAAGAGATACTCTCGTAACTTTTGGACATCACTATAGGACGACTTTTGTCTTCTTGTGAACCGGCATTGCTGTTGATATACAGAAAACGATCGCTTTTGGCACTACCGCATTTCCATGCAATAATACCGGAAATACCTGCAGAGGGTAACTCCACGTAAATAATATTCTTTTTTGCTTTCCAATCCGATGAATTTGTCCACTCATACGTATCATTAGGTGCAACCGATGTCTTGGTTGCGTCCGCCAGTGGCAGGAATATGTCAGTAGCATTGACACAGAGACTGGTGCTGACAAACAGAAAAACAGACAGAACCTTTTTGAATATGTTTCTCATATCTTGATGTATTAAATACGGGATTATTGTTTCACGCTACAAAAATACTGCTTTTCTTGCATATCTATGTATATATAGTGTGCTTTTTTGTGGATTTTTTGCTGTTGACCATCATAAAGAGACTCTCTAACGTCAGTTCGATATAAGTAGATTGATTGTCTTACTTTGCCGCCGCAGGCGAATAAGATTTAGGGCAATTTATGGGTGTAAGAACAAAGATTTACTTAACGTCAGTTCGATATAAATTTTGGATATAAAATTTATGGTTAATTTGTGGTAATACGGCATAGCCGTTCGTTCAAAACAACCCTTATTTCGGCTATTTGAATGATTTTTGACCATACTTGTATAAAAAGCGCGGCACGTGTTGTGCCGCAAGATAGGTTTTGAAAGTTTTGTTTTTACAAGTTTTCGTTATATCGAACTCACGTTATTCTATCATTCTATATCCTCGTGCCGTCAGGTCTATGTGATTGGTATGTGATTCGTATGAGATTAGGCAGTTTTTGCTTGTATTTCAGGTAGTTATGTGTATGTTTTTTGTTTGTGCGAAAGGAAACTGTCGGATAACTCTCTTACAATCAACGGATTATACATAAAAAAGGCTACCCGACGATATTTGTCAGGTAGCCCTTGTATAATACATTTTTTTGTCGGCTCAATACGTCCAGCCGTCGGATTGCAGTACGATGGTGCTGTCGCCTTGGGCGACAATGAAATAACACTCGGCATCGGCGTGGGAGTTGATCATTTCCATGCCGTCCGCTTCGCCCAATACCATACAGGCGGTAGCAAGTGCATCGGCACGCATACACGATGATGCCACTACGGTGGCACTCAGCAGGCGGTGCTGTACGGGGCGGCCGGTGCGCGGGTCGATAGTATGGCTGCGGCGTTGTCCGCCCTCGTAGTAGAAATTGCGGTAGTTGCCCGAGGTAGCCATACAGATATCGCTCGTCTGCAGCACCTCTTCCATATCCTGCGACTGCCCCGCCGGGTCGTCTTGCGGTTTGGTGATACCTATACGCCACGGGTTCCCCTGTCTGTTCACACCTTTTGCCACCACCTCGCCGCCTATGTCCACCAGATAGTTGGTGCAGCCTTTGTCCGTCAGCAGCGCGGCAATCATATCGCACGCCTGTCCTTTGGCTACGGCACTTGCGTCCAGCATCGTACGCGGATCGTCTTTGCTGACGCGGTGGTCAGCAAGGTGTACTTTCCGGAAACCTACCAACGGCAAAAGACTGTCTATCTTCGCCTCGGTAACCTGTTCGCGGTTCTTGAAACCGAAGCCCCACAGGTTGACCAACGGCGCCACCGTAATATCAAACGCCCCGTGGCTCTCCTGATATACCCGCTCCGCCTCTTGCCACATCTGCTCAAAATAGACATCGGTCGCGCTGTCCCTGTTCTGATTGATATGGCTGATAACCGAGTTGGGGTTGAACATACTGAGCGAGTTGTCAAATGCCTCAAAGGCAGACAATATATCGTTTTGCAGGTTATCGGTGTTTTCGTATTGTACATTGTAATAGGTACCGAACACTTTTCCCCTATCGGCAAAGTATTGGGTCTCCTTGCGCCGCATAGGCACAACCAGCAGCAGTATCACCGCCGGAATGATGCACAATGCCGCCGCTATGGTGCGTTTCTTATCCATAAGAACTAATTGCTAATTATGAATGATGAATTAGGAATTATGAATTAAATGTGTTGTTCTGCCAACCCCTCCTTTGAAGGAGGGGAAGGGGGAGATCCTAGAACCACAGTCCCACACCGATACAGCCGTTGAGACGCTGTTTGTAGAGTTTGTCGTCGCCGGCGGCGTTGATAAACACGTTCTCTTTGTTGATCTTGTAGGTGTTGATACTGCCCTGTGCAAAGATGGAAATCTCGCAGATGTCGCCTATGGAGAACGGTTTCTCGATACGTCCGCTCACGTTGTTTACGGCAAACCCGCCTTCATAGTCGGTGTAGGTGCTCTTCCACGGAGTCATACCCACTTGCACGCCGAGGGTGATGTCGAAAGGCAGTGTGAAGTCGTAACCTAATTCGATGTACGACGAATAAGCGCGTTTCAGTTCGCCGTCCTCGTTCTCGTAGCAGTCGGCACCCGCTACCATAGTGTACCAGTTGGCATACAAACCGCAGTTGGTCAGGTCCCCGAAGTTATACCCGATCTGTACCTCGGTCTGGCTGCTGTTCTCTGCCGCAATACCGAGGTCTTTGTTCCAGTTGAGGAAATTGGTGCCGTCGCAATAGTAGTAGTGGGTGGCACCGAGGGTCAGACCGAAGAACGTGAATGAAGCCTCAATATCTACTTCGGGTACGAAATACGTGCCGGCGATCTCCTCGGTCGATTTGCAGAACTTCCAGTCGCTCGCACCCACGCTTGCCCATGCTCCGATACGGAAAGCGGTATGCTCGCTGTCCCAGCCGATCAGCACTTCGGGTTGGAGACTCAGACCGCCGTTGAACTGACCGCGCCACAAGTACGCACTGGTGAGTTCGGCTCCTGCCTCATACGCAAACGACACTTTCTGTGCCATTACAGCGGTAGTCATCACCACCGCCAACAAACTGACTAATACCTTTTTCATTTTGTTTGTTTATAAATTAGTTGATTGATGATTGTGCTTGTATTGCCACGATACCCCCAGTGTCAGGTTGGCGTTGATACGCTGCTGCCACGGGTTGCGCGCTTCCCTGCGCACGTTCTCTTTGTTCATTCGCCACGGGTTGAGCATTACCTCGCCCGCCAGCAAGAAACCGCACTGTTTCACCTGCCACTGCTTGCTCAATGCCACATCGATATTCACTACCGCGAAATCGCCCTTGAAGCCGGTGTAGAGACTGCGCCACGGGGTCATACCTACGGCTGTGGTGATGCCTGTATTGTATGGCAGGGCGAAAGTGTATTTCAGTTCCAAGTAACTCGACCATGCACGTTGCAGGTTGCCCGCATCGTCCCAATAGCCGTCCCGTCCCGCAAGACGTGTGCACCATAGTATGCTTAGCGGCAAACGGCTGCTCACGGTGTACCTTGCCCGCAGTTCGCTGGTGTTGCCCGCCTGTCCGGGGGCGGCGTTGCTGTAGTCGAAGAACGGCGTGCCGTCGAAATAGTGCATGTGCAGCCAATAGAGTTGCAACCCCCAGCGGTCGAGACCGAGGGCTATATCCACTTCGGGATTGAAACCCGAGAATGCCCAGTCGGTAGCCCCTACGTTCCACCATATATCGGCAAACAGTCCCTCATAGTTCACTCGTGCGGAGGCTTGCAGCCCCAATCCGCCCACGTACTGCCCGCGCCAGATATAGTTCGCCACGATGTTCGCATCCGCACTAAGTGTCAGCCCGATACGCTTCGGATAGTCATCCAACCAACGTGTTTGCGTCGTAGATTTGTTTGGTTGTGGGGACGACGCGTCCCGCGTCGTTACATACTCCTCAAAGGAGGAATAGAGTGTATTTTCTGCCGCCAACCGTTCCGCTGCCTGTATATCGGCAACGAAAAAAGGCATTACTCCGACGCATAGCGTCAGAGCGAATGCCTTCCATTTATAGGGTATGGCTTTTGCCACCTCTGTCAGAGACCTTGCTTTGCAGCCCACGCAATGCGGAGAGCCACCTCCAGAATGCGTGTGTCTGTCAACTCTACAATACCGCCCTCGGGACCGGGCTCGATATGGTAACCGTTAGCATCACCATCGCCGTTGAAATACGAGCGAACAGCATCTGCGGAGATACCCAACTCGTTTGCGATGGCATCCATACTGCCATGCGGCAGACTATCCTTTACTTCACGAAGACGATTAAATGTAGTACGAATCATAATTATGTGTTTTTATAGGTTAGTTAATGTTATTACGCATTAATAATAATTACGCATTATGCATTGTGCATTATGCATTGTTTTAACGGGTGCAAAGGTAGTGAAAAGAAATGATATATCAAAATAAATGCTCTAAAATCGCAGAAAAAAAGAACCCCGCAAGGTTCTTCTTCTCAATAAAGTGTTTTGCAACATATTTTGCCGATATGTTCTGTTTTTCATTTCTCTTCCACCGTGGTTATGTTGCTAAATACGGATGCGTCTGCCACGCTGACGGCGACGGGCTTTTTGCCGCGGCGGAAAATGAGACAGATGTCTTGCGGGTTGGTAACGAATGAGTAGTACCGCCCGCAGTAGTCGCTATGGAACAGACCTACATTGCCGAAGAAATTGCCCATTCCGACAATACGCACCGCCGCCAGTCCCGACGGCAAGTGCTCAATCCGCTCTATCTCTTCCTGGGAAATATCCACCGAGGTACAGAGCAGATGTATCCGTACCTTTTCGCTGCTAACGCTCACATAACGCGGTGTTTGCAATACGGCACCTGACAACAATACGCATAGTACAACTATGGCTGCCAATGCCGTATATTGCGTGGCAGCATCGGTGGTATGCAGACAGATATAGAGGCTGTAGGCAACGGCGGAAATGATTATGATTAGTGCAATGGCGGTCATCCACTTGATACGCGGACTCCATGGGCATTGTGATGAGGTGTTTGACATTGATATGTATTTTTTTTGCAAAGATAGGGAAAATATGGTGAATATGCAAATGGTATAATGAACATAGCACATTCTATGCAGAACAACCCGTTAATAACCCGTTAATCACCCGATAATCACCCGATGCAGTTATACGGAGGTACTTGCAATGGCAGGTATGCATCCATTGGGGATAATAACAGGAAACGTGGCAATAACCTAACGCGCTCGGATAAAAAAAAGAACGCTATTGCGTATATCGTGAAAAAGCAGTAATTTTGCACAATTATACCAAGGAAACTTTTAACAATACAGATATGGCAACACAAGAAGAAACATTCAAAAAGATTGTCGCCCATTGCAAGGAGTACGGTTTCGTATTTCCGAGCAGCGACATCTACGACGGGCTGGCAGCCGTGTATGACTACGGGCAGAACGGTGTGGAACTGAAAAACAATATCAAAAAATACTGGTGGGATTCGATGACGCTGCTGCACGAGAACATCGTGGGTATTGATGCCGCCATCTTTATGCACCCGACCGTATGGAAGGCTTCGGGACACGTGGACGCATTCAACGACCCGCTGATTGACAACCGCGACTCGAAGAAACGCTACCGCGCCGATGTGCTGATAGAAGACCAGATTGCCAAATACGACGAGAAAATCGAGAAAGAGTTGGAAAAAGCCCGCAAACGCTTTGGCGACAACTTTGACGAGGAACTCTACAAGCAGACCAACGAGCGTGTAAAGGAGCATATCGAGAAACGCAACGCATTGCACGAGCGTTATAGCAAGGCGAT
Organism: uncultured Bacteroidales bacterium; assembly: GCA_934716995.1. Classification (GTDB taxonomy): domain Bacteria; phylum Bacteroidota; class Bacteroidia; order Bacteroidales; family Paludibacteraceae; genus Colicola. The sequence continues at coordinate 89,958 of CAKUYO010000001.1, read as the reverse complement.
GAATGACAACGACTTGGCAGAACTGAAACAAATCATTCTCGACGAGGAAATCGTTTGCCCGATCAGCGGCACGCGCAACTGGACGGATGTGCGCCAGTTCAACCTGATGTTCCAGACAGAGATGGGTTCGACCTCCGATGCGGCTATGAAGATTTATCTCCGTCCCGAGACCGCGCAGGGTATCTTTGTCAATTTCCTCAATGTGCAGAAGACCGGACGTATGAAGATACCTTTCGGTATTGCACAGATCGGCAAGGCGTTCCGCAATGAAATCGTTGCCCGTCAGTTCGTGTTCCGTATGCGTGAGTTTGAGCAGATGGAGATGCAGTTCTTCGTGCGCCCCGGCACAGAGATGGAGTGGTTCAAACACTGGAAAGAGTTCCGCCTGAAATGGCACAAAGCCCTCGGTTTGGGCGACGAGAAATACCGTTTCCACGACCACGAGAAACTGGCGCACTATGCCAATGCCGCTACCGACATCGAGTTCCTGATGCCGTTTGGTTTCAAGGAGGTGGAGGGTATCCACAGCCGTACGAACTTCGACCTGAGCCAGCATGCAAAGTTCAGCGGAAAGAAGATGGAGTATTTCGACCCCGAACTGAACCAGAGTTACACTCCGTATGTCATTGAGACCTCTATCGGTGTGGACCGTATGTTCCTCAGCGTGATGTGCTCGGCATACAAAGAGGAGCAATTGGAGGGCGGCGATACCCGCGTGGTGCTGAACCTGCCGCCTGTGCTGGCACCAGTGAAAGCCTGCGTTATGCCGCTGGTGCGCAAGGACGGGCTGCCCGAAAAAGCGCGTGAGATAGTAGATATGCTCAAGTTTGATTTCCATACCAACTACGACGAGAAAGACTCTATCGGCAAACGCTACCGCCGTCAGGACGCTATCGGTACACCGTTCTGTATCACTGTGGATCACGATACACTGACCGACAATTGTGTGACTGTCCGCTTCCGCGATACAATGCAACAGGAGCGTGTGAATATCAACGATTTGCATGCCCTTATCGCCAAAGCCGTTGACCCGAAAGTGCTCTATCGCAAGATAATGGAAAAGTAAGCGGTGATAGATATAAAAAAAAGAGGCTGTCCGATGCGGGCAGCCTCTTTTCGGATTGGTATGTTGTAATCTTATAGCGACAGCGGTTTGCACTTCTCTTTCAAGAAAGCCGCATCGTGTGCGTCCAAGCGTGGTGCAATCTCCTTATATACACGCGCATGATAGGTATTGAGCCATTCAATCTCGGCAGGTGTCATGAGCGACATCTCGATGAGCGACGTGTCGTAGAAACAGAGCGTCAGGGTCTCAAACGTAAGAAACTCGTCATCGGTGGTCGCTGCCGCCTTGCGATCGGCAGGAATGACGGTGATCAGATTCTCGATACGGATTCCCCATTGACCGGTGCGGTAGATACCCGGTTCGTCCGACACAATCTGCCCGACCTCCAACTGCGTCGGGTTGTTGTCGGTACGCACGTTCTGCGGTCCCTCGTGGCAACCGAGGAAATGCCCTACGCCGTGCCCTGTGCCATGCCCGAAGGTGATACCGTTAGCCCACATATACTGTTTGGCTAATGCGTCCAGTTGGTTGCCGCGTGTACCGCGCGGGAAACGGGCGGTTTGCAAAGCGATATGCCCTTTGAGGGTATAGGTGTAGTCGAGTTTCGCCTGTTCGGGTATCACGCCGCCGAGCCATGTGGTACGTGTGATGTCGGTGGTGCCGTCGAGGTATTGTCCGCCCGAGTCCAGCAGCAACATACCTTCAGGGCGCACCTCGGCGCAATGGTCCGCTGTAGCGGCATAGTGGACGATAGCCCCGTTGCCGTTGTAGCCGGCAATCGTGCCGAATGACTCCTCTACAAAATGTTTCCCCATCGTGCGGTACTTGTGCAGTTTCTCCATCAGCGACCATTCGGTTTGCGTCTGCCCGTCGGCAAACGCCTCTTCCTCCAGCCAACGGAAGAAACGGGTCAGCGCCACAGCGTCCTCGCGCATGGCGATACGCTCGCCCTCTATCTCTACTGCATTTTTCTTGCTTTTGGCTACTAAAATAGGCGATTGGGCATTTATTTTCCGGCAAGCCGACGGAATAGCCTCATAGAGAGCCTCGTTCACTTTCGCCCCGTCGTTTAGCACGGTGCCTTTGAGACCGGCGATATAGGCAAACACGTCCTCATAGCCTTGTATATCAATATGTTCGCGTTGCAGATAGGCAGCCGCCTTGGCATCCACTTTCTTGGCATCCACAAACAGCGTGCAGCGGTTTTGTTCCAATACCACGTAACTGATTACTACCGGATTATACTCCACGTCCGTACCGCGGATATTGAGCAGCCATGCTACCTCGTCCAGTGCGGAGATAATCATCGCATCGGCTTTTTTCTTTGCCATTGCTTCGCGGATACGTGCCAGTTTGCTTTGTACCGACTCACCGGCATACTGCTCCCCGTATTCGTAGAGCGGGTTCTGCGGAATAGCGGGACGGTTCTTTACCCATAGCGGGCGGATCAAATCCACCGACTTGGTATCCAAACCTGCTTCCGCCAGTTCGCTACGCAGTGTTGCAAAGGCATTTACGCTGTACATCTCCGGGTTCAGCCCCACCGTTCCCTGTATGTTCTCGCAAAGCCATTGGGCAATGGTCGGGCAGTCGATATCCGACTCGCGCATCAGTTCCACCGACGAACCTGCCAACTCGATATTGGCCTGCAGGTAGTAGCGCGAATCCGTCCAAAGGAACGCTTTGTCCATAGTAACCAGCACGGTACCGGTCTCGCCCTTGAAACCGGACAACCATGTGATTTCCGTCCAATGCTCCGCCATATATTCCGATGCGTGCGGATCTGTACCGGGTACGATATACGCACTCAACTGTTGCTCGCGCATCAACCCGCGCAAAGCAGCCAATTTTTCCAAAACAGTCATATCTTTATTGTTCTTAGTTCTTTGTCTTTTGTTCTTAGTTCTTTGAGAGTTCCTCTACCGCCCGCTTGGTAATCTCGTCGTCGCGCTCAAAGAGCGGGAAGAAACCTTCGTCGCCGAGGATATTGCGCACGATGTAGGCATTCACCAGTCGGGTCAGCGGCTGGCGCGATTTGCGTATATCCGCTTCGTCGGGCTCTATACCCTTGTCCTTGCAGTAGGCTACGAACTCGGGCAGCCAGTTGGCGTCATTCAGGTGCTTCTCCAACGCCTGCCAATCCTTGTATTTTGTCAGTTCCTTGCGGTGTTGGTTGGTATATTGGTAGGCAAACTGATAGGTGTATGCGCGGTTGACCACCTTGTTGAAATACGGGCTGTATAGTGTCGTGTCGCGTCCGACAAATACATCGGGCATGATACCGCCTCCGCCGTGAACGATACGCCCTTGCTTGGTATGGTACTCTGTGGTGTCCGTATAGTGGATGCTGTCTGCACTGTAGAACTCGCCGTTCTCGAAGCGGTCGAACAGTTCTTTCTCGTAGTCCATCTGGTCACCGAGGGTGTAGGGCTTCTGTATACAGCGTCCCGACGGGGTATAGTAACGCGCTACGGTCAGGCGGATCGCACTGCCGTCCGCAAAAGGCATCTGCTGCTGCACCAGCCCCTTGCCGAAGGAGCGGCGCCCGACTATCACGGCGCGGTCGTTGTCCTGCATAGCCCCCGAGAAGATCTCGCTTGCCGATGCCGAGAAATCGTCAATCAGCACGGCGAGCGGCACGTTTTTGAAACGCCCTGTTCCGTTGGCTTTGGCTTCGTAGCGCGGGTAAGCCCGCCCCTCGGCATAGACGATCATCTCGCCGGCATTGAGGAACTCGTTAGCCATACGGATAGCCTGATCCATAAATCCGCCCGAGTTCTCGCGCAGGTCCACAATATATGCCGTCGCCCCCTGTGCTTTCAGCGATGCCAACGCCGAGATAAACTCGTTGTAGGTATTCTCGCCGAACTTGTTCACGCGCACGAAACCGATCTTCTCGCCGTTCTTTGCGGGGATGATAAATTTCGCGTCCACCGATGTTACGGGTATGTCGCCGCGGGTGATGGTGTAGTAGAGCAGGTCGGGTTCGCCGCTGCGTTTTACGCCTATCTTCACCTTGGTACCTTTCTCGCCGCGCAGCGTGTGCATTACACGTTCGTTGTTGATTTTCTTGCCCACAAACAGCGAGTCGTCCACCGTGATGATCTTGTCGCCTGCCAGCACGCCGATACCCTCGCTCGGACCGCCTGCCACCACGGCAACGATGTTGATCGTATCGCTTTGGATGGTGAACTGCACACCTATACCCGAGAACGAAGACGACAACTCCGAATTGACCATCTCAAGGTCTTTCTTTGGAATATAGGCGGAGTGCGGGTCGAGTTTTTGCACGATGTCCTGCATCACCTCGTCGGTGATCGAATCGATGTCCAACTCGTCCACGTAGGCGGTTTGCATCAGTTGCATCAACTGGTCTATCTTCGATTGCGGCTGCTGGTAGAACTGCCCGTTTTGGAATACAAAACGCTGTGCGTTCACCTTGTTGCTCACCGCATCGCCTATCAGGAAACCCGCCAGCAGGCATACCACCGCCACCGTCGGAAAAATATATTTCTTTACGTTCTTCATATCATAATCCTTTGATTTTTATTGGACTAATTAGCCTAATGGGGCTTATTCGCCTTCTTCTTTCAGATAACACACCTCTATCCCTGCCCGTTGCAGCAGGTCGATGCCGTCCATAATGCGGTATTCTTCGCCATATACCACGCGTTTGATACCCGCCTGGATAATCAGTTTGGAGCACTCCATACAGGGCGAGGCGGTAACGTACAGCGTCGCACCCTCACTGCTGTTGTTGCTGCGTGCCACCTTGGTGATCGCGTTCGCTTCGGCGTGCAGTACGTAGGGCTTGGATACGTTGTTCTCGTCCTCGCAGTTGTTCTCGAAACCGCTCGGTGTGCCGTTGTAGCCGTCGGATATGATCATCTGGTCTTTTACCAGCAGTGCACCCACTTGGCGGCGGCGGCAGTAACTGTTCTCCGCCCATGTGCGTGCCATACGCATATACAGATGGTCTCGTTTGGTCTGTTTGTCCATAGTTGTAAGTCTGTTTCGCCTATCGTTATACAAATCCCGTGCCACTCCAAATCTCTAACCTCTAACTTCTAACTTCTAACTTCTAACCTCTAACCTCTAACCTCTAACTTCTAACTTCTAACTTCTAACTTCTAACTTCTAAACTCCCGTACCTCTCCACTATCTCGTCCATAATGCGGAACACCTCGTCCCGTGTCTCTGCACGGAGCAGGGCAATGCGGGTCTGCTTGAAATCGGGCAGTCCTTTGAAAACGGGCGAAGCGGCAAAATGGCGGCGGCTGTGGACTATCCCCTTGCGCTCGTCGCCGATCCAGTCGATACTGTGCAGTACATGCTCTTTCAATATGCCTACACACCATGCCATATCGCGCTGTGGCAGCAGTTCGCCGGTCTCCAAATAGTGTTTCATGTCCTCGAATATCCACGGGCAGCCGAATGTGGCACGCCCCACCATTATTGCGTCCACGCCATAGCGGTCGAAACACTCTTTGGCCCGCTCGGGGGTGGTAACATCGCCGTTGCCGATAATCGGGATATGCATGCGCGGGTTGTTCTTTACCGCCCCTATCAGCGTCCAGTCTGCATCGCCTCTGTACATCTGGCTGCGTGTCCGCCCGTGTATCGCCAGTTCGGCAATGCCGCAGTCCTGCAACGCTTCCGCCAGATCCACGATGATACGGTGCTCGTCGTCCCAGCCGAGGCGGGTCTTGACCGTTACGGGCGTGTGCACCGCATCCACCACCGCACGGGTGATACCGAGCAACTTGGGTATGTCTTGCAGCAGTCCTGCACCGGCACCTTTGCCTGCCACTTTCTTTACGGGGCAGCCGAAATTGATGTCGATAAAATCCGGTTTGGCTTGCTCAACGATACGTGCCGCGTCTGCCATCGGCTCGGGTTCGCGACCGTATATCTGGATAGCCACAGGGCGTTCCTTGTCGCTGATCTGCAGTTTGCGCGTTGTGGAAGCCACATCGCGCACGAGTGCGTCGGCATTGACAAATTCGGTATAGACCCTGTCCGCCCCGAACCGCTTGCAGAGCAATCGGAACGCCGGATCGGTAACATCCTCCATCGGAGCAAGATATAGTTGCATTGGTTTGTTGATACGTTGATAGGTTTATGCGTTGATACGTGGTTTATGCGTTGATAGGTTTATGCGTTTATGCGTTGATACTTGGTTTGGCGGGTTTATTTTAGGTTAAACCCATTCAATTTCTAAACTTATTCAACGCCGCATAACTAATAAACCCATAAACGAATAAACTATTATTTCTGAATACTCGGATACGTAATCCTGTGGTGGTTCATCGAGACAAGCCGGTTCTTGAATACGCGGCGTATGTCCTCCACGTCCTTGAACGACAGCGGGGTCTCCGAGAACTGCCCGTCCGCCACCTGCTGGTCTATCATCTGATCCACCGCCTGCCCGATGGACTCTTCGGTGAACGTACTCAGGCTGCGCGAGCGAGCCTCCACCGCATCTGCCATCATCAGTATCGCACCCTCTTTCGTACTCGGTTTCGGACCCGGATACTGGAACAGTGTCTTGTCCACCTCCTCGCCTGGGTGGGCATTGACATAAGTGTTATAAAAATAACGTGTCAGCGATGTGCCGTGGTGGGTGGCGATAAAGTTGATAATCACCTCCGGCAGGTGATGCTTGCGTGCCAATGCCACACCGTCCGCCACGTGCGCAATTACAACCTTTGCCGCCTCGGTCGGTTCCATCTCCGACAGCGGGTTCGGACCGCCCTGCTGGTTCTCGGTGAAATAGTACGGGTTGGTCAGTTTGCCTATGTCGTGGTACAATGCCCCCGTGCGCACTAATAGTGCATTCGCGCCGATGGCTTTCGCAGCCTCGGTGGCGAGGTTCGACACCTGCATCGAGTGCTGGAACGTGCCGGGGGCTTTCTCTGCTAGGGTATGGAGCAGGTCGGAGTTGATGTCTGTCAGTTCCACCAGCGTAATGGACGAGATGAAACGGAACAGTTTCTCAAACAGGTAGATCATACCGTAGGAACCGATGATCAGCATTGCGTTCACAAGGAAATACACATACATCATCGGGTCAATGGCGTGGTAGTCGCCCGACGTGGCAAAAGCAAAAGCGGTGTAAGCCACGGTCTGGGTAAGGAATATCCAGCCCGCGGTCTGTGCCAACTGCGCCCTGCGGGTCATGTCGCTCAGACTCGATACCGCCACCATGCCCACGGTTACCTGGATAAAAAAGAACTCCACCGGTGCGGGCACTGCCAGCGATACGATCAGCACCGTCGTAAAATGCAGGAACAGTCCCGTGCGGGCATCGAAGAACACGCGCGTCAGAATAGGCACCCATGCAAAGGGTATCAGATAGATACTCAGGCTCGTATAGCGCAGTGTCAGGCACGACAGCACAATCACTATCGCCGACTCCAGACAGAAGAACAAGACCGTGGAGGTACTCTGGATATACGAGCGGCGGAATACGTACAAGTAGATGACGAACAGCGCAATAAACAGGCAAATCATAATGCTTTCCCCTATGATCGAGAGAATACGCTGGTGCTGGCTGACGCTCTCGTCCTCATAAGCACGGCGCAGCGACTCCAGTATCTGATAGTCCTGCTCCGTTACAATCTCACCCCGGTCGATGATCTTCTCACCTGTCTGTATTACTCCCTGCGTCGGCGCAATCGAAGCCAGCAGTTTGTTGCGCATCGTGTTGGTCAGTGCTGTGTCCTGTACCAGGTTGGGCTTGGCGTCGTTGTATGCCTCCCCGAGGCGTTCGCGTGCCTTGCCCGGTGTATAGACTTGCGACAACGGATACACTTTCGACGTGCGGTTCTGTACCACCGATATGCGGCTGTAACCGTCATTCCGGAGTGCCTCCATATCTTGCAGCGACACGATCAGCGGCGACAGGGGCGCACCGTCCGTATAGCGGAAACACGGCGCAAAACCCGACAGAAGTTGTGCCTGTTCCTGTTTCAACTGCTTGTCCGTCTTGTAGATCGGGAAGTCAAACTCGGCGGTGATCAGTTCGTATGCCCACGGCTTGCCTACTTCGAAATGGTAGCGGAACGATGTGTTGTATCGCGGAAACAGCAGTACCGTCAGCACTGCCAGTGCCACAAAAGCCAGGATACGGAATATATCCTTCGGTATGGCACGCCGGGTAAAATGTATCTTGTTCATACGCAGCAAAAATATTCCCTGTAAGCCTTATGTTTTTTACGCTGCAAAGATAGTCTTTTTCCGCTGAATATGCAAATTTAACGCCCTTTTCTTTCTGTTCCTTATCCGCCGTATTCCGCTATGCTTATGTCCTCCTTTCCTTCTCTTTGACCACCCTTTTTTAAGCATCCGTTTGATTACCGTTTGGTTTCGTGCCGACAAGCATAGGTTAAACTTGGGTGATTCTTGGGTGATTCTTGGGTGATTCATAGGTTATTCAGCCGCCAATCCCGGTGTTTACCTATGAGTTGGCACCAAGTGTCTGTATGACTATGAGCGTGGCGCGTGTTGCGCCGCAAGACAAGGTTTTGATGGTTTTGTTTTATAATTTCCTTTATTTCTTTAATTTCTCTCGCACCGCATAGCGAGTGCGTAGGACATCTTTTGCCAATTTTCTTCCATTTTTCTTGCCATAGAGGCTCCGCAAAATTTATTTTGTGGAGAGAGGAGAAATGGCGGCGACCCAAACTCGCATCGCGAGTTTCAATGTCGCAAGTCCATTTCGACGAGGCATAGGATACCTTTAGTGCCACCTGCCGGGTGAACGCCCCAATCCTGATAGACTGCATATGGAAAAAACAGGTACAACAACGGTGTAAAGGTAAGGAGTGGTAGGGTAGTGGTAGGGCGATATATCCTGTATCGGCTGCTCTGCCGGCCGCAGTCTCTGCTATCTTTTCTTTATATCATAAAATGTTTTAATTTGCACAACTGCGAAAAAAGCAGTACATTTGCACGATTATTGTATGAGAGCGAATAAAGTTGTTTGAATCATGAATATGAAGAACCAAGTATATGCTTTTTTGCTGCTGGTGGCGGCTGTGGTCTCTATGCCCGCTGCGCAGGCGCAAGACAATGTGATTGACGAAGTGATCTGGATTGTGGGCGATGAGGCTATCCTCAAGAGTGAGGTGGAGGAAGAGCGCCTGCGGGCGCAGTACGAAGGGCAGCAGATACCGGGCGACCCGTATTGCGTCATTCCCGAGCAGATCGCCATACAGAAACTCTTTCTCCACCAGGCGGAGATCGACTCGGTGGTGGCCAACGAGTCGTCGGTGAGCCACCAGGTGGATATGCGTATCAACTACTATATCTCCCAGATCGGTTCCAAGGAGAAGATGGAGGAGTATTTCCGCAAGACGAGCAGCGAGATACGCGAGGAGATGATGACCACCGTGCGCAACCAGATGATTATCCAGCAGATGCAGCAGAAACTCACCGAGCATATCAAGCCGACCCCTGCCGAGATACGCCGCTACTACAACTCGCTGCCCGAGGACTCCATTCCGCTGATGCCCGCGCAGGTCGAGGTGCAGATACTCAGTTTCGAACCGCCCGTGCCTGTGGAGGAGACCGAGCGTATCAAGAGCTGTCTGCGTGAGTTTACCGAGCGTGTCAATTCGGGCAAAGCCGATTTTGCAATGCTGGCGCGTCTCTATTCCGAGGACACCGAGTCTGCCAAGCGCGGCGGTGAACTGGGGTTTGTCGGACGCGGACAGTTGGTCAGCGAGTTTGCCGATGTGGCATTCAACCTCAACGACCCGAAGAAAGTGTCGCGTATCGTGCAGACCGAATACGGCTACCATATCATCCAACTCATTGAGAAAAAAGGCGAGCGTATCAACTGCCGCCATATCCTGCTCCGCCCGCGCATCAGTGCCGACGACAAGATCAATGCAATTAACCGGTTGGATACAATCAGCCAGAAGATCAAGGCAGGCGAGATGACTTTCGAGCAGGCGGTTATCCGCTACTCGGAGGATAAGAACACGGCTATGAATGCGGGTGTGATGACCAACCCGAACACGGGTAGTACGCGCTTTGAGTACCAAGACCTCGCCCCCGAGATAGCCAAGCAGATCTATTCGATGCAGGAGGGCGACATCTCCGCACCGTTTGTGATGATGGACCAGCAGCGCAACAAAGAGGTGTGCGCCATCGTGCGTCTGCGCAAGAAAACCGATGTGCATCGCGCCAACCTGACCGACGATTTCCAGACCATCAAAGGTATGCTGGAGCAGAAATTGTCTGCCGAGTTTATCCACGACTGGATTCTGCAAAAGCAGAAAACCACCTATATTCAAATCGACCCCAAATGGGCAGGGTGCGACTTCCAATATCCGGGCTGGATACACGAATAATGCACAATGCGTAATTCATAATTCATAATTCATAATTACCATAGGGTGGGGCGTTTTGAGGCTGTCATATCGGGTTTGTTGCTGTGCTTGGGGCTGCAAGCACAGACAATGGTGTATCTGGAGCACTCCGAGACGCTCAATTTTGATCAGGAGCGTATTGCCGACGCCCAGATCCTGCGGGGCAATGTCATCTTCCGCCACGACTCTGCCCTGATGTACTGCGACTCTGCCTATTTCTACGAGAAAGAGAACTCGCTGGATGCCTTCGGGCATGTGCGCTTTGTGCAGGGCGATACCCTCCTCGGCTATGGCGATAAGTTGTTCTACAACGGCAACACCAAGTTCGCCCGCCTGCGCCGCCATGTGCGTCTCGTCCACGGCAAAGACAACCCCACTATCCTTACCACCGACAGCCTCAACTACGATCGTACCCGCGACATCGCCTACTACTACACGGGCGGCACCATCAGCGATACGCTCAATACTCTCACTTCCGTATGGGGGCAATATACGCCCAACAGCAAGCAGGCGGTGTTCCGCCGGCGTGTGCAATTGGAGAACCCGAAGTTCGACCTTACTACCGATACCCTTCTCTACAATACCGATACCCATATTGCGGATCTGGTCAGTCCGACCGTGATCGTCTATGAGCGGGAGACGAATATCTATTCCTCCCGCGGCTGGTACAATACGGAAACCGAACAGTCGATGCTTCTCGACCGATCCATGGTCGTGCATACCGACGGCAAATCCATGACGGGCGACACCATATTCTACAACAAACGTCTCGGCTATGGCAAAATCATCGGCGGTATGGAGATGAAAGATACCGTGCAGATGGCAACGCTTTTCGGCAACTATGGCGAGATGTTCCGCGACGGTGAGTATGGATACGTGACCGATAGTGCACTTATGGTCGATTGGTCGGACTCTACCGCCTACGGCTATATGCACGCCGATACGCTCTACACCGAGCAGGTGCCGTACCAACTAATGCACCTCATTCCCCGCGACAGTATCTTGATAGACAGCGTGCTGACTGCTGTTGCCCCCGATACGTTGTGGCAGGATACCACTTACCGTGCTATGCGTGCGTTCCATAATGTGCGCGTTTATCGCGAGGATATGCAGGCGGTGTGCGACTCTATGTCCTACAACGGACGCGACTCGGTGATGACGCTCTATACCGAACCCGTATGCTGGAGCGACAACCACCAGATTTCTGCCGACACCATATATATATATATGCGCAACGGCACGGTTGATTATGCCCGCGGTATCGGCAGTGCTCTGACCGTTCAGCAGGAGACCCGCACCTACTTCGACCAGATGGCGGGCAAGGAGATGATTGCCTATATACGTGACGGCGAACTGCGGCAGGTGGACGTGAACGGCAATGCCTTGACGGTCTTCTTTCCCAAGGAAGACGACGGTTCGTTCCTCGGTGTGAATACCACGCAGTCAAGTTTTGTAAAAGTCTATCTCGAAAATCAGAAGATACACCATATCCTCTTTACGGCGCAAACCACCGGTACCCTCTACCCGCTGGATCAGGTGCCGGACGGCAAAGACCGTCTCGGCGGTTTCTTCTGGGCGGAACAGGAACGACCGCAGCAACCCGCCGATGTCTTCCTCCGCCCGCAGCGTACACCGCGCCCCGTAAGCGGTGCTGTCAGTGCCGCTTCCCCCGAACCCGAGCAGGAGACTCCCGCAGAGACCACTCCGAAAGAAACCCAAAACAACACCCGCTCTACCCGCAAACTGAAGACTACTAAATAAAAGCGCGGTGCGTGTTACGGGTTCCCTGCAAACAATGCGCAGTAGGGTGTCGGTTGCACCGCAAGAGAGGTTTTGAGAGTTTTGTTCTAATAAAATTACATATAGTTATGAAACGTTTATCAACCACATTGCTTATCGCCCTTTTTGCTCTTACCGCTTTTGCGCAAGACCTGCCGCAAGGTTTCGGTTTCCAAATCGGTTTCGCACAGCCCGTTTTGCGTCTCAACTCGCCCGATACACGCTATGCGCAGGATTCTTTGGTCAATACCACCGTCCTGAACGGACTGAAACTGGGTTTTGTTTACGATGCTACCTATATCAAAGGGTTCGGCTCCAGCATAGGTATCAACTATACCTTTGCGCAAGGGCAGACCAAATGGAGAAGCAATAGTGCTTTCTCCACTTATCCCCAGACGAGTACCCGCACTACGTACCACCAGTTGGAACTCTTTGTCGATTGGCAGTACAAGTTTGAGATAGCCGGCGGCACCTATATCATTCTCTATACGGGACCTTCTGTCCAGTGCGCTTTGGCTATGAACGAGAAAATGTTTGAGCGGCAGTTGGAGGGAGACACTTCCGAGAAACTGAAGTATTCCCTTTTTGATTACAACGACTCCGAACTGAGCCGCGACCTCAACCGTTTCAACGTTACGTGGGGCGTGGGTGTCGGTTTCCAATACCAACAGTTCTTCCTCCGTGGCGGGTACGACTTCGGTCTGATCAATCCCTATAAGGAGACCAATTTCAACAAGATGGGTTTCAGTAACGACCGTTATACCCGCGGACGCCTCGACCAATGGAATATCCGTCTTGGTATGTACCTCTGGCGCAAATAATTTCAATGCATAATGCGCAATGAAAGGCTACCCACCTTATATCCACCTAACTTTGCATATTAATTCATAATTCATAATTCATAATTCTTAATTCATAATTCCCCTTGATTCCCCGCGAGACCATAGACCGTATTTTCGCCGCCGCCAAGATAGAGGAGGTGGTCGGCGACTACGTTACGCTCAAACGGCGTGGCGCAAACCTCATTGGTCTCTGTCCGTTCCATAACGAGAAAACCGGCTCTTTCACCGTCAGTCCGAGCAAAGGTATCTACAAGTGCTTCGGCTGCGGCAAGTCGGGGCATGCGGTGGGTTTCATCATGGACATCGAGCAATGTTCATTCGTGGAGGCGGTCAAGCAGATCGGACGCAAGTACCATATCGAGGTGGAGGAACGCGAACTGTCGCCCGAAGAGCAGCAACGCCATGACGACCGCGAGTCGATGTTCGTGGTCAACGATTTTTGCAACCGCTGGTTCCGGTCCCAACTGTGGGACACCCCAGAGGGACAGGCTATCGGTCTGGCTTATTTTCGCGAACGCGGGCTGCGCGACGACATCATCCGCAAGTTCCAACTCGGCTATTCCCCCGAGAAAGGCAATCCCCTTGCGGCGGCGCTCAAGCAGCAGGGCTTTGTTGAGAAATACATCGTTAATAACGTCGATACCAAGATCGGCACGGGTGTCTGCGGCAAAAGCGAGGACGGACGTATCTACGACCGTTTCCGCGACCGTGTGATGTTCCCCATCCATACTGTCTCGGGCAAGACGGTCGCCTTTGCGGGGCGTATCATGAAGAAGAAAGAGAATGTCGGCAAGTATGTCAATTCGCCCGACTCGCTTATCTACTCCAAGACCAACGAACTGTACGGGCTCTTTCTCGCCAAACAGGCAATCGCCCGCGAAGACCTCTGTTATCTGGTGGAGGGGCAGATGGATGTCATCTCCATGCACCAGTCGGGTATTCAGAACGTGGTTGCCAGCGGCGGTACCGCCCTTACCAAACCGCAGATACGGCTCATCAAGCGTTTTACAAGCAATATCACCGTCCTCTATGACGGCGATGCAGCGGGTATTCATGCCGCTTTGCGGGGTATAGATATGTTCCTCGAAGAGGGCTTTAATGTCAAGGTCGTGCTGCTGCCTGACGGCGAAGATCCCGATTCTTACGCACAGAGCCACAACGCTTCCGATTTTATTGAATATATCCAATCCCACCAGACCGATTTTATCCGCTTCAAATCAACCCTGCTCCGTGAGGAGGCAGGCGGCGATCCGCAGAAACGTGCCAATCTGATAAAGGATATCACGCAGTCCATCGCCCAAATACCGGATATGATCACCCGGCAGGTGTATATCAAAGATTCGGCGGACAAACTGATGATCAACGAGCAACTCCTTACCCGCGAGGTAATGCGCCTTCGCCGCGACAAAGCCACTGAAGCGGAAAAACAGCGCGAGGAGCAGGAGCGGATGGCGGCTTTTGCCGAGGATGCAGAGCAGGCTTCGCCGATAGCCGGTTCCACCCCGCAGCCGTCAAAGAAGCAAATCAAATTGGCAGAGAACTACCGCAATCTTCTGCAAGTGATTGTGCGCCACGGCGAGCGCACGCTCTATGTGCAGGCAGACGGGCAACCCGTCCAGGTGGGCGAGTATATCCTTGCGCAACTGTCAGCCGATGGCATTGCTGCGCCCGATGCGCTATGCCAAACCGTCGCCGACGAGTACCTCGCCCATTGCCACGACACCGGTTTTGTGGCGGAGACGTTCTTTAAGTTCCATACCAATCCTGCTGTCAGCAGTCTGGCAGTCGATCTCATCGCCGACCGATACCAACTCAGCCAGATCTATTCCAAGCAGAGTATTTCCGAAAACGTGGTGCAGGAGGTGAAACCCGAGGAACCTGCCGAGCAACTGGACAAATTGGTCGGTCGTCTTCTCTTGGAAATCAAACTGACGGTCATCGAACTACGCCTCGATGAGGTGGAGCAGCAACTGAAAACCGACTCCGACTGGGAGCAGAAAAAAGCGCAGTTGGCAGTCCAATCGCAACTCCTCGAAGTGCGCAACATCATCTGCCGCCAACTCGGCAACCGCGTTATTGTTTAATGATGAATTATGAATGAAGAATTATGAATTATATGCTTTTTCGGGTGTCTTGCAATTCTTCATTCATAATTCCTAATTCATAATTAACCACAATGCTTTTCCCCGAAATTGTCTATGGTCCCATTCATTCCCGCCGTCTCGGCGTCTCATTGGGAATGGAACTGATGCCTTTGCAGCACAAACTCTGCACGTTCGATTGTGTCTATTGTGAATGTGGTTTCAATCAACCCGTCTCGCACCCCGTCCTGCCTACCCGCGAGGAGGTGCGCCAAGCGTTGGAACACAAACTGCAATCGCTCCAAACCGAGGGCGTTACCCCCGATGTGATTACGTTCAGCGGCAATGGCGAGCCCACGCTGCACCCCGATTTCAAGGGAATAATCACCGATACTATTGCCCTGCGCAATACGTATTGTCCTACCGCCCGCGTGTCCGTCCTTTCCAACTCCACGCAACTCGCCCGCCCCGATGTGGTCGAAGCCTTGTGGCTGTGCGACAACCGTATCCTCAAACTCGATTCCGCTATCGACGAGACTATGCGTCGTATCGATCAGCCTGTGAATAATACACTCACAGTCAATCAGATAGAGCGGTATCTCTCGCAGTTCAATGGTGATTTTATTCTCCAGACTTGCTTCCTGCGCGGTGAGCATCTCGGCAAAAAAATCGACAACACCACCCCCGAGGAACTGTCCGCTTGGTATGCTGCCGTAGAGCGTCTCCGTCCGCGCGAGATAATGATCTACGTCATCGATCGTGCCACCCCCGTCAAGACATTGGAGAAAATCTCCCGCACCGAAATGGAATCCATCGCCGCACCCCTCATTGCCAAAGGCTACCAAGTCATCATCAGTGCATAAGTTTAATTATGAATGAGGAATTATGAATGAAGAGTGAAATGTCAGTGAAAATACATATAATTCTTAATTCATAATTCATAATTATATGAAAGTTCTCGTTGCACCGCTTAACTGGGGATTGGGGCATGCCTCGCGCTGTATTCCGCTTGTCCGCCAACACCTTTCCGCCGGCGATGAGGTCGTCCTTGGGGGCGATGGCGACAGTCTGCTCTTGCTCCGCCGCCATTTTCCGGATCTTCCCGTGTTGCCTCTTGCTCCTCTTCGGCTGACCTATTCTGCGGGGAATAGTCAGGTTGGGGCTATGCTCCGTGCCTTGCCTAAAATAGTGGTGTCCTCTATCCGCGACCATCGTCTGCTGCGCCGCTATTTGCGCACCGGACATTTCGACCTTGTCATTTCCGACAACCGTTTCGGTTTGTTTTCCCGCCAAACAAAGTGCGTCTATATTACTCACCAACTGCATATTCTCCTCCCCCGTCCGTGGCAGTGGATGTCCCCGTTCGTCAGCCGCCTTCATGCTGCGGTGTATCGTCATTTTGCTGAGGTGTGGGTGCCCGATACGCCCGACCATACCTTTAGCGGCATACTCAGCACCCCCGTCTCGTCGCAGCCGCCGGTCCGCTATATCGGTCCTCTTTCTCGTTTTGCAGAGTATGGTGACGATGCGTCCCGCGTCGTCAGAACGGCAAAAGCAAACACAGACAGCCGTTTTGCCGGTTATGATGTGGTTGCCGTCCTGAGCGGGTTGGAACCCCAGCGCACCTTTCTCGAAGAGAATATACTCAAACGCTATGCCCATAGCCCTAAGAAAGTCCTGATCGTCCAAGGCAAACCCGACCGCCCCGCCACGTGTCTCTCGCACGCGAATATCACCCTTGTGCCGCACCTCAGCGACTCCGACCTCGCTGCGGCTCTCCTCTCTACCCGCCATATCATCGCCCGATCGGGCTATTCCACCATTATGGACCTCTCCGCCCTGGGAGTGCTCCCCTGTACCAATCCCCCAAAGCGTGTCGAACTCATCCCTACCCCCGGTCAACCCGAACAGGAATATCTTGCCCGAAGATGCATGAATTAACGTTAGTTTAACATAAGCAAATTGTCTGACTTTGCCGCCGTAGGCGGTAAGATTTATGGCAATTTATGGATGTAAAGTCAAGTATTTACCTGGATTTCTTGCCGCTTTGCGGCAAAGGAATTTTTATTTCGAACTCACGTTAAATTATACAGAGTATGCAACAAGCGTATTTTGTGCTACCATTTACGGCAACGACACGGCAACGAGATAGGCTTTTGTGCGGTGCTTGTTTTGTCCATGAGTTGGCACCAAATGCTTTGTGCTGCCTGTCTGGCTATAAGTGCGGCGCGTGTTGCGCCGCAAGAAAGGTTTTGCTGGTTTTGTTTTATAAGTTTTTCGTTATATCGAACTCACGTAAGCATAAAGGCATACTTTGCCGCCGTAGGCGAATAAGATTTATGGCAATTTATGGTTGTTAAACAAAGATTTACTTAGATTTCTTGCCGCTTTGCGGCAAAGGAGTTTTTTATATCGAACTCACGTTAATTACGCATTATATGGTCATCAGCCTTCGGCTGAACTCTTCGGGCGGTAGTGCGGAAGCGTTCTTGATACGGGTTTTATAGGTGTAGATGGTGTTGATAGAATAGTCAAGCAGATTGGCTATCTGCTGGTTGTCGGTGATGCCGAGGCGCATCAGGGCAAAGATACGCAGTTCGGCATTGAGCAGTTCGCCTTGCCGCAACTCAATACGGCAATCGGGGCGCAGCAGACCGTTGAATTTCTCTACAAAATCAGGGAATATGTGTAGGAACATCGTATCGAAACGCTTGTAGAAATCATTGCGGAGTGTCCGTATATCCACATATTGCGGTATCGATTGCAGTTCGTCGAACCGTCGCTCCTGTGTCTTGCGCTTTACATAGCGCTGGTATTTCTCTAATTTGCTATAGACGGTACTCTCGTTGCAGAGGAATGTGGCGATACACTCCTCTTTGATGCGGTTGGCTTCGGTTAGTTGCAGGTTTGACTGCTGTATCACTTTTTCCGTGCGGCGCAAAGCGCGGTGGCGGTTGTAGAGCAGCACGATGGCTATGAACAATACACCCAATAGCAGATACAGGCACACGTTCAGGCGGCGGATACGTTTGCTCTGGCTTTGGAGGGTGTCTAATTGCTGCTGCTCTATGATCGGAATAATCTTGCCGATGCTCAGTTGCCGGTGGCGTGCATTGTAGAAATTGGCATCGCCCATCGCCTCTTTTATATAGCGTGCGGCGTGGTCGATGTCGCCTTGCTGGTAGAGCATTTGTGCCACCACGCTCATGGCGATGGTCTCTTTGGTGCAACTGCGCAGGTCGGCTATGGCAGCCAGTATCCAATAGTGCTCCGAGCGGGACTTGTCGCCCAGTACCTCGTACAACGCTCCCATGGACGAGTAGGCAATGGCGCGGTTGTGTTCGGAGATGGTGGAACAGCCCAAGGCCCGTTCAAAACGCTCTATGGCGAGTACATCATCGTTTTGTTTCATTGCATATTGCGCTGCCGTGAGCCAGTAGTGTGCCGTATCTTGCGGGTTGATGAGGCGCAGCGCCTGTTCGCTCATTTGATAGCCCTGGGTGCGGTAGTCGTTGGCGAGTTGCCCGTGCGTATAGTCTGCCATATCGTATAGCAGACGCGAGTAGGTGATGTAGTAGTCCGCCTGTATATCGGGCGGGCAGGCGGGGACATCGTCCGCCGTCTGTTCCAGTACATCCGCACTTTCTTTGAACAGACCCGAACTGAGAAATACAAACGCATGCCGTACCCGGGCTTGCACCATCTTCTCATGCGAGTGGAGGTGTGTGGCTTCATCTATAAGTTTTTCTACATATACGGTTGCCGTGTCGTACGAATAGGACTGATACTCCTTTGTGAGTGCCAGCAGTTGTGCGTAGGTATTGGTGTCGGCGTCCCGGATAGAATCAATACGATGCTGTTTGAGGGCGTTGTATGTTTCTTTTTTGGCGAGTTCCTCCTCTAAAAACGCAATGTCCTCTTGCGTAAATGCCCATGCTGTGGCACCACCTGCCATCCATAAGAGCGAAAATGCAAATAGAAAATGTGTAATAAAGTTCTTCATCTGGTGTATTATATAAGGTGTTTCTGAAAACGATACGCAAAGTTATATCTTTTTTTCGATATTGCCAAAAGGAGGTATGGATAGAGGGGCAATTAAGATGAAAATAAGGCTGTATATAAACCATAAATGTTCTATATTGTTTTCGTGTAAATAATATCTTTATTATACTATGTATAATAAGAAGATAATATGGCTGCTGTTTTATCTATATTTTCATCATATTGTTTCGCTATGTTGGCAGGTAGCAGTAATTTTGCAGCGTCAAAACATTCAGGGGGCGGTCTTTAGGGAAGACGCACTCCAATGGCGGAGACACAACTTTTTATTTAACAACTAAATTTTTCTAACATGAAAAAGTTTACTTTTGTTCTTGCTGCCGCTTTGGTAAGTCTTGGCGCAGCCGCTGTTGAACTCAACAACCCGGTCGGTGAAGATGGTCGTTACATCGTTAAATGGGATTGCGCAAAAGGCGATTTTGCTGCAGCCAACGATTTTGAACCGGGCGAAACCGTAACGCTTGCGTTCGATATTACCGGGACCAAGTATGAAGAGGCAGTGAAAAAATCTGCTGTAGATGGTGCTACCCGTAGTATGGCGGCTAACATCTGGACAAACTACGGTCCTAAGAAAGACGATACCAACCGTTT
Source organism: uncultured Bacteroidales bacterium (assembly GCA_934716995.1). GTDB lineage: Bacteria > Bacteroidota > Bacteroidia > Bacteroidales > Paludibacteraceae > Colicola. The sequence continues at coordinate 70,163 of CAKUYO010000001.1, read as the reverse complement.
GAAACAAATCAAGGGCAATATCTATGGTGCTACTTTCAACTTGGCACAATGTATTGCAGACAAAGATGCTGCTCAAGGTGCAAACATCAAGAAAGATACCATCGTTTATTGCTATGGTCAGTTGTTTATGTTTGCTTATGGTATGGTAAACGATAAGTTAGAGCCGGGTTTGGAGTGGTATGTTGATGCTGAACAGGTACAGGCTCCCGGTAGCGATTGCTTGTTCGCAACTCTGCCTTCTACCGGTCGTATGGATGATGATTTCTATAGCGATGATTTCACAGAGGATATGTTCACTATGGAAACCAAGGGGTATGCTGCTCCGTGCGTACTCGCAACCGCTATCGAAGATGTAGTGGCAGGCAACGGTGAGAAAGCAGGCAAATTCATTGAGGGTGGTCAACTCTACATTTTGCACAATGGTGTGAAATACAATGCTCTCGGTACTATCGTAAAATAAAAATCCATCAATAGGAGACTGTCCGACAAATCGGTCGGGCAGTCTCTGTCTCTTTTAATTCCCCCGTTCCCGCCTCATATCCTTATGCTACTGTGAGTAGGTGATCAGTAGGTGATTAGTAGGTGATTCTGCTTATGATAGCCGGTGTCTCCGTTGCGGGCTTGGTAAGCCCGCGGTGGGATTGCAAGTTCCCGTCTCCGCAGCAGCCGTATTTGGCTACCATATCCGCATCGGGTTATTAACGGGTTGTTATCGGGTGATTAACGGGTGATTCAGCATAGGATGCGCATAGGATACGCTTATGATGCGCATTATAAAAAATCTTTTATTTCTTTAATTTTTCTTGCCGCTCGCGGCATAGGAAAGCGAACCTTATATAGATACACGTATGAAGCACATCTTTCATAGAGTATTTTTGTGCATGGCAGGTCTGGCTGCGGCGGTGGCGTTGCAGGCAATGCCGATAGAAGGCGTGGTAACGGACTCGAAAGGCGAGCCTGTTATCGGTGCCAGTATAGCCGAAGCTGGCACAAGCAACGGTACGATTACCGACCTCGACGGACACTACTCGCTGGACGTTGCCGCAGGCAAACAGGTGGTGGTGTCGTATGTCGGTTTCAAGTCGCAGAACATCAAAGTAACTGCCAATCAGTCGGTTTACAACGTTACTCTGCAGGAAGATGTGGAGGTGCTGGACGACGTGGTGGTGATAGGTTACGGTACGCAGAAACGTAGCGACGTAACGGGCAGTATCTCGTCGGTGTCGTCCAAAGAGATTGCCGATTTCTCCTCCAAGTCGCTTGCCGAGTCGCTTCAGGGCCTGGCTGCTGGTGTAACGGTTACCAAGGGTAGCGGTTCGCCGGGTGAGGCAGCCGAGATTATGATTCGCGGTGCGGGGTCGCTCAACGGCATGGCTCCGCTCTACGTGGTGGACGGTGTGGCGCAGGATGCAGGCTTCAACTTCAATATGCGCGACGTGGAGTCTATCGAGGTGCTCAAAGATGCAGGTTCGGCGGCTATCTACGGTTCGCAGGCTGCGGGTGGTGTCATTCTTATCACTACCAAGAAAGGTCGCGCCGAGCGCACACAGGTGGACGTAAATGCCCGTGTAGGCTGGCGCAACATCGATTCCAATATCCGGCTCCTCGGTACCGAGGACTGGATTCGTGCCCGTGACGCATGGGGTACGGGCAATACCCTCGAGTTGTTAGGCGCAACGAGCGCAAGCGACCTGCCGAATACCGACTGGATGAAAGTGATGTTCGGTACGGGTATCGAGCAGGAATACAACGTGTCCGTCAGTGGCGGCACGGAGAAAACCAAGATGTTTATGTCTCTCGGTTTCCTCGACGAGAAAGGTACCTATATGGATACGCGTGCACGACGCTATTCGTTCCGTACCAACCTCGACCACAAACTGGGCAAGCATGTTTCGATAGGCGAGTCGGTGTATGGTGCGATGACGCAGACCAACCCCTCGACCAATTCGTCGATATACAACCACACGGTGCCTTTCCGTACCGTGCCGGTGGCAGAGGTGTTTGATGAGAACGGCGACTACGCACAGACCCCCACTTCGGTCGGTTCGGGACCGAACTTTGCCGGTCTCGAAGCCGCATACCACGATATTCAGGACAACAACTACTACGTCAATGCCCAAGCCTACTTGAATGTGGAGTTTATCAAAGGGCTTACTTGGCGTACCACGGGTTCGGCGGCGCTGGGTGCCTACTCCAAACGCTATTTCACCGAGTATATGGATTTCGGTCCCGTACAGGTGGGCGTGGACGGCGGTCAGTTGGATTCCAAGTCGGGCACCAACCTCAAACTGATGTTCAACTCCGTGCTGACCTACGACGAGCGTTGGGGCGACCACGGCTTTAAGGCGATGATTGGTACCGAGTGGTGGAAATACGACGGCTACGACCTCTCGGTCAGCACCTACGGCTTCCCCATCCCTGTGGCTTCGTCTATTGCCTTGGGGTCGGCGGGGGCTACTAAAGACGCTTCCGATGCTATCCCGCAGGAACGTCGCGGTTCGGCGTTTGCCCGTTTGAACTACGACTACAAGAGCAAATACCTCCTCGCGGTCAATTTCCGCGCCGATGCGTCCGACCGTTTTGTCAAGAAGAACCGTTGGGGCTTCTTCCCCTCGGTGAACGCGGGGTGGCGTATGAGCGAGGAGAACTTCATCAAGGAAACGAGTGCTGCCGACTGGCTCTCCAATGCGAAGATACGTGCTTCGTGGGGTATCCTCGGTAATGACAATATCCCGCAGTATATGTACCAGTCCACCTATTCGATGTCGGGTGTGTCGCACGCTTTCGACAACGGCGAGATTGGGCAGACGGGTGCATGGATCGCTATCCTCGGCAACGAAGACCTCAAGTGGGAGGAAGTGAACCAGGTGGACGCCGGTATCGACCTCGGGTTCTTCAACAACCGTCTGACCCTTACTTACGACTACTATAACCGCCAGACGCGCGATATGCTCTACCGTGGCTCCCTCTGCCTCACAAGTGGTATGAGTTACTATTTCTCGTCCGACGACCCCGCCAACACCGTACCCGTCTATTTCAATGCGGGCTTGGTGGAGAACCAGGGACACGAGGTGAGCATCCAATGGCAGGACCGCAAATCGGACTTCCAATACAGCATCGGCGTGAATATGTCGTTCAACCAAAACCTCGTCAAGCAGGTGGGCGACAAACCCGGCGCATCCACTATCGACAAAGGTGCTGATGCATCGTGGCCGCTCCTGACCCGCACCGAGGACGGCAACCCGATGTCGCTTTTCTACGGCTATGAGGTACTCGGTATCTTCCAAACGCAGGAGCAGGTGGACGAATACAACCAGTACGCCCTTGACAAATGGCGCGAGCAGAACCCCAACCACCCATACGGCTTTGCCGAGAACGGGCAGCCGCTCAATGCCGACAAGAAAGAGATAGGTATCTACTACCAGCGTCAGAACACGGGTGTGGGCGACCTCATCTACAGCGACAACGGGCAGGGGCGCGTTACTGCCGCCAGCCGTAAGTATATCGGCAATCCGTGGCCGAAGATGACGATGGGTATCAATATGTCGTTTGCTTACAAGGGCTTCGACCTCGCTTTGGTCTTCTCGGGTGCTTTCGGCTTCGACATCATGAACCTTGTCAAACCCTACACCCACATGTTTATGTCCGACAACACCACGGCGGCTATCTTCAATACCTCGTGCTTCGGCAAGGGTAACACCACCGTTACTTCCGACCCGCGTGTAGGTTATCTCGACGAGAGCGGTTCGGTCATCGGTGATGGTGCTGCCAACAAGAACTACTCCACCGTGTCGGGCTACCTCGTTGAGAAAGGCGACTACCTGAAACTCAAGAACTTGTCATTCGGCTATACCCTCCCGCAGAAATACAGCCGCAAGGCGAAAATGGAGAAACTGCGTATCTATTTCTCGGCACAGAACTTGTTCACTATCACCAAGTACTCGGGTATCGACCCCGAGATCGGTGGTAACAGCCTGATGTACAACGTAGACACCCAGAACCGTTACCTCCCCTCGCGCCTGTACTCCTTCGGCTTGGACGTAACCTTCTAAAAACTTATAATAACGTCAGTTCGAGATAAGTATAGTGGCATATTTGCCGCCGTAGGCGAATAAGATTTATGGCAATTTATAAATGCAAAATTAAAAATTTACTTAGATTTCTTGCCGCTTTGCGGCAAAGGAGTTTTTATACCGAACTCACGTTAAAATAGAACAACTATATGAACTATAACCCCTAAAAATCAAGCAATATGAAAAAGCAACTCATAGCAATCCTTCTCCTTGCAGCCGCCGCGCTCGGTGGTTGCAAGGATTTCTTCGATATATCCAACCCGCAGACCCTTAGCACCGACAATTTCCCTGCCACTATGGATCAGGTCGATCAGTTGGTCACGGCGGCGTATGCGCAAGACCATGCCATTGGTACGTATGCTATGTATTGGTTCCCGATGGGCGTGTGGCTTTACGACCATACATCCGACCTATACGGTTCCTACGACGAGCGTGCCACTATGCAGGACAACTACACTAGCATCTCGTCGGTACACTTGACAACTACCTACACCGACCTCTGCAAATGGATGAAACTGGCGTCCACCGGTATCGAGGGCATCGGGTTCTACCGCGAGCATTACGGCAAGACCGACGAGAACGCCACCCTCAACTACGACCTCGGGCAGTGTTATTTCAACCGCGCTTTGGCATATTGGCACGCGCAGATTTTCTTCGAACTTGACCCCGATGGACTCGGCTTTGCGAAGATCGACCGCGTCATCTCCGATGTCGAGGGCTTGAAACTCAGCCGCGAGACGGTGCGCGACACGTGGCAGTTTATGATTGACGATTGCAACAAGGCGGTTGAGTTGCTCAAAGGGCATACCGAGGACGAGTTCCGTGCTACCGAATGGGCTGCCAAAGGTCTGCTTGCCAAAATCTATATGCAATCGCTCTATATCTTCCCCGAGAACCGCGACAAGACCAAAGCCCTCCTCGAAGACATCATACAAAACAGCGGTAAACACTTGGTTAGCACCGAGATATACAAGGATATGTTCTTTGGCAACGAGGTCAACGAACATAATGCCGAGTCGCTCTACGAACTCACTATGAGCAGCAACTCCAAGCAGAACGGTCCGTGGGAGGGTTATACTACGGGTTCGGGTATGCCGATGGTCTATGCTCCGTGGTATGTCGATTTGGATATCCGTTTCCGCAAAGGACGCGAAGACAAAACCGACCCGCTTACATTGCAAAACGATGTCGTCATCTCTACCAAGTCTTCGCAATGGGGCAACAACTTTGTACACGACAAGAACATCGCCCGTTTCGGTTTCTGGAATTTTTATGGCGATACCGTTCCGCGTCTTACGTTCAATCCCGATTACGATTTCAATGCAAACCGCTCGTTGGAGAACTTCCCCTATATGATATATACCCCCAACTATCGTGCCGAGGCACTGGCTCTCAAGAACGATCCTTCGAAAGTGGATCCGCGCCTGATGCTCAATGCGGGGCAGCCCTATGTGGACGAATACATTGATGCTTCTGGGCGCACTACGGTCTATGACCGCTCCTCGGAGGCCAACAGCCGTCCTGACCGTCTCGCATGGCAGCACCGCAAATATACCAATATCCGCGGTGTGGAGATGGGCGGCGCACCCTATGGCTTGAACCAGTCCTCCAACTGCAATTTCTATATCATTCGTATGGCGGACATCTATCTGCTCTATGCCGAATTGGTGGCTGACGAGGCTCCCGCTACCGCCCTCGAGTATGTCAACAAGGTGCACCGCCGTGCCTATGGCTACGACCCCGATGCGGCTTGCCCGTATGATTATACTTCGCTCACTGCCCGCACCCGTGCCTATTTCGATACCGACCCGCTGGCAAACAACCCGCTCCGTTACGAGCGTTGGGCGGAACTCTTTGCCGAAGGGCAATGGTGGTTCGACCTGCGCCGCTACCGTATCGGTGCCGACGAAGCGGCGTACTATGAGCAGACCTCCCACGGACCTATCACATGGAAAGGCGACGAGAGTTACGTGCAGCCTATCCCCCAACTCGAACTCGAGCGCAACAAGAATATGCAGCAATCCACCGGCTACCCCTCTATTTAATTATGAATTATGAATTAAGAATTACGAATTAGTAATTATGAATTAAGAATGAGACATTAGGACTATATGGTTGTGGAGACGACGCGTCCCGCGTCGTCAGTCCGCTACCGGTCCGCTACCGGTTCGCTGACCTCACGCCGGCAACTACGGTATTTACACGGTACATACATGGTAGATATACGGTAGATACACGGTAGATAATCGGTTGATTGTGCTGACCACGCCGTACCCATATCGTACTTTGACCGTTCCTTTCAGCACAGTTTCAGCAAGGGATGCGCAAGCCATAGACAATCCATTAACGGTCCATTAACGACAATTAACGGAGAACCTGCCCGATAATGTTTTAATGGCTTTTTAATGGTCTTTAATGGAGACAAAGCCCCATTCAATAGAGAAAGAATCTTTTAATGGAAATAAAAAAAATAACATATGAAGAAACTTTTTGGATGTATATTATTGGCAGCACTCACTTTGACTGCCTGCCAACAGAAAACCATGGTCTCATCGCCCGATGATACCTTGGCTGTATCATTCCGCCTGACAGGAAACGGTACCCCCGAGTACCAACTCTCGCGCAAGGGTACCCCGATGCTCGACTGGTCGGCTCTCGGACTGGTGCTGGCGGACAAAGACCTCAGCCGCGGTTTCTCTCTCCTTGGTACGGACACCGCCTCTTTCGATGAGACGTGGGAGACCGTCTGGGGCGAGGAGCGTTTCATTCGCAACCGCTACCGCCAACTGACCGCCCACCTGCAGCATGAGTCAGGAACTCGAATGGACATCGTCTTCCGTGCTTTTGACGATGGTTTCGCTTTCCGCTATATGTTCCCGTCCAACACCGACAGTATGGTCGTTATGGACGAGAAAACAGAGTATCGTTTCGTCCGCGAACCGCAAGCGTGGTCTATCCCGTGGCGCACCGAGTACTACGAAGCCCTTTGGACACGCGAACCCGTCTCGCAGAAAGACACCACCTGCTCGCCCATAACGCTCGAGTTTGCCGAGGGCGGTTACGGTTTCCTCCACGAAGCCAACCTTACCGACTACCCCGCCGAGAACTTTTACTATGCAGGCAATACGATCCGCACCTACCTCACTCCGTGGCAGAACGGCGTAGCGGCGTATGAGTCAGGCGTTTGGCAGACCCCGTGGCGTATGATGGTTGTCGCCGACGACCTGCCCGCACTCGTGGCGTCGCGCCTCATGCTCAACCTCAACGAACCCTGCCGTATCGAAGACACTTCGTGGATTCACCCGATGAAGTTCATTGGTATATGGTGGGGTATGCACCTCAAGACGATGACGTGGAAACAAGGTCCTATCCATGGTGCCACCACGGCGAATATGAAACGCTATATTGATTTCGCTGCCGACAACGGCTTCGGTGGTGTCCTCGCCGAGGGGTGGAACGAAGGTTGGGAAGCATGGGACGGCACCGACCCTGATGCCAAGTTCTCTTTTGTCAAACCCTATTCCGACTACGACATCGATTATTTGGCAAAATATGCCCACAGCCGCGGTGTGGAGATTGTCTTCCACCACGAGACACAGGGCAACGCTGCCCAATATGAGAGCGAACTGGACGAGGCGTACAACTATATGGAGCATTACGGTATGCACTCGGTCAAGACCGGCTATGTCAGCCCCATCATCACCACTGTGGACGGCAAGCAGTACAACCGTTCCCAGTCGGGCGTGCGCCACTATCGCCGTGTCATCGAGACCGCGGCTCGCCACCATGTCTGCATCGACAACCACGAACCTGTGATGCCTACCGGTCTCTGCCGTACATACCCCAACTTCTTCACCCAGGAGGGTATCCGCGGTCAGGAGTGGAACGCATGGAGTGCAGACGGCGGAAGTCCCGCTTCCCACGTGGCTACGCTGCCTTTTACGCGTATGCTTGCCGGTCCTGCCGACTATACCCCGGGTGTGTTCAATTTCGACAACCCTGTGCAACCGAACACCCGCGTACACTCTACCATTGCCAACCAACTCGGACTCTTTGTTACTATGTACTCGCCGCTCCAGATGGCGTGCGACCTGCCCGAGAACTATATGAAGCACCCCGCGGAGTTCCAATTCATTCGCGATGTGCCGTGCGACTGGGAGCAGTCCCGCTTGCTTTCGGGCGAGATAGGCAAATACCTCGTTATGGCACGCCAAGACCGCCACTCAGCCGACTGGTATATCGGTGCCGTCAATGACGACACCCCTCGCGACATCACCCTCGACTGGTCATTCCTGCCTGCCGGCACCTATACGGCGCAGATCTACCGTGATGCCCCCGATGCCGACTGGCAAACCAACCCCTATGCTACGGTGATTGATACCCTCCAAATAACCGCTACCTCCGCCCCCCTCACCCTCCGCCTTGCCTCCGGCGGCGGCTTCGCCATACGCCTTGTGCCTGTGAGCGACAGGCAATAAGCAACGTAAGTTCGATATAAGCAAATTGTCTTACTCTGCCGCTGTGGGAGATAAGATTTATGGCAATTAATGGATGTAAAAAATCCAAGATTTACTTAGATTTCTTGCCGCTTTGCGGCATAGGAGGCTTTATTTCGAACTCACGTTAAGCAAGAAGCCGGCACAAGTTTCCTCAAGTTCGGAGTGTGTCCTGCATACTCCGAACTTCTACATCGAAAAACACAAACACCATAAAACACACATGAAGAATTTTTACAACCTTTGCAACCTGCTGACCAATTGTTGCACCAAGCGAATAGGAGAGGTTTGTAACCACTCTTATTGGCGAATGTTTTTAGTATTGTTTAGTATCTCTGTCTTTGCTCTGCCTGCAACGGCTTATGCGGAGGATTATTATCTGGCAGGTGACGGATTGCCTAATGTTAGTTGGGATTTTCATTCTAAAAAAATGACACAAGACGGCTCTGTCTGGTATTACCGTTTTGAAAATTTGCCGGCTGCATCGAATAAGTACAAATTCAAACTCAATCCTGCTTCAGATACAAGTTGGGGGAATCAGTTAAATACCAACAACTTGGATCGCGATAAGAGTAATGTGGATTTCTTTGACGGGGGAGATAACCGCATTTCGTTTAACCTGACTCAAACCACTGATGTTACCATATATACCGATGGTAGCAAAGTGTGGGTGATACAAAAACAGGTAGAAGAACCGCTTACCGACGAGTTTTACGTCTTTGGTGCGGGTGGAAATGATAATTGGGTGAAAGATTGGAATAAACCTGTTGAAGCCTACAAGATGACAAATAATGGTGCCGTTGCATTCAAGACATTCACTTCTGTGCAAGGACATTGTGAGTTCAAAGTCTATAACAAAACTCAAAACAAGGAACTGGCATGGGAAAATCGCGATGAAAACAAAATATCGGGGCTTACTTGCTCCAACTGCTCTTCTGACAATCTTTGTTTTGATTTATCTATCCCCTTTGATGTTACTGTCTATACCAACGGAACCAAAGTCTGGGCAAAAGTAAACCGTCAAAAATTAGACGACAAAACCTATTATTTGGAGGGCGACTATAATGGGTGGCATAACTTTGATAATACGGATTATCAGTTGAAAAAAGTGGATGATTATACATACTCTATCACCAAAACTTGGAAGTATGATAATTTGAACCAGAAAACCTGTGATCAACAGGCTCGTTGCAAAATCCTGCAAGGCAGGGAATCATGGGGCGATGCATGGGTGATCAACAATATCGATGCTGCGACATCTTCTTTCAAACAGGGTACGGATTGCCAGTCTGGTGATACACGTATCGTTATAGACCTTGAAAATCAAGAGAAAGAGATAAACTTCACTATTTGGAAAGATGCTAACGGAAACCGCAAAGTTTCTATCGTAGAAACTCCGTCTGCCCGATACACCGTTACTTTTATGGTGGACGGTTCCGAGTACAAGCAAATGACGGTAAGTGAGAACGCCCGTGTTGCACGTCCTGCCGACCCTGCGAAAGAGGGCTTTGTCTTTGCCAACTGGTACACCAACGCCGATTTGTCAGGCAACCCGTACAATTTTGAAACCCCGGTAGCCGGCGACCTGACTTTGTACGCCAAGTTTGTCAGCACGGCGGATCTGTGTACCGTTACCTTCGATGCCCGGAATAATACGGAGCCGACCTCGCAGACGGTTGCCAAAGGCGGTTATGCCACCGCCCCGGCTGCCCCGACCTATAGTGGCAAGTATTTCCTCGGTTGGTATGCCGATGCAGACTGCAGTGGTGATAAATTTGATTTCGCTTCTACGGCTGTTACCGCCAATATCACCCTGTATGCCAAATGGGGCGTGCCTTTTGCCAAGGGAGAGACCATCTATCTGTATCTGAACGACAACACCAAATGGCTGGAAAAGGAAGGCAACAATGCACCCGTCTTTGCGGCCGTGTTCTATAGCATAGATGATCCCGAGTATTGCATAGAGACAGAAAATACCATATACGGCGAATCAAACATCAAGAATATCAATCTCTCCGTCCCGCAGTTCGGTCGCAAATGGACGGCATTGACAAAAGAACAGGACGGCTGGTATTCCATCCAAGTGCCGTATGACAACGCGGCAGGTATTCGTATCTTGCGTATATCCGGTACCAACAACGATATATGCTGGGGCTATGCGTATTCCCGTTTCTCCTACGAGCGTTATGAAGACGAGGCAAAGAAACAGCACATCATCATCTTTGTTGACCCCGAAAACGGACACTTTGAAACGGAAACCGAGTGGTGCCGCGATCTGATCATCGGTGCCGAGGAAACGGTTGATCTCAATGAGAAAACCGATGTGGATGACCTTATTCTCAAGGCGGAACAAGGCAAGTCCGGTCAACTGCTTAACCCCGACCGATTGACATATCGTGATGCGTATTTCCAACTCAGACTGACAACCGCTAATACGGACTTGGACGACCAGGTCTGGTACGATTTCTCCGTACCCTTCGATGTGGATATCAATACGGGTATCTATCGGGTCAAAACCTACCAGAAGACAGGCGAACAACTCCGAAACGGGGTGGATTACCTGATATGGGAATACGATGGCGCAAAGCGTGCCAAAGACGGCAATGGCTGGAAACGCGCCACGGGTTCTACCATCTATGCGGGTAAGACGTATCTGATCGGCTTTGCCAATGGTTGGAACCCGACAGAGACTACTTACCGTTTCAAGGCAAAATCGCACGGACTTCCTACGGCGTCAACTTCTACGGTTCCTATGTCAGCCTACCCGGCTTCCGATGAGGGGCACAGCAACTGGAACGGACTCGGCACCCCGTCGTTGCACCATATCAAAATTACGGGTACGGATTTTGTACACGTCTGTGATATCAATGGCAGCGAGTATGTGTTCAATCCCGTGTTGTTGAATACTACGGCTATTACGGTCGGCACGGCGTTCTTCGCGCAGGGAACAGGCTCGCTCACCCTTGACAAGGCGTGCGAGGACAACCATATCCTCCATCGTGCACCGCAAAAGCAGGTGGAACGCTACACGTTTGATGTCGAGATCCTCAACAACGGGCAGATGGACAACCGTCTGTATGTATCCGCCTCCTCCGATGCGGCGTTCGGCTATGAACAGGGGCGCGATATGCAGAGTTGGAACAGCGATTTCAAGGGGGTGGCTACGGTCTGGATCGATGCCTACGGCAAGCAATTGTCGGTCTGCGATGCGCCGCTTGCAGAAAACAGTATCTCCTATAGGATGGGCATCCATACGCCATCTGCCGGTGAATACACACTCCGCTCGTCGGCACGCTACGGCGATGCACAACTCTGGCTGCTGCAAGACGGGGTACCGGTGTGCAATCTGAGCGAGTCGGACTATACACTCTTGCTCAATCAGGGTACCACCTATGATTATAGTCTCCTTATAGTGCGTACCCCGAGGCATATTACCACGGGTATGGATGATACGTTGCAGCACCATACCGATGTAGTCAAGTTTGTTCGCAACGGTGTACTCTATATTTGTATGGATGGCGTGTTGTACGATGCTACAGGCCGTATGATTAAATAGAACTTTAACGGGCAAAATACTATGAAAAAGCATAATTATACTCGTCCGCAGACGGAAATCATTGCGTTGGACCCTGCCGGAAACATGCTGTGGGGTGGCTCGCCTGACCATAATCCGGTGCGTTTGATACGTTACGAAAACGGCAATTTTTATTAAACAGAAACCTTTTTAAGGGGAATAGTCTATGATACATAATACACATACTATTTGGCGTCCGTTGCTTTTTGCAGGATTGTTTTGCGCTATGGCGGCTGTGTCTTTTGCGCAAGACTATCAGTTGCCCCGCCAGCCTCTGGCTGCCGACGGCGGATATATTGTCCAATGGGATTGCACCGCCAATGGTGGTAAGGGCGGTTTTGCCGCTGCCAACACTATGGAGTGGGACGAGACGTTCGTCTTTGCCGTCGATCTTGGCGGTACCAAACTCGGCGAATGGCTGATGGGCAATGCGGCGAATCAGGGAATGGTACGGTTGGTGTGCTGCGATGCGTTCCGTACCAAGTTCGATATGTCCACCCAGTTCAAAGATGCGGGTGCCCGCCTGTGGCATTTGCGGGATACCATCTTCGGTGCGGTTTACAACTTTAGTCAGCGTGGGTACCAGCAAGGGCAATCCGCAGGTTCGTGGCGTCCGCAGACAGGGGACAGCACCCCGATTGCTTTCCGTCTCTTTGGTGCGGAAAACGGCTTTTGGGGCAAGTGCGGTGCCAATGGTGATGTCGATCCTGCCATAGTCGGAAAGAACGGCAAGTGGTGGCAATGGACTGAAACAGGTTGGAACAATGTGGGAGCATATATCATTCCCAAAAGCCAGCAGTCGCTTTCGCCCGACAAGCAGTTCACCTTCCGTTTTGCCCGCTATACGGGTACCAAGACCGATTCCTCGCCTGTTGTTACCAACGACGAAACCGATAAGCGCGACCTCTATTACGACAAAGACCATGCGGTCTCTACTACCGGCTATGCTTCTCCTTTCGGCAAACACTCGCCGTGTCCTATCGTCTATCCGGTCGATTATCAAATATCTGTCACCAATGCAGCCATCTGCCCCGATGAGGGGGAGGTGGCTACGGTCAGCCTTAGCGGTTCGCAGAATGGTTACTCCTACACCCTCTATCGGGACGGCACCCCCGTTGCTTCTTCGGAAAAAGCCGGTACGGGCAATCCGCTCACGTGGACTGCCGACCGGCCGGGTACCTACGAGGTCTATGCTTTCCAGGACGGTTCCGGCGTACCGCTCCTGATGAAACCCTGCGGCGGGGTGTCTTCCGTATCGGTCAGCAAACGCACCGATTGTGTCTCCTGCCCGGTCTTCGAGTGGGCTATAGACGGTGTGACAGGATTGGGCGCATCGCTCTACCCGGGCGGCTGGTACGACATCTCTTGCACCACCGATGCGGGTGCACCTGTGCTCTCGGCTGTAGGCACAGGCGTTACTATGGTCAAAACCACGCAAAACGGCAAAACCACTACCATACGTATTGAGTTGGGCGGTAATGCCACGGGCGATATCACGCTTTCCGCTCATTCGCCTGCTAATACTGCCGACAACTACAAAGCCTGCGATGAGACTATGTCTGTCCCCGTGTCCCTCTGCGATGGTATGACCCGCGATACATGGAAAGTGGAGTGGTACAACTACAATGGCGATAATCCGTTCCCGCAATACTGGATTCAAAACGGGGCTCCGGTCTATCTCCGCGATAACAGCGGTAAGATCGAAGCCGACATCGCCCACACCGACGGACAGGACGAATGGTTCTTCCTCCCTACCGGCAAGCAGAAAGCGGGGCAACCTACCTTTTATATCCGCAATGGGCTCACCAAGCGCTATCTCTATCGCGGCTCTCAGCACGGAAATGTCGGCAGCGACTGGGAGTATGCCGAGGCGTTGCTTTCTACCGACAACAAGCAGACCGAGGACTATGAATGGCTCTTTTACGACCACAATGGTCTGACGGCCTTTGTCTGTGCAGCGGATTTCAATGGCAGCAACATCAGCAATGGGGCGTATGTGCTTCATGTACGTCTTTGGGAGGCACCCGCCCTGTTCAGCAATCCGCCTGTCTCCAAGCCGGGGATGGTATGTGGCAAGATGGCTAACCAGGACGGCAGCCCGGTCTTCTATATGAAATCCAAGTCCCACCCTGCTACGAGTGCTGTCAGCCTCGGTACAGCCTTGGGCTGGACGGGTACCGCTCCCGCCGATACGGTGTCGCTCCAAAAAGGCGGTACGCAGACCTATACGGCAAAGCGCACCGATGCGGTTCATTCTGTCAATAGGAAGATCACTTACACCTCTTCCGACCCCGCGGTCGCTATTGTGGATGCCAACGGCAAGATTACGGCTGTCGGCAAGGGAAAAACCACCGTCACGGTTACGCTGGAAAGTGTCGGCTGCTTCGATGGCGATGTGCTTACCTATGTCGTGCGGGTGATCGAATGTGGCGATATCCCCGTCCTGTCGGCAGATGCAACGGAGATATATGTGGATGATACCAGTACGGTTACACTGGCAAACCCCGCTTTGCCGGACGAGGAAACGGCTGCTTACGAGTGGACGCCCTCCACGGGCTTTGTCTTTGATCCAGAAACGGGTATTTTTACGGGCAGCAAGGAAGGCGAATACAAATTGGTTTACAAGATCACCAATGCCGGTTATCCCGAGTGCAACCGCAATTCCAATACCCTTACCGTCAAGGTCAAGGAGCCGAAAGACTATCGCCTGCCCAACCAGCCGGTGGCTGCCGACGGTACGTATATCGTCAAGTGGGATTGTGCCAAAAATGATTTTACCGCTTCCAACGATATGGAGTGGGGTGAGACATTCACGCTGGCAGTCGACCTGACGGGTACACCGCTCGGCGAGTGGATTAAGCAAGGTCCTTCCCGTCCCGACTTGGTGCGCAGCGTCGCTTTCGACCGTTTTATCTATGTTCCCGATGGCAATTATAACGACGCTACCGACCATTTCAACTTGGACGCTTCCCGTCTGTGGCATATCCGCGACAATATCTATGGCGCTACCTACAATTTCAGTCAGATACCGTTCCAATCGGGCAACAGCCTGAGTGTCAAAACGGGTGATGCACCCAAAATCGCCATTCGTCTCTTCGGTTTTGAGACCGCAATGGGTACCCGCTGTCCGGGCGACGAAAAACGCATCAGCGGCAACTGGTGGGAATGGAGCGATGCCGGCAACTGCCGTCAGGACTGGGGCGGCAAAGAATGGAAACAGAATACCTATGTCAGCAACAACGACAAGTATATGTTCGCTTTTGCCCCCTCTACAGGCAGGAAAGATGCCGCAGTCAATACCTTTACCGATGATGATCCTCGCGACCAGTGGTACGATGCCGGACACTATTTCGACCGTCCCGGTTACGCATCGCCTTGCCCTAAGGCGTGGCCGGTGAAGCAAACCCTGGGCGTCTCTCCCGCCGAAATCTGCGTGGAGAAAGGTGAGATGGCTACTATCATCCTTTCCGGCGCAGAACTGGGCTGGACGTATATCGTCCAAATCAATGGTGCCGAAGATCCGTCTGTGGTTCATACCGTTACGGGCAATGCCGACGATGGCTACCTCACGTGGACGGTTTCCGCACCGGGTACCTACACGGTCTATGCCCAAGCGGACGACGAGACACAGGCGCACTCCGACTATATGGGTGCATGCGGCGGCGCACAGCAAGTGGTAGTCAAGGCGAAAGACGACTGCGAAGACAAATGCCCGCAACCGCAGTATTCCAGCGAGACGGTTACACGTTGCCAAGCCGACGCCCCTTATACATGGCGTGGTCAAACCATTGCGGAACCGGGTACTTATTATGATACGGTCTTCTCTACCCTTCCCAACGGTATGCGTTGCGAGGCGGAGATCCATACTCTCACCTATACCCTTACGGAGGTGAATTTCCATCCCGAGGAGACCGTCGATCGTTGTGATACCTTGGGGGCGTACACGTGGCGCAACCGCTCTTTCTCCCAATCGGGTACCTATCGCGATACGGTCTGGACACCGGCTACCGAAGGCCAATGCCCGGCGGAGGTCTATACCCTCTCGCTCAAGGTCATTCATTGCGAGCGCGAACCCGAACCCTGTGTCGATGATATCCACCGCAAGTGGAACGACCTCCTCTTTGTGGATAACTCTTCCGATCTGTACGTGGCGTACCGGTGGTATCGTGACGGTCAGCCCTTGGATGGCGAAACTCGCCAGTACTACTACGTCGAGGGGCAGATCCTCAGTGGAGACGGACATACCTACCATTGTGTGATGACCACTGCCGATGGGCGTAAAGTAACCGCCTGTGCGGGGCTGTTTGAGTCCTTCGGTTCAAGCGTCGGCGACCAATCTTCCACGGGTACTATGACCCTTTCTCCCCAATGGACACATTCCGGTGCGGAAGTGGCTGTCCTGGGTATCGTACCCGAACAGGGAATAATCTATTCTTCTGCGGGGCAGCAGGTCATGGAGGTCAGCGGCTCCTCGTTTGTGGCGCAATTGCCTGCGGGGTGTTATCTCGTCCGCGTGAGAGATACCGACGGTATGGTGCATTGCGATAAACTGATTGTCAGATAAGATGAAAAAACGACTTTGGATACTGTTGATAACGGGAGTCGCACTCACGGCAAAAGCCGATGTAACTTCTTTTGTGGAAATCTCAGGCAAAGGCGGGTGGAGTACATTGGGCTACCGCGCGGAGGCTGTACAGCAACTCTCGCTCAACAACGTGGGCAGTTACGGCTATGGCGCGCATATAGGCTATGGGATGTATTTCAATCGTGTAGTAGGCTTGAGTGTCGGGGCGGATTTCTCGCGCTATGGCAGTACCCTCAGGGGCAAAGGAACAATTACCTACACCGGTGTCAATAGTATCTACCCCGCCGAACCCGCATCGGCGGATCTCTACGACCATACCGTTACGCTCAATGCTTTGCGTGATGCCCAGGAGATCTGTTATATGGAAATTCCTCTGGCGCTCTGCCTGCGTTTCCCGGTAGGGGCTGTCAATATCCATGTTCAGGCGGGGGCTAAATGCGGTTTCGCGGTTATGAGCGGTGCTGCGGCTGCCTCTGATACCGAGCATAGCGGCTATTTCCCCGAGGGGCACCTCGCTATCCGACCCGATGTGCCCGGTCATGGCTTCTATCGCCGGTCTGATGCACAGTACCGCTATGATATGGAGGTCAACAGCCTGCAGGTGGTCGGCTTTGTCAAACTGGGCATTGGCTATCCTATGCAGCGTAATCCGCATTGCGAGTGGTTTGCCAATATCTATGCAGGATATGGCTTCCTCAATGCGGTCAAAATGCCCGAAAACAAAACGGAATTGGGTTTTCTCAACGATCGCCCCGGGCAGGAAAACAACCACTATTTTATGACACCCTACAACGGTATTTTCAGTACCAATAGCATTGGCTCCGATAGCCGCCCCGCTGAGGTCGGTCTGGAAATAGGTTTCCGTTATCTCATTCCGCATACCCGTACATACCCCTGCCGCTGTGTCTATGACTGATAACTATGTCCCGTCAAATATGCACTCGTATCATGGCAATATATTTCCATATACTTTCCGTTGATTATATCGGGTGATTATCGGGTGATTATCGGGTGATTAACGGGTGATTAACGGGTGATTAACGATACGATGTCGTTACTGTGTCGGGGCTTTTGCCTGCCGTTCCCCCTGCAATAGGGCAATTTGATAATTATAATACAACAACAATAATGAAAAGAATATCACTGGCTTTGGTGGCCTCTGTGTGTACATTGCTGGCAGCCACCGCTGCACAAAGTTTGAACAATCCTGTCGGTGCCGACGGGTGTTACATCGTCCGCTGGGATTGTGAAAACAATACGTGGGCTTCTTCCAATAGTATGGAGGCGGACGAGACCTTTACGTTTGCCATCGACATCACCGGTACCGTGTGGGAATCGTGGCTCCAAGGTGCTGGAACTGCCGGCACACGGGGTATTGCCACCAATTTCTCTACCGATCAGGGCAAAGTATCCCGCAATGGCGACCGTCTCTACCATATACAGGGCAATATCTATGGAAAGACGCTCAATCTTGCGCAGTTGGCGGAAGACGGACTGACGCTCAATACCGGCACAACCGTCAAGGTCTATTCCAACCTCTTCGGCTTCGAATATACGGCTTCCAATCCGGGGGCTGCCTGGTGGCTCAATCCCTCCGACGATGTAACGGGCAACAGCGATTGCCTTTTCCAAACCGCCCCTTACACGGGGGCGTATACGGGAAGCGAGTTCTATACCAACAACTTCGATAATATCTATTCGGCTATCAATCAGAAAGGCTATGCCGCTCCGTGTGTGGATACCGGCAGCACACCTTCTACACCCGAAAATCCGGATACCCCCGATAAGCCCGATGTACCCGACACACCTGTTACCGACGGCAGCCAGGTATATCTGTTCCCCTCCGACAAACAGGGACGCGGCTATATCAACCGTCCCTACCAGCGCTACGAGGCGGAACCCGGCTTGTGCACCACCGACGGTACATTCCTTGAGGCTTCCGACGACCAGCGTCTGCTCCAGTCCGAAGCATCCCACCAGCAGGCACTCAACCTCACGGCAGTGGGGCAGACCGTTTCTTGGGTCGTCGATCAGGCGGGCGACGGACTTACCGTCCGCTTCTCTCTGCCCGATAGCAGCAACGGACAGGGCACAACGGGGACGCTCAATGTCTATGCCGGTCAGGACAAAGTCGGCACGCTCAATCTCAATTCGTACTGGGCTTGGCAGTATTGTGACGGCACCTATCCCGACAACAATCCCCGTACCGGCAATGTGGTGATCCGTATGCGTTTCGACGAGACACATATCCGCCTTTCGCGTTCCGTCAAATCGGGCGAGACGCTTACGCTCCAAAAGGCGGACGGCGGCTCTACACCCTATACCATTGATTTCGTGGAACTGGAACCCGTCCCCGCCGCTGTTACCTACGACCAACTGAGCGGCGACAAAGTCCGTTTTGACGGCAATGGAGATGTCGGCGACTTTATTATGAACAACCAGGGACGCACCGTCTATATCCCCGAAGGCACATGGAATTGCAGCAAGCGTATCTACCTGCGCAATGCCGATGGTACACGTGTCATCGGTGCAGGTATGTGGTACACCACTATCTATTTTACTGCTCCTTCCGACAACGGCTCTACATATAGTTACCGCGGCTTTGAGGCGGACCGCAACAATCTGCTTATCGAGGGGCTCTATCTCAATACGGTCAACAACTGCCGTTATTACAACAACGACGATTCCAAACAGGTCGGCAAAGGCTTTATGGGCGGCATGGGGCGCAATAGTGTCATCCGTGGTTGTTGGGTGGAGCATTTCGAGTGCGGTGCATGGATTGCCGATTATACCAGTGCCGGCTCGTCCAACCTATTGGTGGAGCACTGCCGTTTCCGCAATAACTATGCCGATGGTATCAACTGCTCGCACGGCAGCAGCGGACATATGGTTCGTTATTGCTCTTTCCGCAACAACGGAGACGACGATATGGCTTCGTGGTCCACAGGCAGACGCTGCAGCAACATCACTTTCGCCTATTGTACTGCCGAGAACAACTGGCGCGCTTCGTCCCTTGGTTTCTTCGGTGGCGACAACCATACCGCCCACCATCTCTATATAGCCGATGCGTTGGAATCCGGCGCACGTGTCAACTCCGACTTCTCCGGTGCGGGTTTTACCAGTAGCGGCACCATTGATATCCACAATGTTACTATCGACCATTGCGGTTGTACCGCAGGCAACAAAGGTACTGCGGGCGACTTCTGGGGAAGTGCACAAGGGGCGTTCAATATAGGTAAAACGGGCAACTATCCGATCTACAACGTACATCTCAATAGTATCAATATCAGCGGCTCCCGTTGGAACAATTTCTTCGTGCGTGCCGGCAGCAACAAGATCACGGGTATGGAGTTCAACAATATCCATATCGATGGCGGCAATTATGGTATCTATTTCTCCAATGTCAGCGGTTGTACGGGCTCCTATTGCCATTTCAATGCCGTCAATCTCAAAAATGCGGTGTTCAATGGTTCTGTCCCCTCTACTTGGACGGAGCGTTTCGACTGCCCAACCGAGGAACCTACGGGTGAACGACTGCCGGCTGTCCCTTTTTCGGTCAGTAAATCGCTGATTGATGGCAGGCTGGTCATTGTTCGTGATAGTACCGCCTACGATGTCTTGGGACGAAAACTCTGATATAACGGATTACATTAACACATACTATGAGAAAAACACTGCTATTGTTGGCATTATTGCTGCCGCTGACAGCCTTCGGGGCAAAAACCACTTTCTCCGGTAAGTATAAGGATACGCCTGTCAGGACTATCCTGTCGGATATGAAGAAGGAAACGGGTACCTATGTCAAAACGGACAAAAAACAGGTGGATACCAAACGCCGTGTAACTGTTACGTTCCGTAATGCCGAACCCGAAGAAGTTCTCAGCCAACTCTTTGACTGCGAGTACCTTATTACGCCTGCTAAAAAGGGCAACCGTTTTACGGTCTCCCGGCGTGTACTCGCTTCCGACGAGGTGCTTATGTCTTCTACCGTTGCCGATACCGTTGCGGGGGCTGCTGAATTGGTCTCCCAGCGCGAGTGGGAGCAGGATAGTCTCCATCTTACGTTGCTTACCCGCCGTCAGCCGCAGTACATCAACTATGTGGATTCGTTCCGCCTTACCAAAGAGCGTATCGAGCGTAAGCCTCGTGCCGGCAAACAGGAACCGCAGAGACCTGCCCGGCAGGGCTCTAGTCTCCAAGCCTATCTCGGGGGCGGATACTCCTCGTGGGGTTACAAAGTGCAAGACGGGAAAAACATTGGAGACCTTACGGGGCAGATCAGTCTGCGATATGCCTGGTTCTTTACTCCCGAATGGGGGCTTGGCGTTGGTGTCGATGCCGAGATGATCAACTCGCAGGCACGTCTCAATACGACACGCCGCTGGGACAATCAGGCGGACTCCGAGGGCGAGATATATGACCATATTGCCACAACGCATAGTTGGAAAGAGCAGCAGCGTATGTGGATGCTCTCTATTCCCGTTACGGCGCAGTACCAGCACATGTTCAATGACCGTGTGGGTATTTTTGCCGCTGTCGGAGCATTTGTAGGAATGCCTCTCGGTACTACCTACAACCTGCGCAGCGGTGCGGTAGAGCATTCCGGTTACTACCGTCCTTGGAACCTCACACTCACAGAGGTCAGTTCCCACGATTTCTACACCGAGGTCGTCGGACAGGATTTCTCTATGGAGAAACACGCCCAGCCGCTTCGGAAAGTGGCTGCGGGGGTCAAAGCCGATGTCGGCGCACTCGTTCCTTTGCGTGACAACATCGACTTGTTTGTCGGTGCGTACTTTACTGCGGTATGCAATGACCTCGCTGCTGGCGGGGAAAAACAGGAACTCGGTTGGCAGCAGCCCGCTGAGGAAGGTTATCGTCAGCATACCTTTATGGAGCAATACTCGGGTATTCTCCAAACCAATTATGCCGGTTCTGTCCACCCTTGGTCAGTCGGTGTCAAAGTGGGGGTTCATTTCTATCCGAAAGCCAAGAAAAAAGAAGCCCCGGTTATCTATGATTGTCTCGTCCTTACCGATACCACCTATGCGCAGCGCAACCACGTGGACACTGTTTATATTATGCTTGAGGATACAATCACCAGTCTTATCCATACTTTGTCCACTTCCGTTATATGGTTTGATGTCAACGACTACAAGCACCCCAAACTGGTGCCTGCCGACATCTTGGACAAGGTGGCGGAAATTATGATGGCTAACCCCTCCCAGCGTGTGCATATCAACGGCCATGCCAGCACCGAGGGCAATAGTGCCGCCAATCAGCGTCTGTCCGACCGCCGTGCGCAGACTATTGCCGACCTGCTCGTTCAGCGTGGTGTCAGTCGGGAGCAACTGATAGTCGGTGGCTTCAGTTCTTCTGTCGAATATACGGGAGAGAACGTAGGCAACCGCACCAAGGCGGAACTGGATCGCCGTGTGGAAATTATTCCTGACAACCAAAAATAAGCGACTATGAAGAAATTGTTGATATTCCTGGCTCTTCTGCCTGCTGTAATGCAGGCGGAAGAGGTTGCCCGCGATACTGTATATGTGGATGTCTGTCTGGATAGCACACGCGTCCTGTCCTCTGCTTATGATGACCACGAGTACTTATGGTTGCCCGATAGTCTCTACTCGCAGACTTTCACCTACCATGCTGTCGAAGAACGTACGGATACATTTACGTGCTATGTCTATCTGCCGGAACACTTGATTTCGCAGAACCTGATGTCCAATGGCGACTTCGAAAACTATACCGACTATCGTACTGCACCTACCGGTTTCACCTCCGATTACGAGTATCTGCCTTTCGACCCGAAGGGAACCAACCTCTACGACGACCCGCGTTTCCAGGGAAAGTCCGGTGTCTATCTCTTGTCGGAAAATGCACAGCATACGTGGCGCGACTATGCCAACGTATCCGCCCACTCGGGCAAACTCTTTGCTATGTTCGATGCCGCACGATCGGGCTATGCATGGAAAGCCCGTACCACGGAGAATCCGGGGCTTGAACTCATAGGAGGAAAACGCTATGTCTTTTCTTATTGGGCGGCTGACCTCAACCAGCCCAACCAACGTGATCATCCTGCCGAGTTGCAATTCTCTATCAATTATCGCGATGCCGACGGCACGATGAAAAAGGAGTATCTCGGTAGCGTACTCAAACTCGGACAGGACAACGAGTGGCACTATTCCAAAACCTATTGGACAGCTCCCGTATCCAGCGACTATATCGAGATTGGCGTGGAAGACTTGAATACCTACTACGGTGCCGGCAACGATTTCGGATTGGACGACATCATCTTCCAACTCGTTGAGGTGGAAGACTCGCGAAAAGTGGCGGAACAGATATTTATCGTCAATGCACAGAACTGCAGTTGCGAAGATCTGGTTTATGCCAAGTGGGACGATGTCTTGTTTGTCAGCAATGTCGACTCGCTGTTTACTGCCTACCAATGGTTGTTGGACGGGCAACCTATCGAAGGGGCAACCAAGCAATTCCTTTATATGCAGGGAAATGTACAATCGGGATACTATTCCGCACTGGTTACAGACATCAACGGTGATCAGTTTGAGACCTGCGCACATACTTTTGCCGATATGCAACGCAGTGCGGAGAAGAACTCCAAGCAACCTGTTCGGAACGCTTCCAAGAGGTTCATCAACGGGCACTTGTTCATTGACTACAGAGGTACATTGTACAATACTATCGGTCAAAGAGTTATAAAATGGTAAGAATTATCTATGTTAGTACTCCTGCTTAGTGCCGTCTTGGCATTTTATACACCGGCAGAGTCGAACAATCTGACTCGCACAGATAACGGCAATCCGTATGATGAACCATACACCGTCATCACTACCGAGGCGGGGCGTGAGTGCGTCTTTGTACCGGAGGGCAAATTTCTCTACTTCCGTGTCAATAGTTCGGTGATTACCCCTGCAATGAATACGCTGCTTGTGCGGCTCACCTATTTGGACAGAGGTACCGACCAGGTGCAGTTCCAGTACAATGCTACCGGCGATCACAACTACCAGACGGCGAATATCTCCCGTACCAATACGGGCGAATGGCTCACCACTACGGTTGCCCTTACCGATGCTTCGTTCCGTAACGCGCAGAACCATGGCGATTTCCGTATCAATGCGGGCAACTATATCGCACGTGTGGAAATATCGGACGGCACACTCGATCCGCTTGCCGAACCCGTGCCCGCCCATCCCGGTGCTTCGTCATACTCCGAGATGCGGACAAAGAGTATTGCCGGCTATCAGGGGTGGTTCCGTGTCGGCGGGCAGAAGGATTTTTGGCACCATTGGGGCAATGATGCTATCGAACCCGATGGTACACGCTGGCCGCGCAAGTACAATCATACGTTTGAGATCTATCCCGATGTATCGTTCTACGAGGATGCCGACCTGGCACAGACCGGTTTCGCCGACTTGGGTAACGGCAATCCTGCCAAACTCTACAATGCGCTTTCGCCGCGTATCATTGCCTCTCATTTCGACCTGATGCAGCAGTCTGCGTTGGACGGTGTGGCGGTACAGCGTTTCCTCGGGCGCGAGATGAAAACGGTAACCTATAATCCTGCGCACCAGTTGGCTGTTATCCGTCAGAATGCCGAGCGTACGGAGCGTATCTTCTATATCTGTTATGACATCACTTCCAACGGTTTGGAGGATTGTTGGACGGATCTTATCCGTTTCGACTGGGTCTATACCATAGAGCAGAATCTTGCACTCATACAGTCGCCCGCCTATGCCACTATGGATGGCAAACCCGTTGTACAGATCTGGGGAACAGGCTTTACGGGAAATCACCCCGGTACTGCCCAAGAGACGACCGAACTCATAGAATGGTTCAAGAGCCGCGGTTGCTATGTCATTGGCGGAGTGCCTACCTATTGGCGGGAGAACCGCAATGATGCCAAAGGTCCGTCGCAATCCGATCCAAACGATCAGGAATCGTTTGAGCAGGTCTATCTCCATTATGATATGCTCTCTCCGTGGTTGGTGGAACGGTTCAGCAATACCGCCGAGGCGCAGTATTTCTACCGGCAGCAAGCCCTTGATAAGGCGTATTGCGACCAGCACCGTATGGATTATATGCCCGTGCTGTTTGCCGGTTTCGGGTGGGCAACATGGAATACGGGGAACCTCAACCAAGCCCCCCGTCTGGCGGGGTCTTTCCTTTGGGACCAGGCTTCGCATATCTGCCAAAACGGCTGCAGGAATATGTATTTTGCCATGTTCGACGAATATGACGAGGGTACGGCTCTCCTCAATGCCGCTACCGATTGGACAATGATACCGCGGGGCAATTATTTCCTCACTTCCTCTGCCGATGGTACGTGGCTCTCGTCCGACTATTACCTGCGTTTGGCGGGCGATGCGATACGTATGCTGCGTTCCGGCAAACCGGTTGCCCTGTCCACACCGCATAGTCTCGGACCGGTTTACTATCGCAATAGTTTCGAGTCTGTTACTACTCCGTACGACTATCAGAACGGTACGGCACGCCGTACCGGCACTTTCCCCGTAGATCCGTGCCTCCACGAGGCGGCATTGTTGTCCCAAACCAATGCCGACCATATTACTTGCACTATGGAAAACGGTAATGCGCATAGCGGAGACTATGCGCTGATGTTCCGTGCCGAGGCTGCGGCTGCCAATGCATCTGTGCTGTATCGCATAGCCACCGTTTCTGTTGCCGTTACGGAACCTTTGCGCCTTACCGCTTATGTACAAGGCGATGTACAACTGCAGTTGGTCTTTGCTTCGGGGAAAACGCTTGCCACGGCTACCGATTCTGTCGGCAACTGGTCGCGTGTCTCCGCTGTGGTGCCGGCGGCTATGACAGGGGATACGGTTACAGGTATTGCGCTCGTTGCTACATCTGCCGCCCGCGGTGCATATACGGCGTACATCGATGATATTCTGTTGCAAACCTGTACGGGCGACTGCAACAATATCTCATCTGCCGTATCGCATACCGAAGAGGTTGCCGGTTTGCAGGCAACCAAGTTGCTACGCAATGCACAACTTGTTATCAAGCGTGGAGACACTATGTACGACCTACTCGGCAGAGTAGTGCAATAAATGCGGTAATATACACCAAACGGGCTGTCCAAAATCATATTGGACAGCCCGTTTGGTATATAGGGTCGTTATTATTCTACGCGGTGAACGCCGTCGCCGATTTGGGCGATGTAGAAGTCGGCGGTAAGACCGGTCTTGTCGGTGTAGGTCTTGCCCACTGTTTCCATATAAGCAGGTATGGCTTCTTCTTTTACCAAGGATACGGTGCAACCGCCGAATCCACCGCCTGTCATACGGCTGCCGATAACACCGTCAACCGTCCAAGCCGTTTCAGCCAAGGTATCAAGTTCCGGTCCTGTAACTTCATAATCGTCGCGGAGCGAGATATGGCTCTGGTTCATCAGTTGTCCGAACTTGGCAATATCGCCTTGGCGCAGTGCCTCTACGGCATCTTTGGTACGCTGTACTTCGCCTACCACGTGGCGGGCGCGGCGGTGTGCTACGGGGTCGGTGATTGCCGATTCTATCTCTTTGAACTCTGCCATAGTAAGTTCGGCAAGGTTCTTGAGCGGACGCACGGTGTTGAGTTGCTCAACCGCTGTCTTGCATTGTGCCACACGGGCATTGTAGGCACCCGAATCAAGTTTGTGCGGCGAGTGGGTATTGGTGATAACCACCTTGATACCATCCAGT
Organism: uncultured Bacteroidales bacterium; assembly: GCA_934716995.1. Lineage (GTDB taxonomy): Bacteria > Bacteroidota > Bacteroidia > Bacteroidales > Paludibacteraceae > Colicola. Next base: position 43,704 of record CAKUYO010000001.1, on the reverse strand, counting down.
TTGATAGGTACAAGGTCGAACTGCAGGCTGTCGCAGTTAAGGAAAATAGCGTGGTCGGCTTTGCCTTGTGCGGAAGCAAACTGATCCATGATACCGCAATTGACGCCTGCAAACTCATGCTCGGAGAGTTGTCCTATCTTGGCAATCTCGGTGCGGTCGTAGCCGGTATGGAGCAGTTCGTTCATCGCATAGGCGGTAACCACCTCGATAGCGGCACTGCTGCTCAGTCCTGCACCGGCAGGCACGTCGCCCCAGAAAAGGAAGTCGTAGCCTTGCAGAATGGCAACACCGCGTTTGACAAACTGTGCGATACAGCCGAGCGGGTAGTTTGCCCAGTGCTTTTTCTCCAATGGCTCCGTTATGTGTGAAAGCGATACCTCCGTAACAGGAAAGTTGCCGCACTCGTCGGTGATGTTGAGCGAGCAGAAATGCAGTGCGTTGTCTTTGTTAGGTGCGACAAGCAGGAACGTGCCGAAACTCAATGCGCAGGGGAAAACATAACCGCCGTTGTAGTCGGTGTGTTCTCCGATCAGGTTGACACGCCCCGGTGCAAAGAAGATGTCTGTTGCGGCGTGCTTGTAGGTTTGCTCAAATGCTTTCTTTAATTCAGATAGTTGCATAAGATTTAATGGGTTTAATGGTTATTATTTGTGTGTTTATCTGTTTCCTATGGGCTTGCGCCCAAGAAAAATAGAAAAAATAGGCAAAAGATATTCCCTTTATGGTTTCCTTACAATGATTTGAGGTAGCGGTCCGCCTCGATGGCGGCTTTGCAGCCGCTGCCTGCAGCCACAATCGCCTGACGGTAGTGCGGGTCGGCACAATCGCCCGCAGCAAAAACACCCGGTACGTTGGTGCGGGGGCTGTCGCCGTCCACAATGATGTAACCTTCGGCATCACGGTTCAGGTAGTCGGCAAAGAGGTCCGTGTTCGGGCGATGTCCGATAGCCAGGAAGAAACCGTCGATGTCAATATGGTGAATCTGCTCGTCGGGTTCGCCTTTGCGATAGACCAGATCGGCACCCTGTACTTTCGGTTCGCCTGTCAGGCGGAGAGTGTTATGCTCAAACAAAACCTCTATCTTCGGGTTGTTCAGTACGCGCTGCTGCATAATCTCGGACGCACGCAGGTAGGGCTTGCGGACAATCATATATACTTTTTTGCAGAGACCTGCCAGATACGATGCTTCTTCGCAGGCGGTGTCGCCGCCACCTACCACCGCCACCGTCTTGTTGCGGTAGAAAAAGCCGTCGCACGTAGCGCAAGCCGACACGCCGCGCCCTTTGTAGTCCTCTTCGGACTGTATGCCGAGGAACTTGGCACTTGCGCCTGTAGCGATGATGACGGTATCGGCTTCATACTCCGTGCCGTCCTCGAGATACACCCGCTTGGGCGAGCAGGAGAAATCAACACGGGTAACAATGCTCTGTACGAAACGGGTACCGAACCGCTCTGCCTGACGGCGCATATCATCCATCATTTGGAATGGCTCCACACCGTCTGGATAACCGGGGAAATTTTCCACCTCGGTGGTAATCATCAGTTGCCCGCCTACTTGCGGTCCTTCGACGAGTACGGGGGAGAGGTTGGCACGCGAGGCATAGATGGCTGCGGTATAGCCCGCAGGACCGGAGCCGATGATGAGAGACTTTGTATGCATAATTATGAATTATGAATTACGAATTATGAATTATTTGTTATCGCAGGTCGTTGAGGTAGGCGTCGGGATAGTCCAGACGGAACGCAGGCGAGGTGGTGATATAACGGGGTTGTTTGAGGGTGAGGGTGGTCAGTTGTTTGCCCTCTTTGATTTCTATTGAAACGGGGAGATAGGTATTACTTCCTGCTTGTTTGAGGCGCAGGGTGAAACGCTGAATGCCGATGGTCTGATCATTAGGTGTGAGGGTAATGACGGTTTGCGACGGGTCTTTGGCGGGACGCTCGGATACGGTGCAGACCTTGACCAGTGCTTTGGCATAGAGAAACGGATTTGCCTCCAGCAGTTCCTGTTCGGTGGGAGAGGAGAGGGTCAGTTCGTCATTGGACGCACTATATATATATAAGGTGCTGCCATCGTACGCTGCCTCGGTATCGAACATCGAGAGCAGAAAACGGTTGCCGTGCATAGTGATAGTGCCCGGGTAGTTCATCGGCTGTGCCACCTCCTCGGAGACGGTAATGGTAAAGTCGGATTGCAACGTCTGCTGCTCGAGGTCGGACAGAAAAGAGTCCAACGTACCGGCATACACGGATACCGGGCTGCAAAGCAGCAACAAAATACAATATGTATGCAGTTTTTGTAACATATATTTATCTTTCAAGAGTGGTCTATCCTAAGCCTATCCTATGCGTATCCTATAACGATTGACAGGGCGGAGGAGTGGAATTGCTTTAATGTTTTTTATAAGTCCAATAAGACAAATAAGACGAATAAGACCGATTAGGCTTATGGGTTTCAGTTTGCTCCGAGTTCTTGCAGTTTTTGGTCGAGCATATCCATATCCTGTATCAGAACATCGCGACCTTTGGGACCTTTGTTGGGACCGACGATACCGGCGGCTTCGAGTTGGTCGGACAGTTTGCCCGCGCGGTTGTAGCCGATCTCGAAAGCGCGTTGCAGGCGCGAGGTGGAACCCTCTTGTTTGGCAACGACATATCGTGCGACGTCGGCAAACATCGGGTCGAGGCGCTTGAGATCCACGCTGCCCGGTGCAACGGCATCTTCCTGCCCCTCGGGGACATACTCGGGCAACTGGTACGGCTCGAAATAGCGTTGCTGCTTGCTGATATGCTCGACGATGGCGTCCACCTCGGGGGTATCGACAAACGCACACTGGATACGGGTGATGTTGCCGTTGCCCGCATAGAGCATATCGCCGCGTCCGATGAGTTGCTCCGCCCCCTTGGCATCGAGGACGGTGCGGGAGTCGATGACGGACTGCGTGCGCAGAGCGATACGGGTAGGGATATTCGCCTTGATAACACCCGTAACGATGTTTACGGACGGGCGCTGGGTAGCGAGAATCATGTGCATACCCACGGCACGCGCCTTCTGCGTGATGCGGGCGATAGGGGTCTCAACCTGCTTTCCCGCCTGCATGATAAAGTCGCCGTACTCGTCGATGACAATCACTATATAAGGCAGGAAACGATGGTGGAGCGAGTCGCCGACCGTTTTCTCGGGATTGAGGCGGCGATGGATAAACTTGTCGTTGTAGTCTTCGAGGTTGCGCACACCCGCATCCATCAGCAGTTTGTAGCGGTTCTCCATCTCGATGACGAGCGAGTTGAGGGTGTTGATGACCTTCTCGCAGTCGGTGATGATGATGTCCTGCTCCTCCACATCGGGCATGGCGGCGAGGTAGTGGCGGTAGAGTTCCTTGTAGGGCGAGAACTCGACCATCTTCGGATCCACAAGGACGAGTTTGAGTTCGGCAGGGTGCTTCTTATAGAGCAGCGAGGTGAGTATGGCATTGATCGCCACCGACTTACCCTGACCTGTTGCACCCGCTACGAGGAGATGGGGTGTCTTGGCGAGGTCGAACATAAAGACCTCGTTGGTGATGGTGCGTCCGATAGCGATAGGCAGGCGCATCTTCTGCTCCTCTTGGAAACGTTTGGAGGCGATGACCGAGTGCATGGAGACGGTCTGCGGCTTCTCGTTGGGCACCTCGATACCCACCGTACCCTTGCCCGGCATAGGGGCGATCATACGGATACCCGTAGCGGCAAGCGACATCATGATGTCGTTCTCGAGGCTCTGGATTTTCGATATCTTGATACCCGCCTTGGGGACAATCTCGTAGAGCGTAACGGTCGGACCGATGGTGGCTTTGATAGAGTCGATCTCTATGCCGAAATTGCGCAGGGTCTCCACAATGCGTTTGGCATTGGCGTTCTGCTCGTCTTTGTTGACGATAGTCCCCGTCTCGTTGTCATACACTTTGAGCAGGTCGAGGGAGGGGAACTTGTAATATTCGAGGTCTTTGCGCGGGTCGTAGGGACCGAGTTTCGCGAGAATATCTTCGGGCGTGGGGGTATCTCCGTCCGCCATCTCAACAGGCTTGGTTTCGTGGATGTCTATTTGAGTCCCATCCTCTGCGGGGTCGTTCTCCTGCATCGGATCGGTGTGCATCTCTTCCTCCTGCGCCGGCTCGATAGTCAGCGGAATATCACCGTCCGCAGGAGTATCGTCGGGCGTCTTGTCGAGGTCGTCTATTTGTATCTCTATGTCAATCGGTTGCTCGTCGTCTTTGGGTTCCTCGGGCAGGATCACCTCCTGCGGCTCCTCTGGGAGCGTCTTTTCTGTCTGTTCCTCGGTCTTGGGCTTGCGCTTGAACAGCCCTGCCAGCCAGAAGCCGAAGCGTTTCATATTGGGGATAAAATTCTTCTCGGCGATAATCAGGAAAATAACCAGCGTAACCGCCAGTACGATGATCATACCCATGGGCTGGATATACGAGTTGAGCCACGTGGCAAACCACTGCCCGAACGCACCTCCCCAGCAGAATGTTCCGAGCGAAGCCATCAGTTGGACAAAGCCCAGCAGTATCGCTCCCCACAACACACCGAATGTTCCGCACAGCAGCACGCGCAACGGGTGGATATGCCCCACGTGGAGCAGACGCAGACCGTAGATAACCAGCATTCCGATCAGACCGAAAGCCATCCAGCCGAAAGCCCCGTTGAGCAGGAACTCGCTGACAGCGGCACCGGGCAGCCCGAGCCAGTTCTGTATTTCTCCGCGGTGTGCCTTGCGTTCCGCAAACGACATCTGCAGCAGTGATTGGTCGTTAGTGCCTGCAAAGAAATAACTCACGCATGCCAACAACAACAGCAGGGCTATTGTCAGCAGGACAATACCCGAAATGGTGCGTGTACGAGGGTCGTTGAAGAAGGTTTTTATCTGTTGCCAAACCGGTGTTTTCTCTACTCGTATAGGGCGTTCCGTCTTTGTCTTCTCGTTGGTGTCTGTATGTGTTGCACGTCTTGGCATATTCACTCAAAATTAGCACGCAAAGGTACTGAAAATATCTCGTTTTTGCAAATCGTCGGAGAGGGCTTGTGCCGAAGAGTGCGGTTTTTAGTTGCATTTTGTGTACTTTTCCGCGAAATAATCAAATAAATTTGCCTGTGTGAAAAATTCTTTATACTTTTGCGTGTTAATTTAGGAGGGGTGTGTATGCACCCTGTGTTTGCAAAACCAGTCATGTCAGAACCGATACGGCACGAGGGGGTTGTTATGTCCGTGTCCGGACAGACAGCGCATATACGGATTGTCCAGGCAAGTGCATGCAGCACTTGTTCGGCACGCAGTATGTGTATGTCGTCCGAGAGCAGGGAAAAGGAGATGGATGCCGTAATGCTCGAACCTATGCAGGCGGGCGACAAGGTGGAGGTGATGGTGGCGGAACGCTTGGCGTGGAAAGGAGTGCTGCTGGCTTATGTGCTGCCGTTTGTGGTGATGCTTGCGGTAATAGCAGGATTGGACCGGGTATTGGACAGCGAGGCGGTCATCGGTACCATAGCCCTCTGTGCGGTGGCGGTCTATTATCTCATCCTTTCGTTTTTCAGAAACAAACTGCAAAAACAGTTCTCTTTTACAGCGAGGAAACTGAATTAAACAAGTAATAGTGAACGTGAGTTCGATGTAACGACAATAAATAAAACAAAACCCGCAAAACCTTTCTTGCGGGGCAACACGCCCCGCGCTTTGAAACAAATACACGATTTCAAATATACATTGTTGTTTTACAAATTAACAAATATACCACTTATATCGAACGGACGGTAATAATTATATAGGGGAATGATCGTTATGTTATAATTTCTTAATACAAGGAATACCAAAACAGGGCTTAATGGTGGCTTATCCACCCGACATCCACCTGACATCCGCCTGATAAAATAAACAAGACGATACAGATACAATATATTAAACATTTTTCAATAAACAACACAATGAATTTAGTTTTGATTTCTTTGGCCGTTCTGGGCGTAACGGGATTGGTAGCCGCCGTGCTGCTCTATTTTGTGGCTCAGAAGTTCAAGGTGGAAGAAGACCCGCGCATTGACCAAGTGCAGGAGGTGCTGCCCGGTGCCAACTGCGGCGGTTGCGGTTTTGCCGGTTGCCGCGCATTGGCTGAAGCGTGCGTCAAAGCCGACTCGCTCGATGGTCTGCTCTGCCCGGTCGGCGGTGCGCCCACGATGCAGAAAGTGGGTGAGATACTCGGGATGGCTGCGGCTGCAGCCGAACCCAAAGTGGCTGTGGTACGTTGTAACGGTACCTGCGCTGCGCGCCCGCGTACGAGTGAGTACGACGGTGTACAGAGTTGCCGGATTATGCACAACCTCTATGTAGGCGAGACCGCCTGTGCTTTCGGCTGTCTGGGTTGCGGCGACTGCGTGGCTGCCTGCCAGTTTGATGCTATCCATATCAACCCCGAGACGGGCCTGCCCGAGGTGGACGACGAGAAATGTACCTCTTGCGGCAAGTGCGTCAAAGCCTGCCCGCGCAACATCATCGAACTGCGCAACAAAGGTCCGAAAAACCGCCGTATGGTGGTGGAGTGTGTCAATAAGGACAAAGGGGCTGTCGCCCGCAAAGCCTGCACCAATGCTTGTATAGGCTGCGGCAAGTGCCAGAAAGTATGTCCGTTCGACGCAATCACCGTGGAGAACAACCTGGCATACATTGATTATACCAAATGCCGTCTCTGCCGCAAGTGCGAGGCCGAATGCCCGACGGGGGCTATCCACGCCGTCAATTTCCCGCCGCGCAAACCCGCAGAACCCAAACCTGCACCCGCACCAACGGCAACGCCCAACAACGCAACGCCAACAACGGCAACGCCCACAAACGTGCAACCAATAACGGCGCAGCCCGCAAACGCGCAGCCACAAACGGCAGAGCCTAAACAAGAGGAGGTAAAAGCATGAATACATTCAGAATAGGCGGAGTACATCCGCATGACAATAAGATTTACTCGGCACATCAGCCGATTACCCCTTGTCCGCTGCCCGCCAAGGCAATCATCCCGCTCGTGCAGCACATCGGTGCACCCGCGCAACCCGTAGTGGAGAAAGGGCAGAAAGTGAAAGTAGGTGAACTCATCGCCAAAGCGGGCGGGTTTGTGAGTGCCAACGTGCACGCACCGTTCAGCGGTACTATCACCAAGATCGATGCTACCACCGACGCTTGGGGTTTGCGTATGCCGGCTATCTTTATGGACGTGGAGGGCGACGAGTGGCTTGAGACCATCGACCGCACCGACGCCGTCAAACGCGACTGCCCGCTTGAACCCAAAGAGATTATTGACAAGGTGGCTGCTGCCGGTATCGTCGGACTCGGAGGCGCGTGCTTCCCCACGCAGGTCAAGTTGCTTCCGCCTCCCGGTAAGAAAGCAGAGGTGCTGATTGTCAACGGCGTAGAGTGCGAACCCTACCTGACTTGCGACCACCAACTGATGCTGGAGCACGGCGAAGAGATCATTATCGGTATCAAGATCCTGATGAAAGCATTGGGAATCAACCGTGCCATCATCGGTATCGAGAAGAACAAGCCCGATGCTATCGACCATATGCGCCAACTCGCAAGCAAGGAACTCGGTATAGAGGTCAAACCGCTGAAACTCAAATACCCGCAGGGCGGCGAGAAACAACTTATTGACGCTTGTACAGGTCGTCAGGTGCCTTCGGGTGCGCTCCCGATAGAAGTGGGGGCAGTAGTGGACAACGTGGCCACTATCTATGCGGTATATGAAGCCGTACAGAAGAACAAACCGCTCATCTCGCGTGTGATGACCGTTACGGGCAAGAGCCTTTCCAAACCGGGCAACTACTCGGTGCGCTTCGGAACACCGCTCTCCGATGTGGTAGCCCTTGCGGGAGGAGTGCCCGAAGATACGGGTAAGATCATCGGCGGCGGACCTATGATGGGACGCGCGATGAACAACATCGATATGCCTGCCAACAAGCGTGTCAGCGGCTTGCTGTTCCTGCCTGAGAACGAGAGCCGCCGCGTCGAACCGGAGAACTGTATCCGTTGCGGCAAGTGCGTGGGTGCCTGCCCGATGGGACTGGAGCCCTATCTGCTCGCCAAGCAGGCGGAGAAACAGATGTGGGACGATATGGAGAAACACTCGATTATGGACTGTATCGAGTGCGGCTGCTGTATGTTTACCTGCCCCAGTCATCGCCCCTTGCTTGACTATGTCCGTATGGGTAAAGCCACCGTGGGCGGTATCATCCGCGCCCGCGTAGCCAAGAGATAGTTGGGAGTTCAGGGTTTAGAGTTTAGAGAAACAGAAGAAAGTTTATCGTTTTATGAAACAACTGATAGTATCTCCCGCACCTCACGCCCACAGCGGCGACAGCGTGCGGAAAAATATGCTCCTCGTCATTGCGGCACTCCTGCCGGCTTATGTCGTCTCGGTAATCGAGTTCGGCTGGGGAGCACTTATCACAACGGCAATCAGTGTCGTGGCTTGTGTGGGCTTCGAATGGCTGATCGCCAAGTTTATCCTCAAACAGAAACCTACCGTTTGCGACTGCTCCGCTATCCTCACAGGTCTCTTGCTGGCATTCAACTTGCCCAGCAATCTGCCGTGGTGGATCGTAATCATCGGTGCACTCGTAGCCATCGGCGTGGGCAAGATGACCTTCGGCGGACTGGGGCAGAACCCGTTCAACCCCGCACTGGTAGGACGTGTCTTCCTGCTGATCTCCTTCCCCGTGCAGATGACCACATGGCCTCGTCCGCTCGGTTTCTCGGGCAGTTACGTCGATGCCGAGACGGGGGCTACTCCCCTGGCTCTCCTCAAACAGGGTATCAAAGGCGGCGACAGCAGTGTAGTGAGCCAACTGCCTGACCTCTGGGACGCTTTTGTAGGCGTGATGGGCGGTTCTCTCGGTGAAGTCTGCGCCTTGGCACTTCTTGCGGGCGGTATTTTCCTTATTTGCACACGTGTGATCTCCTGGCATATACCCGTCAGCATCCTTGCTACCGTAGCCCTCTTTGCAGCGGTTACCGGTTGGTGCGGCGCTCTGCCCGAGGGCTTGACCACGGCGCAGTACGTGGCTATGACGCTCTGCACGGGTGGTATCATGCTCGGTGCGTTCTTTATGGCTACCGACTATGTAACTTCGCCTATGACCGGCTGGGGAAAAATCATTTTCGGTGTCGGTATCGGACTGATTGTAATGGTTATCCGTACGTGGGGTGCTTATCCCGAGGGAATGTCGTTTGCTATCCTGATTATGAACGCCTGCGTTCCATTGTTGAACCATATTCGTCCGAAACGCTTCGGAGAAAAGAAGAAATAAGGAGGTACCGCTATGGCTAAACTACAAAGCAACTTTAAGAATATGGCTCTTTCGCTCACCTGCATCACCCTTGTGGCGGCTGCAGCATTGGCGGGAGTCTATATGCTCACCAAGCAGACTATCGATGAGCAGGCGGCTGCCAAGCAGACTGCCGCTATCAGTGCCGTTCTGCCCCAACACGACCGTATCGCCGATGCCGAAGAGGTCAACGGACTGAGTGTCTATAAGGCATATACGGGCGACGAGTTCGTCGGCGCGGCAGTGGAGTCGTCCGCCGACGGTTTCGGCGGCGTACAGCGTATTATGATCGGTTTCGATGCCGAGGGCAACATCGTCAATTCCGAAGTACTCGAGCAGCAGGAGACACCCGGTCTCGGTACGCATATCGTCGAGTGGTTCAAGAACGCCGACAAACCCGGTCAGAACATCGTCGGGCGCAAGGCAACGGGGGCTTTTGCCGTCAGCAAAGACGGCGGCGATGTGGACGCTATCACGGCGGCTACCATCTCCTCGCGTGCTTTCCTCGAAGCCGTAAACAAGGCGTACGCAGCATATACCAACGGCGAAACGGAGGCGGCTACGGGTGCCAGCCGGCAGGCTGAACCCAAAACCGACAGTATCGCACCCGTTGCTGCCGACACCATTCAAACAGTTATAGAAACGGAGGCAAACAATGAATAACGCTCTCAAAACACTCACCAACGGTATCCTCAAGGAGAACCCTACCTTCGGTCTCGTACTCGGTATGTGTCCTACTCTGGCTACCACCACATCGGCGATCAACGGTATGTCAATGGGTCTGGCTACGATGTTCGTACTCGTATGCTCCAACGTGGCTATCTCTTTGCTCAAGAACCTTATCCCCGACAAAGTGCGTATCCCTGCATTCATCGTGGTCATTGCCACATTCGTAACAATGGTACAGTTGGCTATGCAGGCCTACCTGCCCGGTATCTATGACGTGCTCGGGCTTTTCATTCCGCTGATCGTGGTCAACTGTATCGTACTCGGACGGGCAGAGGCTTTCGCTGCCAAGAACAACGTGGGGCTTTCCGCTCTCGACGGACTCGGTATGGGACTCGGCTTCACCCTCTCGCTCACCCTTATCGGTGCTATCCGCGAGTTCTTCGGTACGGGCTGTATCTTCAACTGCCACATCTATAGCGACCACTACAGTATGCTTATCTTCGTCCTCGCACCGGGAGCCTTCCTTGTCTTGGGCTATGTAATGGCATTAGTACAAAAACTTATGAAGAAATAAACACTATGGTTTACGTTTTGATATTTATCTCGGCGATATTTGTCAATAATATCGTATTGAGCCAGTTCCTGGGTATATGTCCGTTCCTGGGCGTCAGTAAGAAGATCGATACCGCTATGGGTATGGGTGCTGCCGTTACGTTTGTGCTTACTTTGGCTACGGTGGTTACCTACCTCCTGCAGAAACTGCTCGTCTTGTGGCATGTTGAGTTTTTGCAGACCATCCTCTTTATCCTGGTCATTGCAGCGCTTGTACAGATGATAGAGATTGTACTCAAAAAGATCTCTCCCTCTCTCTATCAGGCACTCGGTGTGTTCCTGCCGCTTATCACCACCAACTGCTGCCTTCTCGGCGTGGCTATCCTGGTGGCTAACGGTACCAATAAACTCCCTGCCGGTGCCGACCACAACCTGCTGACGGGTACGCTCTTTGCTTTCGCTACGGCATTGGGCTTCGCGCTGGCGTTGATTCTCTTTGCCGGTATCCGCGAGCAACTATCGATGAACAAAGTGCCGAAGGCTATGGAGGGAACTCCTATCGCCCTCGTTACCGCAGGTCTCCTTGCTATGGCATTTATGGGCTTCAGCGGCGTTGTCGGCTAATCCTGTATTCCTCTCTTTTTGTCAAAGCCTGCCTGCGTAGTTTCTGCTACAAGGGCAGGCTTTGTGCATTAGGAATACCCGTAATTCTTAATTCATAATCCATAATTATATATGAAACGACTCTTTTCTACTATCTTGGGTATGTTTGCCTTGGGCGTTACCGCTTCCGTGGCATGTACCAATTTTATCGTGGGCAAAGACGCTTCGGCGGACGGATCCACTATCATCTCCTACGCAGCGGACAGTTATTCGCTGTATGGTTTTCTCCATTTCTCGCCTGCTGCCGATTATCCCAAAGGCGCAATGCGTGAGATCAAAGACTGGGACTCCGGTCGTCCGCTCGGGCAGATCCCGCAAGTGGAGCATACCTACAGCGTGGTGGGCAATATGAACGAGCACCAACTCACTATCGGTGAGACCACGTGGGGCGGACGTGCCGAACTATGGGACACCGTCGGTATCGACTACGGCAGCCTGATTTATATCGCGCTTGAGCGTTGCAAGACCGCCCGCGAAGCCATCGACTGTATCACCTCGCTTGTTGAGGAATACGGCTATGCCAGCGAGGGGGAGACTTTCTCCATAGGCGACCCGGACGAGGTATGGATTATGGATTTGATCGGAAAAGGTCCGGGGCGGAAAGGTGCTGTCTGGGTGGCTACCCGTGTGCCCGACGATTGTATCTGCGCCCACGCCAACCAAGCACGTATCACAAATATCAATTTCAAGGACAAGAAGAACTGGCTCTACTCAAAAGATGTAGTGAAGTTCGCCCGTGAGAAAGGCTATTTCTCGGGCAAGGACAGCGAGTTCTCTTTCCAGGCGGCTTATGCGCCGTTCGATTTCTCGGGGCTGTATGTCTGCGAGGCGCGTGTATGGAGTTTCTTCCGTCATTTCTCCGACGATATGGAGCAATACTTCGACTATGCTACGGGCAAGACGTTCCTCGAGACGGGCGGCAAGGACGCGGGCACGCCTATGCCGCTCTATATCCGTCCGAACCACAAGGTGAGCGTACAGGAAATAAAAGACTGTATGCGCGACCAGTACGAAGGCACACCGCTCGACATCACACAAGGTACCGATGCCGGTCCGTGGAACACCAAACTGCGCTACGGTTCTCTCACTTTCAAACTCGACAGCACCTCCTACTGGTACGAGCGCCCGACGGCTACCCAGCAGACCGCCTGGTCGTTTGTGGCACAGATGCGCGGCTATGCAGACCCGAAAGCGGGCGGTATCTTCTGGTTCGGCGTGGACGATGCCGCTACCAACGTCTATGTACCGATCTACTGCCGTATCAACCATATTCCCGAATGTTTCGCCGAGGGCAACGGCGACTTGTACACCTACTCGCCCACATCGGCGTGGTGGACATTCAATATCGTGGCTAACTGGGCATACACCAAGTACTCGCGTATGAAACCCGAGATCGTCAAGGTGCAACAGATGCTGGAGGAGAAATTCAACGCCCAGATAGAGGGTGTGGACGCACAAGCCGCCGCAATGGACGACGAGGACGCACGCCGTTTCCTCACCAACTACAGTTGCGCACAGGCGGACAATACTATGATCGAGTGGCAGAGCCTGGGTATTTATCTGATTACCAAATACCTCGACGGGCAGGAACGCAAAGAGGAGAACGGACAGTTCAAACGCAATGCGTACGGCGAACCGACAGGTCCCAACCGTCCCGCTTTCCCCGAATCGTATCTCAGAACTTTCAAAAACGAAATAGCACATGAATAACCTTGAACCGCGCGAAGTGTTCGACATCTTCGCACAGATAAACCAAGTTCCGCGCCCTTCCAAGCACGAGGAGCGTATCTCGCAGTGGCTGCAGGATTTTGCCCGCCAACACCATATCGACTATACCGTTGATGAGGCAATGAACGTCATTATGCGCAAGCCTGCCACAGCGGGCTACGAGCAGCACGAGGGTGTTATCCTCCAGGCGCACATGGATATGGTCTGCGAGAAAAACAGCGACGTGCAGCACGATTTTTATAAAGACCCTATTCATACCTACGTGGACGGCGAATGGCTCAAAGCCAAAGGTACCACCCTCGGTGCGGACAACGGTATCGGTATCGCTATGGCATTGGCGGTGATGACCGACGACACTTTGCAGCACCCCGCTCTCGAGTGTCTCTTTACCGTGGACGAGGAAACAGGGCTCACAGGGGCTTTCAAACTGAAGGACGGCTACCTCAACGGCAAACGCCTGATCAACCTCGACTCCGAGGACGACGGACAGATCTTCATCGGGTGCGCCGGCGGTATCGACACACTGGCGAAGATGCACTATACGCCCGTGCCGCTGCCTGCATCGCATCGCTGGTTCGCCGTGCGCCTGAGCGTCGGCGGACTGATGGGCGGGCATTCGGGCGACGACATCAACAAGGGGCGAGGCAATGCCAACAAGGTGATTGTCAATTTCTTGAATATCCTGATGACCAAGACCGAGTTCCAACTTGCATCCATCAGCGGCGGCAACCTCCGCAATGCCATTGCCCGCGAAGCGGAAGCCCTCGTCTGCGTGCCGATGGATTATAAGGAGCAACTGCGTGCCGACTGGAATATCTATACCGCCGATGTAGAGCGCGAACTCGGTGCGGTGGAAAAAGATATCCGTCTCGAACTCGAATCCGCACCGCTGCCTGAAGCAGTCATCCCTGAGAAACAGGCGTACCAACTTATTATGGCACTCTATGCCTGCCCGCACGGAATGGTGGCAATGAGCAAGGATATGCCCGGCTTGGTGGAGACCAGTACCAACCTCGCCAGTATCAAGATGAAAACAGAGACGGACGGTACGCCCTTCGTGGAGATCAATACCAGTCAGCGTTCGTCGGTTGAGGCGCAGAAGCACCACATCAAAGACCGCGTGGAGTACAGTCTCGCTATGGCTTGCGACGAGGTAACGCACGGCGACGGTTATCCCGGTTGGGCACCCAATGTCCATTCACCGCTCCTGGAGGCTACCAAGCAGGCATATATCGACCTTTTCCATACAGCACCGCAAGTGCTCGCTATCCATGCCGGTCTCGAGTGCGGATTGTTCTTGGAGAAATATCCCTATTTGGATATGGTCAGCATCGGTCCGCAGATGTACGGTGTCCACTCCCCGCAGGAGCGGCTCAGTATCCCCTCCACCGCCCGCTGCTACCAATGGTTGCGCCATACGCTGGAAACCTTATAATTCATAATCTGCCTTTTATGAACGAGGCTGTCTGACAAAATAGTCGGGCAGCCTCGTTTGTTGTAATCCGCTGTTTGTGAGACAGTTAGTGTGATTATTAAGTAACGTGAGTTCGATATAAAAATTCCTTTGCCGCAAAGCGGCAAGAAATCTAAGTAAATATTTGACTTTGCATCCATAAATTGCTATAAATCTTATTCGCCTACGGCGGCAAAGTATGCCATTATGCTTATGTCGAACTGACGTTAAGTAAATGATTAAAGAAAATGTATACATAACTGCTTGAAATACAAGCAAAAACCGCCTAATCTCATACGAATCACATACAAATCACATATAAATGACATAGACCTGACGGCATAAGGGCGCAGAGAGGATATACAATAGAAATACACAAAGAGACTGTCTATGCTTGTTAGATCATTTGGGGCTATAGTCTATCAACAGCACTGTTTCTGTCGCTCTGTAAAATATAATTTGTAGATGTCGCGTTTTTTTTGTACCTTTGTGGCGTTTTTGGGCAAGCGGGGTGCTACACTCTGCCAAAGCGATACAAGGCGAATAAATAAAACTACTGATATATAAAGACTTAATACGTATTTGGAATAAGATGAAAATCAAATTCTTTACTCTTACAACCATTGCATTGCTTTCTACCGCAATGGTTTCTGCACAGGAAGTGAATAAAGCAACCGTGGAAAGCCAGGCCAAGGCCGCACAGGCTGCGGCAGCCGACCTCAAGAAGGTGGATACCGGTGAGAAAGCGTGGAAATTCTCGGGCGTAGTGGGGCTTAATGCCGCTGCTACAGGGCTCTGGAACTGGGCTGCCGGTGGTAACAACAATGTTAATGCCGTGGCTTCCACCAAACTGCGTCTCCTCTACCACGAGAACAATATGGCTTGGGATACCAACCTTGATTTGGAGTATGGTATGTCGTGGATTGACCAGGATTATGATAAGTTCCAGAAATCGAGCGACCGTATCAATTTTACTACCAAGTTCGGTTGGGAGTTCGAGAAATCGTGGTATCTGACTATTCTGGGTGGCTTCCAGAGCCAGTTCGATCTCGGTCGTAACTACAACGGTACGGACGACTTCGACCCGATTATCTCCAAGTTCCTGGCTCCTTCTTACACCGACATCTCGGTCGGTATTGACTGGAAACCCAATGACATCTTCTCGGTTTATCTGTCTCCTGTGGCAGGACGTCTGACCACCGCCTACGTGAGCAAGCACCTGAACGAGAAATATGCGGAGAACTATCCGCTTGTAGAAGGGGAGGATATTACCGGTTTGGAATATGCTTTGAAAGACAAGTATTCGGTTTGGAAATACACTACCGATGAGCAGACCGGTGAGGTGCTGAAAAACTACCACAGCAATATCCGTTGCGAGTTGGGCTTGTCGCTCAAGGGGGCGATCAACTACACCTACAAAGACCTCAAGATTATGACCACCCTTGGTCTCTATACCCCGTATGCATGGGACAAGACCAAGATCTACACCGATGGCGACGGCAAGATGTATGCCGACCTGGGTAACGGCAAGGATTTCTCGGGTATGGAGTTTACGGGCTACCGCGACAACAACCGCCGCTTTGGTAACTTTGATGTGGACTGGGATGTGGCTATATCGTACCAGTTTCTGAAGTGCCTGCAGGTGTCTCTGACCACCTCGATGAAGTACTACAATGGTGTGAAGATTGAGAAGTTCGACAAGAACGGCAATTCTCTCGGTATGGCAGAGCGTGTCCAGTTCAAAGGCATCCTGGGTATCGGTATCGGTTACTCGTTCTGACAATGCACAATGCGTAATGCATAATGCACAATGCGTAATGCATAATGCGTAATGCGGTGCATATTAATTATTAATTGTTAATTGTTCATTGAACTTTGGATTCCTTGGATTCGTTGGAGCAGAACCTGCAGCAGTTGTTGGAGCGCTATGCAGCGTTGCAACAGGAGAACGATGCTCTCCGGGTGAAGAACGATGGACTGAAACAGGATTTGATAGAGAGCCATGCCGAACTGAACGACCTGCGCAATGAGTGCCGCACCCTGCGGCTGGCTAATAGTATGCTCGGTTCGCAGGAGACCCGCACGGAAGCGTATGGCAGACTCACACAGATGATCCGGCAGGTGGACAAAGCCATAGAACTAATTAAGAATTAACAATTAAGAATTAACAATTAAGAATTAACAATTAAGAATTAAAATGCTTGGTGCGGTACCATTGAGGTAAAAGATGTCCGACAAACAACATATCACCTTGCGGATAGCAGCGCATACGCTGGCTTTGGATATTCCTCGTGAACAGGAACAGTCCTACCGTGAGGCGGGCGATTTTCTCAACCAGCGCTATATGCTCTATGCACAGCGTATGCCCAAAGCGTCAGAGGCGCAACTATGGCTCTATGTGGCACTCGAGGCGGCACTCAACTGGAAAAGCGATGCACATGCCAAGAGTCTCGAACCCGTAGATAAGAAACTGACGGAGTTGAATACGCTGCTGCAAAAAGTTCTGGCGAACGACGGACAGCAGGGGGAAACGAAATGATTCAAATAATAAACCATAAAAACAATAATATATGATGTTACTCGAAATTAGTGCAGTACTCTATATCTTAATCGCCGTGGGCTGTGCCCTCGTGGGAGCAGGTATATGCTATGTGATTTTCCGCTACAGCAGTGCCAGCCTCCTCAAAAAGGCGGAAGCAGAAGCGGAAGTACTGAAGAAAAACAAGATTACAGAGGCAAAAGAGAAATCTATTGAACTCAAGTTAAAGTACGACAATGAAGTTCGTGAGCAGGAAAAGAAACAGCAGCAGCGCGAGCAACGCCTGCAGCAGCGCGAGCAGCAACTCAACCAGCGTCAGGGTGATATCCAGCGTGCGCAGAACGAGGTGAACCAGAAGACACAGCAACTCGAACAGCAGCAGAAAGCTATCGATTTCAAGTCGCAGGAGATTGAGCGTATGCACCACCAGGCGGAGCAGCAACTGGAGCAACTGAGCGGTATCTCGGCGGAGGAAGCCAAGAAACAACTCATCGAGGCACTCAAAGACGAAGCCAAGACGGCTGCTATGTCGTATGTCAACGAGATTATGGACGATGCACGCCTTACTGCCAACAAGGAAGCCAAGAAAATCATTATCCAGACTATCCAGCGTGTGTCGAGCGAGACCGCTGCCGAGAACACGGTTTCGGTGTTTCATATTGATAACGACGAGGTCAAAGGCCGTATCATCGGGCGTGAGGGACGCAATATCCGCGCCCTGGAAGCCGCTACGGGTGTGGAGATCATTGTGGACGACACGCCTGAAGCCATCACTCTTTCGGCATTCGACCCTGTACGCCGTGAGATTGCCCGCCTGAGTCTCCACCAGTTGGTGCAGGACGGACGTATCCACCCTGCACGTATCGAAGAGGTGGTAGCCAAGGTTACCAAGCAGGTGGAGGACGAGATTATCGAGACGGGTAAGCGTACCACTATCGACCTCGGTATCCACGGTCTGCACCCCGAACTGGTGCGCTTGGTGGGTAAGATGAAATACCGTTCCAGTTATGGTCAGAACCTGCTCCAGCACGCGCGTGAGACGGCCAACCTCTGTGCTGCTATGGCGAGCGAACTCGGTCTGAATGTCAAGGCGGCACGCCGTGCCGGTCTGCTCCATGACATAGGCAAGGTGGCGGATGAGGATGTCGAACTGCCGCACGCTGAGTTGGGTATGAAACTCTGTGAGAAATACGGCGAGAAACCCGATATCTGCAATGCTGTAGGCGCCCACCACGACGAGTGTGAGATGAAGACGCTTATCGCGCCTATCGTCCAAGCCTGCGATGCTATCTCCGGTGCACGACCGGGTGCCCGCCGTGAGATTGTGGAGAGTTACGTCAAGCGTCTCAACGACCTTGAGAACATGGCGATGTCCTTCCCCGGGGTTATCAAGACTTATGCTTTGCAAGCCGGTCGCGAACTGCGTGTCATCGTTGGTGCGGACAAGATCAGCGACAAGGATACCGAACTCCTGTCCTTTGACCTTGCTAAGCGTATCCAGGACGAGATGACCTACCCCGGTCAGGTCAAGGTAACGGTTATCCGCGAAACCCGCGCTATCAACTACGCCAAGTAAACCTCTTGCGGATTGTACAACAAATCCCCGCCTGCCATCGGTGCAAGCGGGGATTTGTGTTATAGGTAGAAGTCTTTTGTCAGAGCTGCATATTCCTCGCTTCGTGGTGCGGTGGCGGATTCTATATGGAATATCTGTGGAGCGGGTGGCATCTGCGGTGGAGTGGGGGAGAATTCTATCAGGATACGCTTTGCGGGCTTGCCGGGTTTGCTGTGTACGCGGGTCAGACGGCAGCAATACAGCCCGTTCTCTTTGGCAATACGGAGCACATCGCTCTCCGCTTCGGCGGGCAGGATAAAAGCAGCGATACCCCTCGGAGCAAGCCGTTGCGTTGTACAGCGGAGCAGATCGGCATACGTGAGCGAGTCGGTATGCCGTGCCAGTTCCCGTCCTTTGTCGGGGTTCTTCAGACTGTTTTGGAAATAGGGCGGGTTGCTGACAATCAGGTCGTAATGCTTGTTCGGTTGCCAATCCTGCAATGCTGCCAAGTGTGCGTTCAGTCGCTCTGCCCACGGACTTTCGGCAAAATTATACTGTGCCTGCTCCACAGCCTGCGGTTCTATGTCAATGGCATCAATCTGTGCCGTGGGGAACCGCTGCGCCAGCATCAGTGCCACCAGCCCGCTTCCCGTCCCAATGTCCAATACGGCGCATTGTTCATTGTTCATTGCGCATTGTGCATTGCGCATTGAATCCGCCCACGCTCCGAGCAGCACCCCGTCGGTGCCTACTTTCATCGCACAGCGGTCGTGCCATACGGTGAACTGCTTGAAACGGAAAAACGGAGAAGACACTGATAATTAACAATTAATAATTAATAATTAATAATTAACATGCATTGTGCATTGTGCATTGCATTGTGTTCGTGTTCGGTGTAGGAATGGATGCCGAGATAGACGCTCAGTGCAATAAACAGCCCTGCGCAGATATATCGGAACCATTTCTCGAACACGCCCAACTTATGCGTCAGGCTGCCGATACTCACTGCACTGTAACTGATCGCCCACGCTATCAGCATAATAGGAAGCCCCGTACCCAATCCGAAAACCACCAACATCAGCCACGACACACTCACCGGCATGGCTACCGCCAAATCAATCATCGTAATGAAATAGATCAGCCGGTGCGGGCAGAACGCCACGGCAAAGAACACTCCCAACAGGAACGACCACAGCCAACTCGATTTGCTGTCGGCGTTTTGCAGCCATTTGCTCAGTCCGTGGTCATGCGTATGGTGGTGTCCGCTCAGGAGCAATACCACGCCGCACAGCAGCATAAACACCGCCAGTACGGGTTCGCCGTATTGCTCTATTACCCGCCGGATACCGTCGGTTTGTGCGCCCAGAAGAAAAGGAATACCCAATACTGTATAGGTGCACAGTTTGCCCGATACAAACATCACACCGTTGACAAGCACCTTGTGTTTGTCGCTAATCTCCTTGTCGATATACCCGATAGCGGTAATGCTCGTAAACAGGGTACAAGGATCCAATATGGTCAGTAGCCCTAATACAAAGGCTGTCAGAAACTGCATATTCTTGTGTGCGTGCGCTATATGGCACGATTTTCGTATTCGGTTTGCAAAGTTACGACAATTTTCGTATCTTTGCAAACCGAAATGAAAAAACTGCACCAAATACTCTTTTTCCTGCTCCTCTCGCTTACCGCGGCGGGGCTTTCTTCCTGTGGCGGGTTTGACCGTGACGGCAAGCGTCTGCAGAAGACCCTCGCCCGCCAGGAGGCGTTCGCCGAGAGCCGCACTGCCACGCTGGCGCAGTGTCTGCAGCATAACCCGAGTTTCGACTCCGTGCGGGTTCTCACGCAGGATTCCAAGCACGTCCTTTTCTATATCTTTGACAAGCGCAATCTGGTCTATTGGTCGGACAACAGGCTTGCTACCGACGAGGTGGTGCTCGTCGGCTACGACCGCTGGTGGTACTCGCGTTTCCGCAATGCGCACGCCGTGGCACGCTGGACAAAAGCGGGCGAATACAATATCCTGACCGTTATTCCACTCAAATATGCCTATCCCATAGGCGGATCGCAGTTCAGGAACAAGTTTATCCCGCCTTTCCGTGGCGATGCCGGCTACGATATTTCCCGCTACCACTCCGCCAATGGTATGGAGATATTCTCTTCCGACGGCAATTTCCTGTTTACTCTCCTTCCCGAACAGCGCGAGTCGGTTGCCGAGTTGTCCCAAACGACTATTGATGAGTCGTTCACTTTCCGGCAACTGTCTTCCTCGGAGAATTCCGGCAGCCGCCGATCGGCACGCGTGCAGGTATGGTTTATAATCTCTATGGCGCTGATGGGCGCGTTGCTGCTCTTGGGTGTTTTGGTGCTGATACGCTACCGCGGTTTCCGCAATATGTCGCTCCGCGTGCGTTTCGTCTATGTCATCATCGCCTGTATCCTTACCAGTTTCGTCTATGTCTTTGCCCTCTCTATCCGCTATGTGCGCTCCAACTATGAGCAGCGCCAGCAGGAAACCCTGGCTTCTAAATGCAAGTATGTGCAATCCTATCTCCAGAGTCTTTACTATTGGGATATGTCGCTTACGCAGGCGAATACCGCGGGGCTCAATGTGGACTTGCGCGACCTGAGTTTCTCGGCGGGAGCGGATATCCATGTCTATGATAATCAGGGCGTATTGGTAGGTTCGTCCACGCCGGGACTGTTTGCCAACGGACTGCTTTCCACGCGTATCTCGTCCCAACCGTTTTTCTCGTTGCAGGATACGCTTGTGCAGTACGAGCAAATAGGCGATATGCGCTATCTCTGTGCCTACGCCCCTTTCTACAACGGTTCGTATGTCAGGATCGGCTATATCGGTGTACCGAGTTTTGTGTCCGAGGTGGAGAAAGCGCAGGAGGTGGACAACCTCCTCGCACGCCTGCTCCCGCCTTATCTGTTCGTGCTTCTGCTGGCGTTCATCGCCTCCTATCTCGCTGCACGCAGTATGACTGCTCCTTTGAGTATGCTTACCGACAAGATGCGCCATTTCCGTATCGGCAACCCCGACAACCATATCGATTACAAATACCGCGACGAGGCGGGCGAACTGGTGGAACGCTATAATATTATGGTGGACCAGATGGAGGAGTCGGCTGCCCGTCTCGCCAAGGCGGAGCGCGAAGGGGCATGGCGCACGATGGCACGCCAGATCGCCCACGAGATCAAGAACCCGCTCACCCCGATGAAACTGACTATCCAGCAACTCCGCCGCCTGAAAGGAACCGACCGTTTCGATACCTATTTCGACAAAGCCACCCCTGTGCTCATCGAGCAGATCGACAACCTCTCGCGTATCGCCACATCGTTCTCTACCTTTGCCAAACAGCCCGAGGTATCCGCTTCCGAAGTGGATATTGCGCAGAAACTGGTGAATGTCATCACCCTCATTCGCAACAACCCCGCTGCCGTGCCGGTGCGCTATATCGGTCCGGACCACGGTGTACCGGTATGGGCGGATGCCGAGCAGATCTCCCAGGTCTTCACCAATATCCTGCGCAATGCCCTGCAGGCTATGGAGGGACAGGAGAATGCGGATATCATTGTTATCCTCAAGGAGGCACCCGAACCCGACTATATGGTCATCTCTTTCTCAGACAACGGTCCCGGTATCCCCGAGGACATCCGCGAGCGTATTTTTATGCCCAATTTTACTACCAAAAACACAGGTATGGGGCTTGGATTGGCTATCTCGAAGAATATAGTAGAGGGGTCGGGCGGGAAAATATGTTTTCAAACATCTGAAAAAGGCACCACTTTCTTTGTCTATCTGCGAAAAAAGCAGTAATTTTGCCCGCAGAATACTACCAATAGGACTAATTAGCCCCATTGGACCAAAGTCTAAAAACAAAACCCTTAAATATAATTGCGATGAAAGTCGAAACAATTATGCAGCAACTGGCTGCGAAACACCCGGGCGAGGCAGAGTATCTGCAAGCCGTTCAAGAGGTTATCGAGTCTATCGAAGAGGTTTACAATCAGCACCCTGAGTTTGAGCAGGCGAAGATTGTGGAGCGTATGGTAGAACCCGACCGTATCTTTACTTTCCGTGTTACATGGATTGATGACCAAGGTCAGGTGCAGACCAACCTCGGCTACCGTGTGCAGTTCAATTCGGCTATCGGTCCGTACAAAGGCGGTCTGCGTTTCCACAAAGCCGTTACCCCGAGTATGCTCAAGTTCCTGGGCTTCGAGCAGACCTTCAAGAACGCACTGACCACCCTTCCGATGGGCGGTGCCAAGGGCGGTTCGGATTTCGACCCCGTAGGCAAATCCGATGCCGAGATTATGCGTTTCTGCCAGGCGTTCATGCTGGAGTTGTGGCATTGTATCGGTCCCGACCAGGACATCCCCGCCGGCGATGTGGGCGTAGGCGGTCGTGAGATCGGTTTCCTCAACGGTATGTATCAGAAACTCGCCCGCGAGTACCACACGGGTGTCCTTACGGGCAAGGGTATGACGTGGGGCGGGTCTATCCTCCGTCCGGAGGCTACAGGCTTCGGCGCACTCTATTTTACGCAGCACCTTCTCCATAAGGCGGGGCATGATATCCAGGGCAAGACCGTGGCACTGTCGGGCTTCGGCAATGTGGCATGGGGCGCAGCCACCAAGGCTACCGAACTCGGTGCCAAAGTGGTGGCTATCTCGGGTCCCGACGGTGTCTGCCATATCCCGGGCGGTATCACCAAGGAGATGATCGACTATATGCTCGTTATGCGTTCCTCCAACCGCAACAAAGTACAGGATATGGCGGACAAGTTCCCCTCTTTGGTTACGTTCACCGCAGGCAAGAAAGCGTGGTCTGTTCCGTGCGACATCGCTTTGCCGTGCGCTTTCCAAAACGAACTGAGCGAAGACGATGCCCGCGAACTGAAAGCCAACGGATGCTGGTGCTGCTGCGAGGTCAGCAATATGGGCTGTCAGCCGGGTGCTATCCACTATTTCCAGCACAACGGTGTTCTCTTTGCGCCGGGTAAGGCGGTCAATGCAGGCGGTGTAGCCACCTCGGGTCTCGAGATGACGCAAAACGCCGAGCACCTCAGTTGGACGGCGAAAGAGGTGGACGAGCGTCTCCACCATATCATGCAGTCTATCCACGAGCAGTGCGTCCGTTTCGGTACGCAACCCGACGGCACGATCGACTATGTCAAGGGTGCGAACATCGCCGGCTTTATGAAAGTTGCCCAAGCCATGCTCGAACAGGGAATCCTGTAATATGGAAAGATAGAAACCATATAGTCCAAAACTATATTGAATAATAGCCAATCAGGCTGCCCGAGGAAAGCGGGCAGCCTGATTTTTTGTATTATTTCTTGTTATCCTTTATTCTGTCCCGCTTTCCCTAATACATCATAGTAACTATATCGGGTTGTTAACGGGTGATTATCGGGTGATTATCGGGTGATTAACGGGTTGTTCCGCATAGGATAAGCGGCGTTTCGGTGTGTAGTGGCGCACAATACCATTGTGTGCGCAGCACGCGCCATCCTCTCCCCCGCCGGTGCCATATCCGATCATAACCCTTTAATGGTCTTTTTAGTGGACATTAATGGAGAAAATGAATGGTCAATTAATGGCTGATTATATGTTCCCTTAAAAAAAGTATAATAGCAAATAATTCGTATTGCGTGTTTTATTTTCCCCCCCCCGAAGCGCGAAACTTAAAATTTATTTAGCAAAAATAACTTTTTTCTTGCACCATACATATTTTTGTAGTAATTTTGCCCCAAGTTTGTTGTGTGTAATGTTTTATCTTTGCAAGGGTTGTGTTATGCTGCTAAATGAACCCCGATTTTTATGAATAGTAGATATCTGATTGTGTTTTTGTTGTTAGGCGGAGTGGTCTATGGGCTTACTACTACGGTTGGCAGGATGTTGTTGGCAGAGGAAGATCCTATGTCGGCATATTCGGCATCGGTGGAGTGGTCGCAGGCACCCGCTGTTGGGATGTATTCCCGCGGGGGCGGTTCGTCGGTGCAGGTACCTGTGTTGTCCCGCACCGGATCGTTGTTCCGTCATCCAACTGTGTATAGTGTGTCCGTCCCGCAAGGCTGCGCATCGGTTGATCGTCCTGCGTATGCTGCGGCTTCGTCGGCTTATCCCGTTTCCGGTGGTTTGTACCTTACCTCTTCTGCTACCTTGCAGTCCTACGGCGGCGGTACGGAGAGTGCTGCATATACCTCTTCGGGCAGCCATAGTGTTGCCCCTTCTGCCTCGTCGCTTTCGGGTTCCTCTATTATGAGTACTCCCGCTATGAGTATCTCCCTCTCCCCCGCGGTCTCCCCGTTCTATTCTTTTGCAGCCCAATCGTCGTATGCCTTTGCGGTCTCTTCAGCCGCTATGCCTTATACCTCGGTACAGCAACAATCAGCACCCCGTCGCAACGGTACCCGAAGAACTGTGGGGACGATAGGTGGTAATGATGAGTGGGTAAATTGGTTTGATTGGTATGTGAATCAAGAGGATGCAACCGGAGGTTGGACGCTTTCGGAAGGCACTTATTACTTTACAAAGGAACAGTTGAGAGCGGCTTACGAGTATTGGAAGAGTACGCAAAGTTCCACTATGCCGACCATACATACTTTTGAGGACTGGCTCGCTTGGATTACAGGGGATTCCAATAATTCCCGTTATCAATTAGTCCCGATAGGAGACGGAATGTGTATGCTCCTGATGTTGGCGGTAGTGTATGCTGTTGCAGTATTGTATAAACAATATAGAATGAATAGAAAAATCCATACGTTATGAAACATATTTTGCTTTCGTTTGCTCTGATGTGTAGTGCAACCGTTATGGCTGCCATTCCGGTTGATAATTCTTGTGAGAATCCTATGCCTGTTACCAAGGACTTTCAAGAGACTATTCCTGCCGCAGGTGAGTATTGGTTCTCTGCATATACCTACGACTTGCCTTTGGGCGGATTTTTTGTTGCGGATGATGCCAATGACACCGAAAACCCCATTGCGTGGGTTGATTTCTCGTGTACTACCGGAGTGTATGATGATGCGTTGTTGTCCGATATTATCACTTCTGCATCGGGGTGGGGTGTCGAAGTCCCTATCAAGTTCGAGATGACCAAGACGATTATCAATGGTGTGTTAGGACATCAACTGATGGTGGATGATACCTATCGCGAACTATTGTCCGAATATGGACTGACTTACAACGTACAGGCACTAATCCGAGTGGATTTCCCGGCAGCGGGCAAAATCAGTATGATCCCGGATTCTGTATTCCGTAATTGTATGAATAATGCCACCTATGTACATATAGATGATACGTTGCGCATTCTGCCGAATGATTCCGCCAAGGTGTTTGTTCTGCCTTATACCGATTGGCAGAACGATAGTGTCCGCTTTATCTGGCGCGGTACACAGCCTGCACAGGTGTTTATCGCATACGATGAGTGCGGGTTCGAGCCGTCGAATATGGATCCGAATGTGTGGGATATTTGGACAATGGCGGACGGAGATACTGTCAAACTGACTTCCGCACAAATCAAAGAGACAATGGAACATAATGGTATAAGTGGTTTATACTATACCAAGGTGCTTACCAAGGGCGCAGGAGAATTGTGCGTGGAGAAAGTGCCGCAGAAAGCCGCTGAAGGCGATGCCGTGTTGTTACCCTACGGAGAGGAAACGATGCTTGCAGCAGGTGATACCGCCACATTGTATTATTTCCCTAAAACGTGGAGCAAGGCAACGCGTTTCTTTACACCCACACCTAATATATTCAAGATGTTTGTATCCCGCTCGGCGCAATTCAGTCTGTCGGCAGAGGACGAAAATGTAGTGGCAGTATATCAGTACCGCCCGATAGAAGACGGACACGAACTATGCCTGACGGCATCTGAGATGCAGAAACTGGCTGACAAAGCGACGGAGGACTATCTGTATGTCCGTTTCCAATGTGTTGCCGCCACATCTGTCCGTCCTGATGAATGGATAGCATCGGATTGCGCAGAAGAAAGCGTCTTGATAGAAAACGGGCAAACCTATTCGTTGTCAAGTGGAGCCGGTAAAAAATATCGGTTGTTATATGCAGATTGGAAAGGGTATGATATGTCTATTAAATGGACAGGTAATAGCACTTTGCCCACCTATTTTGCAGATACGTGCAGTTTTAATATGTCTTCTTCCAATGTACATGTTGTTAAATACATCAGTGTAGCCAAAAAAACAACCAGAACATTGGCGGCTGATGTGGTAGCCGAATTGGAAAAGGGAGTGGATGCGGATGGCTTTTTGTATGTGCGGTTTAAGCCTTCAAATAGTGGGAAACTGACTATCACAAGTACCAAACCGGCTGAGACGGAACCTGTTCCGTCTTCCATTGCGGATACCCGTGTCGGAAATAGTTTGTCGGTAGTATTGAACGGCGACAACCTGTTGGTTACTACTACGGAAGATCAAGACATCCAACTTTTCACCTCTTTGGGCGTGCTGGTTCAATCGTGGCACCAACTTGCAGGTGAAGAATATTCGATTTCTGTTCCGCAGAATGCCATCTATGTCTTGCGAGGCAAAAATGATGTAGTAAAACTGGTACGTTAAATCTTGTAAATAAGATAGATTATGAAACGATATTTAGGATTGTTGTGCGGAGTACTATTGAGTACAGTCTCTATGTGGGCAGAGATTGTACAGGTGAAACTTTATCAGGATCCTGAACAAAATGCAGAATATATTACACAAGAGTATGCTGGAAATCGTCCTTCTCGGGCTGATTGTTGGGATGGTGCTAAATTGCAACTTAATGAATCGGACAAAGAAGGTTCCGCCTCTCTGACTTTTAAGGCTTCTGATTTTACTGTGATTAACAGATATAGTTTTTATGTTGCAAAGAACGATAACAAGCCAACTTATCAGATTAACAACGAAACTGCAGTAACACCCTCTTCTTCAGATATGAGTAAGCCGGATGAGGTTAAAGTTGATGCCTATAATCAGCAGCAATTGAAAATTACCACCACAGTTGATAGGAAATGGTTGTTTAATTACTACTATGTCCGTATGAAACAATTTGACTTTACCATTCTAATTCCGGAAGTGCAAAGCGGACAACAGACGAATACCATAGTATTGCCGAAACTAACAAATGCTGATTTGTTAAGCGGCACGACCACGCGTACTGCTAATTTGGTGTTTTATGTAAAAGACCCTATTAATACAACAGATGCATCGCAGTATTTCTCCGCAGAGTTGGTTTCCGACGAAACGGTTGCCGCTGACCGTTGGGCAATAGCGTCTTCGGGGTGGATAGTAACGGAAACCAACAAAACGGATAATGGCAGAAAGGTGTATGAGGTTAAGGTGCCTGTTACGTACAATGCGGGGACTGCTAACCAAGAGATAGGAACTTTTGAAGCGACGGTTCGTCTGAGTTCAAAGAATGATAAGAATACCAATACGGCAGACCAGAAAGTCCAAATTACGGTAGGTGATATAAAAGCCGAGAATCCTATTGCTTGGGGAAATACGTGGAAAAATAATGGCGACGTTGATTTGTACAAAGGAGATGCCTATCAGCGCAGCGAATATCTTGTTAATACGGATGGTTTGACATTGGAAATACCGGAGTCATCAGATCCGAATGTGTTGTATGTAGATCCGCTTACGGGTAGTATTACAGTCAAAGCAGAAGGAAATGCAGTGCTGACCTATACCCAACCGGAGACTGATACATACAAAGAGAAAGTATTGACCTTAAATGTACAGGTAATCAAACAAACACCAACTTTTACAATCAAAGCCGAGGAGAAAGACGGTGATAAGTACGTACTTTATGTGAACAAATCTTACACCGATTTTGTTTCTTCCACCAATACGGATTATGAAACTTCTGTATTATCAATTATTGCACATAATGCAGACCTTTATTTTGCTGTAAACGGACGCAATGCCACTACAAAATCCAATGTGGCAACATTTGATATTACGGTTGCACAAGCAGAGAGCGATTTGTGGTACGGGAAAACGGAAACGTTTACTATAGAGTTACGCCATAACCCGATTCACGTAGGTATTTTGTGTGAAAGGTCGTTAGAAGAATTATACAATGACAATAGATTCTCTATAGATAAAAATGATGGTGCTGTATATCGTGATGGTGCAATTTTTATTGGTTATACGGCGGGTGGTTCTACCGGTGGTTCTATCAAATTCCATTTCGTGGGTACTCCTGATAAATTGCAAATAACAACTGCAACTGCCAACGGGAAACCTTCTTGGCAATTTTTGCAAAGCAAGACGGAGTACGACAATGATTTCTATGCATTAGAGAACAATACGTTTGACAAAGATGCACAATATCTAAAGATAGTAGTATCTGGAGAACAGGCTCAGGGAAAAATTACATCGCTATGTATTACAGAAAAGGTCGGGTTGAGTGTATCGCCTACGGATATTTCGCTTAGTGCAATCGGCGATCAGGTATCTGTTGGTGCAATGAGTGTAGAGATTATCAATTTGGAATCTGTATCGTTGAAAATATCCGGTGCAAATGCTTCTGATTTTGAATTGCTTTCAGGTACACATACTTATACTGCTGCAGATGGTATTGTGTTGGATGTAACAGACGGTTTGGGTGTGGATTGTTCTCCGACAGTACCTGTACAAGTCCGCTACGTGGGTGATTATGCTTCGGCGGTAGGAAAAACGGCACAAGTGAATATCACGGATGGCAACGGGCATACGGATACGGTCAAAGTAACAATACAATCCGTAGAAACCAACGAGTATGGTGTACCGAAATCCATTTACGCCAGTATGGCTACCACTACAGGTATAGAGACCGGTACGGAGCATCAGACGCAGAATAATTATCCCTATCATATCAAGCGTGCAGTGGATCTGACCGGTGCTTTTGCCGGTGGTGCGGCTTGTTTTGACAAATTGTACATCTTTGGAGTAACCAAAGGATATACCTCTGCCGAACAAACAACAGAAACTACCACCATCAACAAGTATTCTAAAACACCATGCTATGTTTATACCAAGAATGCTGACCATTACGATTTCGAGCAATATGTGGACAATATGAATTCCGACACCAAAAGTATCGGTGTGAATGTGTCTGCTACAGGGCAGAAACTTTATTTTACAGGTTGGTGTCCGTATGCTTCAGCGGGTTATCTGCCTTCCGATATAGGTGTGTTCCACGTTAAAGGTGGAGCAGGCACCAAAGTGGATATTTATCTGGATAACTGCTATCTCTATCCGCGCAATAAGATGACGAACCATAAGGCGGATGAGGAGATTATGCGTGCGGAGACATATTTTGGTAATTACCCAGAGGGTAGTGGAGGAACATTCGTGTTTGAAACAACATCTACCAACTCGGGTAGTCCGTTTCTGCCTTATATCCACTTGCGTGGCGAGAATATACTGAATAGTGTAGCGGGTAATTATGTGTATGTTACGGTTGGTTCGATTACCAAAACGGCGACACAAGTTTCTTCGCCGATACATATGTACACTACCAAAACGAGTCAGTATGAAACGCTCACGATTGATGATAAATGGCCGGCGGATGCTTCGGGAACGAGTTTTGAGAATACCAACGGGAAACTGAATTTGCAGAAATTTACCAACAATGCACCTTCAATTGATTTAGGCAACCAGAACTCTGTAGTAAATATCGATGGTGGGCAGATTACTTTGCAGAACTCCACGCCTTTGTCGAAAAACTATACCTCTACATTAGCCATCTCATGGCGTATGTATTCGCAAAGTGTACTGAAGATATATGGTATTGGTAATGACCAAGTAACGGGAACGGTCAATTTCAACGACGGAACCATTTCTTCTACAGAAATCTCTATTGCAAGTGATTATATCAATTATTATTGGGACTCTAACTCAATGAAATGCCCGCAGAATACTACTATCAATGGTGGTTCATACAACTGCAATATCTATGCTTGCAGTTCGTATAGTGACAAAGGATCTTCGGCTAAAGACCGTATGGGTACTGCCTTGTGCAAGTTGGAGGTGCAATCTACGGGGACAAAACCTAATGGTATGGCAGAGTTTGATTTTCCATTGTCTATGGGTGGCGAAGAAGGTACATTAAGAGAGTATTATAGCAAGGCAGGCTATTTGTATGGTCAAAATAGTATTACCGCTGACGAACAGGGCAATGTCAATCTGATGCTTCCTTGCTCGTATATAGGTCAGGAGGAAGTTGTCGGTAAGACGTCAATCCCTTGGGCTATGTGTGTACCTGCTTTGAGCGCAGGGGCTACCTCCAGCGGAACAGTATTGTCTAAGCCTTTTGGTGGTGATATGGTTGCACAGGTTGATGCTACCCACGATGTTAACAATCTGCTGTGGACTAAGATCGATGACAATATGGTCAATGTTATCGATGGTGGTAACTATAAATCTCCCGAATATGGCGCAACCATTAAATTTGACGAGAATGCTACAAACAACTATTATTCACAAATAACGAATGCGGAAGATTTCTCCATACAGGGCGAATTGATAACTATTATTCCTGCAATGGCGGATCGCTGGATGACATTTACGGCTCCGTTTGATATTCAGGAACTTTATGTGTTGGAATCTTATCCGGATTCTATTCTCAGAGATGTAACGGCAATTGAAGGAAAGGGACGGTCTGAAGCACTGCGGCTACAGGCTACTGCCAATGTGGATTTTAGTTACTTCTTGGCGTATTATGTGTTGGGTATGGATCAGATGTCCAATGGTTCGTATAACGATTTATATAATTCATGGTTAAGATATGAATTTAGCCAAGATACTCTGCCCGGTGGTATATATACCATCAAAAACAAGAATGGCAAGTTTGATTATTCCACCTATACGAAGAAATATCGCGGTATGCGGAATTTGGTACCTTATGTAGGGACAAATGCCGCAAAGGCAAATTTCTATGCTTATGAAGCCGGTGATACGTGGCAACTTTCCGCTGATGGAGGTTCTTTGGAACCGGAGTGGAATTATATCTCTATAGGGGAAGATGAGGTGGTGTTCAGAAAAGGTAATACCTATTCGCTGTTATTCCCCTATTGTGTCGGGTGCTGGAATAAGATTGATAACGGAGATGAGGGTGTGGAAATTGAAGAACGGACCTTTTGGGACTATTGGTCGGGTAAATTGCTGGTTTTTGTCGGACGTGGTCCGCAGGTCGTCAG
Organism: uncultured Bacteroidales bacterium; assembly: GCA_934716995.1. GTDB lineage: Bacteria > Bacteroidota > Bacteroidia > Bacteroidales > Paludibacteraceae > Colicola. The sequence goes on along the minus strand of CAKUYO010000001.1, from coordinate 12,005 downwards.
TGGCAAGGATTCTCAAGACAAGTTGTTATCTGCAACACCGGCGGTAAATACGGTTTCTATATCAGGTAATAGTACGTTTGTAGACTTGATCTCAGAATCACCCTCATTGTGGATTTATGGAAATGACATAGGCGATGAATCCTTTACGGCAAATGAAGATGGCGGTGAAAATATAATTCAGCCGGTAACTGCCTTTTTGATAAATGGTATTCAGTCGAAAGCGGGAGCCGCACCCCAACGTATCAACATACGTACAGGTGTCGTAACTTACGGCAACGAGACGGCAACGACAGGTGTGCCTACCGTGTCGGGCGGACGGACGTTGATTGTGAATAGTGTGGACGGCGGGGTAATGGTTATTCCTGTGGTGCCGCAGCAAGTGGGTATCTACGGTTCGGCAGGGCAGTTGGTTGCCTCCGGATATATGACTGGCGAGACCGCTTTCTCCCTCCCCGCAGGTATCTATATGGTGCGTGGCGAGCAGGAGACTGCCAAAGTGGTAGTCCGTTAGTCTGCCAATCTCTCACCTTTCTGCGTTGGGATATATGCAGAGAGGTACATCGGTGCGCTGTGGCACAACCTTTGTTGCACCTCCGCACACCAAGCGACCTTTGACATATTGATTTACCGTTTTGTATGCGGTCTCCGTTGTATTTTCCATTAATGCCCGTTTTTATATCCTCCATTAATGCCCGTTAAAGGACCATTAAAAGCAACGTTAATTATCGTGTAATTTGACGTTAATTTTCTTGGAACATATAATGAGCCATATAATTGAACCATTAATTAATTTCACTATGCTCAAATATGAATCAAATGTTGTTAGTGGAGAAAATTAAAGGTTAATTAACGGCAATTAACGGAGACAGAAAAGTGATTGCCGGCGACACGACTTGCAGGAATGATATTTTTGTCGTATCTTTGCGCCGACGAACGCTCTATCGCCTGTTTGGCACGGACTTTGTCGCACAGACTATATTATGGACGAGAACAAGACTACGACGCAGCAGACTGTTGCTGCCGACAAACCCAAAAGAGTAAGTAAGTTTTGGGAAGCCTGCCAAAAGTACAAAGACACATGGATTGTGTACGATCCGACCATTTTGGATCGTATTTGATGTATGTGTAATGGCGAAAACTATCATCATAAACTATTTAGAATACAAACAATAAAAATTATGGAAAATAATACAACGACAACAAATCTTTCAGAGAATAAAAAATCTAAAAGAATTAGTAAATTTTGGGAAGCGTGTTTGCGTTCTCAAGGTACGATTATCATTAACGACCCAACGCTTTTGCCTTAATGCGATATTTGTTAGATACTAATATATTTATTTATGCCGCAACTGCAAAAGACTGGTTGTGTCGGGATGTGCAAGCGATTTTGGATGACTATGATAATCAATTGTATATTAGTGCGGAATCTGTAAAAGAGTTAGTGCATCTGTATAGGTGTAAGGGTGTATGTGCAACACAATGGAAGTCTGCAACGGATATGGTTCGTGATATTGAGGATAACTATTTCATTACAGTGCTGCCTATCCGCAAGGAGCATTTGCTTACTTATGCAGGGTTGGACACACCGGAGTTTCACAACGATCCATCAGACCACGTGATCATAGCGCAGGCTATCACTGAGAATATGCCTCTTATCTCCAGCGACTTGAAGTTTCCTTTCTATATACAGCAGGGATTGGACTTGGTACTGAATAAGAAATAAGATATGATTGGCTATGAGAAAACTTTTAATGGCGTTTTAATGGCTGTTAGTGGAGAAAAAATTAATGATTGATTAACGTCAATTAACGGAGTCATAAATAACGTGTATTGGTGCTGATATACGGAGGGAAATTAATGGTTAATTAACGGCAATTAATGGAGCCTAAAAAATATCGGGAGGGTGCAATTGGTGGAGACAGAAAAGCAAAGCGGTAATTCAATAGATCAGGTTATCGCTTTTTTTGTGTCTGTATATCTGTAACAATTATATGTTTAGGCTAAAATATATATTGATGTTTCTGCTGCTGTCGCTGACAGCGGTTTCGTATAGCAGTGCGCAGACTGAAGCCGCTTGGCGGGCAATGGCGCAGACCTCGGATTCGATGGTTATCGGGGCGGACGAGGATGCTGCCAGTTGGACATGCAGCAAACTGCAAGTTTCGCTGAAAGCCCCCTACTATTTCTGCGATTGTTACGAGGGCGGTTCTACATTCCGTTTCCCGCTGAGCGAGCAGATCTCCGATACCGTATGGTACACCGCTTCGGTGGACGATGTGCGCAAGGGGCTGACCGCCTACTGGTTTGCCGACTGCCCGGTTACGCTTGAGGTCTATGCCCTCTGCTCCAGCAAGACGCCTACCATATTCATGACTATCGGGCGCGACCAGATGCGCGAGATGGATGCCGCTTCTATCAACCAGAAGATAGACGAGATGGGCGATGCTGCGGGCTCGCTGATCAGTGCGCTGACGCCGCATATCCGCGTCTATCCCAACGGCAAAGGCAGCGGGCAAGTGTATGTCTTCCCCTACAACGAGGGGCCTCACTCCACCTGCGAAGCCACACTGCCCGTCCGGACGAGTATGACCTACGTGAGCAACCACGCAGACGATGTCTATGAGTGGGAGGCAAGCCGCCTGCCGCAAAGCGGGAGCGCATTTGTACAATGGAAAGAGGCGAAAAACAGCCCTTGTGAAGTATGGGTAACACGCGGTAGTTGCAGCGGTACCGAAGTGGCACGCGCCCTGTTGTCCGATTCTGCCAAACTCTTTTTCCCCGACCCGACGCTGATACAGAGCGCCCGCAAAGCGGGTGAATCGCTGTTCTTCCATTTTGCGCATGCGTCGGATAAGGTGGGGCGTATCCGTTTCCGCACCAATCCGCGCTTTGTGCCGCAGGTTACCGACACCGTTGTCTGTCAGGGCAAAGGGTTGCAACTGACCGACACATTGCTCACCCAAACCACCCGCTACAACAATGATACTGCGTGGTACCGGGGCGATACGGTGTATATCCGTGCCTACAACCTGACCATCACCGCCCCCGAACCGCAGCGCGACACCGTGCGTGTGAAAGCCGCCCAACTGCCGATGGTCTATCGTAATCAGGAGTATATCGCCAAGGGCGGATACGGCGACTATGATTTTACGATCCATGCCGCCGGGCAGTGCGACGAGCGCTATCTGCTCTGTGTGGAGCACCTGACGGCACACACTTCCGTCAGCATAGACACCACGGTCTGCGAGGGAAAGACCATAGAGGTGAACGGCATAGTATGCAACCGGGACACCGCCATACGGAGTGCGGGTTGGATAGATGAGGATACGTATGCCGATATGGATATACGGGTGTCGTTCTCCGCCCCCGAGACGGAATATGATACCGTCTATGTCCTGCCGGCGGATATGGCGGAAGGCTATTTCTACGAGGAGGCCAACCAATGGATAGACGCCTATGGCGATTACAGTTATACGATTACGCGCAGAAACCAATGCACGCGGCAGGTGGAACTCTCGGTGCAGGAGCAGGTGCCGACGGCAATAGCGGATACGCGCCCGACGGTGCCCCCGTCCCGCCTCTACTGCGCGCCCGACGGTACTGTTTATGTGGTGCGCAGCGGCAAACGATATACCCTGCTCGGACAAGATGCTAATTAACGTTGCTTTTTTAATGGTCAATTAATGGCAATTAATGGAGACATAAAATGTGTATGTTACCGGAAAAGAAATTAATGGTTTAATTATATGGCGAATTATATGTTCCCGGAAAAGTAACGTCTAATTAACAAACACGGGTGGATGTCAGGTGGATGTCGGGTGGATAGGCTTTTTTATCTTTCTATCCTATGCGTATCCTAAGCGCATCCTATAACGATTTGTAGGAGAAATGTGAGATAAAATAGAAACGTAAAAAATACAATATACAATGAAAAAACTTTATCTTCTGATTGTGGCCGCAATGCTATGCTGTCTTCCGGCAATGGCTATCGGCAAAGGCGATGGTTCTACCAAAGCCAATGCCATAGAGTTTGACTGGGAGAACGGCAACGTGCAGGGAGGCAGTGCCTCCGCGGTATGGTATCGTGTTTCGTTAGACCCTGTTTATGAGGAAGAAACACCTACCTTGGCTATTTTCCTGACCAACTTGACCGATAACACAGCCAATGTGCATATCCAGGGTACCTTGGCGGGGCAGACCGAGAAACGCGACTATACGCTGTCGGGCAAAGAGTATCGTGTTTGGACGGTAGCCGGCGGAATGCTTATCCAGATGAAGCAGACCGAGGTCTATCTCTGCCTGACCACCGACCAGCGTATCGCTATCACCTCCAAGGTGTATGCTACGTCCGACATCGATGATGCCTGCCTTACCGCCACCGTGTTCAACTGGACGGCAGGTGTGTCGCAAACCGCCGAGAGCGTGTGGTACAAGGTGGATCTGCGTGCCGCCAAAGCCGCTACCGGCAAAGAGATTGCCGTTGTGGTGCGCAACATGGGTTCGGCTGCCGCTACGGTTACCGGCGGCATCAGTTTCGATTGCCCGAGTACGGGTTTGACCTCGCGCGGAGCCTGGTTGGCAGCGGGGCAGACCTACACCAAGACCATCAGCCGCTCTGTATTGGATATGCTGTCGGCGGACGAGGTGTATGTGCGTGTGAATAGTGCGCAACCTGTGCAGATCACGGCGCAGTTGGTGGATGCCGATGTGCCGGCTACACCTGTTTTTGATGGTACCGGTGCCACAGAAGCCGTTTTGAATACCACTTACAATACCGGTGCCGGGGAATATATCTACAAGATACGCTTGGCATCGCTCCGCCAAAAGGGTATGGTTCCCGAACTGACGGTCGTCAATCGTGGGACTGCCAAGGCTACTATCAAAGCCGAGGTAGCGTTTGTTGCCCAACCGTATAGCGTTACCACCCGCACTATGCAACTCGGTGCGGACGCTTCCGCAACCAAGACCATAGAACCGAATATGTTGGACGGATTGAGTGCGGAGTATGTATATGTACGTCTGACCACCGACCAGCCGCTCTCGTTCTCGGGGCGTCTCCGCCGTCTGCATGAGGGCGAAGCCTGCAAAACGGGTATGGACTTTGTCTGGAATACCGAACATCGTCAGTCTGCCAATACCACGGTTTGGTATGCTGTGGACATCAAGTCCGCCAAATCCGACAAGAAAGATATTCTGCTACACGTGAAAAACCTCGGCAGCAAGACGGCAGCCCTCAAGGGCAGCATCGCTTTCGAGTGCCCGTACAGCGATCTGCAGACCGTTTCGCGTACGCTTGCCGCACAGACACAACGCGACAAGACCATCAGTTGGAATACCTTCGGTATGATGGCGAGCGACACGGTGTATGTCGGCGTAGAGACCGACCAAGATATTGTGTTCAGTGCCGAACTGACGGATATGCCTGTCAAAGTGGAGGACGATGCGTGCCTCCATGCTACGGCTTTCGACTGGACATACGGACACAAACAGGCTGCCCAAGATACCGTTTGGTACAAGGTCGGACTGGCAGACGTGCGTGCAACCACGCTCGTACCGGCTCTTACTATCAGCAACCTCGGTGCGGCAACCGCCCGGATCGAGGCGGAGATGAGCCTTGAGTGCCCCGACAACGTAGCCAATACGGAGCGCACTATGTCGCTCGCTGCAGGCGTCAAGTATGAAAAAACGTTCGGACGCGATTTTATCAACGGCATAGACAAGAGTATCGACACGCTCTATTTCCGTGTCATCTCTTCGCAGCCGATTGCTTTCCGTGTAACGATGGTCAAAGAGGACGAGGGCAGCAGTTGCCGCTCGGCGGTTCTGTTCAACTGGGTAAGCGGCAACGACCAGCAAGCCGATGCCGCGCTGTGGTATATGGTGGATTTGCGTGCTGCCAAGCAGGGGAACAAAGATATCCGCGTCAGCATCAGCAACAAGGCCAATGCAACAGCCGATGTAGAGGCGCAGGTGGCATTCACCTGCCCGTGCGATGTGCCGCAGACCCAAACCACGACGCTTCGCGGCTTGCAGACCAAGAGCACCACGATTGCCCACTCTACATTGGAGACTCTGGGCGATACCGTCTATGTGCGCTTGAGCAGTTCGCAGGCAGTGCATGTAGAGGCGGAACTGGTTGATCCGGAGCCGTTCACTGCCATCGACTGCCCCGAGGATATGGTGGCTTTCGGCTGGGGACAACGTTATTCCACCACTGCCGATACTACATGGTATTATGTCAGCAAGGCGGTACTGGACGAGATGATCGCATCGGCAAAGACCCCGCGTATCTACCTGACCAGTGCTACCAAGCAGACCGTTACGGCACAGGTGGCTTACCATTGCCCGGTTACGGAGGCTATGCAGAGCAAATCGGTAAGCGTAGGTGCAGGGCAGGAATTGTATAAACTGGTGGAACGCAGTACGGCGGAGCAGTTGGCTGCCAAGCACGACAGCATTATGGTGCTGCTCATTGGCAACGGACTGCAGTTCCAAGTGGATTTGGTCGATCCGAACACCGGTGAGGACTGTCTGCATGCCGCCAACTATGCGGTAGGCGACACCTGTATCCAAGACGAGACGACCACCCGCTGGTATCGTCTGGACAAGAAAGCCGTGGTTGCTCTCAACAAACTGATTACTTTCAGCATCGAGAACCTCGGTACCAAAGCGGGAACGCTGCAAGCCGGACTCTATACGAGTTGCGATTCCGCAGCGATTATGGCAGAGTCGTTTGCGCTCGGTATCGGGCAGAAACGCAGCAAGGAGATCAGCAGCGATGTCTTCAGTGCCTTCGGTTCGGATTATCTCTATCTGAAGATTACCACCACGGCAGGACAGCAGGCGCGTATCACTTCTTCGGTTCGCGACTTTGCTGCCATTGAGCCTGTTACGGCTTGTGCGGAGGCTGTCGAGGCGGTGCCGAATACCACATACAATGTCGAGGCTGGCGTGCCGGCATGGTATGCCGTGGATATCCGCAACCTGCAGGAGAATACTTCGGGCAATGGTACGCTCACTATCCGCAACCTGGATAACAGTCCCGTTGTGGCAAAGGCGGAAATCAGTTGGGTATGCCCCGTAGAACACGAGATGACTTTCCGTCAGCGGACTATTGCGGGCGGTGAGGCATTGGTATATACCGTAGAGCGTACGCAGTTCAACGCTTTCGACAGCGCACGTGTCTATGTACGCGTCAGTGCCGACCGTGCTATATCGTTCCGCTTCGATATTACGTTGAGCAAGGGGGATGACTGCCTCAATGCCATCGATTTCGATTGGATCAACGGCAATATCCATCCGGGCAGTACGGAGCAGGAGAAAACAAGTTGCTTGTGGTACCAGGTGCGTTTGGACTCGGCTTCCATTCCCGAGGGCTATGATATGCGCTTGTCTATCGTAAACCTCGACAAGCAGGAGCAGACCGGGACCAGTGCGAAGATTATGTGGGAGTGCGACCAGGAGGTAAAGTATCTGGAGCATACACTTGCTGCCGGCGATACCGTCTCGCAGAATATCGACCGCGATGTGGTCAAACAAGCCGGTTGGCCTAACTTGCAGATACTCTATTGCTCGGACAAGACCACGAAGATCTTTGCCTCTTTGGTGCCGGAGTCAGAGCGTGTACAAGGCTTTGACACGATCTATGCCACTGCGTGCGACGGATCGGAATACCGTGATTCCGTCTTTGTAGGCGACAAGTGGTATTATATCAATATGATGGTGTTCGACGACGATGTTGCTTCGCAGCAGTTGGATACTACCATCAGTTGGCGTGACGGTACTGCGATGCGCGACTCGGTGCTTACTTACAAGGTAACACCGCTCGTCGCTGCCAAACAGATACCTGCTGAGCAGTTGCAGACACTCCATGCCGCGCCGTTGCTGGTAGAGGGAATGAGCCTGTTCGTCGATTCTTCGCTTGCGGCATTGCGCAGTTACTATGGCAGCATTGATTCGATATCTCCGATTGATACGCTCTGGTGGTCGGACGATGCAGCGGGCAATACGTGGGCGGATACCACTGCCATCCTGCCCAAGGACATACATACCAAGACGCTCTGGCTGCATATCGAGGACTCGTGCGAGAATGTCTTGTCCTACCCTTATACGTTTATGGTGGCTCCGTGGCGCACCGACAGCATTGCTTTGTATGATACGGTTTGCCCGAATACGGCTTCGCAGTTGCTGCCGGCTACGACGATTCACCAGGATACTGTTATTCGCACTGTGAAACAACTGGTTGTACCGGATACGCTCGGTCGCCCGCGTACTATCGACTCGTTGTATATCTATACAATCAAAGTAAAGACCCTCCCCGTTCTCTATACCGAGTTGCCCTATCAACCGACGGTGGCTTGCGGAAAGAGCATCAATGTCTCTCGTGCTACCACTTCCCTGCTGCGGCAGTTCGCACAAGACAAGGGCGAAACGGATATGGTCGTGGAGTCTGTTGTATGGCAGCGCAAGGATACGCTGACAGGTACGTACAGCCCTCTGACCACCGACCGTTTGGGCAAATATGAGCAGAAAGTAATCTTGCGCTATGTGGCACTAACCGAATGTGGTGATTCGCTGTTTGGTCAGGACTTTGACTTTGTTCCCGAGGCATATATATACAAGGTGGCTCCTGAGATACAGGATGCAACCTGCGCTGGCAGCGAGTACATCGGTCGTGTAAGTTCGCATATCATTCTCAATGACACCACGTGGAATGATACACTAACAATCCATGATACCGACATTGACTTCGACTCGGTATATGTCTATAACATCACCACGCTCCAATTGCTCAAAGATACCATTGAACGTGATACGGTTTGTGATGGAGATATCTATGCTTGGCGTAGTGGTATGCAACTCTCCGAGACGGGCGTTTATTATGATACCGTGTATTATGAATCAGGGTGCGCCAAAGAGTACTACACACTCTATCTGACGGTTCTTTCCGCTACGGATATGCCGGAGGAAAAGGCGGTTATCAAAGAGGGACAGACCTATCCCTGGCATACTTGGCGCGATTCTGTCATCACAAAAGCAGGTACGTATTATGATACCGCATACTATGCTGCTACAGGTTGCGACAGCGTACGCTATACCCTTACGCTGACGGTTACTCCTGCGCTCGCTGAGGAAAAAACGGTTGTGGATACCGTCTGTGTCGGCAGCGATTATGTTTCCCGTTTGCAGGCTCTCACTGTCTATACCGATACCACGTGGACGGATAGCATACGAGTGCTCGACCCGGTCAATGGGGATGTTGATTCGCTCTATCATTACCAACTCTATGTATATCATTTCTTTATGCCGGCTATTGCACAGGATGATGTCCTTGCGGTGTGCGGTCAGGTGGTAGATACCGCCCGTGCTACGGCTGCCTTGGAGCAGGCTGTGGCAGCAGATCCGCTCTTTGCGCCCAACACCGCTATCCGCTGGTTCTTGCAGCAAGGCGGGGCTTGGAACGCCATTGCAGACAAGGCGTTGGACGGGCGGACGAAAGAGGTTACCATCCGCTGCGAGATCAGCAGCGATTGCGCTACCCAAGACACCACATGGGTCGTCTCGGTAGAGCAACCTGATGCCGACAACAACCCTGCGTTGAGCAACCTGCCCGCCAAATCGATGTACTCCGACCGTCTGTTGATGATCAACCTCAATAGTATCCGTGAGCAGTTCCCCGATTGGAACATCACCGAGGCGGATGTACACTGGTACAAGATGGCAGGCGCGACACCCGATGTCAATGCCGATACCGAGGTGGCGACGGGCTTCTACTATACCACGGACAATGCCGAGACCTTGGAGGGCGCATATTATGCCCGTATCATACACACGGCATCTTCCGAGAGCGATTGCGCAGCCGAGGCACGTACGGTTATTCTTACTTGCACCACCGGCAGCAAGGCACCGGAATTGCGTCCGAATGTAGTGCTGCCCGAGGAGCAGATACAGGTGCTGAACCTTAATCCGGATATGGAAACCGGCATCGTGGTTTATACTTCCACCGGACAAAAGGTTGCCGCTTATACATCTCGCGATGCAGAGACCTTCCTTATGAATGCGGCTTCGGATACAGGCTACTATATGGTGGATGTACAATGCGACGGCGAAAAGATTACTTTGCGCTATGTGGTTAAGTAAACGGATTGACAAACAATGAAATTCAATACAATGAAAGAGATTAAATATATGACATTCGGTAGCGTAGCACATCTGTGTAAGGCTGCACTGGTGATGGCATTGGTTTCTGTCGGTGTTTGTGCTTCGGCACAGACACCTGCAGACCATACAGCCTCCGATTTTCAATGGCAAGTGGGCGATACGGTGGTTATCAAGCGTGATAATACCCACTACCTGACAGGGGAACGTATGAGTACGTGGGTCTATTATGTATCGCACCCGATCCTGCAGATAGGTACAAAACGCTTCTCCGACGGTGTGCTGCTCAAGGGTATTATGTCGTGGGTGCGCCCTGACGGCATTATGCTCAAGGGGGCGGTGGCGCGCGAAGACACCGTAGCACAGGCTGCGGCCCGGCAACAGAAGGAGCAACAGAAGATACAGGTCAATCAGCAGGCGGAGGAGAAAGAACACATGTCGGAACTCCAGCAGCGTGAGATTGAGCAGCAAGCCCAACTGCATGGGAGCGAGACGCTGAAAGCCGATACGGCGCTCTCCAAACACGATACGACATCGGTTGTGGAGCAACCTCAGGAAACGGTAGTGGAGGACAAACCTGCCCAGGACGCAGCATATACCATTACTGCCCAGCCGAAACAGGAGAACTACCAGCGTTTCTCCATCGGTCTCAGGGGCGGTTATGCCAATATGCTCCATGCGCTCAACCGCGACAGCAAACGCCCCGGCGGCTTTGACGCTATGCTCGACCTGCAGTATGCCTACTATTGGACCAAGTTCGGACGTCCTGTCGATTTGGGTATCCTTACGGGCTTGAGTCTGGGCTATGCGCAGAGTAGTATCAATCTGGATGTCAACGACTCTTATACTGTTAATACCGACGAGGGGGCTGTGGATTATACCCTTACTGCCGACAAGGTTACTTCCTGCGACCGCCAACTGCAACTCGAAGTACCCCTCTTGTTCTCTTTGGTTACCGAGAAAGGCTTGTTCTTCAATATCGGTCCAAAACTCCTCCTACCGCTCTATACTCCCTATCAGCAGACCATCACTGCGCCTACTGTAGATGCATATTTCCAAGAGGAGGGCGTACATGTTACCAACGAAGCCATTACAGGTCGTTTGGATAATGACCAACTTAACGACAAAGGTAAGAACCACAACCAGTGGAAAGCCAACCTGCTCTTAACGGCTGAAATCGGCTATGAGTGGAGTCTGCGCAACGGGGATGCTCTTGGTTTGGGTGTCTATGCCAACTATAGTGTTGTCAGTGCTTTCAAGGGCGAAACCGCCAACAAGAGCCTTATCAATGTAACACCCCCGTCGGAGGGGAGCAAGGCTACGGCATCGGTTGTCTCGGCTACCGACACCTATGTCAATAAATTGGGCTATGTCGATGCCGGCATCAAGGTGGCATACCATTTCAATTTCCCGAAGCAGAAACGTTCTGTCGCTAAATAATACGGTAGTATAATAGCAAAAAAAGAGGCTGTCTAACAAGTGTAGTCAGCCTCTTTTTGATGTTGTTTTTCGTAAAATGATATCGTATGGTCGGTGGCGCGGACGCCCGGGTTCCCTGCAAGCCTTATGCGAAGTAGGGTGGCACGCCCCGTCCGCGGTCAAGTCCTCAGACTTGTTTGTTCGATGTTTTTTAACTTATTAGACACCATCTTTTTAATCCTTCCCTATTATTATCCTTTATGCTAACCGCATCGGGTGATTATCGGGTGATTATCGGGTGATTAACGGGTTGTTAACGGGTGATTAACGGGTTGTTCGTTATAGGATACGGGGCGTTTACCCAGGAGTTGACACCAAGTGTCTGTATGACTATGAGCGCGGCGCGTGTTGCGCCGCAAGACAAGGTT